>NZ_JBCNHI010000092.1:0-566 GCF_050482105.1 Paenibacillus jamilae | reverse complement strand
GCATGGACGGTTGAAGAAACGGAACAATTCTTAAAACAAGCTCATCGGGCCTACAATACAGAAGCAAACGACCTGCTGCTGACAGCTCTGGGCACGGCGATTCAAGAGTGGGCAGGCATCCGTCAGGTGCTTGTAAATCTGGAGGGTCACGGACGGGAAGCGATTTTGCCAGATATGGATATTACGCGCACAGTCGGTTGGTTTACCAGCCAATTCCCGGTGGTCCTGGATATGGGCGAGGACCGGAATGTGGGACAGCGTGTCAAGAACGTCAAGGAAGGGCTACGCCGTTTGCCGCATAAAGGGATTGGATACGGGATTTTGAGATATCTTGCTGACGGAGAAGGGAAAGCAGCTTTTGTTGCCGAGCCGGAAATCAGCTTTAACTATCTTGGCCAATTCGATCAGGATTTGAAGCAGAATGCATTCCGCATGTCTCCTTATTCTATCGGAGCTTCCATTAGTGACACGTTGACCAAGCGGTATGCTCTGGATATCAACGGTATGATCACGGACGGTGCCCTGGAGCTAACGATCAGCTACAGTAACAAGATGTTTATGAAAAA
>NZ_JBCNHI010000091.1:0-1022 GCF_050482105.1 Paenibacillus jamilae | reverse complement strand
TCCAGTCGCATCAGGCGCGCTGGCACCATGTGCGCGGGCAGTCCGGCTTCCAGTGCGGTCTGTACTTCCTCGATCCGCAACTCGGCTTCTCCCGTGATGTACCCGCACAAATACTTGTGCCCACGCTCATCCGTCCGGTCGATGACTACGGCTTGGCGTACACCGGGTACCCGCTGAATTGCCGTTTCAATCTCGCCCAGCTCAATCCGGTAGCCCCGGATTTTGACCTGATAGTCCATCCGGCCGATAAAGTCTACATTGCCGTCTGGCATCCACCGTGCCAAGTCGCCGGTGCGATACAGTCGTTCACCCGGTACATACGGGTTCGCTACGAATTTCTCGGCTGTCAGGTCCGCACGGTTCAAGTATCCACGTGCGACCCCGATGCCGCCGATGCACAGCTCGCCCAGTACGCCGATTGGCACCGGATTCAGTTGGCTGTCCACGATGTAGAAACGTGCGTTCAGCCATGCCTGACCAATCGGCACATTCCCGCTGCTTGGCAGCTTCGACAGCTCTTCGTCGTAGAAGCTCGAGTCAATGGCTGCTTCCGTGACACCATAGCTGTTAATGATACGGATATCTGCGCCAAACCGTTCTTGCAGCACTCGGTAGTCCGTCACGCTGCAGCTGTCTGAGCTGGTGATCAGCAGTTCCAGATTGCTCATGTCCAGTCCGTGTTCATGCACATGCTGCATAAACGGTACGATCAGGGCTGGAGTCGATTCAAACACGGTAATCTGATAATCACGAATCCAGCCGTATAGACGGCTTGGATCAATGCGGTCATCTTTCGGACAGATGACCATCGTGCCGCCGTTATAGAGCGTCCGCGCAATATCGCCGACGAACACGTCGAAGGAGAAGCTGGCCAGTTGCAGCAACCGTACCGGGAACTGGTTTAGACGATAATCCCGGCGATACGCCGCAGCTGTATTCACCAAGCTGCGATGCTCGATCATGACGCCCTTCGGACGTCCTGTTGTACCGGACGTATAGATCACATACGCCAGATCGTGCGG
>NZ_JBCNHI010000090.1:0-923 GCF_050482105.1 Paenibacillus jamilae | reverse complement strand
CTGCATCAGTTCGACCCGCAAGATGTGAACTACAACATGCCGTCGGTGCTGCAAGTGAGTGGTCCGTTGGACGTGAAGCGAGTAGAGGACGTGTTCTGTCAACTGATTGCCCGCCATGCGACCTTGCGCACTCGCTTTGAGCTCATCGACAGCGAGCCAATGCAATGGATTGAGGACACCGTGCCGTTTGCGGTGGAATATACGAAGGTACAGGCAGCGGGTACGACTGCGGACACAGATCAGGACACAACTACAGATACGTACACAAGGGTCAACATAGAAGCCCAACAGCTGGTGAGTCGCTTTGTCCGTCCGTTTGATCTACAAGCTGCACCGCTGCTGCGGGTAGGCTTGGTGGATCTGGGCGTTCAGGAAGTAGAGCAGGAAGCCCAGCATCTGCTTATGCTCGATATGCATCATATCGTCTCGGATGGGGTGTCCCTAGAGGTCCTGACCGACGAATTTGTCCGCTTGTATGACGGTGAAGAGCTAGCGCCATTGCGAATTCAGTACAAGGATTATGCCGTATGGCAACAAAGCGAGGCCCATCAGGAGTGGATGCAGCGTCAGGAAGCGTACTGGCTGAACACCTTCCAAGGTGAACTACCTGTACTGGATCTCTCCACTGACTTTGCCCGCCCAGCGGTGCAGAGTACGGCAGGGGATACGATCGAATTTGCACTGGGGCGTGAGGTGAGTGAACGCCTGAAAGAACTGGCGGCGCAAACCGGCGCTACCCTGTATATGGTGTTGCTGGCGGCGTACACCACGCTCCTACACAAATACACAGGCCAAGAGGATATCGTCGTTGGCACGCCGATTGCCGGACGACCGCATGCCGAACTGGAGAGTTTGGTTGGTGTATTCATTAACACACTGGCGATGCGCAATTATCCGTCCAGCGACAAATCGTTCCTAGATTA
>NZ_JBCNHI010000089.1:0-1025 GCF_050482105.1 Paenibacillus jamilae | reverse complement strand
AACAACAGCGCATGATCCGATGTACGGATTCGAAGCGTCTGATCAAAATACGTTTTCAGATTGCACAGCCCGTGGTGCTCCAGCATCACGCCCTTCGGCTGCCCGGTTGTTCCTGACGTATAAATCACATACGCCAAATCGTTTGGACCGGACCCTGGCTCCAGGTTGGAGCCATCCTCGTGGTACACACTTTGTGCTCCATCCAGCACCAGCACTTGACCGTCGATAACTGCTTTGTCCACCAGATGACTTTGTGTCAACAGCAGCTTCGCCCCCGAGTCATCCAGCATATAGCGGATGCGCTCTTCTGGATAGGTTGGATCGATAGGAACATAGGCGCCTCCGGCTTTTAAAATCCCGAAGATGCCCACGATCATGTCCACCGACCGCTCGGTCATCAGACCGACCAAACGATCTTTCGTCACGCCTTGATTGCGCAGGGTGCGCGCTAATCGATTGGCGCGTTCATTCAGCTCACGGTAAGTCAGCGCTTCTCCTTCAAAGAACAAGGCTGTCTGCTCTGGCGTCTGGGCCGTTTGCGCCTCGAACAAGCCGTGAATCGTTTGCTCGTTTGGATAGGCTACCGCTGTATTGCCCCAGACCTCAACGATCTGCTCGCGTTCCTGCGCGGTTATCATATCCAGCTCCTGTACACGGATGTCCGGCTTCGCAGTCACCTGCTCCAGCAGCTGCACCAGATGGCCTCGAATGTGCTCTACACTTTCCCGTTCAAAGGCCCGGGCATTATAGCCAAAGCTCACATGGATGGTATCCCCTGGCAGCACCACCAGGTTAAAGTCATAGTTGGTCTGCTCGACAGACTCGGCTCCTGTGATGGTGAAGCTGGATGCCTCCCCACTACCTAATTGCTCGATTTGTTCCTCTACTGGATAGTTCTCAAAAATAAGAATATGGTTGATCAAATCCTGCTTAAGCTCCGACAATCCCTGGATTTCATACAACGGATACGTATCGTAGACATGGGAATTGATCGATTGCTCCTGGACGTGCTTCATCACGCCCGA
>NZ_JBCNHI010000088.1:0-1025 GCF_050482105.1 Paenibacillus jamilae | reverse complement strand
AACAACAGCGCATGATCCGACGTACGGATTCGAAGCGTCTGATCAAAATACGTTTTCAGATTGCACAGCCCGTGGTGCTCCAGCATCACGCCCTTCGGCTGCCCGGTTGTACCTGACGTATAAATCACATACGCCAGATCGTTTGGACCGGACCCCGGCTCCAGGTTGGAACCATCCTCGTGATACACACTTTGTGCTCCATCCAGCACCAGCACTTGACCGTCGATAACTGCTTTGTCCACCAGATGGCTTTGTGTCAACAGTAGCTTCGCCCCCGAGTCATCCAGCATATAGCGGATGCGCTCTTCTGGATACGTCGGATCGATAGGTACATAGGCGCCTCCGGCTTTTAAAATCCCGAAGATGCCCACGATCATGTCCACCGACCGCTCGGTCATCAGACCCACCAAACGATCTTTCGTCACGCCTTGACTGCGCAGGGTACGCGCTAATCGATTGGCGCGTTCATTCAGCTCACGGTAAGTCAGCGCTTCTCCTTCAAAGAACAAGGCTGTCTGCTCTGGCGTCTGCGCCGTTTGCGCCTCGAACAAGCCGTGAATCGTTTGCTCGCTTGGATAGGCTACCGCTGTATTGCCCCAGACCTCCACGATCTGCTCGCGTTCCTGCGCGGTTATCATATCCAGCTCCTGTACACGGATGTCCGGCTTCGCAGTCACCTGCTCCAGCAGCTGCACCAGATGGCCTCGAATGTGCTCTACACTTTCCCGTTCAAAGGCCCGGGCATTATAGCCAAAGCTCATGTGGATGGTATCCCCTGGCAGCACCACCAGGTTAAAGTCATAGTTAGTCTGCTCGACAGACTCGGCTCCTGTGATAGTGAAGCTGGACGCCTCACCGCTACCTAATTGCTCGATTTGTTCCTCGACCGGATAGTTCTCAAAAATAAGAATATGGTTGATCAAATCCTGCTTAAGCTCCGACAACCCCTGAATTTCATACAACGGATACGTATCGTAGACATGAGAATCGATCGATTGCTCCTGAACGTGCTTCATCACGCCCGA
>NZ_JBCNHI010000087.1:0-957 GCF_050482105.1 Paenibacillus jamilae | reverse complement strand
TTCTTTTTCCTTTTTTAAATATTCTTTTATATTTGAGGCTTTTCTTGTATTTGTACTCTTAGCTACATTATATATGACCTTCTTTTGAATTTTACTATTTTCTTCTCTAGTTGCCTTGGAGGCAGTCTCTCGTAGCGTTTTCCTTGCCTGTTGATCCTGTTGTTTATATTGGTTTTTCGTTGTTAACCTTTCATTTGGCTGTGGCTTGTAGCCTTTGGTTTCAAGAGTTTGGTTAATTTTTTGGGAAGCTACGTTTTCTGTAGCTTCTATTTGTTGTCTCGCTAATAATTCCTGGACTCTTACTTTTGCACTTACTCCAGAAGAAATATTAAAGAACCCTTTCCCTCTACCCAGTTTTGAAAGTATCCCCTCTAATTCTTTAGTATTGTCCATACCCCCTCGACCACCAACCATAAGAGGGTTTTCTATGGAAATAGCATAGAACATCCACTTTTTTTCTTCTTCGGTTATACCTTGCTTCCTAGTTTGCATGAAGAAATCATCATCTTCGGGATAATTATGTTTCCATTCACTATAGTATTGGACATCGGGTTTACCGTCACGAGTACGTACAACACCATCTTCTCCTCGATAACTCCCCGGTTTAAGTTTGGGCCTACGGTCTTCGGTATATATGTTCCTTCGATAATCCTGCCAGATCTTTTCGTAGTCTTCTTCTGTAAGCTCTGGTGGTGCAGCTTCTTTTTCTGCTTTAAGAGCAGCTTCAGCCCTAGCTTTTTCTTGTTCTTTATATTCCCTCAGCATTCTATCTTTAACACTTTTAGGTACTTGTTGATAGGCATGAACCATGGTTTTCGATGTTGTCAGCAAGTTTTGGATCAGCTCTAATCGGCTGCCGGAATGTACTATTTGACGTGCGCTTGTATACACTTTCCCCAGAATCCATTTGCTATAGTAGGCATGTCTCGCTTGCTCATGTTCATACTGAGTAATTAA
>NZ_JBCNHI010000086.1:0-1002 GCF_050482105.1 Paenibacillus jamilae | reverse complement strand
AAAATCCTTCGGCAAAGGCTGCGCAAGACTTGCTTCGGCTTGTTCGATATGCTGCCAGTATGCCAGCTCCCGCTCCATCGCCGCACTGCTTGCATAGGCTGACAGCTGTTTGGCCCATACCTGGAATGAATCTGTTTTATGCGGCAGTCGGATAGCTGTGCCTGTTTGACCTGCAACAGCCTGTTCATAGCCGGATGCCAGATCCTCCAGCAAAATACGCCACGATACACCGTCCACAACCAAATGATGAATGACGATTAATACATGGTCGCCCTCAGCGCAATGGAACAGACCGAGCTTCACAAGCGGACCCGCGCTCAAGGGAATGCTGGCTTGAATTTCACTCGCTTTAGCTTCAACAGCGGCGGATTCGTCTTCCACTCCGCTGAAATCTACAATGTCCAGCGTGTATAACTCGCCTTCCTCTACACTGCGGTTCCAAGCAACATAGCCCTGTTCCGTCTCACGGAATACCGTGCGCAGTGCGTCATGATGCTGGACAATACGGTCCATCGTACGGCGCAGCGCATTGACGTCAAAGCGCCCAGCTCGGTACAGCATCATCGCCTGGTTGCTGTGGTGCAGATCAGCCGGCTGCTGCTCGAAGAACCAGCGCTGAATAGGTGTCAGCTCCACCTGGCCTGCTACCTCTTCCTGACTGGCCAACTTGCCATCGGTCTGAAGCAACGGACTGAGTGCCGCTACCGTCGGGTAGCTGAAGAGATCCTTCATGTTCAATCGATAGCCGGCTTGCAGCAAGCGAGACGATACTTGCAGGGCCTTGATCGAATCGCCGCCCAGATCAAAGAAATTATCCTGCGTGCCTACGGCTTCTACGCCGAGCACTCCGGCCCATACCGCAGCCAGTACTTGCTCCACCTTCGTACGTGGGGCCACATAGGCGGCTCCTGTATGAATGCTGCCTTCCGGCTCCGGCAAGGCCTTGCGGTCGATCTTGCCGTTGTTGGTCAGCGGGATGGTTTCCAGTCGCATCAGGCGCGC
>NZ_JBCNHI010000085.1:0-1423 GCF_050482105.1 Paenibacillus jamilae | reverse complement strand
GCAGGCGCTCTACTGCAAACACCACCTGATCGTAAACCCGCTGCACAACCTCGCCATCCACCATTTCGAAGGAAGTCCGCAACGTTTCATGGCGGGCTATTAACTGACGGAACGCCTCCTCCAGTCGGTCTGCCTGAAGCGGCCCCTCCACGACTAATACACCCGGCATATTGTAGCTGACCTCCCCACCGTCCAGATGGCTCAAAATATACAGTCGTTTTTGAGCCGAGGAAGCAGGATAGTAAGACTGTTTCACAGCTGCAGGGATCACCGTATAGGTGTCTGTGCCATGCGCGGCGATCAGCTGGGCTTGCTGCTCAATCGTAAAGTGCTGGAACACTTCACGCAGTGTTATTCGGCTGCCCAGTACCTGATGGATTTTGGCCACCAGCGTCGTGGCCCGCAGGGAATGCCCACCCACATCGAAGAATGAGTCGGTGACGCCTACGCTGGACAGCTTCAAGACATCCTGCCAGATTTGGGCTAGCTTGGCCTCCAGTGGCGTCCGCGGTGCCACATACTCCAGGCCTCCTTCAAGGCGTGCTTCCGGTGCGGGCAACGCCTTCCGGTCGATTTTCCCGTTGGGCGTCAGCGGGAAACGATCCAGCTGTACCACATACGTCGGGATCATGTAATCCGGCAGCTTCGGCTGCAGCGCATTCCGCAGTTCCGGTAGACTCAGCGACTCCGAAGCTACGATATAAGCACACAGATCCTTGTGTCCGTCTTCGTTTTCCCATGCCGTGACCACGGCTTTTTGGATACCGTCCACGGTCAGCAGCTGTGCTTCCACCTCGCCCAGCTCGATCCGGTAGCCGCGGATTTTCACCTGGTGGTCGATCCGGCCCAAATACTCGATACTGCCATCCGGCAGCCACCGTGCCAGGTCGCCTGTCCGGTACATCCGGTTTGCGTAACTGCTGTCCGCTGGATCAGCGGCCGTCGCATCAGCAAACGGATTCGGAACAAACTTCTCAGCCGTCAGTTCCGGCAGGTTGAGGTATCCTCGTGCGATACCTGCACCCCCGATATAGAGCTCACCCGCGATCCCGATCGGCACCAGCTGTTGCTGGTTGTTCAGGATATACACAGCCTGGTTCGCTATCGGCCTTCCAATGGATACCGTGTGCTCCCCTTTTTCCAGCAATACATTCAGTGACTCTACATCTTCAATCGTATAGGCTGTCGCATCTACCGTCGCTTCGGTCGGACCATACACGTTCGTAATGACCGGGCGATATCCAGACCATTTGTGTAGGAATCCCTGTACCAGCTGCACGGATAAGGCCTCGCCCCCAATCAGGTAATGCTTCACATCCGGCGCTTCTGTCACACTGACGCTTTCGTTCAAAATATGCAGATGCGCTGGTGTGCCGTCTGACAGATCAATTCGGTGCGTGCGGTAGTAGGCGATCAAATGCTC
>NZ_JBCNHI010000084.1:0-931 GCF_050482105.1 Paenibacillus jamilae | reverse complement strand
AAGCGCCCATTCAATTCAAAGGATGCCTGCTCAAAATAAGCCGCCGAATTCTCATCCATCAGACTGTAGAAGAGCATCCCCTTTTGCATCGGCGTCAAGGCATACACATTTTCCAGCTCGCCCAGATCTCGCGTATCTTCCACCAATTGCTCCAGCTCGTCCAGCGTTACATGGTTTAACAGAACATCACTTGGGGTCAGTACTGTTCTTTCTTGGGCAACACAATGGCTAATCACCTCACGCAAGCTGGATGCCAGTAGCTCTCCCAGCCGTTCAATCGTTTCATGACGGAATTGTGTTGTGCCATAGCGAATAGTGAACATCAACTCGCCATCTTCGATTACTCCATTGATATCCAGCGCAAAATCCATAGTCGCGTTCGTGCTGACAGGCACACCGATAGAGTAGGATGAAGGCTGTAGATCGTTGCCTTTATAATCCTGATCGAATTGGCCCAGATAGTTAAAACTGATCTCAGGCTGAGCCTGTAACTGCACGCCTGCTTTCTCCAAAACATTCCGATCCGTCAGGTATCGTAAAATGCCATAGCCGATGCCTTTTTGCGGAATATGACGTAGCCCTTCCTTGATCCGCTTAATCAGACGAGCCGTATGTCCCCCTTCTCCCAGACTTCCGTCCAGGACAATCGGGAACTGGCTCGTAAACCAGCCAACCGTGCGCGTAATATCCACATCCGGTACAATGTCTTCCCGTCCATGGCCCTCCAGATTGACCAGCACCCGTTCGGAACCAGACCAGTCATACACCGCTTTTCCAAGCGCCGCCAGCAACAGGTCATTCATTTCTGTGTTGTACGCACGATGAGCTTGTTTGAGCAGCTGCTCGGTTTCCTGCTTCGTCCAGCGGACCGTCACAACCTCACTGTCTCCCAGCAGGGCATTGTCATTCGCAAAATCCTTCGGCAAAGGCT
>NZ_JBCNHI010000083.1:0-865 GCF_050482105.1 Paenibacillus jamilae | reverse complement strand
AGTATCCAACGGTGGAAGCCCTGGCACCGCATATGCAAGAGGTTCGTCGTATGGCAGATCAAGAAGAAGTGAGCGGGGAAACCGCTTTGCTACCGATCCAGCATTGGTTCTTTGCGCAGGAGCGCGAGCGTCCACAGCATTTTAATCAGGCGGTCATGCTCTATCGCGCCGAGGGCTTTGAGGAGACAGCGATTCGTGAGGTTATGGATCACCTCGTCAAGCATCATGATGCGCTGCGCACGGTATTCTGTCAGACTTCCGCTGGTTATACGGCTTGGACACGCGGTGTAGAAGAAGGCACGCTGTATACGCTGGAAACGGTGGACTACCGTGAACAGTCTGCTTATGCGGAAGCGCTGGAAGCGAAGGCAACGGAAATTCAAAGCAGCATGGACCTGTCCGCAGGACCGTTGGTGAAGCTGGGATGGTTCCGTACCACTGAGGGCGACCATCTGCTAATTGCCATTCACCATTTGGTGGTGGACGGGGTGTCGTGGCGGATTCTGTTTGAAGACTTCTCGACAGGCTACGAGCAGGCGATCCAGGGCGAGCCCGTACGATTGCCGTATAAAACGGATTCCTTCCAAGCTTGGGCACGGGAGCTATCCTCTTACGCCAACCGTCCAGAGGCGGCAGCGGAGGACATGTACTGGAAGCAGTTGGAACAGGCCAAAGCTGAAGCTGCACCGTTGCCTAAGGATTTTGCCCACGAGGGTTCCATGAACGCAGACAGCGAAGTGCTGACGGTGGAGTGGACCGAAGCTGAAACCGAGCAACTGCTGAAGCAGGTTCATCGCGCCTACAACACCGAGGTCAATGATGTGCTGCTGACTGCGCTGGGACTCGCGGTGCACCGCTGGACAGG
>NZ_JBCNHI010000082.1:0-971 GCF_050482105.1 Paenibacillus jamilae | reverse complement strand
TCTCCGCCTTCCAGGTGACTCAGAACGTACATCCGTTTTTGCGCCGAGGAAACAGGATAATATTCGCGCTCCTCTGCCACCGGTATGGACACATACGTTTGCGGGGTCTGATCTTCATCCATCACCTGTACCAATTGCTCAATCGTCGGATATTGGAAAATGTCTCGCAAGGCCAGCTTGTAATTCAGCTCCTGATGGATTTTCGCCATCAGGGTGGTGGCACGCAGTGAATGTCCTCCCACTTCAAAGAAGTTATCCTTAATGCCTACCCGCCGGTGGTTCAGCACGCTTTGCCAAATACGTACCAATTGCTCTTCCAGCGGTGTGCGCGGCGCCACGTACTCCGTGCCTCCTTCGAGGCGTGCTTCTGGCGCAGGCAATGCTTTACGGTCAATTTTTCCGTTGGGTGTCAGCGGGAATTGATTCAGGGGTACAGCATACGTCGGGATCATATAGCCCGGCAGTTTAGGCTGGAGGATGCTGCGCAGCTCCGGTAAATTCAGCGCCCCCGAGGCTATGACATACGCGCACAGATCCTTGTCTCCCTCTTCGTTTTCCCAGGCGGTGACGATGGCTTTCTCAATGCCAGCCACAGTCAGCAGCTGCGCCTCCACCTCGCCCAGTTCAATCCGGAAGCCCCGGATTTTGACCTGATCATCCATCCGGCCGATAAAGTCTACATTTCCGCCCGGCATCCACCGCGCCAAGTCGCCGGTACGATACAGTCGTTCACCCGGAACATACGGGTTCGCTACGAATTTCTCCGCCGTCAGGTCCGCACGGTTCAGGTACCCCCGTGCCACCCCGGCTCCGCCGATGCACAGCTCACCCAGTACGCCGATCGGCACCGGATTCAGCTGACTGTCCACGATGTAGAAGCGTGCGTTCAGCCACGCCTGACCAATCGGCACATGGCCGCTGCTTGGTAGCTTCGACAGTTCTTCGTCATAAAAGCTGGAGTCAATCGCTGC
>NZ_JBCNHI010000081.1:0-1270 GCF_050482105.1 Paenibacillus jamilae | reverse complement strand
CCTGCCATGCCAATGATCGCGATCGGTTCTCGTGTTTCCTCTGCGCCATGCTCCGTGTAACCTCGAACAGGCTTCACATAGCTACGGCTGGACTTCGTTGTCACCGTCTCTGCAATCGTCTGCTCCGCAACTGGCTTGCTTTCTTCTTCAACGTACCGGGCTGTCGCAGTCGTCTCCTCTACCCGTTCCTCGTCTGGACTCATTCCAACCCATTGCATGCACTCCGGTGCGGATTCTGCCACTAAATGTTCTGCCAGGGCACGCAGGGTCTGGTACTCATAAAACAGCGTCTTGGATAACTCGCCAAAGGATTCGGCCAGCTTGGCATTGAGCTGGGCAATCATGATGGAGTCGATGCCATAGCGCTCCAGCGGTTCTTGGGCTTCAATGCTCCCGACACTCAGCCGGGTCACCTCTCCCAACAACGCCTTGAGACGATATAAGATTTTCTCGTACAGTAAGCCCGCATCCAGCTTCGATTCCGTTGCCTCTACCGCACGGATACCGACCTTCGAGACGGCTTTTGTCAGATAGGCCTCGATTTTCTCTGGCTCCCCTTCCATGACCATCACCTGCTCCTTGCCTGAGGACAAGCATTGGTACAATGACTGAATACCCGACTCAGTCTGTAGAGGTGTAATGCCCATTTGTTGTCTCATGAGCTTTTCCGCGTCCGCATCAATCCGCATTCCGCCTTCTTTCCACAGCGGCCAGCGGATCGATAGCGTCCGTCCCCGTCGTTGCTTGGCGTCCACCAGGGTATTCCGGTATGCTGCGTACGCATCCATAAAGGCGTTGGCGGTGGCATAATCAGCCTGTCCCGGGTTACCCAGACTGCCCGAGATGGAGGAAAAGAGCACGAAGAAGTCCAGGTCCTGAGCGCTGCTCGCCTCATCCAGATGGGCCAACCCTTGGACCTTCGGTCCCAGTACCTCGATAAATTCTTCCCTGCTTTTCTTGAGAATGAAGTTATCGTGAATCACCCCTGCACAGTGGATGATCCCGTGAACACGCCCAAATTCCTCCTGAATGCTTTCCAGCAAGCTGAACACCGTGTTCCTGTCGGTAATATCCCCCTGTTGATACACCACTCTGGCCCCTAAGGACTCCAGCTTCCTTAGTCGGGCTTGTCTGTTTTCGTCCAGTGACGACCGGCCTGTCAGAATCAAGGTCGCTGCTCGGGTGTGCCGAACCAGCTCTTCGGCAACAAGCAGCCCCAGGCCGCCAGAGCCGCCGGTGATGAGATACACGCCACCGTCTCTCCATGGCA
>NZ_JBCNHI010000080.1:0-617 GCF_050482105.1 Paenibacillus jamilae | reverse complement strand
GGTGTCAGCGGCATCTGCTCCAGTTGGATGAAGTATGAAGGCACCATGTAGTTGGGCAGCCCCTCACCCAGCAAGCTGCGCAGCTCACTCGCACTGACGTCTCTTTCAGCGACATAGTACGCCACCAGTTGGTTTTGTCCCTGCTCGTCCGCTTGAGCCAGGACGATGACCTCTTGCACGTCTTCCACTTTCAACATTTGTGCCTCGACTTCGCCCAGTTCGATCCGGTAGCCCCGGATTTTCACCTGATGGTCGATCCGGCCCAAATATTCAATGTTGCCGTCAGGCATCCATCTCGCCAAGTCCCCTGTACGGTACATCCGCTCATAGCCGGCTTCACCGGCTGCAAACGGGTTCGCTACAAATTTCTCCGCGGTCAGCTCTGGGCGATCCAGATACCCCCGCGCCAGACCCGGACCGGATACACACAGCTCACCCGCTACGCCGACCGGAGCCAAATGTCCATGCCCATCCACCATGTATACCCGGTGATTCGGCATCGGGCGTCCGATGGAAATGAGTTGACCTGCCCTTTCATCCTCGGATACTGGCCAGATGGACGTTGCCACCGAGTTTTCGGTTGGACCGTAGCCATTGTAATACGCCACTTGATCCTT
>NZ_JBCNHI010000079.1:0-518 GCF_050482105.1 Paenibacillus jamilae | reverse complement strand
AACAAGATGTTTATGAAAAAATCAATCAAAAAGCTGGCTGATCTGCTGCAGGAAAGCTTGCGTGAGGTATTGGCTCACTGTGTGGCCAAAGAGCTGCCAGAGCTGACGCCAAGCGACTTGTCCTTCCAAGGACTGACGGCCGGCGAGCTGGATCATATTGTAGAGCAGACGGCTACTGCCGGAGAACTGGAAAATATTTATTCGTTAACCCCTATGCAAAAAGGCATCCTGTTCCATGGCCTCATGGAGCCGCAATCCGGGGCGTACTTTGAGCAGGCGACATTTGATCTGCAAGGCCGCTTTCAGGTGGAGGCTTTTGCCGAAAGCCTCCATCAGCTGGTGGAACGCCATCAAATATTCAGAACGAATTTTTATAGCGGCTGGAATGAGCAGCCTTTACAGGTGGTGTATCGTCACAAGCACGCCGAGTTCCGGGTTGAAGATGTGCGTTCGATGGAACCAGGAGAGCAGGCCGCATACCTTGCTGATTTTGCGGAGCGTGACAAAGCCGAAGGCTT
>NZ_JBCNHI010000078.1:0-566 GCF_050482105.1 Paenibacillus jamilae | reverse complement strand
GCATGGACGGTTGAAGAAACAGAACAATTCTTGAAACAAGCTCATCGGGC
Source organism: Paenibacillus jamilae (assembly GCF_050482105.1). Classification (GTDB taxonomy): domain Bacteria; phylum Bacillota; class Bacilli; order Paenibacillales; family Paenibacillaceae; genus Paenibacillus; species Paenibacillus jamilae_B. The sequence continues at coordinate 516 of NZ_JBCNHI010000078.1, read as the reverse complement.
CTACAATACAGAAGCAAACGACCTGTTGCTGACAGCTCTGGGCACGGCGATTCAAGATTGGGCAGGCCTCCGTCAGGTGCTTGTAAATCTGGAGGGTCACGGACGGGAAGCGATTTTGCCGGATATGGATATTACGCGCACAGTCGGTTGGTTTACCAGCCAATTCCCGGTGGTCTTGGATATGGGCGAGGACCGGAATATGGGACGGCGTGTCAAGAACGTCAAGGAAGGACTGCGCCGTCTGCCGCATAAAGGGATTGGATACGGGATTTTGAGATATTTGGCTGACGGGGAAGGGGAATCTCCTTTTAACACCGAACCGGAAATCAGCTTTAACTATCTTGGCCAATTCGATCAGGATTTGAAGCAGAATGCATTCCGCATGTCTCCTTATTCCGTCAGAGCTTCCATTAGTGACACGTTGACCAAGCGGCATGCTCTGGATATCAACGGTATGATCACGGACGGTGCCCTGGAGCTGACGATCAGCTACAGCAACAAGATGTTTATGAAAAA
>NZ_JBCNHI010000077.1:0-1423 GCF_050482105.1 Paenibacillus jamilae | reverse complement strand
GAGCATTTGATCGCCTACTATCGCACGCACCGAATTGATCTGTCGGACGGCACACCAGCGCATCTGCATATTTTGAACGAAAGCGTCAGCGTGTCAGAAGCGCCGGATGTGAAGCATTACCTGATTGGGGGCGAGGCCTTATCGGTGCAGCTGGTACAGGGGTTCCTACACAAATGGTCCGGGTATCGCCCGGTCATTACGAACGTGTATGGTCCGACCGAAGCGACGGTAGATGCGACAGCCTATACGATTGAAGATGTAGAGTCACTGAATGTATTGCTGGAAAAAGGGGAGCACACGGTATCCATTGGAACGCCGATAGCGAACCAGGCTGTGTATATCCTGAACAACCAGCAACAGCTGGTGCCGATCGGGATCGCGGGTGAGCTCTATATCGGAGGGGCAGGTATCGCACGAGGATACCTCAACCTGCAGGAACTGACGGCTGAGAAGTTTGTTCCGAATCCGTTTGCTGATGCGACGGCCGCTGATCCAGCGGACAGCAGTTACGCAAACCGGATGTACCGGACAGGCGACCTGGCACGGTGGCTGCCGGATGGCAGTATCGAGTATTTGGACCGGATCGACCACCAGGTGAAAATCCGCGGCTACCGGATCGAGCTGGGCGAGGTGGAAGCACAGCTGCTGACCGTGGACGGTATCCAAAAAGCCGTGGTCACGGCATGGGAAAACGAAGACGGACACAAGGATCTGTGTGCCTATATCGTAGCTTCGGAGTCGCTGAGTCTACCGGAACTGCGGAATGCGTTGCAGCCGAAGCTGCCGGATTACATGATCCCGACGTATGTGGTACAGCTGGATCGTTTCCCGCTGACGCCCAATGGGAAAATCGACCGGAAGGCGTTGCCCGCACCGGAAGCACGCCTTGAAGGAGGCTTGGAGTATGTGGCACCGCGGACGCCACTGGAGGCCAAGCTAGCCCAAATCTGGCAGGATGTCTTGAAGCTGTCCAGCGTAGGCGTCACCGACTCATTCTTCGATGTGGGTGGGCATTCCCTGCGGGCCACGACACTGGTGGCCAAAATTCATCAGGAAGTGGGCAGCCGAATAACACTGCGTGAAGTGTTCCAGCACTTTACGATTGAGCAGCAAGCCCAGCTGATCGCCGCGCACGGCACAGACACCTATACGGTGATCCCTGCAGCTGCCAAACAGTCTTACTATCCTGCTTCCTCAGCTCAAAAACGACTGTATATTTTGAGCCATCTGGACGGTGGAGAGGTCAGCTACAATATGCCGGGTGTATTAGTCGTGGAGGGGCCGCTTCAGGCAGACCGACTGGAGGAGGCGTTCCGTCAGTTAATAGCCCGCCATGAAACGCTGCGGACTTCCTTTGAAATGGTAGATGGCGAGGTTGTGCAGCGGGTTTACGATCAGGTGGCGTTTGCAGTAGAGCGCCTGC
>NZ_JBCNHI010000076.1:0-556 GCF_050482105.1 Paenibacillus jamilae | reverse complement strand
AATTGAGCTACACCGGCACAAAAACTATTCAATTAAAAGTGGCTCGGGACGGAATCGAACCGCCGACACGAGGATTTTCAGTCCTCTGCTCTACCGACTGAGCTACCGAGCCTCACAATTAGGCACTTTATCAAGCAAAGTATTACTAATGGCGGAACTGACGGGATTCGAACCCGCGATCTCCTGCGTGACAGGCAGGCATGTTAGGCCTCTACACCACAGTTCCATAATATAATTCATTTAATTGCGGGGGCAGGATTTGAACCTGCGACCTTCGGGTTATGAGCCCGACGAGCTACCGAACTGCTCCACCCCGCGATATAAAATATGGTGGAGGCTGAGGGGATCGAACCCCCGACCCTCTGCTTGTAAGGCAGATGCTCTCCCAGCTGAGCTAAGCCTCCTCAACGGAACACTTCTCATATTATATCACAGCAAAGTTACTATTGCAAGTTTTTTTATGACCCGTAGGGGATTCGAACCCCTGTTACCTCCGTGAAAGGGAGGTGTCTTAACCCCTTGACCAACGGGCCATACAATAAATAATTCTGGCGGA
>NZ_JBCNHI010000075.1:0-1706 GCF_050482105.1 Paenibacillus jamilae | reverse complement strand
TAGCACCTTGCACGGGTTGTTCGAGGCGCAGGCAGGGCGTAGTGCAGAAGCAGTGGCGTTAATATATAAGCATGAAAGCCTCACGTATGGAGAACTGCAGAAACGTTCGAATCAGATTGCCCGCTATTTGCAAGAGCAGGGGGTATGTCGTGGTGATTATGTCAGCGTATTGGTAAGCCGGAGCATTGCAACCATCGCTAATGTTATAGGTATTTTGAAGGCTGGAGCAGCTTATGTACCGGTGGATCCAGACTATCCGGAAGAACGGCGCCACTACATTCACGAGCACAGTCAGTGTAAGCTGACTATAGGACCGGAGTTGTATGATACGGCCGACCTAGCAGGATATGCTGACGAAGCACTTCCGCTGGATTATCATCCAGACGATGTGGCGTATGTGATCTATACATCGGGCAGCACAGGCCGCCCCAAGGGCGTAATCACAACACACGGAGCAGCAGCCAATACAATTCAGGATATAAATCATAAATTCGGCGTCCATGAGCGCGACCGAATGATAGGTTTGTCCTCCATGTGTTTCGATCTGTCTGTATATGATCTGTTCGGGGCCTTGGCAGCCGGAGCGGCGTTGGTATTGATTGACGATCAGCGGGATGTGGAAGATGTAATCTACACGATAGAGCATCAGGGCATCACCATATGGAATTCCGTACCGGCTATTATGGAAATGGTGCTGGCCAGCGTCACGGATGACTTTCACAATGAGGGAATTCGAACGGTGTTGCTCAGCGGGGACTGGATACCGCTACAGCTGCCTGAGAAAATAAAGCGACATTGCCCACATGCAGAAGTGATTAGCTTGGGGGGAGCAACAGAAGCCTCGATTTGGTCCATTTACTACCCAATCAAGGAATGGGATAGACAGACCGCCTCGATACCTTATGGCAGGCCGCTGGCGAACCAGCAGATGTATGTGCTGAACTATGAGCTGAAGCCTTGTCCGGCGGATGTACAAGGGGAATTGTATATTGGCGGGATGGGGCTTGCGGCAGGTTACCTGAATGATGAACAGAAAACCCGTGAATCGTTTGTGGAACATCCAGAGCTGGGTCGACTATACCGAACGGGAGATTATGGCGTATGGCGTTCAGCCGGTTATATCGAGTTTCAAGGACGAAAGGATCAGCAGGTCAAGATTCGGGGGTACCGGGTAGAGCTAGGAGAAATTGAGGGACGCCTGCTGGCACATGAATTCATCCAAAGTGCAGTGGTGATGGAACGGAGAGATCATCGCAATCATGTATTTCTATGTGCGTACTATGTTCCAGATGAGGAGGAAGTGACCCCAGAGGAGCTGCGAATATATTTACAACGGGAACTGCCGAGCTATATGGTGCCGTCGCAATATATGGAATTGGAGAAACTACCGTTATCGCCTAATGGCAAGGTGAATCGAAGAGAGCTGCCGATCCCGGATGTGGAGCAGCAAATGGATTCGAAATACGAAGGAGCACGTAATGAAACTGAGCAGAAACTGACGGAAATATGGAAAGAGGTATTGGACGTCGAACGAATAGGAATCCATGATCACTTCTTTGAACTGGGTGGAAATTCGATTCTGATGGTACAAATCCGAACCAGAATAAGCAGGGAAATGGGAATCGATTTGAATCTACGAGACTTCCTGCAGCATTATACCATAGCGAAGCTGTCAGAACGGATCAAGGAAGGTGTAGATACACAAG
>NZ_JBCNHI010000074.1:0-722 GCF_050482105.1 Paenibacillus jamilae | reverse complement strand
GTATCGGAGGTTGCAGCTGTAGAAGAAGGAGCACTGTTCCATGCCTATGTAGAAGAACAAGCGCAGCTTGTACCGGATCATATGGCAGTGGTGTACGAGGAGCAGCAGCTTACGTACCGCGAACTGAACGAACGTGCCAACCAATTGGCGCGTAGATTGCGAAAGGAAGGCATTGCACGCGAATCCATTGTCGGCATTCTGAGTGAACGCTCGGTAGACATGCTGGTCGGTGTATTGGCAGTGTGGAAGGCCGGAGGTGCCTATGTGCCACTGGATGCAGACTATCCATCCGAACGGATTCGCTTTATGCTCGAGGACAGCGGCGCGACGGTACTGTTAACTCAGACGGGATTGCAGGAGCGCGCACAAGCTTGGCTGAATGAAAGCCAGCTGGAGACGGCGGTTAGCGTTGAAACGGTGGAAAAAGATAGCCTCAATGAAGGCTTAGGCTTGAAATCAGATTCGGTGTCTGACAGTGAAGCAGCATCTGAATCAGCAACAAAGCTGCATCTACGTACTGTATTAGCGCTGGACGATGAGTCACTGTACACGGGAGATACGACAGACGTCGAACCGATCAACGAGCCGCACGATCTGGCGTATGTGATCTATACGTCCGGGACAACAGGACGTCCGAAGGGCGTCATGATCGAGCATCGCAGCTTGGTGAATACGGCTGCGGCCTATCGCCGGGATTATCGTCTAAACCAGTTCCCGGTACG
>NZ_JBCNHI010000073.1:0-658 GCF_050482105.1 Paenibacillus jamilae | reverse complement strand
AAAAAGATAGCCTCAATGAAGGCTTAGGCTTGAAATCAAATTCGGTGTCTGACAGTGAAGCAGCATCTGAATCAGCAACAAAGCTGCATCTACGTACTGTATTAGCGCTGGACGATGAGTCACTGTACACGGGAGATACGACAGACGTCGAACCGATCAATGAACCACAGGATCTGGCGTATGTGATCTATACCTCCGGGACGACAGGACGTCCGAAAGGCGTCATGATTGAGCATCGCAGCTTGGTGAATACGGCTGCGGCCTATCGCCGAGATTACCGTCTGAGCGAGTTCCCGGTCCGACTACTGCAACTGGCTAGCTTCTCCTTCGACGTGTTCGTCGGCGATATTGCGCGGACACTCTATAACGGAGGCACGATGGTCATCTGTCCGAAAGACGACCGCATTGATTTTAGCCGTCTGCATGGCTGGATTCGTGATTACCAAATCACCGTGTTCGAATCGACTCCAGCTTTGATCGTACCGTTCATGCAGCATGTGTATGAACACGCACTAGACATGAGCAGTCTGAAGCTGCTGATCACGAGCTCAGACAGCTGCAGCGTAACGGACTACCGAGTGCTGCAAGAACGATTTGGTGCGGATATCCGCATTATCAACAGCTATGGCGTCACGGAAGCAGCGATTGACTCCAGCTT
>NZ_JBCNHI010000072.1:0-865 GCF_050482105.1 Paenibacillus jamilae | reverse complement strand
CCTGTCCAGCGGTGCACCGCAAGTCCCAGCGCAGTCAGCAGTACATCATTGACCTCGGTGTTGTAGGCGCGATGAACCTGCTTCAGCAGTTGCTCGGTTTCAGCTTCGGTCCACTCTACCGTTAGCACTTCGCTGTCTGCGTTCACGGAACCCTCGTGGGCAAAATCCTTAGGCAACGGTGCAGCTTCAGCCTTGGCCTGTTCCAGCTGCTTCCAGTACAAGTCCTCCGCTGCCGCCTCTGGACGGTTGGCGTAAGAGGATAGCTCCCGTGCCCAAGCTTGGAAGGAATCCGTTTTATACGGCAATCGTACGGGCTCGCCCTGGATCGCCTGCTCGTAGCCTGTCGAGAAATCTTCGAACAAGATCCGCCACGACACCCCGTCCACCACCAAATGGTGAATGGCGATTAGCAGATGGTCGCCCTCAGTGGTACGGAACCATCCCAGCTTCACCAACGGTCCTGCGGACAGTTCCATGCTGCTTTGAATTTCCGTTGCCTTCGCTTCCAGCGCTTCCGCATAAGCGGACTGTTCACGGTAGTCCACCGTTTCCAGCGTATACAGCGTGCCTTCGTCTACACCGCGTGTCCAAGCCGTATACCCTGAGGAAGTCTGATGGAATACCGCACGCAGCGCATCATGATGCTTGACGAGGTGATCCATAACCTCACGAACCGCCGCCTCCTCAAAGCCCTCGGCGCGATAGAGCATGACCGCCTGATTAAAATGCTGTGGACGCTCGCGCTCCTGCGCAAAGAACCAGTGCTGGATCGGGAGTAGCGCCGTTTCCCCGCTCACTTCTTCTTGATCTGCCATACGACGAACCTCGTGCATATGCGGTGCCAAGGCTTCCACCGTTGGATACT
>NZ_JBCNHI010000071.1:0-534 GCF_050482105.1 Paenibacillus jamilae | reverse complement strand
TCCTGACCGCTGTATTTGGACAGCAGGACGGTATAGGCACTCAGTAGCACCATATACAGTGTACTTCCGGTCTGTGCCGCGATGCGGCGCAGCTGCTCGGATACATTCGGGTCCACTGTAAATTCATACATGGCTCCCTCGAAGCTGCGCACAGCAGGTCTAGGATAAGCAATCGGCAGATCCAGGACCGGTAATTCTCCGGCCAAATGCTCCAGCCAGAACTGCTCCCGGCGCTGGTATGACGCATGCTGCATTTCTTGCTGCTGCCACACCGCATAGTCCTTGTACTGAATGGACAACGGCTCTAGAGCCTGTCCCTCGTACAGTTGTCCCAGCTCCTGCACGATTTGGTTAGACGATACACCGTCTGAAATAATATGGTGCATGTCGTACATCAGGAGGTGACGCTCGGGTCCGGTTTGAATGAGACGAACACGCAGCAGCGGTGCCTGCTGAAGATCGAAGCTGCGTACAAAGGACTCGATATAGGCTTCGGCTTCAGACTCATGGGCCTGCAGGCGCTCTACTGCAAAC
>NZ_JBCNHI010000070.1:0-616 GCF_050482105.1 Paenibacillus jamilae | reverse complement strand
AGCACTCAATCCGCACCTCGGATATGAGGTCGTATCACGCATTGCCCGCGAAGCAATTACGACTGGCAAATCGGTACGTGAGCTGTGTCTGCTATATAATGTACTGACTGAGGAAGAATTGGACATTATATTGGATCCATACCAGATGACTCAGCCTGGCATTGCCGGAGAATCTTTGCTGAATCGTGAATAAGATTGCGGAGTTTAGAAATGTAGGCAACTTTGAGATAAAATGAAGGTAGCCCCGTCGAATTCGGCGGGGTTGCTTTTGTGTAAAACCGTGTCCGTGTGATAGGTGGTAACGGTAACCCTACAAAGGATATACCGCTAGCATGCCTGCTGTAGAAAAGGGGAAGAGGAATGCTGCTGGAGCAATTATTGGCATATAAGGAATTAGGAATAGGACTTATTGTATTACTATTACTCATTGTGCTCATCATCAGAGGGATGGTACGTGGTCGCAGAAATCGGATTTTACGAGATCTGGACCCACGCAAAATCGGAATTCAGGATATTGATCGTATGGAGGATGGCTCGGAATTCGAACATTATTTGCAGCGGCTGTTATCTGCACTTGGCTATAAGGATATTTATAAAACAACCAGCAGCCGGGATT
>NZ_JBCNHI010000069.1:0-654 GCF_050482105.1 Paenibacillus jamilae | reverse complement strand
AGCTTTGAGATCAAACGGACGGACAAAGCGACTCACCAGCTCCTGCACTTCCTTGCTGGCCATCGTGTCTGTATCCGTAGTCATACCCTCTGCCTGTACCTTCGTATATTCCACCTCGAACGGTACCGTGTCCTCAATCCATTGCATCGGCTCACTGTCGATCAGGTCAAAGCGGGTACGCAAGGATGCATGACGGGCGATCAGTTGACGGAAAGCATGTTCCACCCGCTTCACGTCCAGCGGACCGCTCACTTGTAGCACCGACGGCATGTTGTAGTTCACATCCTGCGGATCGAACTGATGCAGCACATACAGTCGTTTCTGTGCCGAGGACAGCGGATAGAAGCTGCGCTCTTCCGCTACCGGAATGGACGCATACGTCACTTGATCCAGCTGTTCCAATACAACGGCCAGTTGCTCAATCGTTGGGGCTTCAAAAATACTGCGCAGGGGAAGCGGCTTGTTCAGCTCCTTGTGAATCTTCGAGGCCAGTGTCGTCGCCCGCAGGGAATGACCACCAATCTCAAAGAAGTTTTCCTTCACGCCGACCTGCGCCAGGCCCAGCACATCCTGCCAAATTTGCGCCAGCTTCACTTCCACCCACGTCCGCGGTGCAACATAGTCGGCTCCGCTTTGCAGGCTGCCTTCGGGTGC
>NZ_JBCNHI010000068.1:0-6130 GCF_050482105.1 Paenibacillus jamilae | reverse complement strand
GCCACCGTCTCTCCATGGCAGCTTCTCTTCTGCCCGAGACGGCTCATACCTGCTCCAGCAAGCGATTTTCCGTTGACCGCGCTTATAACGAATCCATCCGTCTACCGGACTGCGGCTGTTTTCGTCCAGCTTCGCCTGTAGGCTTTCCGCAGATTCTCCCTGCTCCACTTCAATCAATTGCCCGATGAGTTTCGGATTTTCCAGTCGGGCGGTCTTCAGCAGACCCGAAAGTCCCGAAAAGAGCTGCCCTTCTCCAGCCGCCGTCACGACAAGCTGAACCAGTACCCTTCCCGCAGGCTTGTCTTTAAGCAGGCTTTGGATGCTGTCAAAGGCCTGAACTGCATAGGCCTGAAACCGTTCATCCACCCGACTCTTCCCGGATGAGAAGGCCAAGACCTGTGCCGCTCCGTTTACTCGCGCTTCAAGCTGTTCAGGCAAAGCCTCATCCGGCTCACACAGCAAGATAATACGGCGGTCATAGGCAGGGACTTCGACCTCCGGCGGTACGTTCTGCTCCTTCCAGACTGGCTCCAGCAGCAGGGTATGGCTAGCTGCAACAGCAGGTTTTGTCTCTGCTCTGGAAATCGTTGCTTTGGTTTCACGTTCTATCCCTATGCTCTTAGCGATTGGGTTTTCGTTCCCAGGCGCCCAATACCGCTCTTTTGCAAAAGGATAGGTCGGCAGTGAAATTCTGGAATGCGGTTCGTTTGAAAACAAACGCTCAAAGTCTAATGGATATCCCTGAACATATAAATCGGCAATTGTAGCTAGAAGCTCCAAATACTCGCGGGCATCACCTGCATTTTGGCAATTTTCGATACATTCATTCCCGTATCTTTTCAAGGACGTTTGAACGCGTTGGTCTTTTTCGTGTAGTTCAGAATAATAAACTTGAGAAGCACTGCCTTTTTCCAGCCACCTTTTAAGGGACATGACAAGCTCACCTTGATTGCGAGCAACACATGCAAGTCGATGATTGCAGTGCTTTCTCCCAAGCAGTAATGTAAAGCTCATGTTACCGCAGTCTGTCTCAGGCTCCTGCTCACAATATGCAATTAGCTGCTCTACCTGGCGGCGCAATTGTTGTGAAGTCCGGGCGGACAGCGGAATGAAATACCCCGGCTTTTCGGAATGTCTCCGTTTCGTATGTGGAGCCTCTTCGATGACCATGTGAGCATTCGTACCGCTGGCCCCAAAAGAGCTGACTGCAGCACAACGTCTGGCTTCAGGCTCAATCAGCCAATTTTGCAGTTGCGTATTGACATAAAAAGGACTATCCGCAAACTGAATATTGGAATTGCCTGATTGGAAATGAAGTGAAGGCGGAATCTGCTCATGCTTTAAAGACAATAACAACTTAATTACCCCTGTGATTCCTGCCGCAATTTGCGTATGACCGATATTTGTTTTAATGGACCCGATCGCGCAAAAATCTTTTTTGTCCGTATACTTTCTAAATGATCGCGTCAATGCCTGATATTCAATTGGATCTCCCAATTTGGTACCTGTCCCATGCGCTTCCACCAATTGGATTTGCTCAGGATGGATATGAAAAGTATCGTACACATATTGCTCCAGTCGCTCCTGAGACTTCTGGCTTGGTGCAGTAAGTCCATTCGTGGTACCGTCCTGATTGATTGCTGAGCCTAAAATCACCCCATAAATGTGGTCACCATCGGCAACTGCTTCGTCAAGCCGTTTGAGCACAACTGCGCCAACAGCCTCGCCCGGAACCATTCCGTCTGCTCTGTCATCAAAGGTATAACAGTGCCCACTGTGAGACAGCATTCCTGCCCTGTCACCGTATAAATAGCAACGAGGCGTCGTATGAATATACACCCCGCCAGCTAAAGCCATATCCGTTTCTCCAGACCATAAGCTTTGGCAAGCAAGATGGGTGGCAACTAGCGAACTCGAACAAGCTGTATCTACAGCTATCGCCGGCCCATGAAGATTCAAGTAGTAGGAAATTCTGGCGGGAATCACGGAGCCCATATGGCCCCACAGTGCTTGCGGAGGCAGGTCTTCACCCAGCAATCGCTGGTAATCGCCTTCAGCACAGCCTACATAAACTCCGCACCGACGCCCATCCATCCCTGCACCCGCATAGCCCGCATCCTCCAGAGCATGCCATGCTTCCTCGAGAAACAATCTCTGCTGCGGATCCATGTAAGTTGCTTCCAGTCCAGAAATATTGAAAAAAAGCGGATCGAACTTATCAATATCCTCTAAAAAACTCCCATAATTGCAGTAACTCGCGTTTTTTTGCTGATATTTCGAAAGATCCCAGCGAGTCACCTCTTTTACTAAATCATCGCCATTCTTAAGGTGATTCCAAAGCTCATCTACATTGTCAGACTCGGCAAACCGCCCGCTCATTCCAATAATCGCAATCGGCTCTCTTCCCGCTAAACCCTTACCTTTATTTTCCTGTTTTGGTCTCTCTGACTCAATGGATACACTTGCCGTCTGAACTGGATTAAACGTAAATTCCTTTTCCTTAGGCGCTTGGGTTTCACGGCTTGTATCTTTCCCATCCTCTATTGGATCAGCATTGTGTCCCAAGACTTGTAAAACGGTGTCGCCGAATTGGTTTAAAATGTATAACGTCAGTTGTTTTACCGAGCTGTAGTCAAAGATGTCTGTGGTCTGCAAATGAATGCCCAGCCCCTGATTGACATCCTGTACAAAGTTAACGCCAAGAATAGAATCCAAGCCATAATCTGCGAATGACTCTTGGACATCAATCATCGAAATGTCCACATTCAAGGCTTCTGCCAACTTCTCTACAATAAGCTCTCTGACATGCTCTTCAGCCATCTCATCAGTAACATCAGCAGCTGATAGAATCTCTGTGTCACGCTGTTTCAATGGAGGCTTGCCATGTTCAAGCTTCTGTTGATCCCGAAGCCTACCATCGCTTTCAGCTACAATAATTTGCTGGCCTACTTCATGCGCTTCCTGAGCGGGGAAGAAGACCGACCGGAACCCCTCGCTTTCCAATACTTCCTGCCAACGTTCAGGATATAAACCAGGAGAGCCTGGAATACGAAGCTCGGGGTCATTATAGAGCCACCATCCCTCTAATAGGCCAAAGGTTAGGTGGTTTAGCAGCGAGTTTCCGCTGATTTCATTAATTAGGATCAGGCCATTTTTTCGCAGCGTTGCTTTAACATTGCCTAACGTATGCCGAATATTTCTCGTAGCGTGCAGGACATTGGTTGCAATCGCAATATCATATCCGCCCAAATCGATATTTTGTCCAACAGCCGACTCTTCCACATTGAAAATTTCATAAGTCAGATAAGGATTTTGTGGACCATACTCTTTTTGGGCATGCAATAAAAATGCTCTGGATTTATCGGTATAGCAGTATTCATCAATATGCTCCTGGTAAGGTCTAAGCTTCTGGAAGAGCATCGCGCTGGTTCCTCCAGTGCCTGCACCAATTTCAATGATTCGAATTGATTCTGACGGGTTATGCTTAAGCCGTTCATTCAAGTAGGAAACTACAATATCCCCCAGCACTTCATTAAAGTAATCTGCTGCAGGGCTATTTTTATATATGCCTTCCACTAGCTTCATGGAGGACTGAGGAAAAATAATGTCGGTGGCTGGTATAATTCCGGTCAAAATTTCCGGCAGCTTGCGCAATGTTGATTCTACGAGCACAACCCAGGCTGAGAGATCCGGATTTTTCAGCCATTCCCCTTTCTTGAAGTCCCATTCCTTCCATACAGCTTGCAAATCCACTGAAGCGGTACCCGTTACGCTATAGGACTCTCCTTTACGATAAAAATACTGATTCCGTGTCAATACCTGTATGCTTTCTTCAAGCCAGCGATCGTATAAATCCAGCATTGCTGTTTTATTTTTAAAATCCTCAATCATAGCTTTCTTGTCCATACGTGCATAGGGGCATAATCCCATCAACTGCAAATAACCCCATAGCAGTCTACATAAGACATCATTCATTTCCTTCATCTGTAAGCCCCCTCATCCGATTAGTCCCTCGCGTCGCCTCATCCTGTTCCGAGTAAGCTTGGTTGTCGACCATAGTCGAAGGAATTCTTTCGTGTTCAGCCGCTAGATAAGAAGTATCTGGTATCTTCCTCAATTTGAGACTAGCGGAAATATGGCTCTGAATGTTCTGGATATACGAAGGAATAGCTTCGGAATAAGGATCGTCGCTTTCTGTTCTATTCGTTTGCGAAATATTTGCCACTACCGTAAACGTTTTTGGATCAACCGATAAATCCGTTGCCTTTTCAGATTTGGTAGATTCAATAGAAGACGACTTGGTTTTAATGTCCGTAATCCAATACCGCTCCCTTGTAAAAGGATAAGCTGGCAGGCTCATTCGCTGTGGCTTGGTATCTCCGTAAAGCATGCTCCAGTCCATCGTCAGTCCCTTCACCCACAGATCTACTATCTTCGCGTATTTCCGTTTCCCGATCCAGGCAGCGATCGTTTTCCCCATATCCTCATCTTCTACCAGTGCGGACAGCGCCTCTTTGTTTCGCTTGACCTGACCTCGGTACAGCTCGGAGATCCCGTCTTGACCTTTCAGGAATCCTTCCAGCTTGTCCACCAGTGCTGGCATCGATTCAGCAATTATCGCCAAACGCTCTTCCATCGCTTCGCGACCCACTTGAAGGGTGTAGGCTGCATCCGCCAGATTGCTGTCTGTGACCTCTCCTTTCTCGATCACGGACAGCAATCTCTTGACCTGCTGCTTCAGCCGTTCCTCATTTTTGGCCGACAATACGATAATCACAGGATGGTGCGCTGTCACACGAATGGGCATCTGCTCTTCCGGAATGTACTCCTCGATGATGACATGAGCATTGGCGCCTCCTGCTCCAAACGATGAGATTCCCGCCATCCTCGGATACTCCCGGGTCTCTCCATCGAGCTCAACCACCGGCCGCTTCCATTCCTCCAGCTCCTGCTGGACAATAAACGGCGTCTGCTCAAAAGGAATGTTCGGATTCAGCTCCTGGGCGTGCAGGCTAGGAACCAGCGTCCGGTTTTTCATCTGCAGGACAATTTTGCCAATCCCTGCGATGCCCGCTGCCGCCTCCAAATGTCCAATGTTGGATTTCACAGAGCCCACAGCGCAAAATCCCTGATCCGCCGTGTCCTTTCTGAAGGCCTGGGTCAAACCAGTCACTTCAATGGGATCTCCCAATTCTGTGCCGGTTCCGTGAGCTTCGATATAGCTGATGGTCCGGGCATGTACACCGGCGCGTTCCAGGGCCGATCGGATCAGCTCCCCTTGAGCGGTCGGATTGGGCACTGTATACCCGTTGGTTTTGCCTCCATGGTTGATGCTCGTTCCCCGGATGACCGCATGGATCGGGTCTCCATCTTCGATTGCCTTGGACAGTGGCTTCAATAGGACGACCCCCACACCTTCTCCCGGAACAAAGCCATTGCCTCCCTTTCCGAAGCTCTTGCACTGTCCGTCTATGGACAGCATCTGGTTGGCACAAAGTCCCACATAGCTCAGCGGATGCAGATACAGGTTTACCCCTCCTGCCATAGCCAGCTCGCATTCTCCGCGGTACAGATGCTCGCATGCTTCATGAATCGCGGTTAACGAGGACGAACACATCGTATCCACCGGCATGCTTGGTCCCTGCAAATTAAACAGGTACGATATCCGGTTGGCTACCGAGCTAAAGGATATTTGGGGAAATATTTTGGCTCCCATCTTCCATAATTCCGGCCCATAAAGCTCGTAGCCCGTTTTGGTAATCCCCGCAAACACACCTACCCGGCTGTTATGCCGTACCGCAAGCTGTTCCCTGGTATAGCCCGCGTCCTCCATCGCTTCCCAGCAGGCTTCAATAAACAGCCTTTCCTGAGGATCCATACTGAGGGCTTCACGCGGTGCAATATTAAAAAACAGGGGGTCGAAGTCCGCAAAGCCTTCGATAAAGCCACCCCACTTGCTGTAGCTTTTGCCATCAGCCACCGCTTCCTGCTTGTCAGGCTGGAAGAACCCTTCCAGCGACCAACGCTCTTGCGGGATCTCGCTGACACAATCCTTCCCTGCCTTAAGATTTTCCCAATATTCGTTCATATCTCTCGAACCTGGATACTTCCCTGCCATGCCAATGATCGC
>NZ_JBCNHI010000067.1:0-1895 GCF_050482105.1 Paenibacillus jamilae | reverse complement strand
ATCGTTTCCAAGACGAAAATGTCGAATGAAATGGTCGTCAGTGACAAAATGGTTTGACTCGTTTCAAAGTCAATTGCATTGCGCATACCTGTAATAAAGTTGAGTACCGAGCGATGCTGTAGCATAACCCCTTTCGGATTACCAGTTGAACCAGAGGTATAGATGACGTAGGCCAAATGCTCTGGGCGGGCAATCGATTCCAGGTTGCTGCTTTCTCCCTGATACAATTCGGCATCCTCAATAAATATTGCATTAGCGTTGCAATGATGTTCTTCCAACAGATCACGACTGGTCAGAAGCACTGTGGCCTCGCTATCTTCCAACATGTATTGAATACGAGATGACGGAAATTCGGGATCAATCGGCACATAAGCACCGCCTGCTTTTAGAACGGCCAGCAGACCCACGATCATTTCCACTGAGCGCTGCACCATCAGGCCGACCAGCTTGTCAGGCCCTACTCCGTGTGCTTGAAGTATGCGTGCCAATGAATTTGCCCGTTCATTCAGCTCCCGATAAGTCAGACTCTGATGACCAAACATCAGTGCTACCTGATCCGGCGTATATTCTACCTGTTCCTCGAACAACTGATGGATCGTCTGTTTGCATGGGAATGCACAAGCGGTATCATTAAATGCCGCTGTAATCTGCTGCTTTTCCACCGCTGTGAGTAGCTCTAGCTCTTCAACACGAACATGCGGGTTGAGCGAAATTTGCTCCAGCAGACGGACAAAATGTCCATACAGATGTTCAATGCCTGCTTGGTCAAAGCTGAGCGTGTTATACATAAAACGAATCTTAATGCCTTCTCCCGGCATAACGACGACGTTCAGATCATAGTTGGTTTCCTCTGTAGACACCACGTTCGAAATCGTAAATTTATCCTGTCCATCGCTGCCTAACTGCTCTACTTGTTGCTCCACCGGATAATTTTCAAATATCATAATATGATTGATTAAATCTTGCTTTTGCTCGGTCAGTGCTTGAATTTCATACAGCGGGAACGCATCGTAGGCATTGGAGGCCAGCGCCTGCTGCTGTGTTCGTTTCATCAGCTCGACAAAGGTTTCACCTTGTTCAGACTGCACACGCACTGGAATTGTATTAATAAATAGCCCGATCATGTGCTCTACGCCTGGAATATCTCCTGGACGACCGGACACAACGCTGCCGAACACGACATCCGTGCTGTTGTTATATTTTTGCAACAAAACGCCCCATACAGTCTGAATCAGTGTGTTGATCGTCACCTGGTTTTGTTTTGCCACCCGTTCGATCTGAGCAACCAGCTCTGGCTGGAATTCGCAATCCAGATCTTCAGCGATATATTCCACGGTGTGCATCGATTTCGCCTGTGTTTTTTGCTGCGGAAGCGTAATTTGCTGCTCATAGTCCGCCAGATACCCACTCCAGTATTTCAGGGCCGCCTCACGGTCCTGACGCTCCAGCCATTCAATAAATCGGCTGAAGGGCGTGACTGGCTCCAGCACTGGCTCATGACCTGCACGCAGTGCCAGATAGCTGCCGAATACCTCCTGTGTCATAAAGGATAAGCACCAGCCATCCATCAAAATGTGATGGAAGCTCCAGATAAAGTGATACGTTTCATCCCCGGTTTGCAGGATCGAGATACGAATGAGTGCATCTTCCGTCAGACGGAATCCTTTTGCTTTATCAGCAAGGGTAAAAGCCTCAACACGCGCTTTCCGTTCCTCTTTTTCTAGTCCACGCAGGTCTTCATAGTACAACTCTCCGCTACGATTGCGGAAAACGACCTGTACAGGCTCGTCTTTCCATGAACTGATAAAGTTCGTCCGCAATGCTTCATGACGTTGTACGAGCAGATCCAAGCTTTTG
The DNA here is from genome assembly GCF_050482105.1 of Paenibacillus jamilae. GTDB lineage: Bacteria > Bacillota > Bacilli > Paenibacillales > Paenibacillaceae > Paenibacillus > Paenibacillus jamilae_B. Next base: position 38 of record NZ_JBCNHI010000067.1, on the reverse strand, counting down.
CCGAAAGTAACCACATCGAAGCGCCCATTCAATTCAAA
>NZ_JBCNHI010000066.1:0-1002 GCF_050482105.1 Paenibacillus jamilae | reverse complement strand
GCGCGCCTGATGCGACTGGAGACGATCCCGCTGACCCGCAACGGCAAAATCGACCGCAAGGCCTTGCCAGAGCCGGAAGGCAGCATCCATACGGGAGCAGCCTATGTGGCCCCGCGTACGAAGGTGGAGCAAGTACTGGCTGCGGTATGGGCCGGAGTGCTCGGCGTAGAAGCCGTAGGCACGCAGGATAACTTCTTCGAGCTGGGCGGCGATTCGATCAAGGCCCTGCAAGTATCGTCTCGCTTGCTGCAAGCCGGCTATCGATTGAACATGAAGGATCTCTTCAGCTACCCGACGGTAGCGGCACTCAGTCCGTTGCTTCAGACCGATGGCAAGCAGGCCAGTCAGGAAGAGGTAGCAGGCCAGGTGGAGCTGGCACCTATTCAGCGCTGGTTCTTCGAGCAGCAGCCAGCTGATCTGCACCACAGCAACCAGGCGATGATGCTGTACCGAGTTGGGCGCTTTGACGTCGACGCGCTGCGCCGTACGATGGACCGTATTGTTCAGCATCATGACGCACTGCGCACGGTATTCCGTGAGACGGAACAGGGCTATATCGCTTGGAACCGCAGTGTAGAGGAAGGCGAGTTATACACGCTGGACATTGTAGATTTCAGCGGAGTGGAAGACGAATCCGCTGCTGTTGAAGCTAAAGCGAGTGAAATTCAAGCCGGCATTCCCTTGAGCGCGGGTCCGCTTGTGAAGCTCGGTCTGTTCCATTGCGCTGAGGGCGACCATGTATTAATCGTCATTCATCATTTGGTTGTGGACGGTGTATCGTGGCGTATTTTGCTAGAGGATTTGGCATCTGGTTATGAGCAGGCTGTTGCAGGTCAGACAGGCACAGCTATCCGACTGCCGCATAAAACAGATTCATTCCAGGTATGGGCCAAACAGCTGTCAGCCTATGCAAGCAGTGCGGCGATGGAGCGGGAGCTGGCATACTGGCAGCATATCGAACAAGCCAAAGCAAGCCTCGCAAAGCCTTTGCCGAAGGATTTT
>NZ_JBCNHI010000065.1:0-2276 GCF_050482105.1 Paenibacillus jamilae | reverse complement strand
TGCAGGCTGCCTTCGGGTGCGGGCAGGGCCTTGCGGTCGATTTTACCGTTTGGTGTCAGCGGCATTTGCTCCAGCTGTACCAGATAGGAAGGAATCATGTAACCTGGCAGTTTTTGGCTCAAAGTGCTGCGTAGCACACAGGCGACAACTTCCTCATCGGCGACCACATAAGCGCAGAGCTGCTTTTGCCCTTGGTCATCTTCTCGTGCGATGACCACAGCTTCTTGCACTGCCTCCAGCTTCAACAGCTGCGTTTCTACCTCGCCCAGTTCGATTCGGTAGCCCCGAATTTTCACTTGCGCGTCGATCCGCCCCTTATATTCCAGCGTACCGTCTGCATTCAAGCGTACCAGGTCGCCTGTGCGATAGCAGCGTTCTCCGCTGCGGAACGGGCTGTCAATGAACTTTTCGGACGTCAGGTCCGGTCGGTTGCGGTATCCACGTGCCACCCCGTCACCGCCTACCAGCAGCTCACCCCATACCCCGACGGGCTGAAGCCGCATTGAACGGTCCACAACGTACGCTGTCGAATTATGGATCGGTCTGCCAATTGGCACCGATTCCGATTGTACATCGGTGATCGCATGCACCGTGGAAAAGGTCGTATTTTCAGTCGGGCCATAAATGTTACTGATTCGCAGGGACGGATGGGCCTCCAGCACCCGGTTCATATGTGGTACGGACATCACATCACCACCGACCAGTAGCTCCCGCATCCCCTCGAACAGCGCCAAATCCTGCTGCGACAGCTGGTTAAAGAGCGGTGTGGTCAAAAACATTGTGGTAATGCTGTGGCTGTGGACGGCTTCCTTAAGCTTGAGCACATCCAAAATGACATCCTGACTCACTAGCACAAGCTGTCCACCGTTTAATAGAGCTCCCCAAATTTCGAAGGTGGATGCGTCGAAAACAATAGCGCCTGTTTGCAAAATGCGCGTGTCAGCATCCAACTGCGCGTAGTTTGTATTTTTCACCAAACGTACGACATTGCGATGCTCCACCATAACACCCTTCGGCTGTCCCGTCGTACCCGACGTATAGATCACATACACTAGATCGTTCGGACCAGACAGCGGCTCCAGGTTGGAACCATCCTCGTGATACACACTTTCTGCTCCATTCAGCACCAGCATCTGACCATCAAAAGCTACCTTGTCCACCAGATGGCTTTGCGTCAACAACAGCTCTGCTCCCGAGTCGTCCAGCATATAGCGGATACGTTCCTCTGGATACGTCGGATCGATGGGGACATATGCACCTCCCGCTTTCAAAATGCCTAACATACCCACAATCAAGTCTATCGAACGCTCGGTCATCAGACCCACCAGCCGATCCTTCGTCACGCCTTGACTGCGCAAGGTACGAGCCAGACGATTTGCACGTTCATTCAGCTCGCGATAGCTCAGTTGCTCTCCTTCAAAGTACAACGCTGGCTGCTCTGGCGTGTGCGCCGTTTGTGTCTCAAACAGACTATAGATCGTTTGCTGGCTTGGATACTCGGCAGCTGTATCTCCCCATACGCTGAGAATTTGCTCGCGTTCCTGCTTGCTTAACACATCTAGCTCTTGCACCCGAATGTCCGGATTCGCCACTACCTGCTCCAGCAGCTGTATTAAATGGCCCTGAGTCCGTTCCACGGCTTCCCGATCATATAACTTCGTATTGTACTCAAATCGGATTTTCATCGCTTCCTGCGGCATGACGACCAGATTGAAATCATAGTTCGTTTGTTCAATCATGCCTGCATTGCTGATTACAAAATCCGACGCCGCACCTTCGCCAAGCTGCTCGACCTGCTCCTCCACCGGATAGTTTTCAAACACGATAATGTGGTTGATCAGCTCTTGCTTTTGCTCGGTCAAGGCTTGAATTTCATACAGCGGATACGTTTCATAATCTTGAGAAGCCAGTGCCTGCTGCTGATTTGCTCTGATCAGGTCGGCAAAGGTGTCCTCAGCCTGGCTGCGAATACGAATGGGGATGGTGTTAATGAACAAGCCCACCATATTTTCGATCCCCGAAATATCAGCCGGGCGACCCGATACGACACCGCCAAAGACAGCATCGTCACTACCATTGTACTTTTGGAGCAGTAAGCCCCAAGCTGTTTGCAGCAACGTATTCGCGGTCACGTAGTGCTGCTTGGCCACCATTTCCATACGTTTGGTCAAGTCTTGGCCCAGATCGCACAGCACATGCTCAAATTGTTCACCCTCGGCTTTCGCGCCTACTTTGCCGGTTGGAATCGACGTTTGCTGATCATAGTCGAGCAAATA
>NZ_JBCNHI010000064.1:0-619 GCF_050482105.1 Paenibacillus jamilae | reverse complement strand
AAGGATCAAGTGGCGTATTATAATGGCTACGGTCCAACCGAAAACTCGGTGGCAACGTCCATTTGGCCGGTATCCGAGGATGAAAGGGCAGGTCAACTCATTTCCATCGGACGCCCGATGCCGAATCACCGGGTATACATGGTGGATGGGCATGGACATTTGGCTCCGGTCGGCGTAGCAGGTGAGCTGTGCGTATCCGGTCCGGGTCTGGCGCGAGGTTATCTGGATCGTCCAGAGCTGACAGCGGAGAAATTTGTAGCGAACCCGTTTGCAGCTGGTGAAACCGGCTATGAACGAATGTACCGTACAGGCGACTTGGCGAGATGGATGCCTGACGGCAACATTGAATATTTGGGCCGGATCGACCATCAGGTGAAAATCCGGGGCTACCGGATCGAATTGGGTGAAGTCGAGGCACAAATGTTGAAAGTGGAAGACGTGCAAGAGGTCATCGTATTGGCCCAGGCGGACGAGCAGGGACAAAACCAACTGGTGGCGTACTTTGTTGCCGAACGTGACGTGAGTGCTGGTGAGCTGCGCAGCTTGCTGGGTGAGGAACTGCCCAACTACATGGTGCCTTCATACTTCATCCAGCTGGGGCAGATGCCGCTGACACCGA
>NZ_JBCNHI010000063.1:0-1793 GCF_050482105.1 Paenibacillus jamilae | reverse complement strand
GAGCAGCTTGGCGAAGGTGCGGCGTCGGATTTTGTAATCAGCAATGCAGGCATGATTGAACAAACGAACTATGATTTCAATCTGGTCGTCATGCCGCAGGAAGCGATGAAAATCCGATTTGAGTACAACACGAAATTATTTGATCGGGAAGCCGTGGAACGGACTCAGGGCCATTTAATACAGCTGCTGGAGCAGGTAGTGGCGAATCCGGACATTCGGGTGCAAGAGCTAGATGTGTTAAGTGAGCAGGAACGCGAGCAAATTCTCAGCGTATGGGGAGATACGGCTGCCGAGTATCCAAGCCAGCAAACGATCCATAGTCTGTTTGAGGCACAAACGGCGCACACACCAGAGCAGCCAGCGTTGTACTTTGAAGGAGAGCAACTGAGCTATCGTGAGCTGAATGAACGTGCAAATCGTCTGGCGCGAACCTTGCGCAGTCAAGGCGTGACGAAGGATCGGCTGGTGGGTCTGATGACCGAGCGTTCGATAGACATGATCGTGGGCATCTTCGGCATTTTGAAAGCGGGAGGTGCATATGTCCCTATCGATCCGACGTATCCAGAGGAGCGTATCCGCTACATGCTGGACGACTCGGGAGCAGAGCTGTTGTTGACGCAAAGCCATCTGGTGGACAAGGTAGCTTTTGATGGTCAGATGCTGGTGCTGAATGGGGCAGAAAGGGTGTATCACGAGGATGGTTCCAACCTGGAGCCGCTGTCTGGTCCGAACGATCTAGCGTATGTGATCTATACGTCGGGTACGACGGGACAGCCAAAAGGGGTTATGCTGGAGCATCGTGGTCTATGTAATCTGAAAACGTATTTTGATCAGGAATTCCAGATCAGTACGTCGGATCATACATTGCTGTTTGCCAGCTATTCGTTTGATGCAGCTTGCTGGGAAATCTTCCAAGCCTTGTTCTGCGGCGCCACGTTGTACATGCCAACGACAGAGACGATTTTGGACTATGAGAGATTCGAGCATTACATGACAGAGCATCAGATTACGATAGCGACATTACCACCGACCTATGCGGTCTATCTGGAGCCGGAACGGATGCCAAACCTGCGTATACTGATCACTGCGGGTTCAGCCGCTTCAATAGAGTTGGTATACAAGTGGAAGGATCATGTGGCGTATTATAACGGCTATGGTCCAACTGAAAACTCAGTAGCGACGTCGGTCTGGCCAGTATCGAAGGATGAGAGAGCAGGACAGCTGATTTCTATCGGACGCCCTGTACCGAATCACCGGGTATATATGGTGGATGTACATGGACATTTGGCTCCAATAGGCGTAGCGGGTGAACTATGCGTGTCCGGTCCAGGTCTGGCTCGCGGTTATCTGGATCGTCCAGAACTGACAGCTGAGAAATTTGTACCGAATTCATTTGCGGCTGGTGAAGCAGGTTATGAACGAATGTACCGTACGGGTGACTTGGCGAGATGGATGCCGGATGGCAACATCGAATACTTGGGCCGGATCGACCATCAGGTGAAAATCCGGGGTTATCGGATCGAGCTGGGCGAAGTCGAGGCACAAATTTTGAAAGTGGAGGACATACAAGAGGTCATCGTACTGGCCCAGGCGGACGAGCAGGGACAAAACCAACTGGTGGCGTACTTTGTTGCCGAACGTGATGTGAGTGCTGGTGAACTGCGAAGCTTACTGGGTGAGGAGCTGCCTAACTACATGGTGCCTTCCTATCTGGTACAGCTGGAGCAGATGCCGCTGACACCAAACGGTAAAATCGACCGCAAGGCCCTGCCAGCACCCGAAGGCAGCCTGCA
>NZ_JBCNHI010000062.1:0-664 GCF_050482105.1 Paenibacillus jamilae | reverse complement strand
TGGGCCGGATCGACCATCAGGTGAAAATCCGGGGGTACCGGATTGAACTGGGCGAGGTCGAAACGCAGCTGCTCCAAGTGGAATCGATACGCGAAGCGGTGGTCATGGCTCGTGCGGATGAAACGGGACAAAAACAAATGGTGGCGTACTATGTCGCGGGGCAAGAAATCAGTGCCAGCGAACTGAGAAGTGAGCTGGGCCGGGAGCTGCCAAGCTACATGGTGCCGTCCTACTTTGTACAGCTGGAGCAAATGCCGCTGAGTCCCAATGGCAAAATCGACCGCAAGGCCCTGCCAGCACCAGAAGGCAGCTTGCAAAGCGGAGCCGATTATGTTGCACCGCGGACGTGGGTGGAAGTGAAGCTGGCGCAAATTTGGCAGGATGTGCTGGGTCTGGCGCGGGTCGGCGTGAAGGAAAACTTCTTCGAGATAGGTGGACATTCGCTGCGGGCGACGACGCTGGCCTCGAAGATTCACCAAGAGCTGAACAAGCCGCTTCCCCTGCGCAGTATTTTTGAAGCCCCAACGATTGAACAACTGGCAGCTGTGCTGGAAGAGCTGGATCAAGTGGCATATGCGTCGATTCCGGTAACGGAGACTCGCACGTTCTACCCGTTATCCTCGGCGCAAAAACGACTGTATGTGCTGCATCAGTTCGACCCGCA
>NZ_JBCNHI010000061.1:0-1694 GCF_050482105.1 Paenibacillus jamilae | reverse complement strand
ACATACGCCAGATCGTGCGGCTCGTTGATAGGATCGACGTCTGTCGTATCTCCGGTGTACAGTGACTCATCGTCCAGCGCCAGTACAGTACGCAGACGCAGCTCTGTTGCCGGTTCGGATGCTGCTTCGCTATCAGACTTCGAAGCTGCTTTCAAGCTCACACCTTCATGGAGGCGGTCGCTTTCCAGCGTTTCAGCACCAGCCGCTGTTTCCAGTTCGCCCTCGGTCGGCCCTTCGCCCAGAGCCCCTTGGTTTTCATCCAGCCAACCCTCTGCACGCTCCTGCAAACTGGTTTGCGTCAGCAGTACCGTTGCACCGCTGTCCTCCAGCATGAAACGAATCCGTTCGGATGGATAATCTGCATCCAGTGGCACATAGGCTCCTCCCGCCTTCCACACTGCCAATACACCGACCAGCATGTCTACCGAGCGTTCACTCAAAATGCCGACAATGGACTCGCGTCCAATACCCTCATCCCGCAATCTACGAGCAAGCTGGTTTCCACGCTCGTTCAGCTCACGGTACGTAAGCTGCCGCTCCTCATATACAACTGCCACATGATCCGGCACAAGCTGCGCTTGTTCTTCCACATAGGCGTGGAACAACAATTCGGATTCTTTCTCATCACTCCATGCGGATACGCCTACAGCTCCAAAGCCATCAATGATTTTCGCTTTTTCCGCAGCAGTCACCAGCTCAAGCTCATCCACCAGTGCATCTGGTCTGTGGATCGCTTCTTCAATCACATGCAGCAAATGCTCACGGATTTGCTCCACAGCTGTACGTTCCATTACTCGCGTGTTGTATTCCAAATAGAAAAGAATTTCATCGCCCGGCACTACGGTAATGTTGAAATCATAGTTTGTTTGCTCTGACATGGAAGCATTGGCAATCGTAAAGCCATTCACGCCACGGCTGCCCATCTGCTCCATGCGCTGTTCCACGGGGTAGTTTTCAAACACCATAATATGGTTCACCAGGTCCTGCTTCTGCTCGGTCAGGGCCTGAATGTCATACAGCGGATAGGTTTCATAGGCACGAGAAGCCAGTGCCTGCTCTTGTACCTGCTTCATTAACGAAGCAAACGTCATCTCTTTCTCACTATGAATCCGTACAGGTACGGTATTAATGAACAGACCAATCATTTTATCGATGCCCGGAATATCCGCCGATCTGCCGGATACAACACTGCCAAATACCACATCTTGGCTGTTGTTATACCGCTGTAGCACAACGCCCCACGCTGCTTGCAGGAATGTATTGACCGTCACTCGTTTCTGCTTAACTAGCTTGTTCATTCGCTCCGTCACTTCATGGCCCAGTGTAAACGAAAGCTTGTCCGCTTCATATGCTTTTGCATGACCGTCCAGCTGTTTGACCTGCGGCAATACTGTCTGCTGCTCAAAACCCGCAAAATAATCACGCCAGAACCGTTCTGCCTCCGCGCTGTCCTGTCGATCCAGCCATTCAATATATTCACTATATGGCGTTACCGGGGCAAGCTCTGGCTTGCGGTCTTCAAGGATGGCAAAGTACGTATTAAACGCTTCCCCGACAACCAGGAACAAGCACCAACCGTCCATCAAAATATGATGGAAGCTCCACACAAAACGGTACGACTCCTCGCCTGTACGTAAAATAGACACCCGCATCAGCTCGCCGGAGCTGAAATTAAAGCCTTCGGCTTTGTCACG
>NZ_JBCNHI010000060.1:0-1295 GCF_050482105.1 Paenibacillus jamilae | reverse complement strand
ACAGCTGCAACCTCCGATACGCCTACATCTCCAAAACCGTAGAGGATTTGTGCCTTCTCCTCGACAGTTACCATATCCAGAGCTGCCAGTGGCTGCTGTGGATGAAGTGTAATGGCACGTATGAGTTCGGTAAAATGCTGCGCCAAGCGTGCGATGGTCTCCGGCTTGTACAGTGCCGTGCTGTATTCCAGACTGCACAAAATGCCTTCTGGCTGCTCTACGGCATCCAAGGTCAGATCAAATTTGGACGTAGGATTGTCCGTCGGATACGGCTTAAAGGTCAGCCCTTCCAGCTCGAACTCCTGCTGCTCAAATGTTTTTAGCTCAAACATCGTGTCAAACAGCGCATTCCGGCTCGTATCCCGCGTCAAATTCAGCTTTTCAACCAGTTCTTCAAACGGATATTCCTGGTGCTCATACGCACTGAGCGCATGTTCTTTGACCTCTTGCAGGTAATCCAGGAACGTTTTGTCCCCCGACGGATAATTGCGGATCGCCAGCGTGTTGAGGAATACGCCTACCAGGCTCCCCAGTTCCGCATGTGGTCTTCCGGCAATCGGCGTGCCGACGATGATGTCCTCTTGACCCGTGTACTTATGCAAAAGCGTGCTATATGCTGCAAGCAACACCATGTACAAGGTAGAGCCCGTCTGCGCGGCCAGCTGTTTCAGCTGCTCGCTGTCCTCCATGCGGATCGCAAACTCAAATCGAGTTCCTTCCAGACGCTGTACAGCAGGTCTTGTAAAATCGGTTGGCATATCCAGCGCCGGAATTTCACCCGACATCGTGTTCAGCCAATAGCTTTCTTGCGCACGCAGACGTTCACTTTGCATGTCCGCATGCTGCCAAACCGCATAGTCCTTGTACTGAATCCGAAGTGGCGGCAGCTCCTGGCCTTCATACAATTGAGAGAACTCCTGCACGATAATGCTTTCCGTCACGCCATCCGAAATAATATGGTGCATGTCATAGAGCATGACGTGACGCTGCGGTCCATTTTCGATCAACTGAACCCGCAGCAACGGGGCTTGTGCGAGATCAAATGCACGTACAAAGTCCTGTGCATACTGCGGTGTCTCATCTTCACTTGCTTGCACATGCTCCACGTTGAAGGGGGCGCTGGATTCAATCCGCTGAATCACCTCGCCATCCACCATCTCGAATCGGGTCCGCAAGGCCTCATGACGGGCAATGAGCTGACGGAAGGCTTGCTCGAATCTCGTTGGATCCAAGGCACCTTCAATAATCAACGCTCCTGGCATGTTGTAGCTAACCTCTCCGCCTTCCAGGTGACT
>NZ_JBCNHI010000059.1:0-572 GCF_050482105.1 Paenibacillus jamilae | reverse complement strand
GGCGCGAAGCTGGTGCTGACACAATCGCATCTGGCGGAGCAAGCCTCGCTGAATTTCGATGGCCAAGTGCTGGTGCTGGATCGTCAGGAGCAGGATGGCAAGCACATTTATCACGAAGATAGCTCCAATCTGGAGCCCTTGGCCGGGCCGCACCATGTCGCGTACGTCATCTACACGTCCGGTTCCACGGGAAAACCGAAGGGCGTAATGGTAGAGCACCATTCCGTGCTGAACCGGATTTTGTGGATGCATAATCGCTACGGGTTGAGTGCGGCAGATACGATCTTGCAAAAGACGGCCTTCACCTTCGACGTGTCGGTATGGGAGCTGTTCTGGTGGTCGATGGTCGGCTCGAAGGTAAGCCTGCTGTCGGTCGGCGGAGAAAAGAACCCGGAAGAGATCGTGGACACGATTGCCCGCGATGGTGTGAGCACGATGCACTTTGTACCGGCGATGCTGCATGCATTCCTCGAATATGTGGAGCAGCAGCCGCGGGAAGTGATGCAAGCGAAGCTGGGCACGCTGCGCCATGTCTTTGCCAGTGGTGAAGCCTTGCCGCCACAGCATGTGGC
>NZ_JBCNHI010000058.1:0-5214 GCF_050482105.1 Paenibacillus jamilae | reverse complement strand
TTGGTTTGCCTTTTCGTTTAGCTCCCTATAAGTCAGCTGTTTATCTTCAAACACTACAGCAATATTATTGGGTGTCCGTTCCACCTGTTCCTCAAAAATCTGATGGATGGTCTTTTCCCGAGGGTATCCTGCTTTTGTATTATTAAATTCATATAATATTTGATGTTTTTCGTCTTGTGACAGCATATCAATTTCTAATAGCCTTTTTTCAGGAAAGGCTGCTGCCTCTTCCAATACATTAAGGTAATGGGCAATAAGCCTTATAACTGACTCTTTCTTAAACAACCTGGTAGCATACTCCAATTCAAATGCAATACCGTCCTCTGTTTCCTCAGCGTTTAAAGTCAAGTCAAACTTGGATATTCTTACTTCACTGTCATAGGGCATAAACCTTAGCCCATCCATCTTCACTTCTGATGCCTCGATATTTTGCAGTACAAACATAGTATCGAAAAGTGGATTTCTGCCCAGATCCCTTTCCAGATTAAGCTTATCTACCAGTTCTTCAAATTGGTAATCTTGGTTTTCGTAAGCCCTTAAGGAGTTTTCTCTTACTTCATTAAGGAAGTCCACAAAAGTCTTTCCACCTTGAGGGTGATTCCTCATGGCTAGCGTGTTTACAAACATACCAATAACGTCCTGAAGATCAGTATGCGGCCTTCCTGCAACGGGACTTCCAACTATAATATCTTCCTGTCCGGTGTACTTGGATAAAAGGACATTGTATGAAGCTAAAAGTACCATGTAGAGCGTGGCACCATTATTCACTGCAAGTTTATTCAGTTTAACAGCAAGCTCCTTGCCTGCTTTGAAACTGATCACATCTCCCTCAAAACTCTGTATAGCTGGCCTAGGGTAGTCTAGCGGCATATTAAGCAAAGGAATTTCTCCTTTGAATACTTGGAGCCAGTATTCTTCCTGCTTACTAATTGTCCCATCAGCAAACAGCCTGTTCTGCCATACGGAAAAATCCTTGTACTGAATCTTAAGTTCCGGAAGTTCCTTACCTTCATACAGGCTCATAAATTCTCTTACCAGTATGTCGTCAGACACCCCGTCAGATATAATATGGTGCTTATCAAACATCATAATATATCTGTCTTCTCCAACTTTTATAAGCCCAACCCTAAGTAAAGGAGCCTCATCAAGGTCAAAGGTCCTAATAAATTCACTGGCTATTTTCGCAGCTCTTTCCTCATCGGTTTCCATATACATAACACTAAAATCCACATTGCTATGGACCTTTTGTACCGGTTTACCATCTATCATATGGAATGAGGTACGGAAAGACTCATGTCTGTCAACAAGCTCCCTAAAAGCCTGTTCAAAGCGCAGTTTATCGAGTTTGCCTTCAATTAGCATAATACCAGGCATGTTGTATGCCATCCCAACTGCGTCAAGCTGGTTTAGAATATACAGCCTTTTCTGGGCGGATGAAATTGGATAGTACTCCATCTCCCCAGCCGGCCCAATAGAATGAAATACACTCTCCTTTGCAATCTTGATGCACTCGGCAACTTCAGACATATTTGGGCTCTTAAATATTTCTTTAAGCGGTATGTTTACATTGAACTCTTTGTGAATCCTGGCAATAAGATTTGCTGCCCTTAAGGAATGTCCCCCCAGCTCAAAGAAATTGTCGTTTCTTCCCACTTTCTCTATACTAAGGATATCCTGCCACAACCCCGCAAGTTTCTCCTCCACTTCACCCAAGGGTGCGACATACTCTATTCCAGCATCGATATTGCCGTCAGGTTCGGGCAATGCCTTCCTATCTATTTTGCCATTGGGAGTCAGCGGCAGCTTTTTTAACTGCATAAAATAGGATGGTATCATATAGTCTGGAAGGTCCTTTAAGAGATGTCCCCTTAGTTCTGCTATTGTTAATTCATTTTCCCCTGCCACATAGGCACACAGATACTTGTTTCCCTTCTGATCTTCCCTTGCAATAACCACTGCTTCCTTTATTGAAACGTGCTTTAGCAGTTGTGCTTCTATTTCCCCCAGCTCTATTCTAAATCCCCTTATCTTTACCTGATGATCTACTCTTCCTAAAAATTCCATATTCCCATCAGACAGCCATCTGGCCAGATCCCCTGTACGATACATCCTTTCCCCTGGTATAAACGGGTTAGGTACAAATTTTTCAGCTGTCAGTTCGGGCCGGTTTAGATATCCCCTTGCAAGCCCTTCTCCCCCTATGCACAACTCACCCAAAACCCCTGTAGGCTGAGGTCTCAAGTGTTTGTCAACAACGTAGTATTTTATATTTTGCATTGGCTTTCCGATAGGTACACTCCCGGATTCCAAATAGCTTCCCAGTCTCTTTTCGTAATAACTGGAATCTATGGTGGACTCAGTAACCCCATAGCTATTAACAACCCGCAGTTTCTCTCCATACCAGGATTGTAATCTTTCATAATCTTCCACAGAGAGAGTATCTGATCCAAGTATAAGCAACTTGAGGCTATCAATAATCAAAGCATTATCATGGATATAATCCATAAGAGGAATAATCAGTGCCGGTGTGGATTCAAAGATGGTTATTTTATGGGTTTTAATAAGTGAATATAATCGTGCAGGATCGTATCTCTCCTCGGATGAACAAATAACCATTTGGCCTCCGTTGAGCAGCGTTCTCGAAACATCTCCCACAAATACATCAAAAGAAAAACTTGCGATTTGCAACAGCTTTACATCCATATCCGCAAGCCTATATTCCTTTTTCCATGCGTAAGATATGTTGACAAGACTTCTATGCTCTATCATGATCCCCTTTGGCTTTCCTGTGGTTCCTGATGTATAAATGACATATGCTAAATTACAAGATTTATTAATGACAGGAAGATTTTCTGTTCTCCCGTTGTAATTCACACAGTCATCAAAGCTTATAATATCAAGATCAAATTTAATTTTTTCTTTATGATGTTCTTGCGTAAGAATAATTCCAGCCAAGCTGTCATCGATCATATATCTGATTCGTTCTTCAGGATATTCGGTGTCTATGGGTAAATACGCGCCTCCTGCTTTAAATACAGCAATTACACCTATTATCATTTCTATGGACCGGTCTACCATTATAGCTACTACACTGTCAGGTTTTAATCCCTTGTCCCTTAAGATCCAAGCCAGTTGATTGGCCTTTTCATTAAGTTCTCCGTAAGTCAAGTATTTATCTTCAAATACTACTGCTATGTTATCAGGCGTCTTTTCCACTTGTTCTTCAAATAGCTCTTGTATGGTCTTATCCTTAGGATATTCTACTTTTGTATCATTGAAGCCATAGATTATTTGCTGTTTTTCCTCCTGGGACAACATATTTATTTCCGACAACCTTTTAAACGGATTTGCGGTTATCTCTTCCAACACGTTAAGGTAATGAACCGCCAACCTTTTTATAGTCTCTTTTTTGAAAAGCCGAGTACAATATTCAAAGCTAAAAGCCATACCATCTTCACGCTCTATTGCATCAATGGATAGGTCAAATTTTGATATTCTATACTCTAGCCCGTTATTAAAAGGTCTGAAGCTTACACCAGGTACTGCAAATTCTACCTTAGAGGCATTTTGCATGGTAAACATAGTATCAAACAGTGGGTTTCTGCTCATGTCCCTCTTCAAGTTAAGCTTCTCAACCAGTTCTTCAAATTGGTAATCCTGATTGTCATAAGCCCTTAGAGCGTTTTCTCTTACTTCATTCAAGAATTCTACAAAGGTACTATCTCCCTTGGGGTAATTTCTCATAGCCAAGGTATTTACAAACATACCAAGGATATCCTGCAGGTCTGAATGTGGCCTTCCGGCTATAGGGCTTCCAACGATTATGTCTTCCTGTCCGGTGTGCTTAGACAGCAATATGTTGTATGCCGCGAGCAGTGTCATGTAAAGCGTAGCCCCATTATCCCTTGCAAGCTTGTTTAATTTATTCGTAAGCTCACTGCCTGCTTCAAAGCTAAAAAAATCCCCTTCAAAGCTTTGTATTACAGGCCTTGGATAGTCTAGCGGCATATTCAGTACAGGTATTTCTCCCTGGAATGCTTGGAGCCAGTATTCCTCCTGGCTGCTAATTCCGCCCTCATCAAACAGTTTATTCTGCCATACAGCGTAGTCCTTGTACTGTATCCGAAGTGCTGGAGGGTTGTTTCCTTCATAAAGATCCATAAACTCACGAATCAGTATGTCCATGGAGACACCATCGGATATAATGTGATGCATATCAAACATCATAAGATGCCTGTCTTCTCCCGTTTTTACAAGCTCTACCCTTAGCAGAGGAGCCTTGCCAAGATCAAAAGGTCTGGCAAATTCCCCAGCATACTCTGCGGCTTTTTCTTCGTTAGTTTCAAAGTACATCACGCTGAATTCCACATGGTCATGAACCTTCTGGACCGGGTTACCATCGATCATGTGGAACGATGTTCTAAGAGTCTCATGCCTTTTTACCAGCTGCCTGAAGACTTCCTGGAAACGCGCTGTATCAATGCTTCCTTCCAGCAGCATAATACCAGGCATGTTGTATGCTGTCCCTGCCCCTTCAAGCTGGTTTAGTATATACAGCCTTCTTTGTGCAGATGACATAGGGTAGTATTCCATTTCTCCTGCCGGTTGGATTGACTGATATAGGCTCTCCTTTGAGTCTTTAATATATCTGGCAATTTCTAAGATGGTTGGTGTCTTGAATATTTCCTTAAGAGGTATGTCTATATTGAACTCTTTGTGAATTCTTGCTACAAGGCTTGTTGCCTTTAACGAGTGTCCCCCAAGCATAAAAAAGTTATCATTTCTTCCTACCTTCTCTATTCCAAGGATATCCCGCCACAACAGCGCAAGTTTCTCCTCTATTTCTCCCGAAGGTACTACGTATTCTACGCCGGTATTAACATTGCTATCGAGCACAGGCAATGCTTTCCTGTCTATTTTTCCATTAGGGGTCAATGGCAGCTTTTCCATCCGCACAAAGTAGGAAGGGATCATGTAGTCCGGGAGCTCTTTTGACAAGTGTTCCCTCATCCCCTGTACGGTTATTTCTTGATCCGGTACGACGTATCCACAAAGATACTTATTTTCGTCAGCTCCTTCTTTGTCCAATACCACCGCTTCTTTTATTGCTTCATGCTTTAATAACCGGTTCTCTATTTCACCCAGTTCTATCCTGTAGCCTCTTATCTTTACCTGATGGTCGATCCTGCCCAGGTATTCTAGGTTGCCGTCAGG
>NZ_JBCNHI010000057.1:0-893 GCF_050482105.1 Paenibacillus jamilae | reverse complement strand
TAATCTAGGAACGATTTGTCACTGGACGGATAATTACGGATCGCCAGTGTGTTAATGAACACACCGACCAGATTACTGAGCTCCGTATGCGGTCGTCCGGCAATCGGCGTGCCAACGACGATGTCCTCTTGGCCTGTGTATTTGTGTAGGAGCGTGGTGTACGCCGCCAGCAACACCATATACAGGGTAGCGCCGGTTTGCGCCGCCAGTTCTTTCAGGCGTTCACTCACCTCACGCCCCAGTACAAATTCGATCGTATCCCCTGCCGTACTCTGCACCGCTGGACGGGCAAAGTCAGTGGAGAGATCCAGTACAGGTAGCTCACCCCGGAAGGTGTTCAGCCAGTACGTTTCCTGACGCTGCATCCACTCCTGATGGGCCTCGCTTTGTTGCCATACGGCATAATCCTTGTACTGAATCCGCAATGGCGCTAGCTCTTCACCGTCATACAAGCGGACAAATTCGTCGGTCAGGACCTCTAGGGACACCCCATCCGAGACGATATGGTGCATATCGAGCATGAGCAAATATTGAGATTCCTGCTCTACTCCCTGAACGCCCAGATCCACCAAGCCTACCCGCAGCAGCGGTGCAGCTTGTAGATCAAACGGACGGACAAAGCGACTCACCAGCTGTTGGGCTTCTATGTTGACATCTGTGTCCACAGTCGTAGCTGCTGCCAGTACCTTCGTATATTCCACCGCAAATGGCACGGTGTCCTCGATCCATTGCATTGGCTCGCTGTCGATGAGCTCAAAGCGAGTACGCAAGGTCGCATGACGGGCGATCAGTTGACGGAATACATGTTCCACTCGTGTCACATCCAGCGGGCCGCTCACTTGCAGCACCGACGGCATGTTGTAGTTCACATCCTGCGGGTCGAACTGATGCAG
>NZ_JBCNHI010000056.1:0-4493 GCF_050482105.1 Paenibacillus jamilae | reverse complement strand
AGATAAAATATCTCATTGTTGATTTTGCGAACAAAATCATTTACTCACTCGTTGTTCAGTTTTCAAAGATCAAATTCTTTTTCGCTACGTTTTTCAGCAGCTATAAGATCATATCATGTTCGTTTAAAAAATGCAAGGGTTATTTTTTCTTTTATTTCGAAGATCATTTCACCCTGCTTATCTTCATTTGAAACGGCTGTTTTGTTGTCAGCTAAAATAATATATCATTTTTTACTAGAGAATACAACTTGTAATATTTTACATTAATCTTTTGTTAAATTTCTCCGCTGCTAGTAGACAACGATTGCTAATTTAAAAACACCATCTCGTTAATTTTCCGCTAACCCCACCGATTTTTTTAGATATCTACGATAACTCGATTCTTTATCGCTTGTTGTCAGCAGACTTACAATTAGACGGAGTATTTTTACCCCCGCCTAACAAGCTCTTAAATTTATAGTCTGCAAATCTCATGGGCACATTGGCCATACGAAGGGCAACAACACATAGCACGCAACACCTTGAGATCGTGAATGACGATTTTTCCATCTCTCGTATCCAAGGTTCCCTGCTCTTTTAGCGAACTCAGCATCCGGTTTACGCTCTCACGCGTCGCTCCAATCATCTCACCCAGTTCGGAGTGACTTAGCTTCATATTCAGTAAAATACCATCCTTCACAGCTACACCACATGTATTACTTGCACGGATCAGTGTAGACGCTAGTGCCCCTGTTTTGCCATACAACAGTAAATCGCGAAACCGTGATTGCATAATTCGTTGCTTCATCGCCATCCACTGTATGAACTGAAGTGCCATTTCCCCATTTTTAGACAGGAGTAACTCCAGATCCTTAACAAACACGACACCTAACTCACAAACATCGGCTGTTTCTGCAGTACAACTATACTCTTCACCATCTATTCCACTAAATTCCCCGATCAAATCGCCTTGGTGCTGAATAGTCAGAATCAACTCTTTACCATCTTCTGTTGATTTACGGAGCTTAACATGACCCGAATGTATATAATAAAGCTGCTCTGCATCATCACCCTCCCGGAACAGCATAACGCCTGCCTTTACCTTCTTCCAGGACATGATATCCTTTAACAGCTCAAAATGCTCTTCCGTCAAAAAAAGCTGAATCCCCGTGCGTTGCGCTTCGTCCCCAAACCGTTCCATACAAGTGGCTTGCATATTAGCGTCCTCCTCGTGTTTACCTGATATCCTTATCATAATGTTTTGATGCCTGGGTTGTTATCGGGAGAACACCTGATTTTGTACCTCTCTACTCCCTGATTTACTGTGATAAATATCACTTCCAAAATCAGCTAACGCCCCATTTATCGCCCCTCCTCTTATTGATTACCCAGTCTAATGAAAAGTCAGTGTTCCTGCGCCTATAGATCAGGGGGTTCCCTGAATTACTTTTGCACCTGTCGGAACTACAATGAACTAGAGCTACAGTTGGTTAAGAAAAAGGATGTGTCTTCTATGCTACAAATAACGGATGAAATGCGAAAAGAACTAAACCAGTTGCGAGAACATGTTTATGGAGATATCACTGCTCTTGCATTTATGTCCAAGTCAGGGGGTAAGCTGCATTGGTATTACGCCTCTGGCAGCCGAAGCAATCGCTATCGCCTAATCTCTTTTAAAGTCGGGCACGGGATTGCCGGGATGGCTGTTCGTCTAGGACGTACCGTGACCGTTAGTGCTTTAATATCAGGTAGTATACGATTACGTCAAGAATGTGCGCTTATGCTGGCCGAGCAGCTACATTCCGCAGTAGCCATTCCCTTTTCCAGTACAGGGGACTTGCCAGACGGTGTGCTACTTCTTGGCAACCGTGATGTGAGAACATTCACCGAATCTGATGTGGATAAGGCCACTCAAGTCGCTCATCGCCTTGGCCAGCTATGTGCTCTTCCTCTCACTCCCTAGATTGATAATTCAAAAAAAATAAAATCATAAAAATAAGCAAATATGAACGGCTCATCTAACTATCTCTGTTGATTGAAATCCCTAAAATTTGCTATGATTATGACAAAACGCACGGTTTTTTACCGTTCGAGGGGATGACTAATTGATTCGTATACTAGTAGTGGATGATCATGTTGTCGTACGTTCTGGCCTCACGGCCCTATTGGACGGCAAAAACGGTATTAAGGTAGTAGGAGATGCAGCAGACGGGGATGAAGCGATCCGCAAAGCGGTGGAGCTACAACCTAATGTTGTGCTCATGGATTTTAGTATGCCACCTGGCAAGGATGGTCTGACGGCAACCACTGAATTAAAAAAACAGTTACCAGATACAGAAGTGCTTATTTTAACGATGCATGACGATGAAGAATATCTATTCCGGGCCATTCAAGCCGGAGCCTCTGGATATATTTTAAAAAGTGCACCTCACGAGGAATTACTCGCTGCCATCCAATCTGTGGCCGAAGGTAGTGCCTATCTGTACCCCAATGCAACCAAACGCCTGATGAGTGAATATTTGGACAAAATCAAACAAGAGGGCATAGCCGGACCGTATGAATCCCTGTCTGAGCGGGAAAAGGAGATCCTGTCATGGGTAGCCAAAGGATATGCCAACAAGGAAATTGCCGAACACCTAGTAATTAGCGTCAAAACTGTAGAGTCCCATAAAAGCAACCTTATGGAGAAGCTTAACTTGAAAACGCGACCTGAGTTGGTCAAATTTGCACTGAAAAAGGGGCTGCTCCATTATGAATGAACCTTCTAACCCTCTACTGTTGCCAGCCTTTGGGGAGTCAACCGATAAACTGCTGAATGATTTGGAAATTCATATACCAGATTCCCCTTTTCTGCATGTACTGCGTAATTCACTCCACCAGCTATCCAATCTCAAATTTGCTCTAGATGCGTCTTCCATCGTTGCTCTTACTGATCATCAAGGAATTATTCAGTACGTGAACGATAAGTTCTGTGAAATTTCCCAATACAATCGTGAAGAATTGATCGGACAGGATCATCGTCTCATTAATTCGGGCTACCATACTCCAGCCTTCATGAAGAACCTGTGGACTACGATTCGTTCAGGTAAGGTATGGCAGGGAGAAATACGAAATCGGGCTAAAGATAACAGCTACTACTGGGTGAATACTACGATTGTTCCATTTATGGACGAGAAAGGTAAGCCTTATCAGTACTTAGCGATCCGTAATGAAGTCACCAAACTAAAAAAAGTAGAGGCAGAGCTTCAGTCCATGATGACGCAAGTCATGCAAATACAGGAGGAAGAGCGTAAACGTTTTTCAAGGGAGCTTCATGATGGGATTGGGCAGAGCCTCTTTTCACTCATTATTCAATTAGATAGCCAACTAGCTGAACATCCCAGTGCTACACTGGAAAATCTGCGTGCACAGGTAACCGACATCATTAAAGATGTTCGTGGCCTAGCATGGGAACTTCGGCCCTCAGTTCTGGATGATTTGGGTGTCGTACCAGCCATCAGAACCTATATTGAAAACTTCTGTTCTCATTACGGAATTGAAGTACATTTTCAATGCAGTCTACGTAAACGTCTTGATATTCGAAAAGAAATAGCTATTTATAGGATTGTGCAGGAGGCATTAACGAATGTAGCCAAATACGCAGATGTAGCAGAGGCTTATGTTAACGTAGAGGATCAGGTTGAAACAATACAAGTGACTATTCGGGATGAGGGTATGGGCTTTTCTGAACAATCCAAGGGAGAGGGAGTTGGATTGTTCAGCATGGAAGAACGAGCTAGAGGAGTAGGTGGCTTTATGAGCATGACCTCTGCTCCAAATCAAGGAACTTCCATCCTACTGACCGTTCCAGTGTAAAATCTGTGAATTAGATCGGTTATCGGTGTATATCCACCACAGGAACAGGAGGAATACACCGATGCAATGATTACCGATAGCCAACACTATGTAACATGTTTGGAGATAAGCAAAAAAAGAGAGAGCTCTGTCCCCAGACAGGCTCTCTTTATTTATAAGGTGTCACCACTGAGGCAACAAGAATCCGCTATAACAAAAAGCGGGTGATGGGAATCGAACCCACGCTACCAGCTTGGAAGGCTGGAGTTCTACCATTGAACTACACCCGCAAATCAGTATCGGGATGACACGATTTGAACATGCGACCCCCTGGTCCCAAACCAGGTGCTCTACCAAGCTGAGCTACATCCCGATATTATACTTTTTTGAAAGAAATGGCGCGCCCTGAGAGATTCGAACTCCCGGCCTTTTGATTCGTAGTCAAACGCTCTATCCAGCTGAGCTAAGGGCGCAAATATGGAGCGGACGACGGGAATCGAACCCGCGACCCTCGCCTTGGCAAGGCGATGCTCTACCGCTGAGCCACGTCCGCAAAATATGGTGCGGTCGAGAGGACTCGAACCTCCACGGGGGGTTAGCCCACACGGACCTGAACCGTGCGCGTCTGCCAATTCCGCCACGACCGCAAAATAAATTATAAATGGTGAGCCATGAAGGAC
>NZ_JBCNHI010000055.1:0-518 GCF_050482105.1 Paenibacillus jamilae | reverse complement strand
ACAAGTCAGTTGCTCTACCAGTTGAGCTACACCGGCATATTAAGTTAAATGGCGGAACTGACGGGATTCGAACCCGCGATCTCCTGCGTGACAGGCAGGCATGTTAGGCCTCTACACCACAGTTCCAAAGGCATTTCCAACAGGAAATTAATTGCGGGGGCAGGATTTGAACCTACGACCTTCGGGTTATGAGCCCGACGAGCTACCGAACTGCTCCACCCCGCGATATAAAATATGGAGGCTGAGGGGATCGAACCCCCGACCCTCTGCTTGTAAGGCAGATGCTCTCCCAGCTGAGCTAAGCCTCCATATTATGACCCGTAGGGGATTCGAACCCCTGTTACCTCCGTGAAAGGGAGGTGTCTTAACCCCTTGACCAACGGGCCCTATGTATATTAAAAGTGATGGCGGAGAGAGAGGGATTCGAACCCTCGAGACGCTTTTGGCGCCTACACGATTTCCAATCGTGCTCCTTCGGCCAACTCGGACACCTCTCCATATGGCTCCCCGAACAGGAC
>NZ_JBCNHI010000054.1:0-1430 GCF_050482105.1 Paenibacillus jamilae | reverse complement strand
ACAACCCGTGCAAGGTGCTATATGGTATCAGTTTCTCTGTATTATTGTAGCTCTCCATCAATTTCATTTCTTGTTCAGTAGTTTTTATGCAGTTGGTATGCAGAGTTAATGTATCAATATATTGCTTGAACATTGAATGAATTACATTTTCATCAAATAGTTGCTCAACGTAGTCCCAAACAAGCTTTAACGAACCGTTATCTTCAAAAAGTTGGTGATCCAAGTAAACTTGAGATGTCTGCCCAGCACCCATTTGTATTTCTCCTAATTCATACCAACTAACTTCACCTCTTTCTTTGGTCCCCAGCAGCATGCTTGTAAAAACAATTGGCATAACAGCACGATTACCATAATTATGGTATTTAGATATTTCTCGTATTAATTCAATTCCATCATAATGCCGATGCTCAAGTGATTCTAAAAGACGTTCTTGGATCTGTTTCGCCCTATCCCAATATCCCTTTTCAGACCTAAAATCAATTTCTATAAGAATTACGGAAGTAAAATCCCCAATCATGTCGTTCACATCTTGATGAAACGGTAGTCTATTGAAAACGGTCAAGCTCACGGCTAAATGAGGCTGATTACTCCAAAAAGCCATCACTTCTGCATAAGCAGCAAGAAGAGCCGCTGTAGGCGTGATGTTGTACTGATACGCCTGTTTTTTAATTTTCTCCCAGGTTTCTCTATCGATCTCTTGCTCCAGACGGCAAAAACGAGGCTCAGTCACACCGGAGGGATCTGCTTTCAAAGGCAGCTCCGGAGCTGCAGGAAAATCGTCTAATTTATTCAACCAATACAGTTTGTCCTGCTTATAGGTTTCCGAATTTTTAAAATCCTGCAATGCCAGAATGTAGTCCCGAAATGTACTCTGCAACTGTGATGGCATCCAATTGGGCTCATGATAGAATTTAACCAGCAACTTACCTATCAGTTGGATACTTGCTCCATCCGTAATCAACATGTCGTAGCTGATAAACAAATAATGAATTCCTTCAGATAATTTAAAAGCTTTATATTCAAAGAGTGGCCATTGGTCTGTTGGAAATACATAATGAGACATTCGCTCTCTTTCTGACACTATCCGTTCTTGTTGCTCAGACGAACTCATATGGGTAAGGTCAATCACTGTTATTCGATATTCCGGTACGTTCTCCAGGATAACCTGCTCTCCGGTAGGAAATACGACTGCGCGCATCATGGGCTGATATTGAATGACCTGTTGTAATGCAACATTAAGTCGGTCTATATCATAGTCGGTTTTAATTTCCGTATATCCATGAGTCGATACTCCGCCCATTTCAAAATGGTCCTCACGTCCCATCAGATAAGCCATCTGCACATCCGTTAGCGGAAATGGTTCATACATATGCTCCGGATCAGGTGTTAACTCCGGATACACAATGGCCACTTGTGTATCTACACCTTCC
>NZ_JBCNHI010000053.1:0-889 GCF_050482105.1 Paenibacillus jamilae | reverse complement strand
CGTCCATTTCGCTGCTGAGCAGTCATGTACAAAAAGTGAGTCGTACGGCCGATCAGGGCGTGGTTTCGGGTAGTGTTAAGCTGACGCCGATTCAGCAATGGTTCTTTGGATTATCATCAGCAGAGCCACATTATTTCAACCAATCGGTGATGCTGCATCGAGCAGAAGGTTTCAATCTAGACGCATTGCGTCAAACGATGACCAAGGTGACGGAGCATCATGATGCCTTGCGTATGATCTTCCGTCAGACCGAACAGGGCTATGAAGCGTGGAATCGCGGTGTGAATGAAGGCGAGCTGTACAGTCTGGATATTGTGGATTTGACAGATATGCCAACCCTTGCAGAGGTGGCAGCAACCATTGAAACGAAGGCGAGTGCCATTCAAAGCTCGATTCGTCTGGATGAAGGACCGCTGGTGAAGCTGGGACTTTTCCGCTGCACGGATGGAGATCACTTATTGATTGCGATTCACCATTTGGTCGTAGACGGCATTTCATGGCGGATTGTGTTTGAAGATTTTGCCACAGGATATGAGCAGGCCGTTCGGGGAGAAGCGATTCGCTTGCCGTATAAAACGGATTCGTTCTCCACTTGGGCAGAACGTTTATCTCAATATGCCAACAGTCCGGCCATCGACAATGAACGCGAATACTGGCAGCGTCTTGCCCACGCGGAAGTCGGATCGCTACCTAAGGATCAAGAAAGAGCGGCAGGCCAACATTTTTGGGTTCGAGACAGTGAGACGGTGACCGTGGCTTGGAGCGAACAGGACACCCGGCTGCTGCTTCAGGAATCACATCGTGCGTACCATACAGAGGTCAATGATCTGCTGTTAACCGCACTCGGTACCGCATTATACCACTGGAGTGGGCAGGGGCGTGTGCTGGT
>NZ_JBCNHI010000052.1:0-8011 GCF_050482105.1 Paenibacillus jamilae | reverse complement strand
AACAACCAGCAGCCGGGATTTTGGAGCGGATCTGGTATTTACAGACCGTGAAGGCGCCAGAGTCGTAATTCAAGCCAAGCGTTATGCTGTACAACATCCGGTCGGCTTGGGCGCGGTGCAGGAAATTTACACCTCTATGCGTTATTATGCAGCCGACAAGTCTGTAGTCATCACCTCAAGTCGTTATACGGAATCCTGTAAAACACTTGCTGCTGTCAACGGGGTTAAATTATTGGATCGCAATGATTTGGAAGACATGATTGATATGTTCAAGTCGAAGCACCGCGAGGAGGTTATGGATGTAATAGAAAGTAGGGCAGAGGTGGTCGCTTCCAAATGGAGTAAAACCAAATAGGAGTACACGGGGAGTGAGACGGGGATTAGGGACAGCTGTTCCTGTCCCTTTTCTAATACTCTTAACTATATGGCTAGATACATATAAATAAATGGGTTTAAATGGTGTGGACAACTAAGAGAGGAGGGGATCAAGTAATGTGCTTAGAACTAGAAAGCTTTAAGGTATATATTTTATAAGAATAAAAATTGATATAAATGTATTTTATTCTTAATAAATTCAAAAAATATAATAATGTGTAAAATTCACTTTTCATTCCTTAGGCATAGGGTTATATATTTTTGTTTGTATACAAATTATATACAAATTTTACAAAAGTTTAGGTTGTGGTTTTTACATAAGTAACTAGCAGCTGATAGCCTAAACAAGCATAAAAGTAAATATGTATATGAGAGTATTCCAACAGATGACGATCAGTTGGGGTATTGTTCATATAAATTAACTTCTAAGAGATAGCATAAAGAAATCATTAGTGATAATCATCACATCTATGAAAACAAGTTGAATGAGAGGAGGAAAACGACATGGCAAACGATGCTTTTGATTTGGATGTACAAGTGAATAAGTCCAAGGGATCTGTTGAACCACAAGTTTTTACAAGCATAGCGGCGTGTTCTGCTGCTGCGTGCGGGGGTGAACGCACGGAACATTGTGGTAAAACTCAAGGAAATTGTATATCAAATATTGGAAATTGGTGCTGAGATATTATACTTTTGATATTCATTCATCCTTGGGTTATTTGATTGACTGTGGAACAGAAAAATAAAAGAGAAAAGGGGCTTTCAAGTCCCTTTTCTCTTTTATTGTAAGGTGAATTATCCTTCGAAAGTGCATATATACAAGATAGTCCGGGGGCGAGGAATTAATGAAGCGTCAGCGATATGCATACAAAGCACTCAATTTTTTTTTACTGCGAACGCCTGTAATTTCTTTTGATAGGTATAAGTCTTTTTTTCCTGAAAAGTGTGAAGACAAGGAATATCTCAAATCTTACACCGTGCAACGTATGATTGAGTTATCCAACGATCCCGCAATCAAGGAAGCAATTTCCGTTTCCAGTCCACGCTTACATGAGTCCCTATTTCGTTTACAAGAAGAAGATGATCCGCGCAAGCAAGAGCAGGTGCTTAAAGGGCTCATGCGGTATGTACTAAGAATGATGACTCGTCCCACGCCATTTGGTTTATTTTCAGGTGTTACTGTGGGACATTTTGGTGAGACTTCTCAATTGTATCTCAAGAATACGAATGCTCATCGCAAACGCGCTAGACCCGATATGGAATGGATATTAAAAATTATTGAAAAGATAGAAAGCATTCCAGAAGTGTTATGCCAGCTTCGTCTACAGAGCAATCCTTTAATCTATCGGCAAGGAAACCGGGCGAAAATTCCTTATACAACGAGATACGGAAAATTAGTAAACGGGGAAAACGATAGCGTATCGGTGAAGGCATCCGCTGTATTTGATTATATTATGGAGGTCTGCGCACAACCAGTATTATATTCAACATTGGTTAAGCTTGTTATGCGGCGTTTTTCGGAAGCGAGTGAAGAAAGAGTTGATCCCTATATTCGGCAGCTTTTTGAGCAAGAGTTTCTTATTTCGGAGCTACGACCCTCAACCATAAAATCAGATCCTTTTGGCCACATTTTGGCGATTGTCAATCCGTTATACGGAATGGAGGATCTAAAGTTGCTGTTGCAAGGTATTCATCAGGAAATCCGACTGTACAATGAGCTTCCTATTGGGGAAGGTGAGGGGCGCCTCAAACTGCTGCGACAAGTGATGAGTGAAGTTTCGGACATTGAAATGTCCACTTTACAGGTCGATTTATCGCTGGAGGATCATTCTATCGTTCTGAATGAATATATCCGTAAGGATGTTGAACGGGTGGCCGAATTATTTTCCCAGCTCGCTTCCCAAACGGATGCTCATCTCAAGGAGTATGCTGATGAGTTTTTGGAAAAGTATGGATATGGCCGGGAGGTACCGTTGCTTGAACTGTTAGATGAAGAAATGGGTTTAGGCGCGCCTGCGACCTACCGTCATCCGCAGAGCCGACGCAGATCCTTAAAAACAGGGAAAATTGCCAAAACGCAAGCTGATCGAGAACAGCTTCTCTTTCAATGGTTTATATCCTCCATACATAAAGGCAAATATGAAGTGAACCTTACGGATGAAATGACAGCGCAACTTGCACATACGGAGGATTCCATAACACGTCCGGCATTACCTTCAATGGAACTGTACTTCTTATTGAATACCCGCGACCAGCAAGCACTTGATCGAGGAGAATATACATTGCTGCTCGGACCAAATCCTGGTTCGAACGGTGCGGGAAAAACGTTTGGACGTTTTATGGATTTGCTTGGTAAACCGTTTGAAGATGAATTCCAAGCTATTCATCAGGAGGAGAAAAGTCTGTATCCCGAGAAAATTTGGGCTGAAGTATCCTATTTACCCAGCTCTGGAAGAACAACGAATGTTATTCTTGTTGAGAATTTTCGAGACTATGAGATTGCGATCGGGACCAGCCATGCTCTGCCGGATGATCGGCAAATTCAAGTATCGGATTTAGTTGTGGGGCTACGTGACGATCATTTCTACTTAAAATCACGCAAGCACAATCGAGTAGTCATACCGACAACCGGACATATGCTCAACTACCACCATGCTCCTAATGTATACCGTTTCTTAATTGAGGTTGGTCTAGCTGGATTCGGACAATGGAACCCAATAAACTGGGGAATCATGGCGCAGGCTCCGTTTACCCCTCGTTTGCGGTACAACAATATCATTTTTGCTCCAGCGACATGGAGAATGTGGTTTCGTCAGGACAAAGAAAAACCACTAGGTGCGGAAGCCCTGAAAAAAGCGGTTGCCCAATTCTGTTTAGAATGGAAGGTACCTCGGCACGTCTACCTGATTCAATCTGACCATCGTATTCTGTTAGATTTGGAGCACCCCTTACACATCGAAGAGCTATGTAAAGAATTAAAATCTGGCAACTCAATTGTCCTCATTGAACACATTGGCGGATTTGAAGAATTACCTATTTATTGTAGTGAAGGTAGACTGACAGCGGAATTCGTATTTCCTCTAGTTCGACGGCCAGTTATTTCTTCGGGAACTCTTCAGGAGATTGCGGCAGCTTCAGAAGATGTGGGACTAGCTCCTTCCATGCAGGCAGTAAG
The DNA here is from genome assembly GCF_050482105.1 of Paenibacillus jamilae. GTDB lineage: Bacteria > Bacillota > Bacilli > Paenibacillales > Paenibacillaceae > Paenibacillus > Paenibacillus jamilae_B. The sequence goes on along the minus strand of NZ_JBCNHI010000052.1, from coordinate 4,461 downwards.
TTCGGCTCAACGTGTACATTTTCCAGGTGGTATATGGTTCTATGCGAAACTGTACGGAATGGAAAGCAGACAAAATGAGTTTATTGGTTTGTATTGGGATGAGTGTATTCGGCAAGCTAAGGAGATGGGTATAGTTGAATATGGTTATTATATTCGTTATGCAGATCCAGAATCCCATATTCGTGTAAGATTCAAAATGTCTAGTGAGAAATTGGTTCCTGATTTTTTTACCATGTTTCATGATTGGGCAAAAGTATGGATACGAGAAGGATTGATGACTAAATTTGTTATTGATACCTATGAACCGGAAATTGAGCGCTATGGCGGGCCAGAATTAATGGGGTTAGCGGAGCCTATGTTCGCTGATGATAGCGAGATTTCGGCTAAACTTATTCGTTTGAACCGTTTTAAACAAAATAAATTAGACTTAGATATTGTAGCTGTTTTGAGTGTAATCCATTTGTTGCGTCAATTAGGTTTTAACGAAGTCGAAAGTTACGACGTTCTCAATCAAAAATATGACGTAAAGGAGTTCCTAAGTGAATTTCGTAAAGAACGAAGGCTTTATTTGCAGTTTTTGGATAAAACATTTCAACAGGAGGAAGGTCAATCTCAGGATCAAATTAATGATATCCTAGATTTGTTTAAAATCAGGGTATCAACAGCTGTTTGTTATCAACAAAAAATTTCAGAACAAGAGAAGCAAGGTTCTTTAATGAATACTAAAGATGATATTTTGTTCAGTATCATTCATATGCATTTGAATCGCTTACTTGGAATTGATCGATACAAAGAACGGAAAATCATGATCATGGCTCGTCATGCGATGAATAGCCTCGTTCACTATCACAGGAAAGTAACATGAAAGATATGCATAATAAAAAAAATGGATTTCACTCTGCTTGGGAATCAATGGGGAATGGTCTTAAGTTGCTTCTGCTAATTTTTAGTACTAACAAGCGTTATCTCATTCTTAGTATTATGTTCTATTTTATTCAAGGGGTTACGCCGATTCTCATCCTAGCTGTTATGCAAAATGTACTAAACAAGGTTTCAATTGCTTTGCAACAAGGAGCTGGTTTAGTAATCGTACCGTTTGGATGGTTTGTACTGGTTTACGTTGTGAAAAATATAGTAAATGCTGCACAGGGTTATGTAGAAGGAACTCTGGAATCACTCCTTTCCAAATCGTTAAATATTATGATTTGTGAAAAATCAACTCGCTTGGGATTAGCTGATTATGAAAATGCGACTATCAATGACCAGTTAAAGCGCGCTTCTCAAGAGGCTTCTTATCGCCCGTATCAGCTCTACACTCAAATGGCGGGAATTGTATCAAGCCTTATTACTATGATATCCTCTGCAATTTGGTTAGTTTTATGGAAATGGTGGATTGTTCTTGTTCTATTAATTGTATCAGTGGTATCTATGTATTCTTTATTCAAAATTAATCGTCAGCAGTTTCAAATATACATGGATCGAACTCCCCAGTATCGACAATCTTGGTATATGACTTATTTATTGACAAATGATCGTGCGGTAAAAGAAGTGAAAATTTTTCAATTAGGCTCATACTTATTAGAGCGTTACTCCAACTTACTGGAAAGTTTTTTTAGGGTGGATCGTCGAATGTTAGGTAAGCTTACCGGGTTTACTCTGATGTATAACATGCTTGAGCTCGGAGTAATGTTATGGTTTGTATGGATGGCAATGAAGGAAACTTTGCTTACTAATATAATGATTGGTAGCTTATACGGGTATATTCAAGCCATAATGTTAACGCAAAGCCAAATTCAGATGATGATGCGTGGTATTTCACAATTTTCGCAAAATAATCTTTATATTGAACAATTGTTTTTGTTTTTGAAACTACCCACCTCAGATCCTGTATATCATCAAAAAGACCTGAGTTACATGCAACCATCGGGAGTCGGGCAGGATTTCCATATTGAACAAATTGCATTTGAAGAGGTCTCTTTCAAATATCCAGGACAGTCTAGATATGCATTAAACAAAGTTAGGTTGTCATTGTCCAAAGGTGAGACAGTTGCAATTGTAGGTAAAAACGGATCAGGTAAGACGACTTTAATGAAAATTTTGATGCAATTGTATGCAGATTACAGCGGAACAATTAGTGTAAATGGTTGTAATATTAAGAACTATGAACTAGCGGACATTCAACGAAAAATAGGAGTAGTGTTTCAGGATTTTATGCAGTATGAAATGTCTGCTCGCCATAATATAGGCTTTGGCGATTTGGGACAACTTGAGGAGGATGGGACATTGATGGAGGCCGCGAGATATGCTGCTATGGATAACGTGATCCAAAAGCTACCACATGGCCTGAATACTCAACTTGGTAAATGGTTTGAGGAGGGGCACCAGCTTTCAGGAGGTCAATGGCAGCGGCTGGCGATAGCGCGTGCTTTTGTTAGGAAGGCGGATGTGTATATCTTGGATGAGCCAAGCTCTTTTTTAGATCCTGTAGCCGAACGTGATTTGCTAGAACTGTTTTTGGATTTAATGAAGGATAGAATTGGAATCTTTATTACACATCGTATTTCCTCGGCAAGGCTTGCTCATCACATTGTTGTTATGGAGGATGGACAAATCATAGAGCAGGGAACCCATGAGTACCTTGTAAGATTAGGTGGTGTCTATTTGGAAATGTATCAGGTACAAGCCAGTTCATTTGCCGCTGATGCTGTGACGAACATGGGAGGTGTCTTTAAGTCATGACATCTGCTCAATTGCCATTTAGTTCATGGCGTCCCTTGTCAGGTGAAATAAGAGAACGAGTGGCCAAGGTATTAGATTCCATCGGAGAACGGTATAGGAATCCGGAAGAGGTTTGTTTACGTTCTAAAAGTATACCTATATTAGAAGTGGACGGATTTGAAATAGAAAGATGGAATGATGGGATTTTAAGTAATGGTTATCCAGGAATTTGTTTATTACTGGCTCAGTTGGATTTATTATACCCGGAGGATGGATGGGATCAGACTGGACATATGTATTTAGAAAAGCTTCAAAAGCATATGGAAGAAATGGGGATGTATGATTTATCCCTATATAGTGGATTAGCAGGCGTGCTGATGGGCATTCGGGCGTTATCACGGGGGGGAACACGATACAAGTCCATGTTGGATCAAGTGGCCTCATGGTTTGAAGAATTAGCGGTTGAAAGAATACCATTATATATGGAACAATGGCATTTGGGACACTTAAAAATGAGTGATTATGATACAATTATTGGGTTTACAGGTATTGGTCGTATTGTTCTTCTTTTTTACGAACGACCGAAAATGAAAGCTCTATGGGAGCAAATTGTTGCGTGGTTTAAGCTATTTTGCGGAGATAAAAAATGGGAGGGACAACATATTCCCGCTTGGCATATTCGTGCAGAAAATCAGTTTTTGCAGGATGAGAAGAAGGAATTTCCTAAAGGTAATTTTAATCTAAGCCTATCCCATGGTATAGCAGGCCCGCTGGCATTAATGAGTATATCCGTCTTACAGGGGATTAACACTGAACAAGTAAAGAGAGAGATAGCCACATTGGCGGAATGGTTCACTGAATGGCAGGTTGAAAGTCAGGTAGGAACGATATGGCCTGGGAAGGTATCTTTTGAAGAATGGGAACAATCTGAATTATCCGTTGAAAATACTGAATATCAAAGGGATTCATGGTGCTATGGTGCTCCGGGAATTGCGCGCTCCATTTGGTTAGCAGGACAGGCTTTACAGAATGAGGAATGGATATCTTTGGGATTGAAGGCTTATCTGGACATCGAAAATCGTATAGAGCGAAATGGTGGGATGGTTTCTGCTACGGTATGCCACGGTATTGGAGGCTTGCTCCATCTTCTTCAACGGATGTACTCCGATACAGGCAACGAACGGCTAGGAGCACTGCGTGATTTGCTTGTGGAGCGAGTATTGGATTTATTTGAGCCATCTTCCCTATTTGGTTATTACGATATAAATTTTCTGAATGGAGGTTATAGAAACATAGATGAAGCGGGTTTTTTAACTGGGACTGCAGGTGTTGCTCTTGTCCTCGCCTCATTGATTAGCGATAGAAGTCCAGAATGGGATGCTGTATTAATGATTCGTTAACTATTATTTAGGTAAACTGACACGAAAAATGTGTCAGTTTTTTTATTTCTGCATAGCAAAAGTGATTCAGAAGAAATTTATTATATCAATATTACCCTTAATTGACATTATATTTGTTATAGAAAGTTTACAGAACTCTTATGAAAAATATGATTTTAATAACCGATATAAATATGTTTTAAATTTCTAAATTAGGATGCTGTAATAAATAATGGAGAATGGAGTAATATTATTTTACTTTTAAGTGGATTTCCATGGTTATAATCTTTGCACTATTGCTAAGTGCATATAGGCAATTGGATGTACAAACCAAGTCTCAGCCTAGCACTCAATCCGCACCTCG
>NZ_JBCNHI010000051.1:0-15556 GCF_050482105.1 Paenibacillus jamilae | reverse complement strand
ACTTGTGTTTATGGTGGAGTTTTTTTGTTCCCAATTTTAAAATTCAAAATCTGAAAGGAGCCTGAACCGTGACGGACAGTATGATCAAAATTACATTAAACGGACAGGAACTGAGAACGAATAGCAGTGCAACCATTCTTGAAGTAATTAACGAAAACAATATCGCCCACCCCCAACTGTGTTACGTCCCCGAAGTGGACCCGATCCGCACCTGTGATACCTGTATTGTGGAAGTGGACGGAAAGCTTGTCCGTTCCTGCTCAACGCTTGCTACGGATGGAATGGATATTCACTTACATTCGGACCGCGCAAAAGCGGCTCAAACCGAGGCTATGGACCGTTTGCTGGAGAATCACCTCCTCTACTGCACGGTGTGCGATAACAACAACGGTAATTGTAAACTGCATAACACCGCAGAGCTTATGGAAATTGAACATCAAAAATATCCATATCGACCGAAGGTTGATCCCACAGAAGTAGATATGTCCCACCCTTTTTACCGCTATGATCCCAATCAATGTATTGCATGTGGCCAATGCGTAGAGGTATGTCAGAACCTGCAGGTCAATGAAACACTGTCCCTCGACTGGGAGGCTGAACGCCCTCGCGTGATCTGGGACGATGGAGTTGCCATTAACGATTCCTCCTGCGTCAGCTGCGGTCAGTGTGTAACGGTCTGCCCATGTAACGCCTTGATGGAAAAATCCATGCTGGGCGAAGCCGGCTTCATGAGCGGCATAAATAAGGATTTGTTAAATCCAATGGTCGATTTAATTAAGGAAGTGGAGCCGGGCTACAGCGGTATTTTTGCCATTTCGGAAGCTGAAGCAGCAATGCGTGAAACACGTACGAAAAAAACTAAAACCGTCTGCACGTTTTGCGGTGTAGGTTGCAGCTTTGAGGTTTGGACCAAAGGCCGCAAAATTTTGAAGGTACAGCCTACCTCTGAGGGGCCTGTCAATGACATCTCGACATGCGTCAAAGGGAAATTTGGTTGGGATTTTGTAAATAGCGATCAGCGTTTGACCTCACCTCTAATTCGTCAAGGAGACGAATTCGTGGAAGCAACCTGGGAAGAAGCTCTGAGCCTGATGGCCAGTAAAATGGGAGCTATCAAAGAAACATACGGGGGCGAGGCACTCGGCTTTATTTCTTCGTCCAAATTTACCAATGAAGAAAATTATCTGATGCAAAAGCTGGCTCGTCAGGTGTTCCAAACGAATAACGTTGATAACTGCTCACGGTATTGTCAATCTCCTGCATCATGGGGACTACAACATACCGGAGGCATCGGCGGCGACAGCGGCACGATTAAAGACATTGCCTCCGCAGGTTTGGTCATACTGGTCGGCTGTGCGCCGGGAGAAGGGCATCCAGTGCTGGCTACCCGTATCAAACGTGCGCATAAGCTGCATGGTCAAAAGCTGATCTCGGTGGACCTGCGCAAGCATGAAATGGCAGAACGCGCAGATCTATTCATGCGTCCGAAGCAAGGTACTGATTATGTATGGTTATCCGCTGTAGCCAAATACATCATTGAGCAAAACTGGCATGATGCTAAATTTATTGAGGAGCATGTAAATTTCTATCCTGAATATTTAAAATTGCTAGAGCGTTACACCCTTGAATTCGCCGAACAGGAAACTGGCCTTTCCAAAGAGACGCTGATTCAGGTAGCAACCATGATTCACGAAGCGGATGGCACGGCCATTTGCTGGGGCATGGGCGTAACACAAAACATCGCAGGCTCCTACACTTCGATTGCAATTGCCAACCTGCTGCTGGTGACCGGCAACTTTATGCGTCCGGGCGCAGGCGCATATCCGCTTCGCGGACATAACAATGTTCAGGGTGCTGCCGATATGGGGACGATGCCGGATATTTTTCCTGGCTATCAGCCCGTTACGAACGATATCATTCGTGCCAAGTTTGAAGCGGCCTACGGCGTACAAATTCCAAATCAACGCGGACTGGACAACATTCAAATGCTGGAAGCCATTAAAACAGGTAAACTCAAAGCGATGTATATCGCTGGAGAAGAAATGGCATGGGTGGATGCGGACTCTAACCATACCCAAGAAATGCTAGCAAATTTGGATTTCCTTGTCGTTCAGGATGTATTTCTGAGCAAGACAGCTGAATTTGCTGATGTCATTTTGCCAGCTGTACCTTCACTTGAAAAGGACGGAACCTTCACAAACACGGAACGTCGCGTACAGCGTTTATATGAAGCACTCCGTCCTGTAGGTGACAGTAAACCGGATTGGTGGATCTTTAACCAATTTGCCAAGCACATGGGATTTGATTGGGATTACAGTCATCCGAGTGAAATTTTTGAGGAAATGGCGTCACTCACTCCATTTTTCTCCCAATGCAATTACGACGTATTGGAAGGTTGGAATAGCTTTCACTGGGGATCGCCGGATGGTAGCAACACACCGCTTCTGCACACCCACGGCTTCAACTTTCCAGATAAAAAAGCACGTTTGGGACTCTTCGAATATGTACCACCAAAAGAGTACCCCGCTAAATTCGATCTGACCCTAAATAATGGTCGACTGCTCGAACAGTTTCATGAAGGAAATATGACGACCAAATCACCAGGCATTCAGCTCAAACTTCCAAAAGTGTTTGTGGAAGTGTCCCCAGAGCTGGCTGAAGAACGTGGAGTTACAGACGGATCACTGGTTCGGCTGGAATCTCCCTATGGTGCGGTCAAGCTACGTGTTCTGGTGACGGATCGGGTGCAGGGAACTGAAATTTATGTGCCAATGCACTCTACCAGCCATGAGGGTGCTGTTAATCTATTAACTGGCGGAGCATTTGATGTAGTTACGCGTACACCTGCCTATAAACAAACCAAAGTAAGGATGCAAATATTGGAGGTTGACGGTCAGAATCCACTGCCACATATCAATCCACGTTATAAAAAGCGGCATCCGCAAAACGGGGTTGAAGTGAACCGTAAGTGGAATCGTCCCGGTTACGTCGATTTGGTAGATCAAAAATAAGGAGGACAAACCATGGCTAAGCCTATTTCAATCGTGAGAAAACGTGTTTTGACAGCAGAAGAACGGCAAAAACAATCACTGGATCAGCTAACTGCCGATCTGGCAGACAATGGGGCGGCATTGCATAAGACGCTTGAAATTGTACGTGAGCTGCATGACAGCGGTCTTCTCGAAGCAGCTCAGTCTATGCTAAAAGCCAAAGAAACCATTGCCAAAATTGCTGTAGGACAAGCGACGCGCAAACCTGTGACGAACATCATCAATAATCTGATGGGTGCAGCAGGGATGCTATCCGAGGTAGACCCCGAGCTGATGAAAAAACTGGCAAGCAGCGTCACTACGGGCCTGAATGAAGCCGAAGAGCATCTAAAGCAGAATAAAAAGACACGGCTGCGTGATCTCATGAAAGCAATGAATGATCCAGATGTAAACCGGGCAATGGGGTTCGGTATTCATTTTCTCAAAGGAATGGGAAAGGGTTTGTCTGATCAATAGCTTAATAGATGTGATAGTGGAACCTACTAACCACAGACAATAAAAAGAGCTGGCTCCGTTAACGGGGGCAGCTCTTTTTATTTATTTTTTATCCACCTGCAACAACGTCACCGTCTTAAGAGAAACGGTATCTTTTATTTGCTCATCCGCGATAACCTTAAGCTTAAGCAAGCTGGCAATCTTCGAAGAATCCGGCTTGGAAAACAAACGCCATAATTGAGGATCAGGCAATGCATCATACAATTTCGCATGATCGTATTCCTTGCGGTGCTGCTGTACAATCCTGACTCTGTAGCTACCAATTTCCCAATCGGATACTTCCTGCTCTGCACAATGGGCGGTAATGTCATTGCGCAAATCAGCCAGTTCACCTTCAATTTCTTTTTGCTTTTGCTTTAACTGGTAATAGCGACGCACCTTGTTTTCCAATTCCATCACGCTCCTCTGCTTACATATGTATGTTGGCAGAAGCGTTTTAGGACAAGTTTTATAACGTTAGGATAAAAGTTGTAACTAAAATTGAAACAGCATTTCCCGGGTAATGGCAATACCGTTCAATTAAGCCCTCATCATTCAAACTTTATTCAAGATTTTGCAAAATCCTCATTTAGGTACGTTCGCCCCAGGAGGTATAGGTCCCGCTTTTTTGGACTCCCCTTTGCGCTTCATATAATTGGCCCAGTATGCCGTTAGAATTGGCACCAAAATGGAGGTTACTATGACTGAAGCGGCTACTAATGCTGTTGCAGATTGTGCAACAGGCAAAAATTCAGGCTTAATGTTGGCAACAATGACTGGATTCGCTACTGCTGCACCTGCGGTGCTGGAGGCTGCAATCCCTGCCGTACCGTTGCCACCACCGATATATTTATCTGCCAGAATCAGTGGAATGCCCGTAATTATTATTACAAAAATACCCAATAAAATACCTAGCACACCTGTCTGGACAATAACACTCAGATCAATGGAACAACCCAGCGCAAAACCGAAAAACGGAATCAGAGCTTGTGTCGCATTCCCAAAATATTTACGGAAATCATGATCCAGATTGCCTAGCATAAAGCCGACCAAAAATGGTAATACGGCCCCGACAAATGTTTGCGGTTCAAAAACGGCCAATCCGGTACTACCTAAAATAAGCATGGTTACCAACGGACCCGATTCCAGTGACATCAACACGAATGCCCCTGCCTCTTCCTTGGAGCCATACTGCTGCATAATGGAGGCGTAGAGACCGCCGTTCGTCATATCCATAGCCGAGATTAGGGCCAGCACCGATAAACCTGCAAATAGCCCACTTTCTACGCCGCCAACAGGCAGCAATCTGGACGCAATGATCGCCACGACCCAAGCGACCGCAATTTTAGTCAATACGAGTGTTCCTGATTTACGCAATACGGTGCCTGTCGCTCGCACATCTATGGAAGCGCCCATACAAAAAAACCACACCGCCAAAATAGGCACTGTACCGGTCATTAACCCCTTGGTAAAAGATCCAAAATAGTCGCCTGCCCATGGAGTAAATGTATGAAAAAGTGCGCCGATAAACAGCGGCACCAGCATTATGCCCCCAGGAATTTTATCGATGTTTTGTTTGATTTTCATAACTTCATTCAACCCTTTCGTTTTTGCCATTGCAAAAACAAGGCCGTTTTACTTGCGGCTTAAGCCGAGCTCAGGGATCAATTTTGCGAAAGTATCATGACTATCCTTCAGTTGACGCGCGAATGCTTCTGCATCCTGGACACGCAATCCTAACCCATGCTTTCGCATTTCCTCCCTGAATTCCTCGTCTTTCGTCCCCTTGATCAGTGCATCCGCCAGCGTTCGAGCCACTTCATTGGGTGTATCCTTAGGTACAGCCAGCCCTCTCCAGGTGCCGATAAAATGGACACGCAGCCCAGTCGCCTGCTGAAGTGTCGGCACTTTTGGAAACGCTTCCGAAATGGTGTCTGCCTGGATCGCCAGTATGCGAAGTTTTCCTTCGTCCACGTATTTCTTCACCTCTGCGGGACTGACAGGTACAGCGTCCACGAATCCGCTCATTAAAGCAGAAACAGCTGGACCTGCTCCCTCATAAGGGATATGGGTGAAGCGGACTCCGCTTTTCTGCTCCAGCATCGCGGCAGCGAGGTGCCAGATACTTCCCGTGCCTGCATTACCCATTTTTAGCTTGCCTGGATGAACCCTAGCATCCTCCAGAAATGCTTTCGCCGTCGTCCACGGGGCGTCCGCCCGGACCGTAATGGCAGAAGGGTCCATATTGGTCTGAAGCAGCGGCTTAAAGCGCTCATAGGTGATTGGCAACAGCCCCAAATGTGGCAATGTAGTCAGTTCAGCGACCAGATACGTTACGGTGTAACCGTCCGCCTGCGCCTCAGCTCCCTCCATCAGCCCAACAGAACCACCTCCGCCTGTTCGATTGACGACGATGATCGGCTGTCCGAGATGCTTTTCGGCGGCTTTTGCCAACGCTCTTGCGGTAATATCCGTACCGCCCCCCGCCGCATATGGAACGACAAGCGTTACTGGCTTCGCAGGAAATATACGACTGTGATCCTGCAGGGTGCGGTGATCCACATATTCACTGATACTCAAGGCAGAAAGCATAGCCACTCCTGCCGCAACCAGCACATATTTTTGCCATGGCTTTTTCTTCATTACGTTTCCTCATCTCCACAAATAAACTGGGCCTATTGCGCCCGTCGTCACCTCCAACGTTTTTGGTCATTTGTTCACGCTTACATGAAGTCAATGTACCGCAACGTGGAGGCCCACATCTATCGTCTAATCTTCGTGTTTATCTTCCATTTCACCAAAGTATCGATCTTTTGACCGATCTGCATATTCATTAGAGGATTTGTTGATTTGTCTGAATTTCCCTGGGGTCACTTGCTTATACTTGCGAAATACACGAATAAAGCTGTTCTCGTTTCGATACCCGACCTGCTCTGCAATTTCGCCAATTTTCAAATGCGTTTCACACAGCAATATGCATGCCTTTTTGATACGTAATGCAGTCAAATAATCGTATACGGTAGTTCCCGTTTCCTCTTTGAACATACTACTCACTGAGGATACGCTCATGTGAACATGATCCGCAATTTCCTGAAGCCCGATGTTCAGATGCAGGTGATGTTCCATATAGTCGATCATCTCTTGTACACGTACAAAATCTTTGGACTTGTGGCGTCCGTGCCATTTTTCTTCAATATCAGTCAACATGATGGCCAGCAGCGCCTCAATGTCTTGAAGGTCTAGCGTCAGAATCTGATTCCAGTGATAATCAGCAAGCTGATCTGGCGGAGTCACGCTCTGAGTGACACACCACTTTAGCAAATTTTCCAGCAGTTCATGAACAAATAGGTAGACTTGGTGTGGAGATGTCCTATAGTGTCGAAGTTCTTCTACCCACTGGCTGACTAGCTTTGCACTTGCACCAGGTTCCTGCAACTCCACAGCACGAATCAGATCCACACGCCGAGGGTCCAATAATCTTGCATCTTGAGACTGATCCTGTGGCTGCATATGCACTATGCAATCCTGTTTCACATTTATGTTGCTGCTCAAATTCATATGTGAACGTCCATACCCCTCATACAAACGCAAATTAAGCGCCTCTTTTCCTTTTATAAAAGACGCCCGTGCCTCTTGAATATCTGTGACCCTATGGCCAATCCCTACCGAAATCGTCATAGGAAGATGCTGAGCAACAACCTGAATCAGCCTGTCAATGCTTTTGCGAAGCCATACCCTTTCTTTGGCTGCGCCCTCCGCTCCAACTTCATGTACACTCTCTCTGTGCTGCAACAGTACGACCAGACCACTCTCCTCCTCCGGCGCACTGACTGCTCTCCATTGAGGCTCAAGCATCTCCAGCAAAATATTGTTCAACGCATATTTGAGCAGCATTTTGTCCTCTTCTGGAAAGCTTGCAGTCCACGTAGAATACCGATCGATCGACACGATCATAACAACCAAAGAATTATTAGCCCAATCGGAAAAATACTGCTCCCATTTCGTTCGCATTTCCTGTATACCCATTCTACGCTGGAAGACATCTTCTATATATTTGGAACGCAGCTCCGGCAAGCTTCGCTCTACCACCAACGATTTGCGGTGAAATTCTCCAACCAACTTGCTAATTATGGGTTCCAGATCATACAATCCTCCCTGACGCGTCCCCTTGTTGCCTGAATTCAAGAGACTATTAATTTTTTTCATGGGGCGAAAAGCTGCATAATTGTAATAGTACACCGCCGAGCACCCCGCCAGGATAGAGATCAAGGCCAGCCACAGCATCATATTGCGCGCCAGCTTCACATTTTTCAGCAGCTTGTCCATCGGTACAAGTGATACTAGACGCCAGCCCGTGACATCGGAGAAGGTCTGGTTCGCCATATATTCCATATCCCCGATTTCTACATAAGCATAAGGATTTACATCCAGCTCTTTCAAAACCCTGCTCATATCATTTAAGGGTAAGGACGATCTCAGCTTGGGATAGATCAGCTCGCCCTCCAGATCATAGACGTATTGCGAGTTGGACAAATGAATATACAGTTTGGAGAAAAAACGGTCATAATCCAAATTGATTAACACCGCACCCCTGACCTGTCCATTCTCTACTATAGGCCTGGCCAGCGAGAGCAGCTCTATCGTGCCATGCTGTTGATCAGTACCATACCATCTCCGCTTAATCAGCAACGGCTTTTTTTGAATGTCCTGAATCCAGGGAACCCAGGTTGTATCCGGTGCCTGCTTCCAATCGGGCAAATAACCATAATTGCTGGACACAAGGGCATGATTATCCAAAGAAATGACTTCAACCGAATAAATTTCTTCGTGCGAAGAAAGGGTTTTCAAATATTTCTGAAGCCGATCGATAACGGTGGCTTTGTTGGATACCGATTTTCCATCCGTATGAATACGTATAAAAGACTCTACATCTGGATAATAAGCCGCATCCAGCGCCTTGTTATCCGACTCGCGGAAAGCCCGATTGGTCACATCCAGATTGATTTGCAACAATTCTATATTGGGTGTGTTCAGCTCAGTGTCCAAGCCTTCACGATATCTTGAATACGATAGCAAGCCGATCACGCTGATCACGAGCGATACGCACAGTGTGAGCAGCAGAATCAGTCTTGTCTGCTTATTTTTCAGTATCAATCGAAGCTTAAGTCGCAACATTCCTGTAGCTTCATCCTTCCAGACTGCATTGTCTATCTTTCTCTTACTCCAATATTAGATGCCATATTACCTTTACATCTATTTGACGTATGAAGTGGAATTTCCTTCCTATATACTTCAAACTTAACAGAAGTCACATCCTTAAAAATAAAAAAGAAGAAGTCCCCCCTATACAAGGTAGAACTTCTTCTTACGTGCTGCTTGCATTCATTATTCAGCAGCATAGATATTCGTATTACAGTGGTTGGCTCGTCTTTTCCACCTGAAAACGATCCAGCTCCCGCTGCATCTCCTCGCGAATTTGGCGAAGCTCCCTTACCTTCTCAGCCGATTCCTCGAAGGAACGCTTCTGCTCCACCGTGGAAGCCGTAATCTCTTCACTGCCTGCGGCAGACTGCTGAGTGATTGCACTAATATTCTCGATAGCTTGCTGCACCTGTACACTCAGTTCCCGCGATACATTCATGTCCATGGATAACTTGCTGACTTGACCGGCAATTTGCTGCACTTTGCCACTAATCTCTCTAAATGATTCTCCGGTGGAGGAAGTTGCCTTCTCCTGCTCGCGGAACAGCTCCTGACTTTGTGCCACAGAAGTCTTCACCTTATCCATAGCCTTCATGATCCCCTCAACAGCGGTATAAATTTTCTTTACAGCAGATTCAGATTGATTAGCTAGCTTTTTCACTTCATTGGCAACAACAGCAAAGCCTTTTCCCGCTTCACCCGCACGTGCAGCCTCAATCGAAGCGTTCAAGGACAGCAGCGACGTCTGGCTGGCAATCTCAGATACATAACCGGTCATCGTTGTAATCTCGGCTGCATTAGACTCCAGTTCTCTGACGGTTTGCTCCACTTCGGACATTGCTGAACGATTCTCTGCAACAATTCGCATTTGATCACTCATGACACGCGTCCCCTGCTCAATAACACGCAAAGCATCCTCACTATACGTGGTTGATTGCGCAGTCTCCTGCAGATTAGATTCAAACTTCTGCTGCATATCATCCACCACGCCAACCGTCGACGACAGGTCCTCAGCAATTTTCTGACTGCCTATTGCAAGTTCCTCTGTTGATGTACTGACTTGTGTCACAATTTCCTTCATGGCCTCATTATGCTGATCAATATCCCGAGCCATTAGATCGACACGATTACCCGCTTGATCTATGGAGAGCACAATGCTGCGCAAGTTTCCGATCATAATACGGAAAGATTCATTGAGCTCATCCAGCTCATCGCGGCCCTTTGTTTGAGCCAGTTGCACGGTTAAATTCCCCTCGGCAATTTGCTTCGCTGCCTCCGTTAGCTTACGGGTTCTAAGCGCAAGCTGCCTGGAGGTATATGTATTGTATAGCCCAACTGCCACCAGAAGTAGAACTGCACCTGCCAAGGCTAATTGCCATGTAAAACGAATACTCTTGGTCAAGTCTTCTGTGTATTGGTCGTAACGCGCTTTGGTCAGCAGATCCAGCATAAATACATCGTTCTGAATCCCTTGGGCACGCATAGCCTCTCGTTTGGATTCTGGGCTGTTCTGAGCACTCATCGCTTTTTCCGTTGCTACTTTCAATTGGCTGAATTTTGTTTTAATCGTATCCAGTCGCTTTTGCTGTGCTTCCGTCTGCATCATGCCCTGTGAAAGCAAAGTAATCGTTTTTTCAGACTGAGTCAGCTGATTTTGCACATCGGCTTTGTTGCTCTCCGTCATGGAAGTAGAATAATTTTGCAACGCCTGCCCCGACTGAATCAAATAGGCGTTAAGCTGCTGTACATTCAACATAGCTGGAACAAGATTACTGCTTTGAGCGTTAATACGTAACAATTCAAAAATGATATAAGCTACTAAAGCCAGGCAAGCGATCAAAGAAATCATCGCGTTAAGCACCAGTTTACCTTGCAGTTTCATCAGCCTTTATCCTCCGTTTGCGAAAATTTATTGGGTGGGTACAGTAAGTGTGCCGGATTTGATTTTTTCCATTAAATCATCCATCACCTTTTGTTGATCCGGATTTAGTGTCACGACACGAATAGGCGCCAAACCTATACCTTCTTCCGCAAGTCCAAACACCATATCCTTCTCCGTAAATTTTCTTTGATGATCTGCAAAGCCTTTGACTACTGTATAAATTGCATTGTCTACATTTTTAATCATAGAGGTCACTACCGCTTTTTCCGCAACAAAAAACTGGTCGCTATCGACCCCGATGGCAAATTTGTGCTGCTTCTGCGCCTCCTGTAGCGCACCTACACCGGTTAGCCCTGCTGCTGCGAAAATGACATCAATCCGGTCCTGATTGATCATGTCATCTGCAATTTTCGTACCCAACTCCGGCTTGCCAAAATCTCCTGCATATGTTGCCGTAACTTTCGCATTTGGCTTGACTGATTGCACTCCTGCGCGATACCCAATTTCAAACTTTTTCAATAGAGGCGATTCCGCTCCTCCGAGAAAACCTACCTGTTCGGTGCGACTCGTCAGACCAGCAACAACTCCGGCCATAAAGCTGCCTTCTTCTGCTTTGAAGGTAATGGAAGCCACATTCGGTAATTCCGATGTTTCATCCACGATTAAAAATTTACGGTCTGGATTCTTTTTGGCGACGGCCTCCAAACTGTCCTTCACCATGTAACCCAACCCAATGATTAAATCTGCTTTTTCTTGAACAAGCTGATTAAAAGCAGCATCATACGTCTTGGTCTCAGCTATTTCCCGGTATTCAAAAACAATCTTCCCCTCATCCCGTGCCTTGACCAAACCTCGAAAAGCCGCGTCGCTGTAGGATTGGTCACCTAGACCAATGTCTGACAGTACGATTCCCACCTTAATGGGTTCGGCCTTGGTTTGTACATCTGATTGCCCACATGCACTTAGCAATAATGCAAAGATCGTGACAATGGGAATCCACCTAAAAGTTAACCATACAGCTCGTTTCTTCATGACATATCACCTCAATATAAAATGCAAATCCCCAACAACTTTATATCGGTTATAGAGGTGTATTTGTTCATAAATTTTTCTGTAAATTCATTGTAAATGGATAATGACAATGGGTTCATCTTTTTCTACATGTAATAAGCGTCTGTTTTCGTACTGCTTTTATTGTACGTGCTGTCTAAAATTATTTATTTCGTTTATCCGGAAAGAATAAAGTGTAATTTTTATGGTAAACGTAGGAAACCCCTTCAACCATCACTCTATGTTGAAACTGAAAGGAGCTACATTTAGAATGACTTCAACAAATTCAATTCCGCAGCCTAAAACATACGGTCCCTTAGGAAATCTGCCCTTGATCGACACTCATGCCCCTGTCCAGTCGCTGGTTAAGCTTGCTTATGAGTACGGTCCCATTTTTCGCATGGATCTGCCTGAAGGAACGAATATTTATATTTCTGGTCATAAGCTGGTCGCAGATGCTTGTGATGAATCCCGCTTCGACAAACAGGTGTGGGCCCCATTACAAAAAGTACGAGCTTTTGCCGGAGATGGACTATTCACAAGCTGGACCGAGGAACCGAACTGGCGCAAGGCCCACCAAATGTTGCTGCCAAGCTTCAGTCAGCGGGCCATGAAGGGTTACCACAATATGATGCTGGATCTTGCTGTTCAGCTAGTACAAAAATGGTCTCGGCTTAATCCAGATGAAAGTGTAGAAGTACCGGAAGATATGACCCGACTGACTTTGGATACTATCGGGTTATGCGGCTTTAATTATCGTTTTAACAGCTTTTACCGCGATCAGCCCCATCCGTTCGTGACCAGTATGACACGTGCACTGGATGAAGCCATGAGTCAGCTGCAACGCCTCAATCTGCAAAACAAACTGATGTTATCGAAGAAAAAACAGTTTAAACATGACATCGAAACGATGTTCTCTCTGGTGGATAGCATTATTCAAGAGCGCAAAAGCGTGGGCAACCAAGGAGAAGAGGATTTACTGGCACGTATGCTGGAAGGTAAGGACCCGGAAACAGGTGAAACGCTGGATGATGAAAATATTCGCTATCAGATCATCACCTTTCTCATCGCCGGTCATGAAACGACCAGTGGGCTTTTATCCTTTGCCATTTACTATTTGCTTAAAAATCCACGAAAACTAACCAAAGCCTATGAAGAAGTAGATCGCGTGCTCACCGATTCGCTGCCTTCCTATACTCAGGTGCGTGAACTCAAGTACATAAGAATGATACTGAATGAAGCCCTGCGGCTATGGCCAACAGCTCCCGCCTTTTCTCTCTTCGCCAAAGAAGATACGCTGCTCGACGGAACCTATCCGCTTAAAAAAGGCGACAGTGTCAATGTACTTATCCCGAAACTGCACCGTGATACCGAGGCCTGGGGTGAAGATGTTGAGGAATTTAGACCGGAACGCTTTGAGGACCCATCCGCCATTCCGCAAGATGCCTACAAACCGTTTGGCAACGGTCAACGGGCCTGTATCGGACAACAGTTTGCCTTACAGGAGGCCACCCTTGTGTTGGGTATGGTACTGAAACATTTTGAACTGATTGACCATACTCATTATGAGTTGAAAGTCAAAGAAACACTCACACTCAAGCCTGAGGGCTTCACCATTCAAGTACGTCCGCGCAGCACACAGACTACCGTCATATTGCCAGGTGCCGCTCAAGAACTTCATGAAAAGGAGGAACAAAAAGTTGCAGCCCCCCATGCCGAAAAGCATGATACTTCTTTGTTGTCTTTGTACGGCTCGAATCTGGGTACAGCTGAGGGACTTGCAGGTGAACTAGCCGATTCAGGTCGGAATTGGGGTTTCAACAGTAGTATAGCAACTCTGAATGATCATGTAGACAATTTGCCTAAAGAAGGCGTGGTACTTATTACGACCGCATCTTATAACGGACATCCACCGGATAATGCCGATGCCTTCGTAGAATGGTTGAAGCAGGTAGACGAGGGACAACTGGCAGGCATAAGGTATGCTGTCTTTGGTTGCGGTGACCGGAATTGGGCCAGTACGTATCAGCGCATTCCAAGGATGATCGATGAGCTAATGGCTGCCAAAGGGGCAAAGCGACTGTATGATCGGGGTGAGGGCGATGCCAGTGGTGACTTCGAGAAGGATTGGGAAGTCTGGAACCACGGCTTATGGCCGGAATTGCTAAATGCCTTCGGAATAGAGCACAGCGATGCAGAACCGCAGGACACCAGCAGTCTGAGCATAGAGTTTGTAAGCGACGTACTAAGCGCTCCGCTGGCGGCCAACTATGAGGCAGCTACTGCCGTTGTTACCGCGAATCGTGAGCTGCACGCTGCTGAAAGTGAACGCAGTACACGACATCTGGAGATCAAATTACCAGCCGATTTGTCCTATCGCGAGGGTGATCATCTTGGTGTTTTGCCGCGTAATCCTGCTTCGTTGGTTAATAGGGTGATGCAACGCTTTAAGTTACAGGATCAGGACTACATCGTATTAAAAGGCAGTGACCGGGATGCGGCGCATCTCCCCTTGGATCGGCCTGTCAGCGTAGGAGATTTGCTCACTCTCAGTGTGGAAATGCAAGAACCGGCAACCAGAGCCCAGCTAAGGCAACTGGCATCCTTTACAGTGTGTCCACCGCATAAGAAAGAAATCGAAGCTTTGCTCGAGGATACTACTTTCGATCAAGAGATACGAAAGAAGCGCGTCACGATGCTGGATATTCTGGAGAAGTATCCAGCCTGCGAGCTGCCATTTGAAAACTTCATCTCGCTGTTACCACCACTCAAGCCTAGATACTACTCCATCTCCAGTTCTCCGCTTGAGTCGGAGAATTCAGCGAGTATAACCGTGAGCGTCGTGCGTGGACCAGCCCGTAGTGGGCAGGGCGAATACCTTGGTATTGCCTCCAATTATTTGGCACAGCTCCAACCAGATGATCCGGTTGTCATTTTTGTGCGAAAGCCTCAGTCTGGCTTCCGTTTGCCGGAAGACCCGGCCGTGCCTATCATCATGGTCGGTCCGGGTACTGGTGTTGCCCCATTCCGCGGATTTCTCCAAACACGCCATGTGCTTAAGGAGAGAGGCGAACAGCTCGGCGAGGCTCATCTATACTATGGCTGCCGTGATCCCAAGCTCGATTATCTATACAAGCAAGAGCTGGAGGCCTGGGAGCAGGAAGGAATCGTTACGGTTCATACAGCCTTTTCACGTCTGCCCGGTCAACCTAAAAGGTATGTACAGCATGTCATGAATGAAGATGCAGACACTCTGATTCACTTGCTTGATGAGGGAGCACATCTATATGTATGCGGTGACGGTAGCCGGATGGCCCCCGACGTTGAAGACACGCTCTGTGCGGCCTATGCGGATGTACACCATACAAGTAAAGAAGAAGCGCAGCAATGGTTGGAGCAGCTCCAACAGGATAAACGCTATGCCAAGGATGTCTGGACAGGCATCTGATGATAACGGTATATAAAGATACATCATGTTAAAAATAAAAGGGACTGACTACCAGGCATCGATCTCGTCGGCTAGTAGTTCAGTCCCTTTTATGATTTGCTTTTGTTCCACCATTTAGAGGCAACCACGTCTGTTTTACTTTCTATAAGTTCCATGACCTCTTCACGACGTTTGGCTTTGAACAGGTTGATCATATCTATCAAATCATTGCGATCCAATAATTTAACCCCGTTGACAGCAGCAAGTGTTTTACAGGATTCCGTATAACGACCGGAGGTGATGACTATAGACTTGTCGGCCGCATAATAACGCATAGAGGTGTAAATTTCCTGTACCGCGCCCAAGCCGACCGGATGTTGTACAGCATAACGCTTGGCTTGAATTACGACTCTGGCGCCTTCACGGTCTGTAAATACCAGATCCGCTCCATAATCCCGGCTGCTGGTTGTT
>NZ_JBCNHI010000050.1:0-2470 GCF_050482105.1 Paenibacillus jamilae | reverse complement strand
CGTCCATTTCGCTGCTGAGCGGTCATGTACAAAAAGTGAGTCGTACGGCCAATCAGGGCGTGGTTTCGGGTAGTGTTAAGCTGACGCCGATTCAGCAATGGTTCTTTGGATTATCATCAGCAGAGCCACATTATTTCAACCAGTCGGTGATGCTGCATCGAGCAGAAGGCTTCAATCTAGACGCATTGCGTCAAACGGTGACCAAGGTGACGGAGCATCATGATGCCTTGCGTATGATCTTCCGTCAGACCGAACAGGGCTATGAAGCGTGGAATCGTGGTGTGAACGAAGGCGACCTGTACAGTCTGGACGTTGTGGATTTAACAGGCGTCGAAGATACGGCAGAAGTAGCAATGGCGATCGAAACGAAAGCCAATGCCATCCAGAGCTCGATTCGTCTGGATGAAGGACCGCTGGTGAAGTTGGGACTTTTCCGCTGTATGGATGGAGATCACTTATTGATTGGGATTCACCATCTGGTCGTAGACGGCATTTCATGGCGGATTGTGTTTGAAGATTTTGCCACAGGATATGAGCAGGCCGTTCGGGGAGAAGCGATTCGCTTGCCGTATAAAACGGATTCGTTCTCCACTTGGGCAGAACGTTTGTCTCAATATGCCAACAGTCCAGCCATTGACAATGAACGCGAATACTGGCAGCGTCTTGCCCACGCGGAAGTCGGATCGTTACCTAAGGATCAAGAAAGAGCGGCAGGCCAGCATTTTTGGGTTCGAGACAGTGAGACGGTGACCGTGGCTTGGAGCGAACAGGACACCCGGCTGCTGCTTCAGGAATCACATCGTGCGTACCATACGGAGGTCAATGATCTGCTGTTAACCGCACTCGGTACCGCATTATACCACTGGAGCGGGCAGGGGCGTGTGCTGGTCAATCTGGAAGGCCATGGCCGGGAGGCTATTGTTCCAGATGTGGATATCACCCGTACCGTGGGCTGGTTTACGAGTCAGTATCCGGTACTGCTGGATGTGGATGGAACATCAGAAGTAGGACAGCGCATCAAGCGGGTAAAAGAGGACCTGCGACATGTCCCGCATAAGGGCATTGGCTACGGTATTTTGAAGTATATGTCACAGGATGATACTACCTCTTCCTGGAGCCTACAGCCGGAGATCAGCTTTAACTATTTGGGACAATTTGATCAGGATTTGGAACAAAGTGATATCGTGCTGTCTTCGCATTCAGATGGAGAGCCGATGAGTGATCATACCGTGCTGGAGCAGGCGCTGAACGTGAACGGCATGATCACAGCGGGCGTGCTGACCCTGGAAATTCGCTATGATAGCCACGTATATCAACAGCAAAATGTAGAGAAGTTTGCCCAGCTGCTGCAGGAAAGCTTGCAGGAAGTCATCAAGCATTGTGCCTCCCAAGAACGGAGTGAGCTAACCCCAAGCGATGTCTTGTTCAAGGGCTTGTCCTTGGAACAACTGGAGCAATTGACGGAGCAAACGGCTACTGTAGGCGAACTGGAAAATGTGTATGCTCTCTCTCCGATGCAGAAGGGGATGCTGTTCCATAGCTTGATGGAGCCGGACTCCGGCGCATACTTCCAGCAAGCGTCGTTTGATCAAAAGGGCCGCTTCGATGTTGCTATTTTCCGTAAGAGTCTGGATCTGCTGACACAGCGTCACGAAGCGCTGCGGACGAATTTCCATCAGTTTGAGACAGGCCATGGTCTGGAGCCATTGCAAATC
This sequence comes from Paenibacillus jamilae, assembly GCF_050482105.1. Taxonomy (GTDB): domain Bacteria; phylum Bacillota; class Bacilli; order Paenibacillales; family Paenibacillaceae; genus Paenibacillus; species Paenibacillus jamilae_B. Next base: position 755 of record NZ_JBCNHI010000050.1, on the reverse strand, counting down.
GTGTTCCGTCACAAAGATAGCGATCTGTCCTTCAAGGATGTACGCACCATGCCGAAAGCGGAGCAACAGGCGTATATCCAGGCGTTTAAGCAGGAGGATCAGGCGAGAGGCTTTAATCTCGGTACGGATGCACTCATGCGCGTACGGGTAGTGCAGACCGATGAAGAAACATATCACTTGGTCTGGAGCTTCCATCATATCGTGATGGACGGCTGGTGCTTGTCGCTCGTTACGGGCGAGGTGTTTGGTACGTACTTTGCGCTGCTGGAGCAGAAACAGCCAGAGCTTGCTCCGATCACACCGTATGGCCAATATATCGAATGGCTGGAGCGTCAGGATGAACGGGCGGCAAAAGAGTACTGGAGCAGTTATTTGGCTGGTTTTGAACAGCAGACGTTGCTGCCTGGATCGGATACTGTATCCAAAGACCACGTGGCGGACAGCAGGGAAAGTGCTCTGTCCACGACAACAAGCGATACCAGCGAATATGTTTCTGAAAAAATAACGGTGGAGCTGGATCCAACGTGGAGCCAAGCCCTGTACCGGATTGCAAAGCAGCAGCAGGTCACAATTAATACGCTGATGCAGAGTGTGTGGGGTCTTATTTTGCAGCAATATAACAACAACCAGGATGTTGTGTTCGGCAGTGTCGTATCTGGACGTCCGACGGATATTGCTGGGGTAGAGCATATGATCGGTCTGTTCATTAATACGATTCCGGTTCGGATTCAAAGTGAGCGAAATGCCACGTTTGT
>NZ_JBCNHI010000049.1:0-953 GCF_050482105.1 Paenibacillus jamilae | reverse complement strand
GCACGTATCGGTGAGCTGGAAAATGTGTACGCACTGACGCCGATGCAAAAGGGCATGCTCTTTTACAATCTGATGGATTCGCAATCGGGCGCGTATTTTGAACAGGCCTCCTTTGATCTGCGAGGACCTTTTAATATCGCTGCCTTTGCGGCCAGTTTGGATGTCTTGGTGCAGCGGCATACGGTACTGCGCACGAACTTCTACAGCGGCTGGAAGGATGAACCGCTTCAGGTCGTGTACCGGAATAAGCGCAGCGAACTGTATGTTGAGGATTTGAGGGATATGGAGGATGAGCAGCAAAACGAATACATGCTCGAATGTACGCGTAAAGACAAGCAAAGAGGCTTTGACTTAGCACAAGACGCCTTGATGCGTGTTGCTGTGTTGCGCACAGGTGAGGAATCGTACCGTTTTGTGTGGAGCTTCCATCATATCGTGATGGACGGCTGGTGCTTGTCGCTGGTGACAAACGAAGTATTTGCAAGTTATTTTGCGATCCTGGCTCATAAACAACCGGAACTGGCCCCTGTAACCCCGTACAGTCAGTATATCGAATGGCTGGAACAGCAGGATCGTCAGGCCGCATCAAGCTACTGGAGCAAGGTGCTGGAAGGATATGAGGAGCAGTCCCGCTTGCCACAGGCAAAAATCCAGGGCAAAACGGGGTATCAGGCGGAGCGTCTGGATTTTGATTTGGGCGCAGAGCTAACCGCTCGTATTCAGCACATAGCCAAGCGTTATCAGGTCACCGTCAATACGTTGATGCAGACTGTTTGGGGCCTTTTGCTGCAAAAATATAATGGCACCGATGATGTCGTGTTTGGCAGCGTGGTATCTGGACGTCCGGCAGACATTCCGAATGTGGAGCATATCATTGGCCTGTTTATCAATACGATTCCAGTACGTATCCGTAGTCATAAGGACAGTGTATTCTCGGGCGTGATGAAGCACGT
>NZ_JBCNHI010000048.1:0-6569 GCF_050482105.1 Paenibacillus jamilae | reverse complement strand
ATCGTTTCCAAGACGAAAATATCGAATGAAATGGTTGTCAGTGACAAAATAGTTTGACTCGTTTCAAAGTCAATTGCATTGCGCATACCTGTAATAAAGTTGAGTACCGAGCGATGCTGGAGTATAACCCCTTTCGGATTACCAGTTGAACCAGAGGTATAAATGACGTAGGCCAAATGCTCTGGGCGGGCAATCGATTCCAGGTTGCTGCTTTCTCCCTGATACAATTCGGCATCCTCAATAAATATTGCATTAGCGTTGCAATGATGTTCTTCCAACAGATCACGACTGGTCAGAAGCACTGTGGCCTCGCTATCTTCCAACATGTATTGAATACGAGATGACGGAAATTCGGGATCAATCGGCACATAAGCACCGCCTGCTTTTAGAACGGCCAGCAGACCCACGATCATTTCCACTGAGCGCTGCACCATCAGGCCGACCAGCTTGTCAGGTCCTACTCCCTGTGCTTGAAGTATGCGTGCCAATGAATTCGCTCGTTCATTCAGCTCCTGATAAGTCAGATTCTGATGACCAAACATCAACGCTACCTGATCCGGTGTCCGTGCCACCTGTTCCTCGAACACCACACTTAACGTCTGATCCTGTGGATAAGCTGTTACCGTATCGCCCCAAACCTGAATCATCTGCGTTTGTTCTTCTGGTGTTATCAACTCCAGCTCACTCACACGAATATTCGGATTCTCCACAATTTGCCTAATGACATGCTCGATATGACCCTTGATACGCTGCATCTCAGACCGGTTATATACACGTTCATTGTATTCAAGCAGGATAGTGATATCCTCGTCAGGTACGACAATCAGGTTAAAATCGTAGTTGGTTTGCTCTGCTATTGCCACATTTGCTATAGATAAGCCTGTATGTGCGTCTGCTTCGCCGGAATCAATCGCCTGAGCTATTTTTTCCCCGATCGGATAATTTTCAAAGACCATAATATGATGAATCAGGTCTTGTTTTTGTTCAGTCAGCGCCTGAATGTCGTAGAGCGGGAACGTGTCATATGGACTGGAGGCCAAAGCCTGTTCCTGTGTACGCTTCAATATTTCAGCAAATGTTGCATTCCGCTCACTGTAAATGCGTACCGGAATTGTATTAATGAACAAACCGATCATGTTCTCCACGCCTGCAATCTCTGCCGGACGACCGGATACCACACTACCAAAAACGACATCCTGATTATTATTGTATTTCTGTAAAATAACACCCCATGCACTCTGTAAAAGCGTATTAATCGTTACTTTCTGTTGCTTTGCAATACGCTTTAATGCTGTACTCCGTTCTTTACCTAGCCCAAAGGTCACCTTTTCTAAAATATAGCCTGCATCAGAACTCGTGTTGCTTTCTTCCGTATCCTCATTCAGCACGGTTACAGAAGTCTGCGCTTTCTCACCAAGCAACAAGGTCTGTTGCTCATAACCCGCCAAATAGTCGCTCCAATAGTGGGCCGCTTCCTGCGCATTCTGCCCTCCTAGCCATTCAATGTAACGACTATACGGTCTGACAGGTGCTAGTTCCGGCTGCCTGTTCTTCAACAAGGACGAATACGCACTTAGCACTTCTTCCATTACGAGTGACAGACACCAGCCGTCCATCAGGATATGATGGAAACTCCATACAAAATGGTATAAGCGATCCCCTGTACGGAAGACAGCTATACGCATAAGCGCATCCTTGCCTAAATCAAAGCCACGAGCTTTGTCCTGAGTCACAAATTCAGCTACAGCATGTTCACGGCCTCTGGCATCTTCATAACGGAAGCTCGGATTTTTATGACGATAAACAACCTGCAACGGTTGACCATGCCAGCCACTGTAGAAATTTGTCCGGAAAATTGCATGACGGCCTACAAGCAGCTTCACGCTTTCCTCGAACATCCCCGGCTCAAAATCTCCTTCAAGCTCAAACGTCAACTGCTCAAAATACACTTCGGTTTGTGTATTCATTAAACTATGGAACAGCATACCTTTTTGCATTGGCGTTAGCGGGTACACGTCTTCCAATTCTCCAACCGTCTTTGTCTGCTCCTTAATCGTATCTAATTGCTCCAAGGTCAGACCTTTAAACAGTACATCACTTGGAGTCAATTCGGCCTGCTCCCTTGCAACACAGTGCTCGATAATTTCAAGCAGATTGGCTTTTAGCAGGTTGGCCAGCATTTGGATAGTGTCATTACGGAAAACCTTGCTTTTATATCGAATGTCCAGTTTCAGGATACCGTTTGTTACAATCGCGTCCACAATGATATCGTATTTCAGCTCCGACCGATCACTAGCGACCGCTCCAATTGAGTAAGTCGACGTACGGATCTCCCTGTTCTGCAAGTCCTGATCAAACTGTCCGTGATAGCTAAAACTTACCTGTGGCTCGGCGTAACCGCTAACGGCCTGACCGTGCTCACTCAAATATCTCCAAATACCATAGCCAATTCCTTGGCCTGGAATATTACGCAGACTCTCTTTAATCTGTTTGATGCGTCCCGATAATGTATGATCACTGCCGATGTCCAGCAATACCGGATATTGAACTGTAAAGCAGCCTACCGTACGAGAAAGGTCCGTGTCTTGTAAAATGTTCTCACGTCCATATCCCTCCAAGTTGATCAGGCTACGTTCATGACCAGTCCATGTGTACAGCATCATGCCCAAAGCTGTCAGGAACAGATCATTAACATCCGTATTATATGCGTGGTGCGCTTGCTTCAATAGCCGCTCCGTCTCTTCTTCCGAAAGCTCGACGACCACTTTCCCCGTGTCAGCCAAGGTAAATTTGCCGTTCTGTGCTTGATCCTCAGGCAAGCGTACCTGGTCAGCCAAGGCGGATGCGTTCAGATGTTCCCAGTAGGCGCGTTCGCCTTCCAGTGCTGCACTATTCGCATAGGTGTAAAGTCTTTGGGACCAGGAACGGAACGAGTCCGTTTTATCCGGTAGCTGAAGCCCTTCTTGACGGACGGCTTGCTCATAAACTGTGGCTATATCCTCCAACAAAATGCGCCACGATACCCCGTCCACCACCAAATGGTGGATTGCTATGAGCAAATGATCCCCATCTGCACAGTGGAATAAACCAGCTTTAAATAGCGGGCCTTCATGCACATACATACTGCTTTGAATTTCGCTGGCTTTCGCCTCAATCGTCGCACTAAGCAAGGCTTCATCAGTTATATCTCTAAAGTTCAATACATCCAGATGATACAGTTCGCCCTCATGTACTCCACGATTCCACGCTTCAAAGCCTTGCTCTGTCTCGCTGAACACCATCCGTAGTGCATCATGGTGCTCGGTCAGCTTCATGAACGCCTGACGTAGAGCGGTTTCGTTAAAGCCCTGCTCCAGGTGCAGCATAACCGCCTGATTAAATGGATACTCGTCCACTTGCCCCTGTTCTACAAGCCAATATTGAATCGGCGTTAGCGCCACTTTCCCCGTAACCTCGCCTTGCTCGGTCGTTTGCTTATCCGCTAACCGAAGATGCGGAGCCAGTTCCTTCACACTTGGATATTTGAACAAGTCCTTCATATCCATTTTGTACCCGGCCTGAAGCAGTCGGGAAGAGAATTGAATCGCCTTGATGGAGTCGCCGCCCAAATCAAAGAAGTTGTCCAAAATACCGACCGTTTGCACGTTCAGGACGGATTGCCAGATTGCTACGAGTGCCCGTTCCGGTCCAGTACGCGGCTCTACATACTCCGCTCCACTTTGCAGATTGCCTTCTGGTGCTGGCAGAGCTTTGCGGTCGATTTTGCCGTTCGGACTCAGCGGCATTTGCTCCAGCTGTACAAAGTAGGACGGTACCATGTAACTTGGCAGCTCCCGGCCCAGTTCACTTCTCAGTTCGCTGGCTCCTAGCTCTTGCCCCGCAACATAGTAGGCAATCATTTGCTTTTGGCCCGCTTCATCCGCACGAGCCATAACGACAGCTTCTCGTACTGATTCCACTTGGAGCAGCTGCGTTTCGACCTCGCCCAGCTCAATCCGGTACCCCCGGATTTTCACCTGATGGTCGATCCGGCCCAAATATTCAATGTTGCCGTCCGCCATCCATCTCGCCAAATCGCCGGTCCGGTACATCCGCTCATACCCGGCTTCTCCATTAGCAAACGGATCTTTCACAAATTTCTCGGCCGTCAGCTCCGGCCGGTTCAGGTAGCCGCGGGCTACGCCGACACCGCCAATGCATAGTTCCCCTGCAACGCCAATCGGCTGCAATTGCTCCGTGCCTTCCTTCACGATGTACAGACGGATATTTTGAATCGGTTTCCCGATCGGAATCACTGCATATTCCTCATCTGGCTCGCAATCGAAGTACGATACGTCGACCGTTGCTTCGGTTGGGCCATACAGGTTAACCAGCTTCGCGCCGGCCAGGCTCGATACAAGCCGCTGGAACCGAGCCACGTGCTGTGGTGGCAAGGCTTCACCACTGGCAAAAACATGGCGTAGCGTGCCGAGCTTCGCTTGTATCACTTCCCGTGGCTGCTGCTCCACATACTCCAGGAATGCATGCAGCATGGCGGGTACAAAGTGCATCGTGGTCACGCCATCACGGGCAATTGTGTCCACGATGTCTTCCGGATTCTTTTCCCCGCCGACCGACAGCAGGCTCACCTTGGAGCCGACCATCGACCACCAGAACAGCTCCCACACTGACACATCGAAGGTGAAGGTGGTTTTTTGCAAAATCATATCCTCCGCACTCAAGCCGTAGCGATCGTGCATCCACAAAATCCGGTTTAGCACGGAATGGTGCTCTACCATTACGCCCTTCGGTTTTCCAGTGGAACCGGACGTGTAGATGACATACGCAACATGATGCGGTCCCGACAGCGGCTCCAGATTGGAGCTATCTTCGTGGTAGATGTCCTTGCCATCCTGCCCCTGACGATCCAGCACCAGCACCTGACCGTCAAAACTCAGCGATGCTTGCTCCGCAAGATGCGATTGCGTCAGTAACAGCTTCGCTCCTGAGTCCTCCAGCATAAAGCGGATGCGATCGGCCGGATATTCTGGATCAATCGGCACATAGGCTCCGCCTGCCTTCAAGATCGCATAGATGCCTACGATCATGTCCAGCGAACGCTGCACCAGAATGCCTACCGGCTGATCCGCTTCTACTCCTTCTGTGCGCAAGGTGCGTGCGAGACGGTTGGCTCGCTCGTTCAGTTCACGATAGGTTAAAGAATGATGCCCCCAAACGACGGCCATATGATCCGGCGTGCGTTCAACCTGCTCCTCAAACAGCCTTTGGATCGTCTGATGGCTTGGATATGCAGAAGCGGTCGCATTAAACGCTCCTGTAATCTGCTGCTTTTCCACCGCTGTGACCAATTCCAGCTCTTCAACACGAACATGCGGGTTGAACGAAATTTGCTCCAGCAGACGCGCCAAATGCCCATGCAGACGCTCAATGCCTGCTTGATCAAAGCAGAGCGCATTATACATAAAACGAATTTTAATGCCTTCTCCTGGCATAACAGCTACGTTCAGATCGTAGTTGGTTTCCTCTGTAGCTACCACGTTCGAAATTGTAAATTTATCCTGTCCATCGCTGCCTAACTGCTCTACCTGCTGCCCCACCGGATAATTTTCAAATATCATAATATGATTGATTAAATCCTGCTTTTGCTCGGTCAGTGCTTGAATTTCATACAGCGGGAACGCATCGTAGGCATTGGAGGCCAGCGCCTGCTCCTGTGTTCGTTTCATCAGTTCGACAAAGGTTTCACCTTGTTCAGACTGCACACGCACTGGAATTGTATTAATAAATAGCCCAATCATGTGCTCTACACCTGGAATATCTCCTGGACGACCGGACACAACGCTGCCGAACACGACATCCGTGCTGTTGTTATATTTTTGCAACAAAACGCCCCATACGGTCTGAATCAGTGTGTTGATCGTCACCTGGTTTTGTTTTGCCACCCGTTCGATCTGAGCAACCAGCTCCGGCTGGAAGTCACATTCCAAATCTTCAGCAACATACTGCCCAGCTTGCATCGAATTCGACTGTGCTTTTTGCTGCGGAAGCGTAATTTGCTGCTCATAGTCCGCCAGATACCCACTCCAGTATTGCAGAGCCGCCTCACGGTCCTGACGCTCCAGCCATTCAATAAATCGGCTGAACGGCGTGACTGGCTCCAGCGCTGGCTCATGACCCGCACGCAGTGCCAGATAGCTGCCGAATACCTCCTGTGTCATAAAGGATAAGCACCAGCCATCCATCAAAATGTGATGGAAGCTCCAAACAAAGTGGTACGTTTCATCCCCGGTTTGCAAAATGGAAACACGAATGAGTGCATCCTCTGCAAGATGGAATCCTTTCGCTTTATCTTCGATGACAAAAGCTTCCACACGCGCTTTTTGTTCCTCTTTTTCTAGTCCACGCAGGTCTTCATAATACAACTCTCCGCTACGATTGCGGAAAACGACCTGTACAGGCTCGTCCTTCCATGAACTGATAAAGTTCGTCCGCAATGCTTCATGACGCTGTACGAGCAGATCCAAGCTCTTACCGAAAGTAACCACATCAAAGCGCCCATTCAATTCAAA
>NZ_JBCNHI010000047.1:0-375 GCF_050482105.1 Paenibacillus jamilae | reverse complement strand
AATTGAGCTACACCGGCACATTGCCAATTCCCACTTGAAAGGTGGCTCGGGACGGAATCGAACCGCCGACACGAGGATTTTCAGTCCTCTGCTCTACCGACTGAGCTACCGAGCCATATTTTATTTTATAACTATAGCATATAGTTAGTATTATATGCAGTTAAAATGGCGGAACTGACGGGATTCGAACCCGCGATCTCCTGCGTGACAGGCAGGCATGTTAGGCCTCTACACCACAGTTCCAGAGGCATTTCCAACAGGAAATTAATTGCGGGGGCAGGATTTGAACCTACGACCTTCGGGTTATGAGCCCGACGAGCTACCGAACTGCTCCACCCCGCGATATATAATATGGTGGAGGCTGAGGGGATCGAA
>NZ_JBCNHI010000046.1:0-271 GCF_050482105.1 Paenibacillus jamilae | reverse complement strand
AACCCCTTGACCAACGGGCCTTGCAAAATGATTTCTGTGTTAATAAATTTATGGCGGAGAGAGAGGGATTCGAACCCTCGCACCACTTACGCAGTCTAACCCCTTAGCAGAGGGTCCCCTTATAGCCACTTGGGTATCTCTCCGAGTAGCGGCAGAGGGGATCGAACCCCCGACCTCACGGGTATGAACCGTACGCTCTAGCCAGCTGAGCTATGCCGCCACCTTATATATAAAATTCATAAGCATTCAAAATATGGCTCCCCGAACAGGA
>NZ_JBCNHI010000045.1:0-16092 GCF_050482105.1 Paenibacillus jamilae | reverse complement strand
GTATAGCGAAGGCGCTCTTAGCCTATACGACAGATCATTACAAACTCAATGACTACTACGCATTTTTTCAAAAGCTTCATTATATTGTTGGGCTTCCTTAATATCCACGGCCATAATACCGCCATCGTCCCAAGAGGTCAAACGCAGAGTCACGGTCTTGTAATCAATCGTAATAAATGGATGATGATTAAATGCCTCAGATATAGCAGCAACTTCATCCACGAATGCAATCCCTTTCATAAAACTGGAAAAATTGTATTTACGAACGATCCAACGTCCTTCCTCCAGTTCCCAGCCCTCCAGTTTCTCCAGGTGTGCTTCAATCTCTTCTTGTGTAAAAGGCATGTTACGAACTCCTCCCCGTTTATACGGAAGCCTTTCAGCCGCTTAAAGCAGCTAAAACTACGATATATTGGTGTACATGTTACCACGGCCCCGTTGATAAATCCATAAGACGGCCTTTAGATCAAAGGGACCGACGTCAGCTCCTCATCCCCGATAAGTACATAGATCCGGTGCTGCTCCGGCTCATAAATCACAACACCACTGCCTACAGTGATTACGGGCTCCGTACCCAGTGCATAGAATAGGTCTTCTGCCAAAGCTTCATTGACTTCCTGGCGCCCTGCTGGGTCCAGCCTGTCCCAATCTTCTACTTCCATTTCAAAAAATTCATAACTGTCTGGAATGCGTCCTACAGCCTCTGTAAAATCGTTCAAAATTTGTTCATACTCGCGCCCATGCTTTACTCCCATGCTATTTCCTCCAATGGTTCAGCGATTCAATACATATTCACTTTATTATACCGGAAATTCGCCCTTAACAAAAAAGAGAGTTTTGTCGATAAATACTATAATCCGTCTCATAATGACGCGCTTGGGGCAAGGACGACCCATGCGGCATGAAAGGATTCAAAATCTATTCTCATGGATGAGGTGTATCATGCAAATTACAACCATTATTGGACTTGTGCTCGGGCTGTTGTCACTGGTCGTCGGGATGATCCTGAAAGGCGCGCCAGTCGTCAATCTGGTCAATAATCCCGCTGCTTACATGATTATTTTTGTCGGAACAGCAGCAAGTATATTCATGGCGTTTCCGATGGATGACATGAAACGGGTACCAAAGCTGTTTAAAATTATTTTCACCCAGCAGAAATTGCTGGATCGCAAGGAGCTTATCGGTACATTCACCGAATGGGCATCCATTACCCGTCGTGAAGGTCTGCTCGCGCTGGAATCCAAGGTCGAAGAGATCGACGATCCTTTTATGCGCGGGGGTATGCGTATGATCATCGATGGTAATGATCAGGAGTTCGTACGCGATGTTCTGATGGAAGACATCAACGCTACCGAAGATAGACACCGCGCTGGTGCACTAATTTTCTCCCAGGCCGGTATGTACGCTCCAACACTCGGGGTACTCGGTGCGGTTGTAGGTCTGATCGCCGCTCTAGCCGACCTTAGTGACATGGAAAAACTGTCCCATGCCATTGCAGCTGCCTTTATTGCAACGTTGCTCGGTATTTTTACAGGTTATGTTCTATGGCATCCAATGTCCAATAAGCTGAAACGGCTATCCAAAAAAGAAGTAGAGCTTAAGTTAATGATGGTCGAAGGTCTGCTTTCGATTCAATCCGGTATCTCGACGATTGCCATCAGCCAGAAGCTAGCAATCTTCCTAACTCCAACCGAACGGGCTTCGATGACCCAGAAGGATGGCGATTCCAGTGAGTAAAAAGAGACATGAACCGCATGAAGAGCATGCTGACGAAAGCTGGCTGTTGCCATATTCCGACTTAATGACCCTTCTGTTGGCTCTTTTCATTGTCTTATTCGGTATGAGCTCGCTCGATGCCAAAAAATTTGAAACTATGGCTCAATCCTTGAGTTCAGCTTTTAGTGGCGGTACTGGCGTGCTGGATCACTCGGCCGCGAATCCGTCGTCACAATCCATGGATATGGGCAAAAATAAAGAAGAGGTATCACAACCTCTAAAATCGAAAGCTACTTCTACCTCTGACCTGCAAAAGCAACTCGCCCAGCGGGAAGAAGAGGATTTAAAGAAGCTTAAAAAACAAATGGATCAATACATTCAAAATAACGGCCTGTCCACTCTGCTGAACACCAAGCTGAACCAATCCCAGCTGATGATCACCATTAGTGATAATGCACTGTTTTCATCCGGACAGGCTGAAGTAAAGCCAGAAGCCAGAAAGCTGGCCAAGTCCATTTCCAGCATGCTACAGCAGTTCCCTGGTTATGATGTTATCGTATCTGGTCATACAGACAATGTACCTATTTCCAATAGTCAGTTCCCGTCCAACTTTGATTTGAGTGCCAAACGCTCACTTAATTTCTTGCGTATTTTGTTGCTCAATCCGCAGCTCGATCCTACCAAGTTTGTATCCATCGGATATGGCGAGTATCGACCATTAGCAAGCAATCAAACTGGCGAAGGACGCTCCAAAAACCGTCGTGTCGAAATTTCCGTTCTTCGCAAATACCAGAACGGTACACAAGTTATTAGTCCTACCTCAAGCTCGAATGAAGGTTGATCATGAATATGTTATATGAACAAAGGCACCGCCGCATTTATTATGCAGCTGGTGCCTTTTGGTTTAGGTTCCTGTACTCTACCCCTCTCATCAACGAGAGTCAAGCGCTGTAGGCTATAGGAAGGCCTCTGGCTTTAGCTGAGCGTATAATCAAGCATCCGGCCTAGTTCCAGCTTCTCAGCCTCTGTTAGATCACGCCAAGCGCCTTTCTGAAGGGACCCCAGTCGAATATTCATGATTCGCAGGCGCTGTAGTTTTTTAACTTCATAACCGAAGGCAGCGCACATACGTCGGATCTGACGATTTTTCCCTTCTGTCAGGACAATACGAAATACATGCTCAGATACACGCGTCACCTCACAGGGCAACGTCCGCTGGCCGAGTATCTTCACACCACTGGACATTCCCTGCACAAAGGATGGTGTCACCGGACGATCCACTGTTACGATATATTCTTTCTCATGCTTGCCTTCTGCCCGTAAAATCTTATTCACAATGTCTCCATCATTGGTCAGTAAAATGAGACCTTCCGAATCCTTATCCAGCCGTCCAATCGGAAATATCCGCTGCGGGTGCCCCACAAAATCCACAATATTGCCTCTAATGTGGCTCTCTGTCGTGCTTGTAATGCCCACTGGCTTGTTCAATGCAATATAGACGTGTTTGGACTTATCGCGCAGTGGCTTGCCGTTCACACGAACATCATCGCCTTCCTCCGCTTGACTGCCCAGCACGGCCACTTCGCCGTTAATCGTCACGCGACCGCTCTCTACCAGCTTGTCCGCCTCCCGGCGCGAGCAAAAGCCAGTTTCGCTGATAAACTTGTTAATGCGCAACCTGTGTACCCTCCATTTCTACGAACACACTTCCTCCTACCCCACTCGTTACTCAGGCTTGGCAATCGGAAGCTGCACAAGGGCCGTTGTTCCCTCTCCCTCTGTGCTTTCAATATCCAGTGTGCCTTTATGGCTCTGTATAATACGCTGGCTGACCATAAGGCCTAATCCTGTACCTGTTTCTTTGTTTGTGAAAAAAGGTTCTCCCAGCTTGGATAGCATTTCTGCGGGAATACCTGTTCCCTGGTCCCGTATGAAGATTTTAACGCTTTCTCCTTCTAAGAACAAATGAATTGTGATGATGCCGCCTTTACTCATAGCCTCCATGCTATTTTTAAGTAAATTAATGAATACCTGTTTTAGCTGATTTTCTTCGGCATAGACCAAGGCAGGCTCGTCCGTAACCTGAAGGTCAAATACAATGCCCAACAGATGCGCCTGGCTATCTAGCAGAGAAATAACATCACTCACAATATAACGAACATCTTTTTTCTGAAAATGCACTGCCTGCGGCTTCGCCAGTATTAAAAACTCGCTAACGATCAAATTAATACGATCGAGCTCAGACATCATAATATCGTTGTGTTTCAAATTCAGCACTTGGTTTTGCTGCTGTAGTTGGAGGAAGCCACGCAGCGTAGTTAATGGATTACGAATCTCATGCGCTACGCCTGCCGCCAGTTGCCCTACAGTTGTCAGCTTTTCTGATCTACGTAGCAGCTCCTCCATCCGGTTGCGCCCCGTGATATCACGCGAGACACAGATAAAGCCTAAGATTTCGCCCTGTTCATCCAGAATAGGTGACGTACTCATACTAATCTCTACTGTACTTCCGTCCTTACGCATTCGTAGGGTCTCACTTGAGACGATGCTTTCTCCCTGAAGCAGACTCTCCTTCTGAAGCTCATACTCCTCCTGTTGTTGCGGAGGAACATACTCCAGCTTACGGCCAACCAACTCTTTCTTGGTCCATCCGTACAAAGCTTCGAAGGCATGGTTGACCCGAACAACACGATCCTCCTGATCGGTTACATGAATCGCATCTGCTGTCTGATTAATAACCGATTCTAGATGCTCCTTTACAGAACGGTTTTCTTCATACATTTGTTCAAGTCTTCTCGTATACATCCCCAGGTTGTAAGCCATCGCATTGATGCGCTCACCCAGCTGTGCAAGCTCATGACCGCCTTTAATTTGTAGTCGTGTATCAAAATGACCGTCAGCCATTTCGTTTACTTTCCCCAAAATTGACTGAATCGGACGGACAAATAGGCTGGCAAGCACATAGCTTCCAATGATCACAACCTCCAATAGAACGATGGAAATGGCGACCAAACTGATCAATTGCTTGGATATGACAGAAGCGATGGTATCATAATTCATCACAATACGGATGACATAGGCATCACGGTTAGCCGGATAAAAAGGTATGTAACTGACAAGCACCCGTTCACCTTTAATGTAGCAATCTTGTACGATACTCTCTCCCGAAAGGATCGCCCTGGACACAGCCAAACGATCCTCAGGCACTCTTGTTAGTTGATACGTGCCGAATAGGATCGGTTTGTTGTACATGTAATAGTATTTGCGGTCGTTACCGTTCTTGTCCATCGTAGCGCCACCAAAGGTTGCAGGGTTGATTCCTGTTATCTCCAAAATGCGATAATCCACTTGCTGAGTCTGCTTCAAAATCTCAGCTGGGCTCAGGATAGGTATAAAATCCTGGACTGAAGTATCCTGAAAGGATATTCGGATTAAGTAGTTACGTTTTTGATCATAATAAAATCCCCATTTATTAATATGCGAGGAGCCAGAAGCTGCGTAATCAAAGGAGCTGGTCCAAAAATGATCCAGATTCTGACCATGCGCCATGGCCGCCTGTCCATGCTCATATAATTGGTCCACTGCATTTTTCCAATACCCCATCAATGGATCGGATGACGTTAGCTCTTTAGGATTCGAAGATTTGACAACCTTATACCTCTGCCCATCTCGGATCATCAAAGAGATATTAATATCCTTATGGCGTGTAGCTATCTGTTGTAGCTGTCCCTGCTGGATATTTCGGATGTCGGGATCGAGCTGATTGGCAGCCAACGTAGCAGAAAGCCACAGATTATATCCGAGCTGTTTGTCTACGGCCTCCCAGCTATGTCGGGTTTGCTCGATAGCTCCTCCGATGATTTTAGCCGTCAGAACCATTTTGGTTTCACTGTCACTTCTTAGATTTTCGTGGGTCGTGTAGTAATTGAGTGCGATGTTTAACAAAAGGATAAATAGGACCGACCCCGACAAAATGATCGTTATTCTGATTTTTATCGACACACTGATTTCTCACCTCTTGCCGTATGCTGGCGATTACTGGCAATTGCTAACTCAATGATACCGTAATAGCGTCTGGGATACCAGCATTTACATTTACCGGATATACATAAATACACACCTTGTGAACAATGTTGTCAATAGGCGAGCATTTACCTACAATGTAATAAGATAATCATCCACATATAGTCCACAAATACACAGATGTTATTATAAACTGTGGATAAATATGTGGACAAGTATGGTGTTATCCACAATTTTATTCACATCATGTTAACAACGGAATATTTGTTCGTTGGATAATTCCGCGTTTGAAAGGAGCATTTTCCCAGTGGCCACTATGGATCACGCCTATTGGATGAAAGAAGCCATTCAGGAAGCATACAAGGCAGAAGCGTTGGGTGAAGTCCCTATCGGAGCTGTCATTGTAAAAGATAATCAAATCATCGGTCGCGGCTACAATTTACGCGAGACCGACGCCGACCCAACTGCCCATGCAGAAATGGTTGCCATCCGGCAAGCCAGTGAGCATTTGGGAGCATGGCGCCTGCTGGATTGCAGGCTGTATGTGACACTGGAGCCGTGCCCGATGTGCGCTGGAGCGATTGTACAATCACGCGTCCCCCATTTAATATACGGCACTACAGATCCCAAGGCGGGCTGCGCAGGCACGCTAATGAATTTATTGCAGGAGCCTCGGTTCAATCATTGCACAGAAGTAACCAGCGGTGTACTTCAGGAGGAATGTGCCTCCATGCTAACAAACTTTTTTCGGCAGCTCCGACAAAAAAGGGCGGCTGCCAAATCGTCTCCTCCCCCATCCCCATTCTGAGGAGAAAGCTATATCTCAATGCTAATCCCTCATGGAAGGAGGTCGACTCATGCCTATGAGCTTGTATAATACGCCTCAAGGGATCTTTTTACGTCCTCTAAGCTTGGAGGATGGAGAAGCCCTTCTCGCCCTTAGGCTTCGAAATAGAGACTCTCATGCGCCCTATGAGCCGCTGTATGAGGATTCATTTTTTACTTTAGAGAAGCAACAGGATTTCATCCGTCAGAGATTGCGCCATGCAGAAGAAGACCGAGGGTACTTGTTTGGTATCTTTCTCCTAAAACAAGAACACCTGATAGGTTATATCTCTATTTCCAATCTGGTACGTGGAGTTGGACAATTCGCTGATGTCGGCTATATGATGGATCAACAAGAGCAGGGAAAAGGGCATATGACAGCCGCCTTAAAATTGATCATACAGTATGCCTTCCGCGCCTTATCTCTACATCGTCTCCAAGCAGGTACCCTTCTGCATAATGATCGTTCACAACGTGTATTAAAGAAGTGTGGTTTTCAGCCGGAAGGTATTGCTCGCAAGCTGGTACAGATTCAGGGTGAATGGCAGGATCATCAGATGTTCGCGATTCTAGCCGAGGATAACGTGTAACGAATCGAATACTGCACAGAGGACAACTGAGTCATAGACAAAAAAACCGCTTGGCCTATGCCGAGCGGTTTTCTTACATCACATTCGAAGAAATGATGTTTGTAATGATGTCATCCCCTGTTTAAGGAGCTACAGTTTGCATTTTTTGTTGTAGTTGTTCCATAGTCAGAACTTGATCAGCTGTTGGAATACCCACTTTGAATGCTGCCTTTTCATTGATTTTGCTGTATTGCGAGTAGCCTGTTACAGACAATTTCACATTATCTTTTGTAGAAGGATCATTCACTTCCACGTTTGCATTCAGATCTTGATACACAGGAATGTTATCCTTGTTCAGGGCAGTGTTAACGTCAAACTGTTTCACTGTCAAATAGTTCTTCAACTCATCCAGCTTTTTGCTGACATCGCTGGTGTTGGATTGCAGTTCTTTTTTCGCTTCAGCCAGTTCTTCCTTCTTCACTTGAAGCATGCTAGCATACTCGTCTTTAGACATAATATCAAGGACCTTAGGAAGCGCCTTAGTAATAAATGTATTGGTCGCTTGCTTCACGTTGTCGTTCGTGATTTTAAACTGAACCACTTGTTTAGCTTCAACGCCTTGTGGCAATTTAGCGTCTTTAGGATCAATATCAAAGAAATAAGTAGCTTGATCATACTCATTCATAATCGCAGCAATCACTTCGTTCGCAAATTTCTGCGATTTTTCTTGGTCCATCGTTGCCGGGTTAAATTCTTGTCCCGATTGTTTAGCCAGCTCTTGTGGATCAATAAGCAGGAATTTACCTACAACATCCTGTGGAAGCGGGTAGAAGGGAATATTAGGAATCTTAACGTACAATTTATCTTTAGTCATTACCATTGGGATCGTAAAGTTAGTAGAAAGATCACCCTTCAAGTGAATGCCAAGCGTCATTTCAGATTGGAAAGGCTCCTTTTGGTATACACCATCCAGCGTAATGTCTGCATTTTTCAGCATGCTAGTTACCATTGCACTTTGCTCAGCCGGAACAGAAGTGGAGGTAATTGTCAGTTCCTTAACAGTAAATTGACTTTTGGATTCATAGGAATTCAACTTCATAGCATTTGCTGTACCGGTTGTAACAGCTTCCTTCGGTTCTAACTTCTTACTACAACCTACCAGCGCCACCGTCATAAGTAACACCATAGTGAGGACCAAGACGGATAACTTTTTACTCATTGTGTAGATTCTCTCCTCTCATAATTAACCCCTTTTTTTATGCTAACAAAAAAATACACACCCTCTATTTTAACTCATATTCACAAACGACGAAACACTTATTGGAAAATTTTCTTACAATAAGCACAAAGACACCCTGGCTCTCTAGCCAGGGCGTCTTATACTTTGTAAAATTTTTAGGAGAAAAGTCTGACTGCTTATGAACCTTGTCTATTGTGATGATCCACGTGATTCCGCTGTTTCACCTTCTTGGAACCGGATAAGGGTTCTGGTTGATGACTACGCTCACGCTTTTCGTTACTTCCACCAGAATCCTGTGCCTCGGGAACAGGAACAGCTCTAGGTTTGCCCATTTACGCATCCTCCATTCTCGATCTAAATTATTGGCACATCAATGGAACCGTTTATTACCATTTAAACTAGGACTATAGATGGTTCAAATCTTCGGTTTTATCGTGATTCAGTGAATCCTGATGACGGCGATCATTACGATCTTGCTGCAATTGCTGTGCCTGATGACTATTTACGGGACGTTGCTCCAAATCATTGACAACGTTGGACAGGTTTTTATCCAATCCATTTTTGGCTTTTGTCATGTAGCCTTCCTCCTCATTTCATCATGACTACGAGTGCGTCAATGACTGTAATGTTTGGGCGCATTGATGAATATGCCGAGTATAATCGGATACCAACTGCTGAATGATATCTGTTCGTTCATCCACAGTCCGTCCGTCACGCTCTACATCGACTAAGCTAACCTGTACTTCCCGGGAATCTACATACGTACACGCAAAATCAAAGGAGTACATTTGCCGGCCTTCTACTTCAATATGGATTCGTATAGCCCGGTTATCGGCTTCATCTGCCTGCACCTGTGATTTGTCCCCTGAATTCAAAAGAATCGGCAGCTGTTTCTGCCAGGCCTCTACCAGCTTTTGCTGATCTACTGTCATTTCTCGATTCATGCCAGCACCTCCACATCTGATAACGTGTGAAAAAAGCAGGCTTTTTATACAACAAAAAAGCCATTCTTTACGATCCTGATCATTAGTGTATAAAATCTAATGTACCAGCTTTCGTATTCGAATGACTTGGTTTATTTTAGAATATGGCGGAGAGGATGGGATTCGAACCCATGTGGGCTTGCACCCTAACGGTTTTCAAGACCGCCCCGTTATGACCGCTTCGGTACCTCTCCAGGTGGTAAATGGATAAAGCTGCTTTCCTAATCAAACAACTCAGGCGCAACAAAATTATTTTACCACAGAATTTTTAAAAACACAAGGCTTACTGTTTAGGAGTTATAACCTCAATACCTCGCATGTATGAACGCAGCACTTCGGGAATCACAATACTTCCGTCCTCTTGCTGATAGTTCTCCAAAATAGCAGCAACAGTCCGCCCTACAGCCAATCCTGAACCGTTCAGCGTATGGACAAATTCAGGCTTTGCCTTCGCATCTGGACGAAAACGGATGTTTGCACGACGTGCCTGGAAGTCTTCTGTGTTTGAACAAGAAGAGATCTCACGGTACATGCCACTCTCAGGCAGCCATACTTCCAGATCGTAGGTTTTGGCAGACGTAAAACCCATATCCCCTGTGCAAAGTGCCAGTACCCGATATGGAAGTCCAAGCAGCTGCAAAACACGCTCAGCGTTATTCGTCATTTTCTCTAACTCTTCATAAGAGGTATCCGGGTGAACCAGCTTGAGCATCTCAACCTTATTGAATTGATGCTGACGAATCAAGCCACGTGTATCACGTCCTGCTGATCCTGCCTCCGAGCGAAAACAAGAGCTGTATGCCACATAGTATTTCGGAAGCTGCTCTGCATTCATAATCTCTTCACGGTGGTAGTTCGTTACCGGAACTTCGGCCGTAGGAATGAGATAATACTCAGTATCACGCAATTTAAACAAATCTTCTTCAAACTTTGGAAGCTGACCTGTTCCGTACAGACTGTCCCGATTTACAATGTATGGAGGTAGCATTTCTTCATAACCATGCTCACTGCTGTGCAGATCCATCATAAAGTTAATCAGCGCACGTTCCAATCGCGCTCCTAATCCCTTGTAAAACGTAAAACGGGAGCCCGTCACCTTAGCCGCGGCCTCAAAATCAAGAATATCTAAATCCTGAGCCAACTCCCAATGGGCTTTGGGTGTAAAAGAAAACTCGCGCGGCTCCGACCAGCGACGAATTTCCACATTATCCTCTTCTGAAGCGCCTACAGGCACAGTTTCATTGGGAATATTAGGAATGGACATCACCAGTTCGTCAATCTGAACTTCCAGTTCGCGCACTTGCTCATCCAATTCTTTAATACGATCGGAGACCTGGCGCATTTCAGCAATAAGATCATCCGCATTTTCCTTGTTCTTCTTCAACTTGGCTACTTCACCAGATACGACATTCCGACGATTTTTGAGTCCTTCACTTTCCTGAAGCAACTCACGACGGCTGACATCCAGATCAGTAAAACCATTAATCAGATCCAGCGATTTACCTCTGTTCTGTAAAGCTTTCTCAACCCGACCAAGCTCATTACGCAAAATCTTTATATCTAACACAGGTGATCCCTCCTACACTACAAACCTGACTTTCCGCTATTCGCGGACCATATCCACAAAATACTGATGCAACCGGTAATCGTCTGTTAATTCCGGATGGAAGGATGAAGCCAGCAAATGCCCCTGGCGGGCTGCCACAATCTCGCCGTTATACTCAGACAGCACATCTACCCCCACCCCAACAGATTGTATTAATGGCGCACGTATAAACACTGCACGGACTGGTGCCTCAATCCCTTTAATGTTCAAGTCAGTTTCAAAGCTTTCTCGTTGGCGACCAAAAGCATTACGCGATACGGTAATATCCATGAGTCCCAAATGTGCTTCTTCCTGTCCTTGAATCGTTTTGGCCAGAACAATTAATCCCGCACAAGTGCCAAATACAGGCTTGCCTTGATTGGAAAATTGACGTATAGCGTCTATAAAATCATACTTGCGCATCAGCTTACCGATAGTGGTGCTCTCACCACCAGGAATGATAAGACCGGACAGCTCATCGAGCTGTTCGATCTTCTTCACTGCTATACCTTCAGCACCCGCACGTTCAACGCTTCGTATATGCTCAGCTACAGCGCCTTGCAGCGATAATACTCCTATTTTCATGCCGGTCCCTTCTTTCTTACCAACCACGATCCTGCATGCGCTCATGCGATGCCAGTTTGGAAATTTCAATACCTTTCATAGGAGTCCCCAAATTCTTGGACACTTCTGCAATCAGCTTGTAATCCGTATAATGAGTGGTTGCTTCCACAATTGCCCGCGCAAATTTCTCAGGACTATCCGATTTGAAAATACCGGAACCTACAAAGACACCATCAGCGCCTAAATGCATCATCAACGCAGCATCTGCAGGTGTTGCTACACCGCCTGCTGCAAAGTTAACCACTGGCAACTTACCAAGCTCATGCACTTCCAACAGTAGCTCATAAGCAACTCCGAGGTTTTTCGCTTCTGCATACAGCTCGTCCTTCGACAGGTTTTGCACCTTACGAATTTGGCCATTGATAAAGCGCATATGACGAACAGCCTCAACAATATTTCCAGTTCCCGGCTCGCCCTTTGTCCGGATCATAGATGCGCCTTCACCGATACGACGCAATGCTTCTCCCAGATCCTTGGCTCCACAAACAAATGGAACGGTGAACTCCCGTTTATCAATATGGAAAACTTCATCCGCAGGGGTCAAAACTTCACTCTCATCAAGGTAGTCAACACCAAGAGATTCTAGTACCTTAGCCTCGACATAGTGACCGATACGAGCCTTAGCCATAACTGGGATAGAAACAACCTTCATAACTTCTTCCACAATCGTAGGGTCAGCCATACGAGCAACCCCACCTGCTGCACGGATATCCGAAGGCACTCGTTCAAGAGCCATTACGGCTGTAGCGCCAGCTGCCTCTGCAATTTTAGCCTGTTCAGCGTTCATGACATCCATGATTACGCCGCCTTTTTGCATCTCTGCCATACCTCTTTTTACACGCGAAGTTCCCGTTTCCATGTCGTTGCCTCCTGTAAGGGTTACGTTTAGATTCTAACTTAAGATTTTACCGTACGAACGCCAAATACACAATCATTTCAAGCTGCAAAATAAGTGATGCATAACACGTTAGGTCGATTAGCGTCTCATTTTTAGAAGAGGTTCTTAATTCCCTGGAACAAATCACCGAAGAAACCACCAATTGCTCGGAAAAGCATTCGGAACCAGCCGCCCTCTTCTACTGCCGTGGTAGTTACCAAATCGACAGTTTTCGTCTGGCCTTTGTCCACGCCATCCGTTTTGTATGTGTACGTAATCGTTCCGACTTTTGCTCCTTGCTTCAAAGGTGCCACGAGAGAGCTGGCTGGGGTAATGTTCGTTGTAAAGGTTACCTTAGGATTGCTCGCACCCTTAGGTACGATAAAGCTTACCGCATCTTTTGTGACGATCGGCACTTCTGTTTCCTTACCTTTGGTCACAGGTACATTCTCAACGCCCTTAACTACCGTCTTTGGAGCAACAACCTGCTTCACTTCAAAATTATCAAAGCCATAGTTCAGCACTTTAGCTGTCTCTGTAAAACGATGAGGCTCTGAATCTGCGCCCATAACTACACTAATGAGACGCATTCCATTACGTTCAGCCGTACCTGTAAAACAATTCCCAGCATTGCTGGTATGACCCGTTTTCATTCCGTCCAAGCCAGGATAAGCAAATTTTCTAAAGTTAGTAATATTTTTGTTCGCTTCTAGCATCCAGTTATAATTAATAATCGGTGCTTTGTCCGTTGGCCGGAATTTGTACGATTGAATTGTGGTAAACCGTGTATAATCCGGATGATCCTTAATGATGTAACTAGCCAAAGTAGCTGCGTCTCTCGCTGTCATCACAGTTTCCCGGTCCGTGTCCGGTTGAAACCCTGTAGGCATATCCTTACGGTCCAAACCAGTCGAGTTGATGAAATACGTATTTTTCATGCCCATTTTCTGAGCTGTTTCATTCATTAGCTTTACAAAGTCCTGCTCGGTTCCAGCTACACGTTCAGCAAGAGCTACCGTTGCATCATTGGCGGAACCTACTGCCATAGCAATATAAAGCTCTTCTACCGTATGTTGATCCCCCTGAGCCAAAAAAATACGTGATCCGATACTCTTGGCAGCATTCTCGTTAACCGTAACCTTATCCGTCCACTTAAGTTTGCCTTGCTTAACCTGCTCCGCTACGATGTATTCTGTCATCATCTTGGTCATACTGGCTGGCGGGAGCGGCTCATCTGGATTCATAGAGAGCAAAACCTGCCCAGTGGAAGGCTCAATCAAAATGGCGGAACGAAGTGCCAGACTAGGGGGGTTAATAGAACCTGTGCCTGTAATAGTCTTTGCCTCTGTTGCCGCTTCAGCAGCAAAAGTAGCCACGCTTGGATCGAAATTGCCTACAACAGGCAAAGCCGACATATACATCATATTAAGCACCATGACTGCAGTCACACTCTTTTTAATCATGCTGCGTTTATTATTTTGCCTCAAATTGTTCGCTTTCAAATGAATACAAACTCCTCTCATACCTCAACCCGATTCGCTATGTATAACGAGACGGTGGTTACAGCCTTTACTTGGCCAAAGAATTAATGTTTTAGTTTTAGTGTTATGTCATTCAATGTCATTTCGTTTGCTATGATATAGCCTGGCATGAGCATTCTGTGCTCGAATCTTCTTAACTAGTAAGAACCGTCCAAAATACCTTCGCGTCCTAATCTATCCGTACCTCCGTGAGAAGGCGGACACTTGTCTATTCTATCACAGGGGTATCTCTAAAAAAAGACAAGCAGAGCGAAATGCGCTCTGCCTGTCGTCAAATCAAATACAGCTGAATTTTATAGCGAGTAGTTTGGTGCTTCTTTTGTTATTTGCACATCATGCGGATGGCTCTCACGCAGACCTGCACCTGTAATACGGATAAAGCTTGTATCGTTACGAAGCTCCTCAATATTAGCGGTACCGCAATACCCCATACCGGAACGAAGACCGCCCAACAGCTGGTGAACAGTGTCGGAGAGTGGTCCTTTATAAGCAACGCGTCCTTCAATGCCTTCTGGTACCAATTTCTTGTCGTCATCTTGGAAATAACGATCTTTACTACCTTGCTTCATCGCAGCCATAGAGCCCATACCACGATATACTTTGAAGCGACGTCCTTGATAAATTTCCGATTCGCCTGGGCTTTCTTCCGTGCCTGCAAAAAGACTTCCCAGCATTACCGCAGAGGCCCCTGCCGCAATGGCCTTTGTAATTTCACCGGAGTATTTAATACCGCCATCTGCAATAATCGGAATATTATATTCACGTGCTACTGTTGCACAGTCGTAAATAGCTGTAATTTGCGGAACACCAATCCCTGCAATTACGCGTGTTGTACAGATAGAGCCTGGACCAATACCGACCTTAACGACCGATGCCCCTGCTTCAATCAATTCACGCGTTCCGTCACCCGTTGCTACATTACCTGCTACAATCGTCAGATCAGGATAAGTTTTACGCAACTCGCGGACTGCTTCAATAATATTGATATGATGACCGTGAGCTGAATCCACGACAATCAAGTCCACGCCAGCTTTTACAAGTGCTTCAGTCCGTTCAAACGTATCCTTGGAAATGCCGACAGCCGCACCGACCAGAAGACGCCCTTGTGCATCCTTCGCTGCGTTCGGAAACTGAATAGCCTTCTCAATATCTTTGATGGTAATCAGACCTTTGAGGTAGTTACCTTCATCAACCAGAGGAAGCTTTTCAATCTTATGCTTTTGCAAAATGACTTCCGCTTCCTGTAAAGTCGTGCCTACTGGTGCAGTTACCAGATCTTCCTTCGTCATAACTTCACTAATTTTAAGATTAAAATCGTGAATAAAGCGAAGATCACGGTTAGTAATAATACCCACCAGTTTGTTCTCTTCGTTTACAACCGGCACACCGGAAATACGGTATTTACCCATAACTGCCTCAGCATCAGACACCAAATGATCCGGAGTTAATGAGAATGGGTTGGTGATAACACCGCTCTCTGAGCGCTTAACCCGATCTACCTCTACCGCTTGCTGCTCAATCGACATATTTTTATGAATAACACCGATACCGCCCTCACGAGCCATCGCAATTGCCAACACTGCCTCAGTAACAGTATCCATTCCAGCACTCATCAAAGGAATATTCAGCTTCACGCTATCACTCAAACGAGTCGCTACGCTTACTTCTTTGGGCAGTACCACCGACTTACGAGGTACCAGCAAAACATCGTCAAAGGTAAGGCCTTCCTTACCGAATTTATCTTCCCACACCAAGATGATCCTCCTTCAAAATGTTTAGTCTGTATTGGTCTTGTTGTCTGTCCGACATGGACAAATCAAGGCTCTCTGAAAATATATTATTGCAATCTTAGCAAAGCGGTATAGGGGTGTCAAGCCTTCATCAACAGCCCTAACCCGTAGTATTTCCCTGTACAAACAACTGTACTCCTACGGAGGACAATCATTATAATTGAATGATTTTTAAAAGTATTCTCTATTTACAAACGCGTATCTCACTTTGAGTAAACAGCAGAGAAGCAAGATTTTAAGTATTTTCACCCATATGCAAAAAAGAACCATAATCTCAATAAGATCATGGTTCTTTACTCGTTGCTTGGCAACGTCCTAC
>NZ_JBCNHI010000044.1:0-49478 GCF_050482105.1 Paenibacillus jamilae | reverse complement strand
CCTGACGGCAACCTAGAATATCTGGGCAGGATCGACCATCAGGTAAAGATAAGAGGCTACAGGATAGAACTGGGTGAAATAGAGAACCGGTTATTAAAGCATGAAACAATAAAAGAAGCGGTGGTATTGGACAAAGAAGGAGCTGACGGAAATAAGTATCTTTGTGCGTACGTCGTACCGGATCAAGAAATAACCGTACAGGGGATGAGGGAACACTTGTCAAAAGAGCTCCCGGACTACATGATCCCTTCTTACTTTATGCAGATGGAAAAGCTGCCATTGACCCCTAATGGAAAAATAGACAGGAAAGCATTGCCCGAGCCTGACGGAAGTATGAGTACGGGAACAGAATATGTAGCGCCGCGGAATGAAGTGGAAGAGAAACTGGTTGAAATATGGCAGGAAGTGCTTGGAGCAAAACAGGTAGGAATAAGGGACAACTTCTTTAAAATAGGCGGAGATTCTATACGTGCAATATCATTAGTCAGCACAATATGCAAAAAGTTGGATATAAACATCCAAATCAGGGATATATACATGAATCCTGATATTGAGAGATTGTCTGCATTCTTAAAAGTAAAAGATACGGAAGATTTTAACAGTAAGATGGGTAAAGCAAGGGAAGAACTGGAGTTATTTAAACAGCGAATATTGATGAATGAAACTCTCTCAGAAAAGTTACCTTCGGACATGGAAGATATATATCCGATGAGTCACATAGAGCTGGGTATGATTTATCATTCCAAAAAAGACTATGAAAATGCAGTTTATCATGACCAATTTGCATTTCATCTGAATGACAAAGACTTTGATTTCCCAGCATTTAAAGAAGCGATGCTTCTAATGACGTCAAAACATGATATTTTAAGGACGGTTTTTAATTTAGAGGATTTTGAAACTCCTGTGCAAATTGTTTACAAGGGCAGTAGTCTTGATATTGAGCAGATAGATATCATGAATTTTAGCAGGACAGGGCAGGTTGAGTATATAAACAAATATTTGGAAAATGACAGAGCGAATCCGTTTGATATATCAAAGCCCCTTTGGAGGATAAGAATATTCAAACTTGACGCAAACCATATTTGTCTGGTTTTGATATTCCACCATGCTATCCTGGATGGCTGGAGTGTTGCTTCATTGATTACGGAAGTTTCAAACCTATACTCTAAGCTTAAGCAAGAAAAAGATTATATACCAACACGGCTTAAATGCAGCTATAAAGATTATATAGCAGACCAAATGACAATTAAGGACAACCAGGAAGTAATTAATTATTGGAGAGAGGAATTAAGTGAATATAAAAGGTTGAATATGCCTGCAAATATTCATGGAAAAACAAAAAAATCTTATAAAGTAGACCATGTAACACGCCATTTAAGTCAGGAATTTTTAGGTGATTTAAGAAGTACTGCCAGAAGATATGATGTAAGCTTAAAGACACTTTGCTTTGCTGCATACACTTATATGCTCAATATGCTTTCATACGAGGATGACTTTGTCGTAGGTTTGGTAGAAAATAACAGACCTGTATGCGAAGATGGAGATAAGATGCTGGGGTGCTTCTTAAATACGGTTCCCGTCAAAATGTGTTTTGATAAAATCGATATATGGGAGGAATTGATAAAAGTTGCAGAAAAGAAATTAATAAGCTTAAAGCTTTATGGAAGACTGCCTTTATTTGAGATCATAAATATCCTGGGCGGAAAAGAAAACAAAGAGGAAAATCCTTTATTTGATACCATATTCAATTATGTGGATTTTCATATATATAACGAGATAATAAACAAAGAAATCGGTGATGTTAAAGATAGAATTTCAGTTGATGAATATGAAGCAACCAATACAAGTCTTGACTTTACAGTAAGTAATACATTCGATGATCTTAATATAAGCTTGATCTACTCGGACAAAGTATTGGAAAGAAAACAGGCAGAAGAGTGTATAGACTATTTTATTAATATTTTAAATATGTTTATCCATAACCCCAAAGGGTCAGTTGACAAGCTTATTATATTAAGTCATGAAGAAAGAAAGCAGTTGCTGATAGACTTTAATAATACTAAGAAAGACTATCCGCAGGACAAAACCATACATGAGCTGTTTGCTGAGCAGGTGGAAAGGACACCTGACAACATAGCTGTGGTATATGAAGACAAGCACTTGACTTACAGGGAATTGAACGGAAAGGCAAATCATTTGGCCAGAGTATTGAGGAACAAAGGGGTAAAGCCTGACCGTATTGTAGGAATTATGGCCGAACGTTCATTTGAGATGATTGTGGGGATATTTGCCATATTGAAAGCTGGAGGGGCGTATCTGCCGATAGATCCTAATTATCCTGATACAAGGATAAAGTATTTGTTGGACGATAGTGGTTCCCAGATCCTTTTGACCTCCAGGACCTTTATGGAAAATAAGCAGATTGATGCGGATATTATATATCTGGAGGAAGAATATTTAAATGAAGAGAACTCAAAGCTTGAAAATGTAAACAAACCCTCGGACCTTGCGTACGTCATTTATACATCAGGTTCGACAGGGAAGCCCAAAGGTGGAATGATTGAGCATACTAGCGTTGTAAACATAATTACAGCCCTCCAGGCCATGTATCCGCTTAAAGCGGAAGACGCTTTTCTATTTAAAACAACTTATACCTTTGACGTATCCGTAGCTGAGATATTTGGCTGGTTCCTCAACGGAGGAAAGCTTGTAATATCACGCCAAGGTGTGGAAAAGGAAGCTATGGAGTTAGTAGAGGTAATAAACAAGCATAAGATAACCCATGTAAACTTTGTACCATCAATGCTGAATATAATGGTGCATACTTTAAAAGATAATGGTATAAAACTGCCATCAACTCTCAGGTATATTTTTGCTGCTGGAGAAGCGCTGCCCAAAAAGCTTGTCCATGAGCTTTTCGATGTCTCAGAGAACACATCTCTGGAAAATATCTATGGGCCTACAGAGTCCACGATATATGCAGCGGGTTACAGTATAACAAAGAAAATAGCAGAAGAACTTATAACAGTACCTATAGGGAAAGCTTTACAGAATGTATACCTTTATATACTGGACAAGCACAACCAATTAACTCCTGTAGGAGTGGCCGGTGAACTTGTGATAGGTGGAAGCGGTCTTGCAAGGGGCTATTTGAATAGACCTGAACTGACAGCAGAAAAATTTGTACCTAACCCGTTTATTCCCGGCGAAAAAGTGTACCGCACAGGGGACTTAGTAAGGCGGCTTCCTGATGGGAACATCGAATTCATGGGCAGGATCGACCACCAGGTAAAGATAAGAGGCTTTAGAATAGAGCTTGGAGAAATTGAAGCACATCTGGTGAAGCACACTGCTATTAAGGAAGCAGTGGTTATTGCAAAGGAAGAGCAGCAAGGGAAGAAGTACCTGTGTGCATATATTGTAGGGGAAAATGAATTGACCATTTCCGAGCTAAGGGAGCATCTCTTAAACGAACTACCTGACTACATGGTACCAGCATATTTCATGCATCTGGAACAGATGCCATTTAATGCCAACGGTAAAATTGATCGGAAAGCATTGCCTGAACCACAGGGGAATATTAATACCGGAGTAGAGCATGTAGTTCCTAGAAACGAAAGAGAAGAAATACTGGCCAAAGTATGGGAAGACGTACTAAAAACTGAAAACATCGGGGTAAAAGATAATTTCTTCAGCCTTGGAGGAGACTCAATAAAAGCCATACAGGTAATGTCGCGTCTTAACGTCCATGGGCTAAAGCTTGAAATGCGGGACTTATTCAAACATCCTGTAATTGAGGAACTCGTCGAATATATACAATCTACAAGCCGAAGAATTCATCAAGGCCCGGTAGAAGGCATAGTACCGATAACACCTATACAAAGATGGTTGTATAAACAAGACAGCAAGGATATCCATCATTTTAATCAGGAAATAATGATATATGGGCGTAACGGATTTGAAGAAGCTATTATTCGAAAAGTATTGTCAAAGCTTGTAGAGCACCACGATATTTTTAGAACAGTGGTAAAAATAGAGGATCAAAATATACTCCAATACAACAAAAACTTTGAAGGTGAACATTTTTCATTGGAAATTGTAGACCTTAGGGACAGCTATAATTACCGGGAAAAAATAGAGCTGGAAGCGTCGAGGATTCAGAGGAGCATGGACTTGTATAACGGTCCTTTAGTTAAGGTTGGTCTGTTTAAGACTAAAGAAGGGGACCACCTGCTAATAGCTATTCACCACCTTGTAGTTGATGGGGTATCGTGGAGAATCATACTGGAAGATTTGGACATAGGATACAGACAGGCGCTAAACAATGATGAAATAAAATTCAGCAACAAGACCGACTCTTTCAAAGATTGGGCACAGAGGCTTGATGAGTATGCCAATAGCCCTGAACTATTAAAAGAAATAAATTACTGGACCAATTTGGAAAAAACTGAAACAATACCGCTTCCAAAAGACCGAGAGATTGAAGAAAGAAGGTATATGAATAACAATAGCGTCAAGATCGAGCTGAGTATTGAAGAGACTGAGAAGATGCTAAAGCGGGTAAACCATGCTTATAACACAGAAGTAAACGACATATTGCTTACCGCCTTGGGATTAGCAGTGAGGGAATGGACCGGAAATGATAAGGTTCTGATCAGTCTGGAGGGGCACGGCAGGGAGGAAATCATTAAAGACATTGACATAAGCAGGACCGTGGGATGGTTCACCACCCAGTATCCCGTGGTGTTAGATGTCAGCGGACAACTCGATATTTCCCGCATGATCAAATCGGTAAAAGAAAACATCAGGCAGATACCTAACAAAGGGATAGGTTACGGCATACTAAAATATCTTACCTTGCCGGAAAACAAAGCCGATTTAAACTTTAATCTACACCCTGAAATAAGCTTCAATTACCTCGGTCAATTCAACCAGGATAATGTAGACAATTTATTTGGAGTGTCTGATATTCCTGCCGGAGAGTCTACAGGACCAAACTATAAAAGTGAGTATTGTATTGATATTAACGGCGGAACTGTAGAAGGCGGGAAGCTGGAATTAAACTTTAGCTACAACCAGGGCGAGTATGAGAAGAGTACTATTGAAGGGGTAGCGGTGAGTTTTAAAAAGCATTTAGTAAACATAATAACCCATTGTGCAGAAATGGACTATTCAGAAGCTACACTCAGTGATTTTACAGTAGACGATCTGAATATGGATGAGTTTGAAGACGTATTGAATAACTTCGAATAAAAAGAGTTTGTATTTAAGGAGGAGTACTTATGAGTGATTTGAAGAAACAAAACATAAAAGATATGTACCGGCTCACTCCTATGCAGCAAGGGATATTGTACCACTATATGATGGATAAAAATTCAGACGCCTACTTTGAGCAGATATCACTTTCTATAAAAGGCATCCTGGACATTGATTGTGTTGAAAAGAGCGTTAATATCATTATTGAAAAGTATGACGCTTTGAGAACAATTTTTTTGTATGAAAATGTAGCCAAGCCCTTACAAGTAGTCATGAAGGAAAGAAAGCTGTCTGTCAGCTATGAGGATATTACCTCCCTTGCCGAAGAACTAAGGGATAGGTATATAGAAGAATACAGGGTTAAAGGCAGAAAAAAGGGCTTTGACTTATCAAGGGATATTTTAACAAGATTAAGTGTAATTAAAACAGGCTACCAATCTTATAACATGGTATGGAGCTTTCATCACATCATTATTGATGGGTGGAGTCTCGCAAATATATTTAGAGAATTTATGGAAAACTATGAAACCCTGATGAATAGCCGGGAGCCGGAGTCAGGAAAGGTATATCCTTACAGCCGCTATATCAAATGGTTGGAAGGCAGAAATCAGAACGAGGCCGCAGATTACTGGGAAACCTATCTTAAAGGTTACGAGCATCAGACAGTCCTTCCCCAAAACGGCAGGTCTGCAAGTGATGATTTCAGGATTGAAGAAACGGAGTTTAAAATATCTGAACAAATAACTAGCGATCTTGAGAAGTTTGCAGCCAAAAACAATACAACCATGAGTACCATTATAAAGACCATATGGGGGATATTATTACAGCGGTATAACAATACCGATGATGTGGTGTTTGGTGAGGTGGTATCGGGAAGGCCTCATGAAATACAGGGAATTGAGAGCATGGTGGGTTTATTTATAAATACCGTTGCAGTAAGGGTGAGTTGTGATGAGGATAAAACTTTTACCGAACTGATCAAAGAGATGCAGCAATCGGTGCTTGAATCTGACCGGTACAGTTTCTATCCTCTGGCGGATGTGCAGTCAAAAACATGCTTGAAAGATGCCTTGATACATCATGTCATGGCTTTTGAAAATTACCCTATGGATGAAGCGGTTAATGCTTCATCCAGTAATGGCATTTTAAATGTAGTTGGAATGGAAATATTCGAGCAGACGAATTATGATTTTGGGATACTCGTTGATGGCGGTAAGGAATTATCTATTAAATTCAGTTATAACTCACTGGTATATGATGGCAATTTCATAGAAAAAATCAAGGGACATTTTCAGTCGGTAATAGAAATTGTAACCGATAATCCCGATATGCATATTAGGAATATTGATATACTCACCGAAGTGGAAAAGAAAGAAATAGTACACTGCTTCAATAATACAACGGAGGAATACCACAGGGAAAAGACCATTCACCAACTATTTGAGGAACAAGCGGTGAAGACACCTGACAATGCGGCAGTGGTGTTTGAGGGTAAGCAGCTAACCTATAGTGAACTCAATGAGAAGTCAAATCAGCTTGCAAGAGTGTTGAGGGATAAGGGAGTTAAACCAGACAGCATAGTGGGTATTATGGTAGAACGCTCACTGGAGATGGTCATAGGTATATTTGGCATACTTAAAGCCGGAGGGGCATATATGCCTATAGATCCTGACTACCCTAAGGCAAGAATCGAATATTTACTCGAGGACAGCGAGATAGGGGTGCTGATTTCCCAAAAGCAATTCCTGGAGAAAGTGGAGTTTTACGGGAAGTATATAGACATAGAAGATGAAAGCCTTTATGCCGGAAACCCTATGAACCTGGAAGTGGTATGTTCACCGCAAAATTTGGCATATATCATTTATACATCTGGGTCTACAGGAAAACCTAAAGGGGTTATGGTAGAACATAAAGGGGTAGCAAATCTGGAGGCGTTTTTCAAGACCCGCTTAAATGTAAGTGAAAGCGATAGGATTATTCAATTTGCATCAATTTCATTCGACGCTGCAGTTTGGGAAATATTTATGGGACTATTGGCAGGAGCAACACTATATATATCTTCAAGCGATATTATCAATGACTATCGAAGATTTGAAGAATACCTAAATGAAAATGAGATAACTATTGCTACTTTACCACCTCCGTATCTGGCAAATCTGGACCCGGAAAAAGTAACTTCCTTAAAGAAGGTAATTGCAGCAGGTTCGGCTTCCACTCCCGAACTTTTAAAGAAATGGAGCAACAGGATTTCATATATAAATGCTTATGGACCTACTGAGACAACCGTATGTGCAACGGTATGGAAAGCAGATGATTGTGAGACGGCCGATAAGTCGGTACCTATTGGTAAACCTATTACCAATACCCGGGTGTTTATAGTTGATGAAAACAATAATCTTAAGCCCATAGGTGTTGAGGGTGAACTCTGTGTTTCCGGGGCAGGATTGGCGAGAGGATACTTGAAAAAACCGGAACTTACCAGGGAAAAGTTTGTACCGAACCCATTTATGCCTGGAGAACTGATGTATAAAACAGGAGATCTTGCAAAGTGGCTTCCTGACGGGAATATTGCATTTGCCGGCAGAAAAGACCACCAGGTTAAAATAAGAGGGTATAGAATCGAGCTTGAGGAAATAGAAGCAGCCCTTTTGAAGCATGCTGATATAAATGAGGCGGTGGTCATTGACCGGGAGGATTCAAGTGTAGGCAGGTATCTTTGCGCTTATATAGTGTCTGACCGAGAAGTGACAGTGACCGAAATAAGGGAGCTTATATCTAAAGAGCTGCCCGATTATATGATTCCATCCTATTTTATGAGGATAGCAAAAGTACCGTTAACCATAAATGGAAAATTGGACAGAAAGGCGCTGCCGCTGCCTGATGGAAGAATAAATACAGGAACAGAGTATGCAGCGCCTTCAGGTGAAGTGGAGGAAAGGCTTGCGCTGCTGTGGCAGGACATCCTTGGAATAGAGAAGGTAGGAAGAAATGATAACTTCTTTATGCTCGGAGGACACTCGTTAAAGGCAACAAGCCTTGTAGCAAGAATTCACAAAGAGTTCAATGTAGACATACCTCTTAAGGAAATATTCAAGACACCAACCATCTTAGAAATTGCCAGCTACATTGAAGACTCAAAGGAGAGCCTATATCAGTCCATTCAACGTGCTGGGGATATGGAATATTATCCCATGTCATCCGCCCAGAAAAGACTATATATATTAAACCAGCTTGAAGGAGCTGGAATCGCCTACAATATACCTGGCATAATATTGCTGGAAGGTACTGTTGATAAAGCACGTTTTGAGCAGGCTTTTCATAGTCTGATAGAAAGGCATGAGAGCTTTCGAACCTCCTTCCATATGATCGAGGAAGAGCTGTCTCAGAAAGTCCATGACAAGGCGGACCTAAGTATCATGTACCTGGAAACCAGTGAAGAGAAGGTTCCCGAAATAGTGGAGAAATTCATAAGGCCCTTTGACCTTGGAAAGGCTCCACTATTAAGAGTTGGACTTGTAAAGATTGGAGAAGCCAGACATATTATGGTGTTTGACATGCATCATATCATATCGGATGGAGTGTCCAACGACATACTGGTAAGAGAGTTTATAAGCTTATATGAAGGGAAAATACTTCCTCCACTGCGTATACAGTACAAGGACTACTCAGTTTGGCAGAGGGAATTGTTTGCAGGAGCTGCCATAAGTAAGCAGGAGGAATTCTGGCTCCAGACCTTTCAGGGAGAGATCCCTGTGCTGGATTTATCCACCGACTACCCAAGACCCGCAGTACAAAGCTTTGAAGGAGACTACATCAGCTTTGAAGCTGATAGCGAGCTTGCGGTTAGACTTAACAAGCTTGGATCAGACAATGGAGCTACATTATATATGACGCTTCTTGCTGCATACAATGTGCTGTTATCTAGATACACTGGACAGGAAGATATTATTGTGGGAAGTCCTATAGCTGGAAGGCCTCATGCTGACCTTCAAGACATCATAGGTATGTTTGTAAACACTCTGGCCATGAGAAACCACCCGCAAGGAGAAAAGACTTTTATTGAATTCTTGAAAGAAGTTAAAGAAAATGCTTTGAAAGCATACGACAATCAGGACTATCAGTTTGAAGAATTAGTGGATAAGCTGGACATAAGGAGGGATATGAGCAGGAATCCCCTCTTTGATACCATGTTTGCCATATACAATGTTGGAAAAGCAGAGCTCATAACGTCTGATCTAAGCTTCAAGCCGTACAACAAAGGGATAGAAGGCAGAATATCAAAATTTGACATCACCTTAAATGCATTTGAGACTGAGGATGGTATAGCCTTTGAACTCGAATACTGTACAAGACTGTTTAAGAAAGAAACAGTTGAAAGACTTGGGG
The DNA here is from genome assembly GCF_050482105.1 of Paenibacillus jamilae. Lineage (GTDB taxonomy): Bacteria > Bacillota > Bacilli > Paenibacillales > Paenibacillaceae > Paenibacillus > Paenibacillus jamilae_B. The sequence goes on along the minus strand of NZ_JBCNHI010000044.1, from coordinate 39,836 downwards.
CTCATTACATCAATTTGCTGGAAGAAATTGCAGCATACCCCGAAAAAAGGCTTTATGAAATCGAAATGTTATCACAGGAAGAAAAACAGCAAGTATTATACAGCTTTAACGATACTGCTCTCGAATATCCCCTGGATAAAACCATACACCAAATGTTTGAGGAGCAAGTGAAAAAGACTCCTGATCATATTGCAGTGGTTTTTGAAGGTAAACAATTAACCTACCGAGAACTGAATCAAAAGGCAAACCAATTGGCCAGGGCATTAAGAGAAAAGGGAGTAAAGCCTGATGATATTGTAGGCATAATGGTGGACCGCTCGCCTGAAATGGTTATAGGTATAATGTCAGTAATCAAGGCTGGGGGGGCGTACCTTCCTGTAGATCCTAATTATCCATTGGAAAGAAAAAGGTATATGATGGAGGACAGCAAGGCCAAAATTTTACTCACCCAAAATCATCTTATGGATCGTGATGATTTCGATGGTGAGATTATTGATTTATCTGATTATGATTATAATTTTATAAACGATGTGAATATAAAATGTATAAATAAGCCTGGTGATACAGCGTACATCATCTATACCTCTGGCTCAACGGGAAACCCTAAAGGTGTTTGCATTGATAATAAGAGTGTATTAAACCTGGTAGAGGGTCTGTTCGAGAGAATATATAACAAATATGAATCACCGTTGAATGTTTGCCTCATTGCCCCTTATGTTTTTGATGCTTCGGTGCAGCAGATTTTCGCAGCACTGCTAATGGGGCATGCATTGTACATTGTACCGGAGGAAGCAAGGAAAGACGGTAAAAAGCTGCTGGACTTCTATAGTGAAAATAGGATTGATATTTCGGATGGAACGCCCATACACGTAAATATGATGTTAAATTCTCCTCCTATAGATAATAACCTAAAAGTGAGACATTTTATTATAGGCGGAGATGTTCTTCCATTTGATGCAGTAAAAGACTTCCTAAGCAGATTTGAGGATGTGCAACCTTGCATCACAAATGTTTATGGTCCTACCGAATGCTGTGTGGATTCTACGGAATATTTGATTACTGCGGCGGGGCTTAGTAGATTGGATAATATCCCCATAGGCCGTCCTTTGCCAAACACCAGAGCATTCATACTTGGTAAGAAATTAGAAGTAAATCCTATAGGTATCGCTGGGGAATTATATATATCTGGGGATGGTCTTGCCAAAGGCTATTTAAACAAGACGGGGCTTACTGCAGAAAGATTTGTATCTAACCCGTTTATAAAGGGAGAAAGAATGTATCGTACTGGGGACTTGGCAAGATGGCTGCCTGACGGGAATATAGAATTTTTAGGCAGGATGGACCACCAGGTAAAGATAAGGGGATTTAGAATAGAACTTGGAGAAATAGAGGCTCAGCTATTAAGACATGCTTCAATAAAAGAAGCTGTGGTTATTGTAAAGGAAGACCAACAGAAGAACAAGGATCTGTGTGCATATTTCGTTGGGGAAAATGAACTGACAATAACTGAACTAAGGGAATGCCTTTCAAAAGAATTGCCCGAGTATATGATCCCGGCATACTTCATGCAGCTGGATGAAATGCCTTTGACAGCCAATGGTAAGATAGACCGGAAGAACTTGCCCCACCCTGCTGCTCATTTAAATACTGGAGTAGAGTATGAAGCACCTTCAGGTGAAGTGGAAGAGAAGCTTGTACAATTGTGGCAGGATATCCTGGGGGTTGAGAAAATAGGGAGAAATGATAATTTCTTTGTGCTTGGGGGGCACTCATTAAAAGCAATAAACTTTGCAGCCAAAATTCACAAAGAGTTCAATGTAAATATATCTCTTAAGGAGATATTCAAGCTGCCGACAATTGCAGAAATTGCCAAGTACATCCAGGAAGCCCAAGAGAGTATTTATCAATCTATCCAGCCCACTGGAGAAATGGAATACTATCCTATGTCGTCTTCCCAAAGAAGGCTGTATATATTAAATCAGCTTGAAGGAGCAAGGGTGGCATACAATATGCCAGAGTTTATGTTGTTAGAAGGCAGTATTGATATAGAACGTTTTGAGAAAGCCTTAGATCAGCTGGTAAAAAGGCATGAGGCTTTCCGGACCTCCTTCCATATGGTAGATGGTGAACCGGTGCAGAAGGTCCATGATGAGGTGGAATTTAGTATCATGTACATGGAAACCGGCGAAGAAAAAGCCTCAGAAGCAGCAAATGAATTCATAAGGCCATTTGACCTTGGCAAGGCTCCTTTACTAAGAGCAGGGCTCGTAAAAATTAGAGAAGACAGGCATGTCATGATGCTTGATAAACACCATATCATATCTGACGGGGTGTCGGATGAAATACTGGTAAGAGAATTCATAAGCTTGTATGAAGGAATGAATCTTCCAGCACTTCAGATTCAGTACAAGGACTATTCCGTATGGCAGAATAAATTGTTTGCTGACGGCACAATCAGTAAACAAGAAGAATACTGGCTCCAGGCATTTAGGGGAGAAATACCAGTACTTGATATGCCGTTAGACTACCCAAGGCCGGCTATACAGAGTTTTGAAGGCGATATGGTCAGTTTTGAAACAGGCCGGGAACTTGCACATAAACTGAACAAGCTTGCCGTGGATCATGGAGCAACACTGTATATGGTGCTTCTAGCTTCATACAATGTGCTTCTTTTCAAATACACCGGACAGGAAGATGTCGTAATTGGAAGCCCTATAGCAGGAAGGCCACATACAGATTTGCAGGACATCATAGGCATGTTTGTCAATACCCTAGCTATGAGGAATTACCCTCAAGGTAAAAAGAATTTCAGCGAGTTTTTGATGGTAGTAAAAGAAAACGCTCTACTGGCTTATGAAAACCAGGATTACCCATTTGAGGAACTTGTGGAGAAGCTTAGCATTAAGCGGGATTTGAGCAGAAATCCGCTGTTTGATACTATGTTTGTCTTGCAAAATAAAGAGGCATCAGAATTTAAGATGAATGGGCTAAGGTTCATGCCCTATGATAATGAGTTCAGGGCGTCCAAATTTGATTTGACCCTAAACGCCCAAGAGACCCAGAATAATATTGTATTTGGGTTAAAGTATGCTACTCGTCTGTTTAAGAAAGAGACAATAGAAAAACTTGGGGTCCATTTCATCAATGTACTGGAAGAGATCACAGCTTACCCCGAAAAGATGCTGTCCGAAATAAATATACTATCTCAGGATGAAAAACAGCAAATACTAAATAGTTTTAATGATACAAAGGCAGAATACCCTAGGGATAAGACTCTACATGAGCTGTTCCAAGACCAAGTGGAAAGGACACCTGATAATGTAGCTGTAGTGTTTGAGGACAAGCAATTAACCTACAGGCAGCTCAATGAAAAGGCAAATCAGCTTGCCAGAGCACTTAGAAGTAATGGTGTAAAGCAAAACAGCATAGTTGGAATAATGGTAGAAAGATCCGTAGATATGCAGGTTGGAATACTGGGAATATTAAAAGCAGGAGGTGTCTATTTACCAATTTCAACCAAACTTCCTGAACTAAGAATAAAAAAATTACTGGAAGATAGTAATGCAACTATGCTGTTGACGCAATCACATTTAGCGGATAAAGCAGAGTTTTACGGTAATATATTACTGCTTGATTCCCCTGAAATATACATTGGAAGTGCTGAAAACCTTGATAAAATAAATAAACCAGAGGACTTAGCTTATATCATTTATACATCGGGATCTACTGGAGTTCCGAAGGGTTCAATGATAGAGCATCGAAGTGTAGTTAACTTGGTTTATGGACTAAGAAAGCTTGTCTATGAAAATTATGATAATTATTTAAATGTTGCCCTTGTGTCCCCTTACTTTTTTGACGCATCTGTAAAACAAATATTTGCGGCTTCTCTCCTTGGCCATACGCTGTTTATAGTTCCTGAGGATACAAGGCTAGATGGTGAGGGCCTTCTAAAGTACTATAACAGGAATTCAATTGCTGTTTCAGACGGAACACCAGCACATATAAAGCTTTTAACAGATACTGCCAGGTCTGGAGAAAGTCTTTCAGTTATGAAGTTTATTATCGGAGGGGAAGAACTTTCATGTAAAGGTATACAAGGTTTCTATGATCGGTTTAAAGATAATAACCCTACTATAACAAACGTTTATGGTCCAACAGAATGCTGCGTAGATTCAACTTATTACCATTTAAGCCGTGAGAAGGTGAGAAATCTAACAAGTATACCTATAGGTATGCCATTGCAGAATTATAAGATATATATACTTAATGAAGACATGAATATCTTACCGGTTAATACAACTGGTGAAATATATATATCTGGAGATGGGCTGGCAAAAGGCTATTTGAACAAACTTGAATTGACTACGGAAAAATTTGTAGCTAATCCTTTCAGCTCTGGAGAAAGAATGTATCGTACCGGTGATCTTGGAAGGTGGCTTCCTGACGGAAACATCGAATTTATAGGCAGAGTAGACCATCAGGTAAAGATTAGGGGCTTTAGGATAGAGCTTGGGGAAATAGAAGTGCAGCTATTAAAGCATCCTTCAATAAAAGAAGCTGCGGTAATTGCAAAGACAGACCAGGAGGGCAACAAGTATTTGTGTGCTTATATAGCAGGGGAAAGTGAATCTACAATATCAGATTTAAGGGCGCTTCTCTTAAAAGAACTTCCCGATTACATGATACCACAATACTTTGTTCAGCTGGAAAAGCTGCCTTTGACAGCCAATGGCAAAATAGATCGGAATAATTTACCTCAAAATGACGGTACTTTAGCTACATCAGTAGAGTATGTAGAGCCTTGCGGTGAAGTTGAGGAGAAGCTTGCACTGCTGTGGCATGATGCCCTTGGAGTACAAAAAATTGGTGTGAATGATAACTTCTTTGAACTGGGAGGATACTCACTGAAGGCAATATCCCTTATAAGCAGAATTTATGAACAGTTAAATGTTGAGGTACCACTAAAAGACTTTTATATGGCCCCAACCATAAAGGAAATTGCCCGTTTTATACACAATACGTACGCCAATGATTATATTACACCAAGTCCGGCAATTCATTTTAATTCAGCAATGGAGAGTCTTATGTTTGCATTCCCTCCAGGAGGAGGAAATGGAATAGCTTATGGTAGTTTATCAAAACAAATGAATGCTTATTCCATATATTCCTTTGACTTTATAGAAAATGAGAGCAGGATGGAGGAGTATGTGAAGGCAATTACTTCTGTCAAACCCGAGGGCCCATATATTCTATTTGGTTACTCGGCAGGAGGTAATCTGGCATTTGAAGTTGCTAAAGTATTAATTGAAACTGGACATCATGTATCCGATATAATCTTTCTGGATTCGGCTAAATCATTTGTCCTTATTGAGGAAGAAAGCGAAGATGCTAAGAAACTTGCTGAGCAACAGGATAAAGAATTTATAGAAGAAAATGAGAAACTTATAAAAGGCATGTTTGGAGATAACCAGGCAGTTATTGAAAAGGCCATTGAAAGAATGAGAAATTATCATAAATACACTAGAAGTGTTATAAACTCGGGACAGATAAACTCCAATATCCATCTTATTATATCACAGCAGCAAGACAATGAAGGTGAAGCTGATTTATGTGAAGGATGGAGAGAGGCAACAACGGGAGAGTTCAAAGTATATAACGGATTTGGCAGTCATTTTGATATGTTAAGTACAGGATATATAGATAAAAATGCGGCTATTATTAAAGAAATATTGGAAGAGATCAACCAATAGTTCAGATATAAGGGGTAGATATAATGGATAAGATTAAATTGTTTTGTCTGCCGTATGCAGGAGGTTCTGCAGCAGTATATAAATATTGGGAACAATACTTGCATGATAGGATTGAGCTTTTCCCGATTGAGCTTGCGGGAAGAGGCAGCAGGATTGGTGAACCGTTTTACGGAAGTGTTGAGGAAGCGCTTGAAGATATACACCGTATTATCATAAGCAACCTTGAAGAACAACCTTATGCGTTGTTTGGCCACAGTATGGGCAGTGTACTTGTATATGAACTTGCCTATAGAATAAAGGAGCTCGGACATCCATATCCTGTCCATATGTTTATTTCCGGCAGATATCCTCCGGGTTTTGTAAGTAAGAAGAAGGTACTCTATGATTTGCCGGATAAGGAGTTTGTGGATGAGGTATTTAAGCTGGGAGGCACTCCCAAAGAGGTTCTGAAAAGCAATGAATTAATGGAGTTGTTTTTACCGATACTCAGAGCGGATTTTAGAATTACTGACACATACAGGCACATTGAAAAAAACGCTAAGCTTGACTGCGATATAAGTGTATTGTGGGGAAAAAGAGAAAAGGGAGCCACTATTTTTGACGTTGCAAAATGGCATGATTATACGTCCAAAAGTTGTAAAATTCATATGTTTGACGGGGATCATTTTTTTATACACGATTACAAAAAGGATGTAGCAGCAATAATAAATAGTAGTCTCATCGACTTTGCAGACAATGGTATGTGAAGACTGAAGTTTATTTAAAATTTAATATGAAATCAAGAGGCTAAGTTTTTAGGTTGACTTTAATGACCTGTAGACTTAGCCTCTTTCCAGTCTAATCAAAAATTTCAAGAAAGTAGAACCTACGTCCTATTGGAATTATTTTCATGTTTCTGTATTACGACGAAAGCAGCGCTCCATTCCTATACGCTATCCCAACGGTACATGCTTAAAGACACATCGGTGAAAATCCTGGAAATTGCGCCGCCAGGGGTTCAAACGTATTTCAATAACGATCCGAGCTCTATGCTACTAGCATCATTCATTGATGAAACGATGAAGGTACTTGGTACGGATGCGGACGAGGTTCTAGTGGAAGAAGCGAAAGTATTTCGAAACAACCCGGGCCCGAACGAAGGTATTTTGTGAACCAGTTAAACAATATGATGTTTGAGCCGCCAAAGGGTCATTAATCCGTTTAATACTTAGCGTATATTTTCGTTAATTATCTCAACTCGCTTTTAGAAAATCCTTGATTATCAAGGGCGTGTACATCGAAGACATGTAAACAACGTATTCGCCTTGACAATGAGCCTCGCGGCATCGGAGTCTAAACACGTGCGCCGATGCCCATAGGACACGGTTTACCTAGGGCTTGCTGAACGAATCAAAACTCCAACAGGCACAAGGGTTTAGGGCCTCTTATGTCGAAGGAAAACGGGGCAGCCCCGTGAAAAACCGTGCACTTGGAGGCGTCAGGATTGTATCAGCGAACCGAGAACCAGATGAACCTGCCCGTCGACTTTTTTCTGCCGTTCGGCGGAAAGCTCGCAGAAGATAACCGCTGGGTGCTGCTGGCCCAGATGATTCCGTGGTGGATGCTCGAAGAGAAGTATGCGAAAAACTTCAAGAAAAGCCTCAAGGGCCAAAAAAGCCGTTTCGATCCGTATCGCGCTCGGCGCACTCATCATCCAGGAGCGGCTTGGCACCGATGATCGGGAGACACTTCGTCAGATTCTGGAGAACCCGTATCTGCAGTACTTCCTCGGTCTGCCGGAATATCGGTACCGCCGTCCGTTTCATCATTCTCTCATGACGCATTTCCGCAAGCGATTGGGTGGTGAAATTCTGGATGAAGTGAATGAATGGATCGCTCTGGAAGAAGCGCGCAAGTGTCGGATGATTCATCGGACGACGATGAACCTGGCAGCGGAACTGACGCAGCGTCCGGTAAGCCTTCAGAAACGCAGCCACAGCAGATGGAACTGACGAACGAGGGCGAACTGCTGCTGGACGCTACCTGCGCGCCGGCGGATATCGCCTACCCGACGGATTTGTCGTTACTGAATCAGGCCAGAGAAAAGCTGGAGAAGATCATCGACATCCTGCACGAACCGGAACGTGGAAAGACCCGCAAGCCCAGAACATACCGAGAGCGTGCCCGCAAAGCCTATCTGGCGGTTGCCAAGCAGCGGCGCGTGAAGCCGCGAGCGATACGAAAAGCGATCGGCAAGCAGCTCAGGTTCGTTTCCCGTGATCTGCGCATGATCGCCGAACTCGCCGATATGACGAGCGGCCTGCCGCGGCGTTTGTACAAGGAACTCCTGGTCATTCAAGAGCTTTATCGTCAGCAGCAAACGATGTATGACAAGCGGACACACAGCATATCGGATCGGATTGTCAGTATCGCACAGCCACATGTCAGACCGATCGTGCGCGGCAAAGCCAGGGCAAACGTCGAGTTCGGAGAGAAGCTGGCGATTAGCGTGGTGAACGGCTACGCTTTCCGCGAGCATCTGTCGTGGGATAGCTACAACGAAGGGCAGACATTGCAGGACGCCGTAGAGCGTTACCGCGCCAGATTTGGTTATTATCCCAAAGCGGTGCTGGCCGACCAGATCTATCGAACCCGCGACAACTTGCGCTTCTGCAAAGAGGGAATTCGCTTAAGCGGACCGCAGTTGGGTCGTATTAATAATGGTTTCGCATTTTCAATAACCTTAGATATAGTCGAGCTATTTCATAACTACACTCACCTAAAATCACTTTGCGATGATTCGCTGCTCTCATCAGTTGGAGTAACTACAGACAATCTCTTTGTATTAGCAAAGTTAACATCAATTAAAGACTTTATGAGATTATTAATAAATTTACGCCGACCAATCGGAATTATTGGTTCGATTTCAACTTTACGGGAATACGGGTTTCTCAGTTATGAATATGTTAATTCAATGGACATTACGATATATCCGATTAAAAGTGAAACAAGCAATTTTTGGAACACAATTCCAGAAAATCCAATTAACCAGTGTGCAAATCATTTAAGATTATATATTGATGGTGATGGTTATATTTATCCTTGCTATGGACTAGTGGGGCTGAGAGAGTTTTCTTTGGGTAACATTAAAGATGGTTTTGAGAATTCAACTTTTGTAACAGATAATTACGATTTAGATTTATCAGAGTTAAAGAGAAATGGACCGAAGCTACATGAAAGTACAAATCAGCTACAACGAGTATCAACACTTCCTTGGATTTGTGAACGTCATAGAATGGAGTTGTTAATGGATTGAAGTATCATTCAAATACTCAAACATTGTTATTTCACCTTGATTCTATATTTCCACACATGAAAATTCAAGAATTACTCCCACTATCATTAAATAGAAGTTATGTATATAAAGCCATCACAGCGCGTGAAGATTTTCTTTTGAAGATTCTTCCTATCAACTCTTTGGATAGATTACAACGTGAATATCTTGCTATACAAACACTATTTCGCGAAGGAGCTCCCGTACCACGTCCCCTCAAAGAAGAGAATAATATAATACAAATTAATGAAGTGGCATTTATGGCAAGGGCTTATGAGTTTGTTGAAGGTCATGCACTACAAATTAATAAATCCAATTTCTTCTCACTAGACACTTCAATTGGTCATATACACAATATTTGGGATAAGATGAAGAAGCCGAGTTGGCTCCGAGATATTACAATTAATGAGTTACTATATAACTCATTGGACGCAATAAGAAATTCTTACAATGATTGTGAAAGTCTCTTATTGACTGAACGACTAACAAGCACAATAGCTGTAATATTAGAAAAGTATAACGATGAATCTTTATTTGGATGCTCACATGGGTATGCACACCACTTAAATGCAATACAAACAACTCTTGGACAAACTGTGATAATCGATTTTGAAGATGTTGGTTGGCAGTGGAGAATATATGATCTAGCGACTGCAATCTGGGGCATTTTTGGGAGAGGGGGGACCCCTGAAATTTGGAAAGAGCTTATTTCAGGGTACTCCTCTATACGCTTTTTAAACCAGGAGGAGGAAGGCCTAATACGTTTCTTAATTTTTGCCCGTCATTTATGGTGGCTAGGCTTACATGCTAAGAACTGGAATATGTGGGCGCGACAATATTCAAAAAAACATTTTTTCGAGTCAGGGATTAATTTGTTAATAGCCATAAGCAAAGATGTTTGTGGACTTAAGGTGCTGGGTGGTCTCTAACAGTACATTCTCTTAGGTATTCGTTTGCAACGCGACATCATAAGGAAAATAATAATGTACCTAAACCAAGGAAGAGACCAGTTTAATTACTTGGAAGTATTTCGACCTACTGTGACCTCATTTGATAATTACGTAAAATATAATTTTGACGAATATTTATAACTGAAGTATAATAATTTACGGAGGTTATACATATATGGATAAACAAATGAAAATGCATTACATGAATCGAATCGATGAAAAATTGTCTGATCTTCCGTGGTTTATTACGGAATTTATTGATAGTAGAAAACGAAAACTTTCTCCCACAACGCTTCTGAACTATTGCCATGACTATATTATTTTTTTTGATTGGTTAGTTGCAGAAAATTTTACTGAAGATAGCCGTAAAAACATTAAATTAGCTACTTTGGAGAAACTAACGATTCGTGAAGTGGAAAATTTCCTATCTTTTTTGGAGTATCAACTAGGCAATGCCAAGCTAACCATCAACCGTAAATTGTCCTCACTAAAATCCTTATTTGATTACTTACAGAACAAAGCTGAAACAAATGACTTAAAACCATATATCCAGCGCAATGTTATGGCCAAAATGGATTTAAACGTGATTAAAGAAAGCCAAGAAACCATTGCCAATCGTATTGATGGGAAAATTCTTAGAGAAGACGATTTTGAGTCATTTAGGCAGTTTATAGCTCATGATTTCGGAGAAATCAATAAAGAGAATAAACGTATTTTCAATTTCCATCAATTTAACCGTGAACGAGATACAGCTATTGTTTCCCTCATTTTAGGTTCTGGTCTTAGGCTCTCTGAGGTAGCAGGTATTAACATTGAAGATTTAGATATGAACAAAGCTTTGGTGCGTGTTATACGAAAAGGCAATAAAGAACAATACGTGTATTTCAGCAAGCAAGCGTTACTAGATTTAGAAAATTATCTGCAGATTAGAGAATCCAGATATATCCCAGAAAAAAACGAAAGCTTTTTGTTTATTGCAGCTTCCATAGGTCGTAAAGGAAAAAGCCGACGTTTAACGCAGCGATCTATTGAAAAACTAATCGAAAAGTATGCTTCAGCTTTTGGAAAACCAGCATTAACCGTGCATTCTCTAAGACATTCATTTGCAACGCGCTATCATTTAGAGAACAATGATGTGCCTAGATTGAAAAACCAATTAGGACATTCCTCAATACAAACAACCATGATCTATACACATTTAACAGATGAGGAAATGAGGAAGGCAGTCAATAATATGGATAAGTAATGTAGAGCGCGTCAAGTAAGTGACACTAAATTGCCTACCTGACTGGGAGAATGACACAAAGTTACCTACTTGACTGGGTGAGTGATACAAAGTTACCTACTTAGCTTGATAAATAAAAAAAATTACCTCATTCGCTTGAAGAAAAAGAACTAAGTCACTCAAAAGTATGATTTAACTACTAAAGTAGGGAACTTTGTGTCATTTTAGTAGGGGATTTTGTGTCAATGTACAGTACAAGAATTTACAAAAATCCAAGTGAGTTTTTGTCATCCGACATTAACATATTCACAAAACCCGTATTTTGTACATATGTTAGATGAAAAATGTCTGAGGACAACACTGTTCCATTCTACATTTAAAAATTTGACACAAGCTTATGAAACAATCGTTTCTGTGAACATCATATCCAAAAAAGGGAATTTACTTATATTTCAATCATTCCCAAGCATTAAGGTGTATTAGATTATTTAGATTTCGACGTCTCTCCCAATTTACTTGCTCTAGGATTGGTTTTGTAGGATAAAAATCCGTATAACCTAATGAAACCAAAGCAATAGGATCAATATGTGGTGGAATATTTAGTATTTCCCGTACGTCTGTTTTCTTGTAAAAGCTAACCCACCCCATAGCTATTCCTTCTGCATAAGACGCCAACCACATATTTTGGATACAACAGGCCACGGATAGAATATCTGTTTCAGGAATAGAGTTTCGCCCAATTACATGCCCGCCACCTCTTGTGGGATCACATGTTATACAGATCGTTATAGGTGCTTCCCTTATACCCTCTAATTTTAGCGAGAGAAATCTTGTCTTTTTTTCGTCTTCATAGTGTATGGACAAGGCTTGTATTTCTTTATGACATGCATGCGCCAATCGTTCTTTAACTTCTTGAGAGTCAATTACAATAAAATCCCAAGGTTGCATAAAACCAACGGAAGGTGCATGATGACCAGCCATTAATATGTTGTTTAACTTATCTTTGGATATGGGTTTTCCATTAAATGATCGAATATCTCTCCTTTCAAAAATGGCTTTAAATATTCCTTTTCTTTCATTATCATTTAACAATTTAATTCCTCCCTTAAAACAAAAATACCCAGAATGCGCCGGTACTCAGATTATTATGACAGGGTTCCAGGTTCAAGTTTACATTGAAGTTGGTATTTTTATGATATAACTCTAATATTGTTTATGCTTGAAATCAATATTATCGCTTGCAGTTCATTATCAATCCGTAGTCTAAACTGCCTGACCCTCAAAGCAACGAACTACGATCACAAAACTATAAACTTTTCACAGACTGATTCAATTGAACAACCCCACATAAACTATCTGGGACTTCAAAGCCTGGCTAACCTGTCCCAATACATGAGGTTCTGAAATATGTATTCATCGCTTGCTGCACATCAAATTATAATAGTCCAAATACTTGCTCCATATAATCAGCGATTCTGCAAATACTTGGCATTGTCAAGAACTCTTTCTATATAGGTTACAAAATCTGGTTGTAGCGCTTCTCCAAGTGCTACAGCTTTTGATGCAATGACATTCATAAGTGGGATCCCCTTGTATCCCTGGGATCAACACCATAAGAAACAAAATTATAAAAAAGTTATAGGAAACCATTATGATATCACTTTGGGACTGCAAACCGGCAGCGGTAAGACTCTGGTTAGAAAGGTAACACCAAGAAAGAGATTTTCGAAACGTGTTACGATTTCGCTGGCATTGGCGGCATACAGATAATCCGCCCCCAATGCCAGAATTAGATTGTATTGTTCCTCACGCGACGCTTTGCCCTCTCAATGCACGATAATAGCTCCACTTTTGCAAACACCATAAAATCGACGCCAACTTCATTAAGTGATCGTGCTACTTTATCCAAGATTCCTATTCGACTCGTGAAGAAGTATCTGGTAACCATTATTATATCAATCGTTCACTCTTTGATATGCCTGAATCCCAAGCTTCAAGCGCTGCAATCCATCAGTTAGTCGTTTTTTAGGACAGGCGTAGTTCAATCGAATGAATTCGTGCCCATTGCCGCCATAAATGGCGCCCTCCGAGACATACAGCCCCGTTTCTTTTCTTATGAATTTACACAGTTGACTTACATTAGGAGTTATGTTCCGGCAATCAATCCAAGCCAAATAAGTCGCTTCCGAATGGATAATTCGGAGCTTTGGCAGTTCACTAGCCAGATAATGTTCGAGATATTGCTTGTTCGCCATGAGATATTCCAATAAGCCTTGTAGCCAGGGTTCGCCTTCCGTAAAGGCAGAGATTGCTGCTTCAATCGCAAAAAAGCTTCTATATAAACGGCGGCATTAACGGCTGCCGATTATATGTGTTAATTCATTTACTATAGCTTAATATATTCTTCATCCAGTACGGGTTCTAACCAATCTGTTTGTCCTGGTGTAAGAGCTAAGTGAACAAACCAGCTATCCTTTGTAGCCCCATGCCAATGTTTAATGTTCGCTGGAATGTTTACCACATCGCCTGTTTTGAGTAATTGAGCTGGCTTTCCTTCTTCTTGATACCACCCCTCACCGCCAGTAACTAACAACACTTGCCCGGTATGATGAGAGTGCCAGTTATTACGGGCACCGGGAGCAAAGGTTACATTCCCGATTGCTGTATTGAGTGGTGCTGGATCGGTAAACACCATTTGTAAGTATGCGTCTCCGATAAAGTTTTTTTCGACTTTTTGCCCCAATGGGAAGAGTGTGCTATGGCTTAAGTGCTCGTTCTTCATTTTTCATCTCTACTTTCTTATATTTTTAACGTTATCCAACTTGAGCTGTTGGTCGAATGATCATCTCATTAATGCCCACATCCGATGGTTGTTCGATGGCAAAGGTAATGGCACGTGCAATGCTGTCTGCATCGATTGCTATCTTGTAAAAATCATCCAAGTCCGCTTTCATTGCCGGATCTGTTGTCGTCTCCAGCAGTTCGCTGGTCACAGCCCCCGGCGAAATATTGGTCACACGAATATTTGTACCACTCATCGCTTCTTCTTGACGCAAGCCTTCAGAGATTGCTCTTACGGCATGTTTGGTGCCACAATAAACTGTCCCGCCTGGGTAGATGTTGTGTCCAGCCACGGATGAAAGGTTAATAATATGACCTGATTTCCGTTCTCTCATAGATGGAAGGACTGCCCCGATTGCGTACAATACCCCTTTGATATTGACATCGATCATTCGGTCCCATTCATCAACCTTTTTCAAAGCAAGAAAAGCCTGCGGCATGATTCCAGCATTATTGACTAAAACATCGATTTTTCCAAACTCGTTAAGCGCATATGCAGCAAGATCCTCCATTTGTTGGTGTGAACTTACATCCGTCACTTTATATATAGCTTGTCCGCCGCTTTGTTCAATTTCATCTTGTAGCTTCTTTAACCGGTCTTCGCGGCGAGCGGCAAGAACCAATTTTGCACCTTTGGATGCCAGTTCTTTTGCAGCTGCTTCTCCAATGCCGCTGGACGCCCCTGTAATAATAACTACTTTTTCTTGAATATTTGACATTCTAGATAAACACCCTTTCCTACTTTAGGTATACTTTCATCTATAAAAAAATCTATTTCTTGGCTTAATTTTCTCCTGCTATTCTGGAATGATTTCATTCACACAACTCAAAGCATTTAATGTTCTCGGAAAACCCATATAAGGAAGGCAATGAGTGATGGCGGTGATCATGATATCCTTGTCATTGCCTACATTCAGGTTGCCTTGCACATGTGCCTTGACTTGATTTTCACAACCGCCGAGACTACTTACGATACAGAGGGTCAGCAACTCCCGTGTTTTCAAATCAAGGCCTCCACGAGTATAGAAGTCACCAAAACAGAAGGCAGAAAGATAGTCCTGTATATGCTTTTGATTGTATGGAACATTCCCCCTGTTCTTTTCAATGATATCGCCAAAGATTTTTACCTGCACTGCAAGGCCCTTGTCTAACCGATTCTCTTCTTCAACCTGCTTTTGACTTTCGAGAGGTAACTCGATATTTCTGGATTGGAAAACCTCATTAATCTCCGCGATGGCATTTAGCGTTTTAGGGAATCCTAAATAAGGCGCACATTGGTAAATGGCCTCTTTGATTTCTACCGGTGTCAGCCCAACGTTCAGAGCAGCATGAGCATGTGCCTTGAGCTGAGGTAACGTTTGGTTCGCTACAAGCACCACTAGAGTGATAAGCTCACGTTGTTTATCGTCCAACGTACCTTGATAAAAAACTTCTCCAAAAATAAAACGGCTCAGGATGTCCTGAAAATCAGGATCAGTAGCGTATGCTGCTGGCACTCCATCACCAAATAGCTGATTAAACGTTTCTTGGCTCTTTTCAATTCGGTTCATAACTATGCCTCCTGCTTGTTTTTTTGCGGATGAATAAGACCCGCCGAAAGAATGACGATAATTGCGACGTGGTAACCTCCAATTCCCGACTCTATGATGAAGCCGACAGGCTTAGAATCACCATTCTTCTAGGCAAGTTCAGGGTTCAACGCATAAGCCACATAGTCCTTGGCACTTTGCTCTAGTTCTTCGTCTGACAGGT
This sequence comes from Paenibacillus jamilae, assembly GCF_050482105.1. Lineage (GTDB taxonomy): Bacteria > Bacillota > Bacilli > Paenibacillales > Paenibacillaceae > Paenibacillus > Paenibacillus jamilae_B. Next base: position 24,005 of record NZ_JBCNHI010000044.1, on the reverse strand, counting down.
GTTGCATTACACCGTACAAGATATATGGTGTCAAATAGCGTGTTCCAATCAAGTTACTGGTTGCTTGAAGAGGTCGCAGCAGCTCGGAAACGGTGTATTTAAAATTACCGTCTGGTAAATAGTTTTCTTTAGCAGCGCCGGTAGAAACGGCAATCAGCAGCTCTTTTCCGTGCAGCTTATCCCCTTTGCTTCCAAATGCCCAGCCATGAGTTAGGACTACATCCTCCCATTTTTTCAACAATGAAGGCGTACTGTACCAGTAGAATGGGAATTGCAAAACGATGCGATCATGCTGCTCCAATAGGCTCTTCTCGGCTTCGACATCGATCTTCTCATTCGGGTATGCCTCATAAACACGGTGAATTGTAACACCAGCTTGTTTCTCCATTTCTTCCGTTAAGCGACGATGAACACGGGAAGCAGTTAAATCAGGGTGAAAAACAAGAACGAGTATTTTCATTTTAAATTTTCTCCATCCAAGAATATTTTTTTCTATCTTAATTGTTTAAATGGATACCAAGTTAATTATTTTACTCTTCACTTTTCAGTGGATTATTTACAGCTTTGTCTGCTAAAATCCGTCCTGCAACACCTATATTATCTAGTTCATTTTCCCTTACGAAAACAAAGAATGCTTGTTCAGGTATATTCATGATAGTTGAAGCTGATGTGGTAAGTTCTTTTACTAACTTTCTTTTTTGTTCTTTAGTTAATTTAGCTGATTCAATTGTAATTACAGGCATAATTTATTCTCCTATATTGTGAACTTAAGTCCACTTACTTCGAGAAGACACCAATACTCATATTTATCTTTTGTCAAAGCAGTCGTGGACTCCAATTTATATGAATTTAAAAATGACCAACGATTCGATGCGGTACATACGGTTCTTCCAAAAACGCAATTTCTTCAGCTGTTAAGTGAATAGATAGAGCAGCTTCTGCATCTTCGAGTTGGGATATTTTTGTAGCACCGACAATAGGAGCGGTTAGCGGTTCTTTATGCAGAAGCCACGCAAGTGCGATGTGAACCCGGCGAACACCATGTTTCTCTGCCAAACTCGCAACCCGGTTAACCACCAATTGATCCGCATCTGTTGTTGCATCATATTTTTGTTTTGCAATTTCATCAGTTTCGGCACGATGTGTTGTTGTCTCCCGCGCCAACCTTCCTCCTGCGAGCGGGCTATAAGGAATGACCCCGATTTTTTCTTCCTTACAAAGTGGGAGCATCTCTCGTTCCTCTTCACGGTAAATGAGATTTAAATGATTCTGCATTGATACAAATCGGGTCCACCCATTTTTCTCAGCTACATGTAAAGCTTTCTGAAACTGCCATGCCCACATAGCAGAGGCTCCGATGTATCTTGCCTTACCAGCCTTGACTATGTCGTGCAGTGCTTCCATCGTCTCTTCGATGGGCGTGTTGTAATCCCAACGATGAATTTGATACAAATCGACGTAGTCGGTTCTCAATCTCTTAAGGCTTTTATCGATTTCGCTCATGATTGCCTTGCGGGAAAGCCCGGCTCCATTGGGTCCTGGATGCATTCGTCCATGTATTTTAGTTGCGATGACAATCTCATCACGGTTCGTATAATCCTTTAATGCACCTCCAATTATTTCCTCACTTGTCCCGTCAGCGTACACGTTTGCAGTATCAAAAAAATTGATTCCAAGCTCCAGAGCTTTTTTTATGATTGGACGAGCACGTTCCCCATCAAGCACCCATCGATGATGACCTTTTTCTGCGTCTCCGAAGCCCATACAACCAAGACAAATCCGGGATACATCCAAGCCGGTATTTCCAAGTTTCGTATAATCCATTTCATGGTTCCTCCCTTTCTTATCCTTAAAAATTATCAAGATCGAACATAATACTTCTAATAACTCCGAACAAAAAATGAACATTGATTGTTTAATCAACTTACGTTTATAATTCTAAACGGAAACAAAATGCTTGCAATAATCAATTTCTCTCGATGTGTAGGTTACTCAACAAATTATTAATAATTGCCGATTATCTCAGTAAGGGGAATTTAAAAATGACTAAAGTGGACAGAAGGGTACTCAAATCTCAAGAAGCCATAAAGAAAGCAATACTTGAACTGATGACTGAAAAAAACTTTGATGACATTACAATTCGAGATATTTCAGACAGGGCAAATGTTAATCGAGGAACAATCTATCTCCATTACATGGATAAATTTGATTTGCTAGATAAGATAATTGAAGAACATATAAACAATCTCCGTGAACTTTGCCACTCAGCATCTGAAATGAGTTTCCAAGAAGGAAATTATGTCTGGTTCGAATACTTTGCAGACAATCATTTGTTCTTTTCAACCATGCTAAACACGAAAAGTTCAGCTTATTTTCGTAGTCAATTCCTTGATTTAGTCGTCCAGGAGTACAAGGTTGAAGTCGATGTAACAGAAGGAAAAAATCAAGGCTTAAGTGAAGATGTTATTCTTCAATTTTTTGGGGCCGCAGTCGTGGGGATCGTAGAATGGTGGTTCAGGAATGGAATGTCAGTCCCCCCTCGTGTTATGGCAGAACAAACTGGGATATTGTTAGACAGAAATTTTTAACTCGCATTCCCAACAAATCTAGTAAATCGAGTAATTGCTTGTACCGAGGTTATTTAAACAAAATTCTCATCCTAATTTCGTGATGAGGGTAGGGTTTTGAATACTGTTCTCGCATTCGGGACTTGAACATTAAAGATAACGCCTATACCCGGCACAGTACCGAAAACATGAAGCGGCACCCGCTCCATGTTTTCGTACTTAAATCCTTATTTTTATTTCCTATTGGGAACACGATCCCGAATAACAAGAAAATGCTTACCACAAGAAGAACTTGCCTCATGCTTGTTCTTATTAATTGGCGGACTTAATCTAAATCTTCTCCATTGCTGCTAATTACTTTCTTATACCAATTAAAGGATTTTTTTCTACTACGGCTCAACGTACCATTTCCCTGGTCATCTTTATCAACGTAGATGAAACCATATCTTTTGTTCATTTCTCCAGAGCTTGAGCTTACTAAATCAATACACCCCCAGGTTGTATATCCTAACAACTCTACGCCATCTTCTTTTACAGCAGCTTTAAATGCTCGGATATGTTCCCGAATATACTCGATTCTGTAATCATCCGAGATCCATCCATTTTCATCAGGCTTGTCCGCGGCTCCCAACCCATTTTCGACAATAAATAATGGTTTTTGATAGCGATCATACAATGCATTTAATGTAATTCTCAGCCCGAGGGGGTCAATTTGCCATCCCCATTCACTTCTTTTTAGATGGGGATTTCGTAATGTCGGAAATAGATTGGCAGCGGTTTGAGTATTAACTGCTGGGTCAGCACTTGTTAATCGCGAACCATAGTAACTAAATGAAACGAAGTCAACGGTATTATTTTTCAGAAGGTCTTCATCACCATCTTCCATTTTTAGATGTATATTCATCCTTTCGAACATTTTTTTAGCATAATTCGGGTATTCACCACGAGATTGTACATCCACAAAGAAGTAATGCTCGCGATCCCTTGTCATGGCTTTCCATACGTCTTCGGGAGCGCAAGTATAGGGATAAGTGCTGGCCCCCGCCAACATACATCCTATCTTGAATTCGGAATTTATTTTGCGTGCAATTTCAGTTGCTTTAGCACTCGCGACCAATTGGTGATGAGCTGCCTGATACTTCACAGCTTCTTCATTTTCATCTTCTTCAAACACCAACCCTGAACTCCCGAAGGGTAGGTGTAATAACATATTGATTTCATTGAAAGTTAGCCAATACTTTACTTTATCTTTGTAGCGAGTGAACAGTGTTTGACATAGTCTTTCATAATAATCAACCATTTTACGGCTTCTCCAAGAACCGATCGTTTTTACCAAATGCATCGGCACATCAAAATGAGTGATCGTTACTAAAGGCTCTATATTATATTTTAAACACTCATCAAAAACATCATCATAGAACTTCAAGCCTTCTTCGTTGGGTAATGTATCATCCCCATTGGGATAGATTCGTGTCCATGCGATAGATAAACGAAAGCATTTGAAACCCATTTCTGCAAATAAAGCAATGTCTTCCTTATAATTATGATAAAAGTCGATGGCTTCATGGCTCGGATAGAAATGCTCATCATCACATTCCATCATTTTCATCTTGCCTTTCATTACAGAAACGCGGTCCTTTCCTGCGGGTATAACATCGACGGTTGACAATCCCTTATTCCCTTCCAAATATCCACCTTCACATTGGTTTGCAGCAGTTGCTCCTCCCCATAAAAAGTCTTTGACTAAAGTCATTTATAATCCACTCCTTAAATTTGATATGGTTACACTATTAGGACTAACAACTCATTGTTAAAATCAGTGACTGTACTACTGTTATTAGTTAGCACATCAGCATAACTGTAAGTATTCGTAACGATCACCGGGGTCTGAGTAACATATCCTTCCTCTCTGATTTTCTCCAAATCAAACGTGATTAGTGTCTGTCCCTTCGTAATTCTCTGACCCTCTTCAACATGAGCATCAAAGTACTTCCCATTCAGTTTAACGGTGTTCAATCCTATATGAATGAGTATTTCAACCCCATCATCGGAGAGTAAACCGATTGCGTGCTTCTTGGGAAACAACGAAACAATTTTCCCATCAAAAGGAGCGACCACTTTTCCTTCGCTTGGCTCAATGGCAACTCCTTTTCCCATTGCTTCTGTGGAGAAGGCCGCATCTTGAACATCCTTCAATGGAATCATTTCTCCTTTGATAGGACTTGTAATAACCGTATTTTTAAGTGTGATGATTTTATCGTTTGTGGTGACTTTATTCTGCTCAGACGTTTCTTTCTCATATTTTAAGGTTAGAAAATAGGTAAGCACTGCAGTTATAACCGTCGTAATTAATAATGCGATGAGTATATTATAGAAATTCCAAATGTTTTCTCCAATATAAAGCGGAATAGCTGGAAGCCCTGATGAACCTGTTGCATAACGTGAAACTTCCATAACCCCTGCGTAAAGCCCGCCAGCAGCGGAGCCAATCATAGCCGCAACAAGAGGATATTTTTTAGGTAAATTAACACCGTAAAGTGCTGCTTCTGTAATTCCCATTAAGCCTGTAATTCCACTTGTAGTGGAGATTTGCTTGGATACTGTATCCTTTGTTCTCCAACTGACAATCAACGCGGCTACACCCTGCGAAATATTGGATATCATGGCTCCAGGTCCAATGATATTTTCATATCCCAATGTCGTGATTTGAGCTAATGATAACGGAACGATACTGTGATGAAGTCCAAACATAACAAGGATTGGCCAGAAGGTTGCAATAATGAAAATGACTACCCATGCTCCGTGCGATCCCAAAAAATCAAATCCCATTGCCAAATATGTTCCGAAGAAAGAACCTAACGGTCCTAGTGCGGTTAAGGAAATAAATCCAACAACCAGAATGGTAAACATCGGAACAAAAATAATTTTTACAGCGTTAGGAATGATTCTTTTAAAGAATGGTTCAATGTAGGATTGCGCCCACACGGTTAATAGAATCGGAACAACCGATGAACTGTAAGCAACAAGTGTCAATGGAATATTGAAAACGCTAACATTATTACCCGCAGTTCTCAATAGATCCAGATTCGGATGAAGCAATATCCCAGCCAACACAAGTGCTAGTACAGGGCTGCATTTTAATTTGTTTGCAGCCGAATATGCTAATAAAAAGGGTAAGAAATAAAAAATGGCATCCGACATGAAATTGATTACATAGTACGTTTGTGATGCTTTTGAAACTACATTAAATAAGATCAGCAAAGCCAATAGCGCTTTTATCATTCCTGCGCCTGCAATAGCCGGAACGATTGGACTGAATGTACCTGAAATAAAATCGATTAATTTACCAAAAACGCTTACATTTTTTTCATTAGATAATTTATCATCTATATTTTCTGCATGTTTTATATATTTGACCACTTCCTCATATACTTCTTCAACATGGGTGCCAATAACCACCTGAAATTGTCCGCCGCTTTCAATCGCATCAATCACGCCATCCAAAGCTTTAATAGCGTCTTGATCGGCTTTTTTATTTTGGTTTAGTGCGAATCTAAGCCTTGTCATACAATGAGTTAGTGTTGATACATTTTCGCTACCACCAATCTTCTCTACAATATCCTGAGCTAATTTTTCATATTTTTTGCTCATTTGAAAATGCCCCCTCTTCTTGTTGCTGAACAATGAATTACGCCTTTTATTTATTAAACATAAACAACTTTTCCCGCTAAAAATAAAAAAAGTTATTTATCGGTAATATTTAAAGGCTTCATTCAAGCTGCACCTTTAAGATATCACTAGATAAATAACCTTATCCAATACCTATAATCTATGTTTTATTATGCTTGTGAGGCATACTTGATTAATTGAATTAAGTGAGAAGTAGCCTGGTTAAAAATCTTGTGTTTCTTCCAAACAATAACACAATTAAATTTGAGTTCTGGAAAAAATGGTCTGAAGCAAAGATGTTTTGAACCTGTCATCGCAAGAGCACCTTCAATACAAATAGCAGTTCCCATACCATTATCCACAAAATTAATTATGTTAGAAATTAAGTTGTATGTGGCTAGAACATGTATATTTTCATATTCATCAGCAAACCAATTAGCAATTTCATTTTGTACTGTTGGACGACTAGAAAGAAGTAAAGGAACTCCAACAAGATCATTGGGTGTAACATATTCTTTTTGTGCAAGAGGCGATGAAGCCTGTGTTAGAATTCCCCATCGTTCCTTTTTAGGCAATCTGATAAAATCATATTTTTCAATATTTATGGGCTCTAATAAAATCCCAACTTCAAGTAATCCTTTGTCTATTTTTTCCTTTATATCATCCCCTGTTCCGCTATAAATATAATAATTAACCTGTGGATACTCTTCATGAAAAGCTTTTAATGTTTGAAATAAATAATGCGATGTTAGTGATTCGACGCTTCCTATAGAGATAGTTCCTCCAACCAGATTATTTTGATCTTTGAATTCTCTCTCTGTTTTATCCGCAATCGTTAGGATTTCTTCTGCCCTTTGACGTAAAAGCATGCCAGCATCCGTTAATGACACCTTTTTTTTTCCCCGAATAAGCAGTTGAGTTCCTAAATTTTTTTCTAAATCAGCCAATTGTCTGCTTAATGTCGGCTGTGTTACATGTAGTACATTTGCTGCATGTGTAATACTTTCCAAACGAGCAACTGTAAGAAAATAACGAAGCACTCTTAACTCCATGTTTCCCCCTGTTGATAATATGTGCTTGAGAATAGATTCAATATGTCTAGTAATTAACTTATCGCCTTAAATACAGTTCTTTCAGTTTAATTTTTCACATACTTCTCTGCCATTATAACCATTAATCAGTTCTATATGCATATGATTATATGTGGAATTGAATCAATATATGGGAAAGATTTGGGTATTGTTACGTGAACATAGTATTGTTGGGTTTGAGCATTTTGCATTTTTACCTCGATACCAAGATAAAAGAAGCTCCGATAATGCTGGGGCCTCGTATAGATCTTAATGTTCGCTAGCGATTAGTTAAGTATTGGATTTGGTGCCGGATAATTTTTTTATCCCTTTAACCAGAATGAGATAAGTAATTATAGATAATAAACTTGTAGAAAAAATAACAATTCCAAAAGGTATAGCAGAATTTTCGCCTGCAATTCCCACAAGTGGAGACGTAATGGCACCTAATGCGAATTGTAAGGTGCCGAGCACGGCGGACGCGCTCCCTGCAATATGCCCCTGCGATTCCATTGCTAATGTAAAAGAGATGGGGCCAATGATCCCAATGGATAACGCGAATAAGAAGATCGAAATAAACATAGCTGATAGTACTCCATGTACTAGTACTATAAATAAGACTGCTGCAGAAGATATAAACGCTAGTATTATCCCGATCAAAAACAATCGACCTTCCGTTACCCGGCCTGCGAGTAGTTTGACGAATTGAGATCCCAAGATAATAGCAAGGCCATTCAACGCAAAGAGGATTGAAAACAGTTGCGGCGACACGCCGTATATGTTTTGATAAATAAATGGGGTACCTGCAACATAGGCAAAAACACCTGCGAACAATATGCCATTGACTAGAGCATACCCCATAAAAGACCGCTTTCGGAATAAGCTATTATAATTTTTCATCAACACACGGGGACTGCCTGAAATACGTTGTTGTACAGGTAAGCTTTCCTTTAACCCCCATATGGTTATCCCTGTTAACCCAATGCCTAGCACCCCTAAAAATATAAATACACCTAACCAAGAGCTGTATGACATAACCGTACTTCCAGCCGTAGGGGAAATTAACGGTGCCACATTGCTTATCATTGTCAGCAACGATATAAACTTAGTCATTTCAATCCCACTAAACCGATCCCGAACAATAGCGCGCGAAATAACAAGTCCAGCGGACGCAGCAACCCCTTGTATAAATCTTAAAGATATAAACCATCCTATGCTTGGTGCAAAAGCGCATCCAATAGAGGAAAAGATATATAGTATCATAGAAATCAACAAAGGCTGGCGTCTTCCATAAATGTCGCTTAAAGGTCCCATTATCAACTGTCCTAGCCCTAATCCTAACAGACTAGTGGTTAAACTCGCTTGAACCGCAGTTGCGCTTGTTCCAAAAAAAATAGCGATTTGCGGAAGTGATGCAAGATACATATCGACGGTAAACGGCCCCAACGCCGAAAATACTGCCAATATTAGAGCAAAACCGAGAGAATTTTTTTTGGTCTTATACTTCATTCTTTTAACTCCTATGATTGTTTAAATGCTTTCTTTAAGTTAACGCATTTGCTTTAGATGATGGTTTTATTACCCGGTGACATTATATCCATCCAATATACAAAGGGTTTTGATAAATTTCATAAGATAATACCTTGTAAAAGTTAGGAAAACAGTTGGGAACTTCGGCTGAGTAGATTTCATGAGATCCCCCCCTTTTTTTCCTCATCCAAGTCTTCTTCAAAGTTTGAGATAAAACTATATAACCTCCAATGAATAGATTTTTTATCAGTTAGCTATTTAGAAATTAGTAATTATTATCCTCACCTCTTTATTAAAAACCAAGTGAACACCCCTCTTTTTTAAATATTTAAGTTCTCCTCTTAGGTAAGTAAGCCACGGAGAGCGAATAAACAAAACTGGTTGTTTAATCAACTTATGTCTATTATTATAAAATAAGAAACCTAAGTTCAATGGTTAAAAAAGCGCAATTTGTTGAAATAGCAACATCATTGCGAAAATTGTTCATTATTTTTTTAATCAGGGGGAAAAGACAAGATGATTAAAGTGGATCGGAGAATCCTAAAAACGCAAGAATCCTTAAAAAAAGCCGTTATTGAACTGATGGCTGTAAAAAACTTCGATGACATTACCATTCAAGACATTGCAAACAAGGCAAACGTAAACCGCGGTACAATTTATCTTCATTATCAGGACAAATATGATTTATTAGATCAAATCATGGAAACACACATTAATGAACTAAAAGAAATGGATACGTGGGCATGTCAGATGGAGTGGACTGATGCTCTTGTTCCATATTTCGAGTACTTTGAGAAAAATTATTTACTTTTTTCAACCATGCTAGCTGCATCAAAAGGTGCACCTTCATCTTTTAGAACGCGGCTACTTGCTTATTTCATGGAAGGATTCAAAGGGGAGATTGACAAAGAAAGCGGGAAAAATACGGAATTAACTGAAGATGTAATTTTGCAATATGCAGGGACTGCTTATGTAGGGGTCATTGAATGGTGGATTCGAAATGGAATGCCCTATTCACCGCAAGTCATGGCCACGCAAGTTGGCACCTTGCTAGAAAGAAGTTTTTAATCGGTAATTGTATTCTGTAAAGTAAATGGACTTTTCCCTTTTCAATAAAGGTCACAGTATACAACGAAACACCAAAGCAACGGCAGCCGATCGACTGCCGCTTCTGCATGTTTTTTCATTTTTTATTAGAGTTTTTATATTCTTCCTCGGTTACGTTTATCATCCCAGTCTAGGTACTAAATATACAATTCTAACTATCCTTCGTGCCTCATGCCAATATTTTAATTTACTCTTCGGTAATGCATATTTTTGCCCTGCAGCTCCTCCCTTGCCCGATGACCTAATATCAAAATATGAGAACTGATCGGGGAGAGATAAGGAACAACAGCACGCTTGGAGCTTTTCTGTCATAACATGCAACTTTGTATCAATTTCCAGTATTGTAGCGCCCATACCAGAAGTTGCACCAGTGACTATTGCCACTTACTTTTTAATCGATTTACCATTATAACCCCCTATTTTTTTGTTGATTGTTCCCAATTAGATAATAAGGATACTAAACTTTACGTCTCAGACTCATCATAAATATAAACTCGTTTATTCATCACCATGAACTTTGATCTTGTGACCCTGTGACCCTATCTCATTAATACTCTTGCTTTAAATAAATTGCGTAATATCAGCAGCAAAACCTTGAGCTTCAATTCCTATATTTTTCAATTGCTCAGTATACTTGTCAAGTTTCTCTTATATTCTTGAAATCATAGCAATACGAAATCCGTGTTTACCAAACGTCTTAGCCAGGGAAATTCCTAATCCGTGGCCCGCACCAACGATAGCTAATGTCTCAACTTAGACCACTTCTTTTTTTAAAATAAAATTATGGATGCTTTACTAGTTACTTATTTATGATTGAAAAAAGCAGACGATCAGTAATTCGTCCGCTCTATTTTTTCAAATCATTGATTTGTAGGAATTTGACCTACGTAGTTTCTTCTGGGTACGATTTAAAAGGTGGATGTATCAATAACAAATCGATATCGTACATCATTTCGGATAAGTCGCTCAAAAGCCTCGTTAATTTGATTCGTGTGAATCACCTCAATTTCAGGAACAATGCCATGCTCTGCGGAGAAATCAAGCATTTCTTGGGTTTCACGAAGATCGCCTCCAGGCGTTGCTGCAATTCTTCGACGACCCATAAGTAGACTCAGAGTATTAAACTGATTCGGTTTTCCGGAATCACCAATAATAACAAATGTACCATTAATATTAAGCATGGATACGTATGCATCCAAATTAAGACTTGCAGAAGTCGTATTGAAGATGACATCAAATTGACTAGCTAACGTTGTGAATGTTTCTGGATCGTTGGTTGCATAGTAATGAGCAGCTCCAAAACTTAACGCATCACTTTTCTTATCCATTGTCTGGCTCAGGGCCGTGACTTCTGCTCCTAATGCATGGGCATATTTGATAGCCAGGTGACCAATACCTCCGATACCGACGATCGCTACTTTTTTGCCTGGACCTACTCCCCAGTGTTTTAAAGGATAGTAAGCCGTTGCTCCTGCACAGAGTAATGGACTGGCAACATCTAATCCCAAATTATCTGGAATTCGAAGAACATATTTTTGCCTTACCACAATTTTTTGACTATAACTACCATAGGTAATGTTCCCATCGTAATCTACGGAGTTATACATCATGACCATACCTTTTTTACAGAACATATTCTCACCCTGTAGACAGTTCTCGCACTCTCCACAGGAGTTCACCAGAGGTCCTACCCCAACTCGGTCACCGACAGAAAACTCAGTTACTTCAGATCCGATTGCTTCTACAATTCCTGTCATTTCATGACCGGGAACCATTGGATATTGAGAATAACCTGAATCATTATGGACCATATGGATATCGGTGTGGCAAACACCGCTATACTTAATGTCGATTAAAACGTCATCAGGGCGTAGTTCCCTCCGTTCAATCATGGTCCGTTCAAAAGGTGCATTCGCACTGGGAACACTTAATGCATGAACTTTACACATCTTTGTTATACCCCTTTCATAAAAACGTGTCCAACTTCAGACTTAAGGTACAGCAAGTTAATTTATCTAAGGTTGTCTGTTGGATACTCATAGTTTAAAACTTCAACGATTTGGTTAACATAGTCTGATTACAGACAAAGTTGTCTCAATTACTGATTATTAGGTCCAGTAAAGAAGAATACAAAAGACCCTCCAACTTCAAGGAAGCAGAAGGGTTCATCATTTCAAATAATTTCAGTATCCAAAACAAATCGCGATATGGCCTAATTTCAGTTGATTATCCAATTGGCAATAGCACAATGTTCTTATTCCTCTACACTCCCATCGGAACACATGTCTGTTAAAGAACAAGAATTTGTACCGATAAAATAAAAAAGCCGCTAAAATAGCGACTTCAATGGGAATATGTTCTTGTTCTCCGATAATTGCGTAACTCATCCCTTCTTTGGTGCGGCGATTTGACGTGAAATCCTTTCGGCTAATGTTGCATCAGCCTGGAATAAATAGCCCAACACCACCCTCTGAATTTCATGAGAAGCCGCTGATAAGTCATCAGCGAGGTTCTGAACAAGATGATTCTGCTGAACTTGTGTGAGGGATTGGTAGAATTGTCCCGCTTGCGTGAAATTATCGGCCTTCGGGATATCGGATCGAACGAGCCGGCCGGCTACATAGCGCCCTGTCCCACTCGTTACCTGTTCAGTCGGCGACCAGTTTGCTTGATGGTTAATCGGAATTTTGCGGAAATCCGCTCCAAGGCGATGCCGCTGTGAATCCCAATAAATATTGCTGCGGCCTTGCAGCATTTTATCATCGGACAGCTCGGCACCATCCAGAAGATTTGACGGGGAGAATGCCAGCTTCTCGATCTGCTCCTGATAATTAGTAGGGTTCGTATCCAATACGAGTCGCCCAACTGGAAACAGCGGGAAGTGACGCACATCCCACACTTTCGTGTCATCCAGCGGATCGAACGACAGCGTCGCCTCATTCTGCGGGTCCATCAACTGCACATACAGCCCGTATTGGACTGGTGTACCTTTGGCAATCGAGTCATACAGATCTTTACCCGAATAATCCGGGTTCTCGCAGGCCAAGCGAGCCGCTTCTTGTGCATCGATATATTGCTCTCCAGCCAACGGAATCCAGCGATATTTGACGTAGATGCGGACGTTCTGTTTATTTTTCCAAACATAGGTGTTAACACTGTGTCCTGGCGTATGGCGGAGACTCTTGACCGTCCCTTCATCCGAGTACAGACGTACAACGAAATGGGTTGCCTCAGGCGCTGTAGCAACGAAACCCCAGAATCGATTCGGATCGATGAGATTGTTAACTGGTGATGGCAGGAAAGCACGAATTGACTCAGGGAACCGGATCGGGTCTCTTACGAGGAACACAGGGATATGATTACAGAGCAGGTCGAAAACGCCTTGCTCGGTATAAAATTTAGTCGAGAATCCACGCACGTTGCGGGATGTATCTGGTGTCCCTTTGTTGCTGACCGCAAGTGAGAAACGAACTGTAACGGGTACCCGTTGTCCCGGCTGCTGCAAGAAGCACAGATTCGTATAAACGGCCATCGAGTGAAGGGTTTCAAAATAACCCAAGGCACCAAACCCCTTCACGTGGACCGGACGCTCTAATATCTTTTCGTGGACAAAGGTTTCAAGTGTTTCATGCAGCATGCTGTCCTGCTCCAGAATTGGTCCCCGTTCCCCTACCGTCTGTGAATGGTGTTCCAGCGACTGCTTAGCATTCCATTGTGATTGAGCACTGCCTCCCTGCCAGCTTCGAGCGTTTGCCTGATTGTTAGCTTTGTTGCCGTCCATTGATCCCCTCCTATCCCTACATTCTCGGGGATATATATGCTTTGGCTAAGTACGGTTATGACAGCATGTCAAATTCGGTGGTCGTGTTCCAAACTTACCCACCTACATTAAGAAATCCGTAGATGCCAGCCTCTATAGCCTGGGACTGGATTACATTGATCTCTATTAGTTTAGGTTCAGAAGCTTTTGGTCTGGATTTAGCGTTTTCATGATTTTCTCCAGTTGGTACTGAATGTGATTCCTATCAATCAACATTCAATCGGCAATGACACAATGCTTCTTATCCGCGACAAAAAACCGTCAATCTTTATTCAGATCAACGGTTTTTCAAGAAGTTAAACTCTTAAATTTCACTACATCCATCCGACGGCTGTAAGGACTGCAAACTCTTTCGTTCATATAATAAGATTCGTACTTACAGTGTCTACAATGTTCAAATATCCGTTACCCCTCTTTACATATATTGCATCCAAACGTGGGGATCGTTGTAAACTCCAACATTATGACTTAAATCAATTTGAACAGGTTGTGATGCTCCTTTAATCACGTATACGCCACTCTCTGGAAAATGCATACCAGTCCATTCCTCCCATTGTTCCACAGTATCTGTTACTGTGAAAGCATTATCGAAGGGTTTAATTATTTTTGCCCCTAATCTCCAGTGTGTCCGAATCCACGGGTCGAACGGCTCCCCATCCTCACGTTTCCAATGAATATAATTCTCCGTTTTCGCCAATGGATAATTCACCTTAAAACTGAGACGAGCTGGCACAATCATTTGCTCAAAACCTCTTTCAAGCGCACTTACCGTCAACTTGGACGTGCCTATTTAATTACAGAATTGCGGAGTATTGGAGTATTGTTAGAGGATATCAAAGACTATTGTGATAAAAGGACACCTGAAAGAATGCTTGAGCTATTCAGTGCAAAAGAAAAAGATATAGAAAAAGAAATTGCCAGACTAAATGAAATCCAGAGTGTTATGCGTCTTTATTCGAATTTAGTTAAAGAAACTAAGGAAGATGACATTCATAATATTGTGATAAAAGAGTTGCCGGAAAAAGAAATATTTGTGGGGCCTCTATTAGATACAATAACTGCTAAAAACTATAATGATGCTAATATCGAATTTTATAAATTTAGCCTGCAGCATGGTCTGGACTTAATCTATCCTTTTGGTGTTATCGTATCCAAAGATACCTTGTTAAAAAATGATTATTCAAATATCCTGCAATGCTTCTTTTCAGTACCTTATAAAGGAAATGATATAAGGCCTGCTGGACATTATTTAATCGGTCATATGTTTGGAGCCTATGGTCAATCTGCCCCACTCTTTGAAAAATTGCTTAACTATATCAAAGAAAATAACTTAATCATTTGCGGTAATGCCTATGAAGAATATCCACTTAATGAAATGACAACGGTAAATGATGAGGAGTTTTTAATTCGTGTAATGATAAGAATTAAATATTAACTCAAAGCGCCGTAAAGATCTAACTTACGGTGTTTTTTTTCGCAGAAGTCCCCCCTATAAATGCTCTCCATTCGGCTGAATTCCCTAGTAGCCAAACAAATTCTTAGGGCTCGTCCCATCATATCCAGATTGGCCTTGCTTGCAATTCAATACACGCATAACTAGAGATGAGGAAATGGATTATACCATCAAAAAGCTACATCAGAAGCACAAAAGTCATATTCTGGATTTTGGCAATCAACTGTACGGGGCATCTGTGCTGAATCTTGGCATGAGAGATGTTTTCAACTCCGTCTTCTTTATTTTTTCTCCGGATGAAGCAGGAAAGATCGACTACGATTTCGTCCTGCCTGCTGGCGATTATTTGTCGTTCTATTACCAAGGGAATTATCGCCAAAGCTATGAAAAAATTTTAGAAGTCATAGACCATGCCCGCGGGAACGGTCTTCGCCTATTAGGAGACCCTTTCGAAATTTATGAAATCGATAATCGCGATACGATCATTACAGAACAATTCTTAACCGAAATCCAAGTGAGGATCGCCACGGTGTGAGAATTATTCATTACTGATTCACCTATTTGAGAAGTCATTCGTTGCGAACGCCAATACAAAAGACTTCTTTTATCCTGCTTTGGCAAAATTTCTTGTTATATTCTTCAGCCATTTAAATTGACGATACCGCATTAAGGCAGCTGGCAGCTTAACTATTTCATCCAAGCTGATTACAGCATATAGTGCAATAGGTGATAAATTCCACACAAAAGCGCTGATGTAACTTAACGGCAAAATAATGCCCCACATTACTATCGTATCGCACCAGAAGCCAAATTTGGAATCTCCTCCTGCGACGAATAAACCAGCAATGGTCGTCGCGTTCATCGACTTGGCAATACAATAATAAACGCATATATAAATCATGCCATGAAGATATTCTTGTGCGTTTGGATTCAACTCAACCGCATAGAACACCAGCGGTTTCATTAATAAAATTAGTCCGCCGGATAGTATGCCAAAAATCAATGCGTACCAGATCATCCGACTTCCGGCCCTTTTCGCCGTCTCAATTTCATTGTTGCCTAAATACTTCCCTACAAGCACCGAGCCCCCAGTGGCAATGCCTCCACATAATACAACAGCCAAATTTTTTAACACTGACGCAACGGAATTGGCTGCGACCATATCAGCATTTACATGTCCAATAATTGCAGCTGTTGCAGTCAGGGCGCCGCCCCACACGATATAGTTGCCTTGCACAGGCGTTGTATATTTTAAATAATCCTTAAGCAATTTACGCTGAACACCATCACGCACAGGCCATTGAAAGCGAATTGTCCTACGTGTAATGGAATAAATAAAGCACCACCCCAGTTCAAAGAAACGAGCAACAACTGTTGCAAGCGCAACTGCCGTTATCGCTTTTTCTGGCACGTCTGGGAAAAACACAAATATACATAGTGCATTTAATAGAATATTTAAAAGTAAGCCTGAAGAACTAATCAAGGCGCTCAATCTTGCATTTTCCATACTTCTTATCACACCGAGAAACATTTGAGTGAGGCCCATTGCTAGGTAGGAAAAGGAAATCGTATGAAGAAAATTCGCACCGTATCTAATCAATTCTTCGTCCTTCGTAAAAAAGCGCATTAATTGTTCCGAAAATGCCAAGGAAACCGCGAAAAAGATCAGAGAGATCATAACGGCAAACACGCAGGCGATGCTGAGAACTCTTTGTATCGTTTGCAGGTCCTTCTTACCCCAGTATTGAGCGGCAAGAATACCTGCTCCCGCTGACATTCCCATGTAAAACAAGGTCAGAACAAAAGTGATTTGTCCTGCCAGCGATACAGCCGACATTGCAGATTGACCTACCACCCCCAACATTACAACATCGGCCGAGACTGCAGTTGCTGCTATAAGGTTCTGCAATGCGATAGGAATGACCAGGTATACAAGCTCCCGATTGAACGTACGATTAAAATTAGTGTCTACTGTATTTACCAGCTTTACATGTTTATTCACACTAACCCCTGCTTTCAACATCTAATTCTTTAAGGATTTCATAAGAAAAGACACCTTTCTTGATAGAGACAGAGGGTGTCCTTTCTTTATGTCTTACACAAGCTTAAATTCGGTCCAACTTATTTTAAGTCCCTTTTTCACCAGCTCAAGTTTCAGCTCATAATATCCTATTTCAAACGCAAAATTTCACTCTGGGGGGTTATTCCTGCAAAGACAACATATGAATAATTGTTTTCATTACCGCATCGTCATCATTAGATCCTGTAATGTAATTTGCAGCGTCTTTAAGTTCAGGGACAGCATTTCGAACAGCAAAACTGAAAGCAGCACGAACAAGAAGCTCCAAGTCATTGTATCCGTCTCCAAACGCCATGGTCTCTTCCGGTGTTATATTTAATAGATGCTGTAAGTATTCTACAGTTGTACCTTTATGAACATTCACGTTAGCGATATCAATCCAAGCAGCCTCAGACGCTACAATGTACGCTGATTCAAAAAAGCCAGATAATTTCTTATGTGTTTCGAAGCATTGAAGTGCCGAGTCATAAACTGTAATTTTAACAAAATCCTCTTTGATTTCCTTGAAGTCAGCAACTTGTCTAACCTGAGCGTAAGATCTTCTGACAATATCGGTGGGTACAGTGTCTTTTATGACTGCGCCGTTCCTTGTACATGCAATGATGATATGATCCAGGCTGATTTCCTCTAGTAATCGAATAATTTCGAGTCCAAGCTTATTGCTTAACAGATTTTCATAAACAAATTCTCCGTTGTGCTTAATACGAGTTGCGCTATCTCCCAAAATCCAAAGATCATTTGCGTCATCTTCAAATAATTCTTCAACCCGCTCACACTGCTTGCCAGTAACCGGGGCAAAGATAACCCCTTGTTTCTGCATTATCTTTTTTACATCCTTATATAACTCTCTGTTAAAATCACCGTTATTGTTCAAAAATGTTCCATCCATATCAGTAAGCACTAATTTAATCATTTCAATTTCCCCTCATCCGGTGTATTATCTCAATTTAGCTTCTTCATCTAGGTCTTCTTTAGTGATTTCTCTATCTTTATAATAATATTTTTGGTCATGTTCATTAATCGTGCGCATTACTTTGCAAGGATTGCCGACGGCCACGGAGTTCGCTGGGATATCTTTGGTTACTACACTACCGGCACCAACAACAGTGTTTTCACCGATGGTGACGCCTGGACAGATTGTGACATTTGCTCCGATCCAACAATTGTTCTCGATCTTCACAGGATCTGCGAACATATATGCTCGATAATCCGGGTGAAGCGGATGTCCTACAGTAGCAATTGTTACAGCAGGTCCGAACATCACATTTTTGCCAATAATAATCTTCGTATCGTCAACAAAATTGCAATTGAAATTAATGTAAGTTCCTTCACCAATTTCAATGTTTGTTCCATAGCAAAAGTAGAAAGGCGGTTCAATCCACGCATTTATTTTTTTGCCAAATATTTCAGACATAAGCTGGGCGCGCTTATCTAAGGCATCTGGTCCCGTTGAATTGAAGGCAAGCATTCTTTTTTTCGCCTGGATTCTGTCTTCAGGCAGACCTTCACAATAATCAGTAAATAACTTTCCAGAAGCAATTCGTTCTCTCATAGTCATATTTTTTTCTCCTTATAAAGCCAAAATTTTAGCTAACTACGTTATGGTAGCTTAATCAGTTGCTTCAACATCTACTTTCTTAGAAGTTATCAAAATTGTATTCTCTCATTGTGGTTTTATCCACCGAAATCGAATATAATTTTATCAAAATCGTATTTTCTTTAAGGGAGATGTAACTATGAATGTAAAGCTGGAAGTATTCTCCGACTTATCGGAAGAATTAAATTACAATCTTCCCGATTTCCCACTTTACGTACGAAAAGGATCACTAAATCAATTTGATAAATATGCTGCTGCGTGCCACTGGCATCCAGACTTAGAATTCATCTTAGTGCTGAATGGAGAGATGGAGTACTTTGTGAATGGAGAAATTGTGAATATTGTACAAGGAAATGGCTTTTTCGTTAATAGCAGACGCCTTCACTACGGTTTTTCTTCTAAGAAAATCAATTGTTCATTCATCGTCATAGCAATACATCCCGCACTATTTGGAGAAAACACATATTTGGGCAAAACATACTTTGAAGAAAAGTTCGGTTCAAATACCGAGGACTACATTTTAATTACTCAGCAAAGTAATTGGGAGAAAGATATCCTACTTGCTTTAGATCAAACTTATAAGGAAATGAACAGCACTTCATATAACCCACTACGACTTCTCTCTTTGGCTGCAGAACTTTGTGCGACCATCAGTGATCATATACAAAAGGTTCCTGGGCAAGCTAACGATAACCATTCGTGGGTTACCCTTAGGAATATGACTGGATTTATTCATCATCACTATGATTCAAAAATAACGCTCGATGAAATTGCTGCTGCTGGGTCTATCTGCCGAAGCAAATGTTGCGAGTTATTTGACAAATATACAGGGAAAACGCCTAACTCGTATTTAGTGCGTTATCGCATTCAGAAGAGCTGTGAGATGCTGACAGAAACTAATAGATCTATTAGTGAAATTGCGATAAGATGCGGATTTCAAAGTGGGAGTTACTTTTCATATGTTTTTCGTAATGAAATAGGCCTGACGCCACTGAACTATAGAAAAAATATCCGGATGCTATCTTCTTCAAATTAAGATTGTGGAATTAAAAAATACTCATTTTACTAACGTCGATAATGTCCAACTATCTATGCCCAGAAGCGACAGCGATTTTTTTATTTCCATCACGGTTGCATTCATCAACATTCATATACATGTAATCCTCACTACTATACACATTAAATTTTTTGGATTGACGCTTAGCCAATTTCTCAAACCAAGCAGCACTAATCAAGGCACGAAGCAAAAAATATAAGCAGGTTACAAAAATAATGCCAATTAACATAATTTGAAGAAACATATAATTTCCCTCCTAATAATAAAAGATGAATTGAATACAAAAAAATTCATTTTTACATTTTCACGTCTTGCTTCCTCTTTACTTTAAGAATAGTATATTTTGCATCATGTTTATCTCAAAATCGGCTTTAATTTTATCAATATCGTATGTTGACTTAAAAATATTATTCGTGGAGTAAATCGTCGGAAGTGAAATTATTTAACCTCTCTAAAATAAAAACAACCGACTAAGAGCAGCCGGTTGTTTTGGTTAGATAGGCATTTGGGACATAAATAGTGATATATGCTGTCCATACAGAGTAAGCTCTGACACCACCATTTTCCCCAAAATATAATTCCCTACCCAAAATAAATTAGCTAAAATAAGGAACATATATATTTTTCTCTGTTTCATTATTTATCGCTTCTTTCCTGCTAGATTGTATTTTGGGGAATTTATACATTTACCTCTTAACACTAATTGTTCAGATATGGGCTAATAACCTTCTGACAGTAGTCCCAAATTTTTATTTCGTTCTCTATAGAATAATATTTATCCTGCGCTTTTTCCTCTTTCATGTTGCCAAAAAATTTCCCAGTAACATTTTCTACTTCTTGGGATGTGGCCAAATAAACAGTGGTAGCGGCTCCTTTTTCAGGTGTACTCATGAATGGAAGTGCCAACTTAAATACCATATTATTGATAAAGCCTTTGTCGTTGTCTTGGCCAAATCTGGTGGCAACAGCACCAGGATGTAACACGTTCGCAGTTATATTTTTCAGTCCCCTTCTCTTTAGTTCAGCTGACCAGTGTCTTGTGATCCAAATCGTATACAATTTGGAGGATGCATATGCCCTGGAAGATGAATAGTTATTTTCGAACTGCAAATTATTGAAATCCGGCTTTTTTGCAATTTTGTGCGTTCCAGAGGACGTGTTAATAATCCTTCCGGACGGACTCTTTGCAAGAACATCTAATAATAACTCTGTTAAAAGCAACGGGGAGAATACATTAAGTGCCATTGTTTTTTCAAGACCCTCTTTTGTTAATTCCCTCTCCTTGCTAAAAATTGCACCTGCATTGTTAACCAGTACATCTAGCCGATCGTACTTCTGCTTAAAATCTTCAGCCATACGTTTGACCTCATCAAAAGAAAACAAATCACCTGTTATGTTGTCTACCTTATCGTTTCCTGTTTCAGCTTTTATTTCTTCACATACTTTCTGAGCTTTGTTTTGGTTTCGTCCATGAATAATTACAGCGTGCCCCTGCTTTGCCATGGCCTTGGCCGCAACTTTTCCAATCCCGTCAGTAGCTCCAGTAATGAGAATATATTTTGTTGTCATCGTAATTCTCCTTTTTATTCAAGTAATATTCCAGTCATAAACATTCAAGGTAAATGCGCCCCAGTGAACCGGAAGCAAAGCTCCGCCTCACTAAGTCGAATATAAATATGCGTATCATACACAAACTGTATTTAGGACGGGATCAACTTTACACTTATATTTATAATGCAGCGGGCTTGATTCGGTACATATCCAGGTTACTGATGATATTGTCCAGATTACTGATAAATAGTTCCGTAATTAAAGCAAGTTTATCGTGGATTAAACTATGTCATACTTGAAATTAAGAAGGTATGATGAGGAGAATCTTTTTATTTTTCAAATATGCGATGACTTATTTTTGTTCATAAGGAGGGCGAATAATGTTAACGGTTGATTCAATATCTGAATTACATGAATTGCTCGGATACAATAAACCTAAACATCCATTAATTACTGCGATGAATTTTGAAAGTGCTGATCCATCTAAAACCATGTTCAACACTGAGGTCATGTTGAATTTTTATGTAATATCTCTAAAAAGTGGTACTCAGTGTGATTTTAAATATGGCAGGCAAAACTATGATTTTCGTGAAGGCAGCCTTGTTTTTACTGCTCCTGGTCAAATCATGACTAGTGAAGGTGATTATACACCCGAGAATTTGAACGGCTGGATGCTTTGTGTTCATCCTGATATGATCAGAGGAAGCTCGCTATGGTCAAAAATGTCTGAATACAGCTTTTTCGAATATGAAGCAAATGAAGCCTTGCATCTCTCTGAACAGGAGCGAGAGACGATAGAACGTATTGTGAAGAACATTGAGGATGAATACAGTAAGAATATAGACCTTTACACGAAAGAATTAGTTGTGTCCAACCTGGAATTACTCTTAAACTACGCTAAACGCTTTTATGGCAGGCAATTTATCACTAGAGCAGTTGCTTATAAAGACGCAGTCACCAAGTTTAAAGAGCTTTTGAATGAACAGTGTACAGTGGATATTATTGAAAAATCAGGAATGCCAAGTGTAAAAGGCCTTGCTCAAGCAATGGGGTATTCACCTAATTATCTTTCGGACATGCTAAAAAAAGAAACTGGTAGAACAGCTCAGGATTTTATCAAATCCCGGATGCTGGAACTTGCAGAAAACTTACTTTTGACGACTAAAGAGCCTATTCATCAAATTGCTGAGAAGCTTGGATTTGAACAGCCTTCTAGCTTCACAAAATTTATAAAGACCCAATTAGGTATGAGTCCGATAGATTTCAGAAAACAGCATTTGGTATAAACAATAAAAGGGCCTGTCTCCATGTTCATCTCGGGGCAGGTTCTTTTGCACTAAACATATTCTTTAGGCTCCATGATTTTTAAATCTGTTCCAAAACTAGCCAAAAATCGGAAATCAATGACGTTTTGAGGTACATCTATTTTAGCGATTAGGAATTCAGAATTAGATGTGAGATTAATGCTTTAATTGAGATTAATTTCGGTTGGTAATGTCGTCTAGGCGTTTGTAATGAAGCTGGCATGGCTCGACCAATCTATTCGTCTTCAATCCATTTCGATCTTTATAGTCGAAGGAAAGTAACCTTCCTTGCACGATTGCCTGCTGACAAGCCTTTAAGATTTGGGCAATTTCAGAGCAACCTTCCCATTCATAAAATGACAGATGAATTGAGTGAATTTATCGTATGCACTCCAACCAAGCAGCCTATTCGAACGTTACTTAAAATAAAAAAAGCCGCTATTATAGCGACTTTGAATGGAACAATGTTCTTGTCCTGCGACACTGCTGTAACGACGTAAGGAGAATTGATCGTTGCTATATCGTAAAAAAACACTTTGCAGGCAAGGACAGTCGGACAAGCCGCTGTCCTCTGCACATGCAAAGTGAAATCGTTGTACTTTAGAAAAATGATATTTAGAAAATAAAGTCGATAGTATCTGGCGAGAATCCTTCTGGCTGCTCGCTTGTGTTCACCTGAATATCGCTTAATAGCAAATCTGGATTGGCTCCAACCTGTGTCAGGATCGCTATCAAATCTCCGGTTAACCGCTCAATAGCGTCTGCGCCAAACAGCTTTGTGCAATACTCAAAGGAACCCTTGATTTGCCCCTCTTCATCACTCATAGATAAGGTCAAATCGAATTTGGCGGTCCTGTGTTCCTTAACATATGGACTGAAGGACAGTGTTTTAAGCTTCGCTTCCTGTGACTCCATATTTTCCAGTACAAACACAGTGTCAAACAATGGATTACGGCTGGCATCCCGAGTTACATCCAGCTTTTCCACCAGCTCTTCCAGCGGATAATCCTGATGCTCGAAGGCTTGCAGCGTACGATCTCGGGTTTCCAGCAGGTAGCTGTGGAACGTTTGATTGCCCTGCGGCTGATGCCGGATGGCTAGTGTATTGACGAACATACCGATCAGTGGCTCCAGCTCAGGTAACAAGCGGCCGGCGACTGGCGTACCGATGATTAAGTCGTCCTGACCGCTGTATTTGGA
>NZ_JBCNHI010000043.1:0-1488 GCF_050482105.1 Paenibacillus jamilae | reverse complement strand
AGAGGGTATGACTACGGATACAGACACGATGGCCAGCAAGGAAGTGCAGGAGCTGGTGAGTCGCTTTGTCCGTCCGTTTGATCTCAAAGCTACGCCGCTGCTGCGGGTAGGCTTGGTGGATCTGGGTGGATCTGGAACTGAACAGGAACCGCAGCATGTGCTCATGCTCGACATGCACCACATCGTTTCGGATGGTGTGTCGATGGGGGTACTGACTGAAGAATTTGTCCGCTTGTACGACGGTGAAGAGCTGCCGCCACTGCGGATACAGTACAAGGATTATGCCGTATGGCAGCAAAGCGAGGCCCATCAGGAATGGATGCAGCGTCAGGAAGCCTACTGGCTGGACACCTTCCGAGGGGAACTGCCTGTGCTGGATGTACCGACAGACTTTGCCCGTCCGGCGGTGCGTAGTACAGCAGGCGATATCGTGGTGTTTGGACTGGAACGCGAAGTGAGCGAACGGCTGAAAGAACTGGCGGCGCACACAGGCTCTACGCTGTATATGGTGTTGCTGGCAGCGTACACCGCACTCTTGCATCAATATAGCGGCCAAGAGGACATCGTTGTCGGTACACCGATTGCCGGACGACCGCATGCGGATTTGGAGCCGATTCTCGGCATGTTCGTCGGTACGTTGGCATTGCGAAACTATCCGACAGCAGAACATACCTTCCGCAGCTACGTGGAAGAAGTGAAGGTTCGCGCCCTACAAGCCTATGAGCATCAGGACTATCCATTTGAGGAACTGGTGGAAAAGCTGAATGTGAAGCGGGACATGAGCCGCCATCCATTGTTCGATACGATGTTTACCCTGCAAACGACCGAGGAAGGTGAACTGCAACTGGCGGACCTCAGCTTCCGTCCGTATGGCCTGGAGCAAACGCCAGCGAAGTTTGACTTGACGCTGGAAGCTAGAGAGGAAGAGGCAGGCATCCAGTTCGGATTGCAGTATGCCACTGCGTTGTATCAACGGGAAACGGTCGAACGGATGACACGTCACTTTATTCGCTTGGCCGAAGCCGTAGCGGCGAACCCGGATGCGAAGCTGGGTGAGCTGGAGCTCATTACGACTGAAGAAACCGAGCAGATTCTGAAGGTGTTCAATGATCCGAATGCGCATAGCGTACGCGGAACACTGCAAGGCCTGTCGCTCAGCGAACGTTTTGAAGCGCAAGCGAAGAACCACCCTGGGCGAATAGCCGTGGTGTCTGGCGATATAGCGCTAACCTACGCTGAGCTGAATGAGCAGGCGAACCGCTTGGCCCGGGTATTACGGACAAAAGGAGTTGAAGCAGATCAACCGGTAGGCGTACTGCTGGAACGTTCTGCGGATATTCTGGTGAGCATTCTGGGGGTACTGAAGGCCGGAGGCGCGTATGTGCCAATGGATACGATGTATCCGCAGGAGCGCATTGATTACATGCTTCAAGACAGTGGGGCAACAGTCGTGATCACCAGCAGAGTCGCCAACCTTTCGCTGAGCTT
>NZ_JBCNHI010000042.1:0-1417 GCF_050482105.1 Paenibacillus jamilae | reverse complement strand
GTCCGTTTGATCTCAAAGCTGCGCCGCTGCTGCGGGTAGGCTTGGTAGATCTGGGCGTCCAGGGAGGAGAGCAGGAAGCCCAACATCTGCTTATGCTCGATATGCACCACATCATCTCGGATGGTGTGTCGATGGGGGTACTGACTGAAGAATTTGTCCGCTTGTATGACGGTGAAGAGCTGCCGCCACTGCGGATACAGTACAAGGATTATGCCGTATGGCAGCAAAGCGAGACCCATCAGGAGTGGATGCAGCGTCAGGAAGCCTACTGGCTGAACACCTTCCGAGGGGAACTGCCTGTGCTGGATGTACCGACAGACTTTGCCCGTCCGGCGGTGCGTAGTACAGCAGGCGATATCGTGGTGTTTGGACTGGAACGCGAAGTGAGCGAACGGCTGAAAGAACTGGCCGCGCACACAGGCTCTACGCTGTATATGGTGTTGCTGGCAACGTACACCGCACTCTTGCATCAATATAGCGGCCAAGAGGACATCGTCGTCGGCACGCCGATTGCCGGACGACCGCATGCGGATTTGGAGCCGATTCTCGGCATGTTCGTCGGTACGTTGGCACTGCGAAACTATCCGACAGCAGAACATACCTTCCGCAGCTACGTGGAAGAAGTGAAGGTTCGCGCCCTGCAAGCCTATGAGCATCAGGACTATCCATTTGAGGAACTGGTGGAAAAGCTGAATGTGAAGCGGGACATGAGCCGCCATCCATTGTTCGATACGATGTTTACCCTGCAAACGACCGAGGAAGGTGAACTGCAACTGGCGAACCTCAGCTTCCGTCCGTATGGCCTGGAGCAAACGCCAGCGAAGTTTGACTTGACGCTGGAAGCTAGAGAGGAAGAGGCAGGCATCCAGTTCGGATTGCAGTATGCCACTGCGTTGTACCAACGGGAAACGGTCGAACGGATGACACGCCACTTTATTCGCTTGGCCGAAGCCGTAGCGGCGAACCCGGATGCGAAGCTGGGTGAACTGGAGCTCATTACGACTGAAGAAACCGAGCAGATTCTGAAGGTATTCAATGATCCGAATGCGCATAGCGTACGCGGAACACTGCAAGGGCTGTCGCTCAGCGAACGTTTTGAAGCGCAAGCGAAGAACCACCCTGAGCGAATAGCCGTGGTGTCTGGGGATATAGCGCTAACCTACGCTGAGTTGAATGAGCAGGCGAACCGATTGGCCCGAGTGTTACGGGCAAAAGGAGTTGAAGCAGATCAACCGGTAGGCGTACTGCTGGAACGTTCTGCGGATATTCTGGTGAGCATTCTGGGGGTACTGAAGGCCGGAGGCGCGTATGTGCCAATGGATACGATGTATCCGCAGGAACGGATTGACTATATGCTTCAAGACAGTGGGGCAACAGTCGTGATCACCAGCAGAGTTGCCAACCTTTCGCTGAGCTT
>NZ_JBCNHI010000041.1:0-44317 GCF_050482105.1 Paenibacillus jamilae | reverse complement strand
ATTTAAAAAAGGAAAAAGAAGTTGTTAAATCGAAGAATACTAAGGAGACGTCACAAGCTCCTAATGTTAGAGTCAATTATAAATCAGGTTATGATAATCATTTAATTGAAGTAGAAGGGTTTAAAGCAAAACCGACTATAGGAATAAAAGGTGGCCATAACCTTGAAAACTTTGAGCGGTATATTTTAGACAACTTTGGCGATCAGGTTAAGAATATTAACCAAGCTGTGATAAAAACGTCACATCCAGATATTCCGGGAATTTATGAGGTTAAATACAAGCTCCCTGTTTATGACGGAATGAGCACAGCTAATGGTGGAAAAGGAAACTATACTGGTCAGTGGAAAGAGTATAAGAATCCTAAGACTGTTTATGATCCGAAAGTTTTCTCTGATGAACAGTTATTGAAGTTGGGAAGAGAAGCGATGGAAGAGGGCATTCAAAATAATAAAATAAAAATAGACACACGACAAAATGCTGTTTCTGATGAAATTGTTGGATATGCTGAAGTTGCCGGTAAAAAACTGCAATTTATAGGTTACAGGGATAAAGCTACTGGAGAAATAACAAACTTTTTCCCTGTGATTCCGAAAAATTAATTAATAGATAGGGAATGAATAAGATGGATGATGAAATATATTATGTAGAAGATGCACAGGAAAAAATTAAGAATATGGAGGCATACTACGGTACTTTAGGGGACGGCTATTTTTTAGAAGCTCTTAATGAATTTAAAAAGGGTAAAGGATTTGGTATTGGTTATACTAGCTGCTATTTTGCTACTGAATGCACTCCAAATGATGAAGAGTATTTTGGAGATAGTGGAGTGAATTTTACAACAACTCCGCCAGTAACTAGTGTAGAAGTGTATGCAATTGTGGATTATGAGATGTTTTTTGAGTATTTAGTTAAGGTAGCTCAGGAGTATCTATCAAGACATTCCCAGAATGTCACTAAAGTTGAAAGTTGTTTAGTTCAAATCAAGGAGAAGTTAAATTTATACACTTAAAACAATAGGATGTCTACAAACCCAACAACAAGATCGTACAATACAACCAAACACTAAAAAAACTTGACACACACTTGATAAACTTTCCTCCTCATATTCCAACTTGAAATATGAGGAGGAATGAGCCTTGTTTTTCACGAAAAACAATGACTTGCCATCCCTCCCTATCAGAGTTAACATACACACACTTCAACCACGGGAGGGATAATGCGCTATGTCAAATTGGCCAGATTGGTTTCAAGAAGCATTACGTCAACGTTTTTATCAATTAGAATTAGCCAGTGAACAAAACGCTTCAAATTTATCAGAAAATGAGCATTCATTCACTCAAATTGAGCAACTGAAAGGTAATCAAACTGAAGATATTCAACATCTACTATCTGAATGGGAAGAAGCAATTGGTTATCAGCTAAGTCAGGACAAACAGTCGATCTATATGGAAGGAGTGCATGACGGGATTCAATTGATCCTTCCCGTCATGCACTCCACAAATATTCGTTAGCCCATTGATCGTTCCAGCCTATGGCTTCTCTAGTCCATAAATTCATTTAACAATGATCTATTAATCTTCTATAATTTCATCTATGCTCATTCCACTTTTCAAGGTAAAAACAAAATGCGCTGGTGAGAGAATCGTGATCTTCTCCACCAACGCATTGAATAGGTTATCATCAAATTGTTTTAGTATACCTTGCCGTGAGCTTAGTACTTGAATGATTTCATCGACTCGCTCCTTGATTTTTGCTTTCTGATCCTCTTCCTCCTCTAATATCAAAAAGAATGCAGGATTATTTGGAAGCAAAGACAAAGCAGGATTATTGCCAAAAGAATTCTCTTAATGAATATGCAGTGGGAAATTGCGCAGAAGTAGATGCAGTGAATCAAGCACTAAATCAAAAGGCTAATGTGAATGATTTATATATACTATTAAAACAACTCCACATCGAATTTGGAGCAGCAAAAATAGCCTGCGAAAACTACATATTTACTTTTAAAAGAAATATTGCTGACGCACTAACCGGATGGTATAAAGGAGACCAGCGATGATGCACATGGAAAAATTCAGACATATTTCAATGAGGGGTAGAGTTGCATATGGTATTAACTGCTTTGAGAACGCTATTATAGCCTTGAAATATGATGTTAATGATTGGAATATCGTTTTAAATTATTTATGGGAATACACTAATATACAATACTTGGATGATTGGAACGATATATTCATTGAATTAACTCCTGAGAATTTAACAGAATTTAAAACATACGAGGAGGAAGAGTTGGAGAAGTTGAGTAAAGATGAATTCATATATTTGTATAGCTTGTATCAAAATATTGATGAGCCAGTCGCCGCCTTACTACGAGGTATTTATGAGCTTGGTATCAGTCATGCGTACACTGTGATCGAAGGATACGGCGAAAGCAGTTTGAAATCTTTGGAGAGAATTATAAAGCTCATGATAGATTACAATATTCCATTGCCAAGTATCGAACCATTTCTAAAATTTTCTATAGAAGAAAATAGAGGATGGGGCGACAAGTTCGATGGTACAAAATTATCTAAAATTCTTCACCCGGAAATTGATTAGTTTAATTGCACCTAAATATTAAAAGTTCAAAAGCTTATTCCAACTTCAATCTATGAGTTGGGATAAGCTTTTTTTCTAAAGCTCTAGCTGATTTTATATATACACACACAATTAGCCCTATAACAGATTTCACAAAAATATTGTCGTGATCACGATCACGGTTTAGACTGTAAATTTAAGTTAAAATACAAACAATTTTAAATTTATTTTATCTAAAACCAAAGATACCCTGATGGATTACAAAGAAAAAACAAGGAAGTGTACAAAGATGAAAAGAACGGATTTACCTCTTGTCTATTCTTGTTCTGGATGTTCCTCCGCAGCACAAACCGCCAACATGATCGCTATACAAATGGATCGAGAAAAAGTCGCTGAAATGTCCTGCATAGCTGGTGTTGGCGGTGATGTCAAACCCCTTGTCAGAACAGCAAAATCGGGACGTGACATCATTGCAATTGACGGCTGTCCCTTGTCCTGTTGCAAGAGTTGCTTAGCAAGACATGAAGTTCAACCCAAACACCATTTCCTGCTGTCTGACTTTGATGTACCCAAAATAATAGGAGAAGATCCTAACCCCGATCATTATAGAAATGCTTACACACAAATCTTAGAACAAATTGGACAATAATTCCCGACCGAAGTTAAGGTGTTGTGTATATATAGTAAAAGTATAGCTGACTCATATTATGTAACAATATTGTAAATTAGTTTGTACTGGTGGCTCCTAACACATTTTTAAGGGCCACCAGTATTTTTTTATTCCCATATTAATCATTGGATATAAAAATCCTAAAGAATTTGGAGCTCTAATTGGAGTCATTTTTCAAATCTTTAAGTAGCTCAGTTGCAACATTTGGCAAAGCGTTTCGAGCACTTTACTTACAAGTGACTATACATTTATTCTCTTTTTTAATTATTTTCAGATAACTAAGGTTCCCCTCCTATATTACAAGCTCCCCCCGCCTCCTTAGCTGTCTTGTAAAACTACTCGTCGTTACCATCCAAGCAACACAGCACTATATAGCTGATTACCAGCCTTGAGCTGGAGTACTATCTCATTCCCAACATCACATTTCCAACATTTACACTGAACGGGGATTTTATAGCCCTCTTTGCCTTTGAGAATTACTTTGCGTAATAGCGAAGAGCCTAAAAATAAACATAATGATGAAATCGGTGAATATCACAATATGACAACAGATGTTATATTATACTTTGGTTGAAGCTAAACAAAGGAGATGGAGATGCTTATGATGAATCAAGAACCAAATCAGCAATTAGGTGAGATTATTGAGCAGTTCGTACATTCATTTATAGCAGAAAACAATAACATTCGATCTCAAAAGGTAATCAACATTGCAGATGAGGATACAATAACTCATTTAAGGAAAATTGGCTTTCCCAAAAAAGGTAGACCTGTAAAAGAGGTTGTCGATGAAATGAGGAAAAACGTCTATCCTCATCAAGCCTTCATGCAACACCCTCGTTTTTTCGCAATGGTTCCTAGCCCCGTGTCTGTTTACTCTTGGTTAGGAGATATCATGACCTGTGCTTATAATACCCACGCCGGAAGCTGGATGCAGAGTTCGAGCGCAAGCCTTATAGAGGGGGAAGTGATCCGGTGGATGTGTGACCAAGCAGGATATCCTGCTACTGCTGGGGGCTTATTTCTGTCGGGCGGATCGCTGTCGAATTTGACCGCTTTAGCGGCTGCACGTAATGCAAGGTTATCCGAGCAGGAATATGCCATTGGAACTGCTTATGTTTCAGATCAAACTCATTCATCGGTCGCCAAAGGGCTACGCATTCTTGGATTCCGTAGTGATCAAATCAGGAAGGTTCCAAGTGATAAAAATTTTCGTATGGATGTTTCAGCCTTAGAGAAAAAAATAATGGATGATCAGGCGGCTGGCATGAAACCTTTTGCGATCATTGCAACGGCAGGAACAACCAATACGGGAAGCATTGACCCGCTAAACGAAATTGCTGACCTATGTGAAAAACATAATATTTGGTTACACGTGGATGGAGCTTACGGTGCGTCAATTTTGGCTTCTTCGAAATATAAGCCTCTTTTGAGCGGGATATCGCGTTCAGATAGTATCACCTGGGATGCACACAAATGGCTAATGCAGACCTATTCCTGTAGCGTGGTTTTAGCCAAAGATAAGCATCAACTCAAAAACTGCTTCAGCACACGCCCAGAATATTTGAAGGATGCCGAGACTGATGAAGAACATTTTAATTATTGGGATATGGGTCCAGAGTTAACCCGGCCTGCTCGAAGTCTGAAACTATGGGTGACACTGCAAGCTTTAGGCACGAATGCTGTCGGTGAAGTTATAGAGCATGGAGTCCAACTCGCAGAATGGGCTGAAGATGAAATCAAAAAACATAATCATTGGGAAATTGTATCCCCCGCACAGTTAGCGATTGTTAATTTTCGATATGCGCCTGCTGGATTATGTGAGCAAGAATTAGATTCGCTCAATAAAAAGATCTCCCAAGAAATGGTGACGAACGGGTACGCCACAGTGCTTACGACACAACTCAATGGAAAGACTGTTCTCAGAATCTGCGCAATTCATCCGGACACTACGGAAGATGAGATCAGGAATACAGTTCAGCTTTTATCGAATATAGCAAGATCATTGAATGAGAAAAAAGTTTTTTTATGATGTTCAATTGTGAAAATGAAGTGCTACACTTTCTGTAAATAAATAAAAATGCTCAGCATTACGAAAATAAGAGGGGCACGCCGCCCCTCTTTACTGTCTTCCCATACATCTTCCAAATTATTTACCATTGTGCAATGCAGTAACAATGAACAGCACTCAATCCTAAAACGTACGCACTCCACATGTGTCAAAGAAGGACAAACTGTCACTGCTCCAAAGCAAACATGCGATCTTACACAACCTATCTCAATTCAACGGAGGATGAAAAATGAAGCGAAAATATTTTTATAGCACGGCTGTAGTATCCTTTGCAGTTCTTGTGAGTGCTATATTCGGAACCTCTTCTTATAACGCTAATGCAGCACCGATTAATCGCTCTATTCATGTCAATGGAACCTCTTTGCTCAAAGTGAATGACTATGACGTTTTGTACTGCACACCGATTGGTCCCTACGTTAATGAAGAAAAACGTCTCATGGTTCCGCTTCGTTCCGTCGCCGAGCTTCTTGGCGCAAAAGTTGATTACAACGGTAAACTTCAGGAAGCAAAAATCAGGTGGAGGTCAAATGAAATTGTGTTTCAAAAGGGAGCAAAAACATATAAACTGAACGATACTTCAGCACAGATGGACACTCAGCCCGAAGTGATTCAGGATGCCTTTGTCATTCCGCTTGGGGTATTGCTGAGAAGTATGAATATCCCGTTTGAGTACATGAACAACAAAGTGATTGTAAAAGATCCGGCTTTTGACCAAAGCAAGATTTTTCAAAAAGTAATAGAACTGGATCAAGGAAGATTCATTGTTGACAATCCTTCTGCACTGGATATTCAAAATTTCAAACTTGTGGAAGAGAAAAACTCAGCAAGTGAAACCAGAGGGAGTATTACGGTGAGTGGGTTAAATCGGACAGGTTCTACGATTAGAGAAGGAAAAGAAGATTTGCACATCATTGGCTTCTTTAATCAAACGGTGGATATGGATGCAGATTTCGCGTCTGTAGATATCCCGGATCGAAAACGTCCAAAAGTTAATCCGGAAGGCAGCGTGTCTCAAAGTCTGTCGTATCTTAAAATGAATGACCCTTTGCAGTATATGCTAGCTGCCGGAAGAACATTAAAAACGAAGAATGAACGAAAATAGTAATATTGGAGAAATTTAAACTCAATACAAACGCTTGGTAGTCGGCAGAGTAAGCAATCAAGTATTATTTCTTAATGTCAACATGTAATGTTCCATTGACTGTCGTTATATTTACTGTAGCTCCCACAACTTCCGAAACAAATCTAAGAGGAACCATAACCCGATTCGGATATTCCGGCATAACGGGAGCACTTGGCATCATCTTTTCTTCACCGTTCACGTACGTAACTCTGCTACCCACGGTTAATCGTACAATTGTACCATTCGTCGATTTAATTGTAACTTCTTGTGTAGGTCTGTTCCATGTTACAGACTCTCCCAAGCCCTCAGATATGAATTTAATAGGGACATATACGGTGTTTGTGGATTTCTCTATATACGGACTGATGTCTGTTGTCAAAATGCTATTATTTTCGTTTGTGGATTTCTCTCCAAATGGATCTAATGTCAACGCGCTGTTATTTACAGCAACTTCAACATTATAACTGAATTTATATCCCGCCTGCGCACTCTCAACGGAGACAGAAGAAACGAACACAAAGATAACAGCTAAGGGTAAAATTATGCGTTTTAACATGGTTTATTATCTCTCCCCATTTATCAACTAGACCCTCATTGAGAAACTAAAACACCAAATGCATCCTGTATTCAATCTTTTTTTACTGACAGTGAACAGTAATCAACATGTGTCGAGACGATATCTCGCTTAAGTTAAAACCACTTGCTTTGAAGAACAATACACGATACGGAAAACCTGACAAACAAATTCTCAACCGACGTTCTAAGAAGATATTCATTTTTATCGAAAAATAACCGTTTGATTAAGCAATAAATCATTTCTTTTTAAGTAATTACCATTAAAAGTAATAGGTATCGAAGTTCCATTGAAGTAATCTCTCTTATTGTCATGTTTTATAGCATGAATATGAAGATGCGGCTCACTGCTGTAACCTGAGTTTCCTACTTTCGCAATTTCTTGTCCAACCTTGACAAAATCATTTTTCTTAACTAGCAGACTATCTTTCTTCAAGTGTAACAACAGAATATTATATCCTTTATGTTTGATGATAATCATATTTGTAGTACTACGACCCAGGGAGTTCGGAACATTATCTTCTACTCCATCCACAACTTCGATAATTCTACCTGCAACCGGACTATATACTGAATCATTATAAATGGGATAGGATTTTAAAGACTCAGGATTATCAAATTTTCCTTTCCTTGAACCTAACGGGGTGAGCTTAGTTATATCCACCGCATATTTCAGAGTACGATGCGAAAAGTGATAGTTCATAGATGAACTCATTCCACCATTCACTACCTCGTAAGCCCCTCCTTTCAAAGGGAAGGCTAAATCGACTGCATCTTCGTGTTTAGGAGTGGATGTAATGTATGAAATACTAAATAAAATACAAATAAAAACTTGATATATCGCTAAAAAGCCATATAGAAAAAGGAATATTCGTATTTTTCTATTTAAGCCATAAAATTTAAAAGTGTGTAAAGTAACCATTTGACGGAATAAGGAACATCCAAACAATACGATGCAAACTGGACGTAAATAATAGCTAATTTCTGTCCAATCGTTTATGAATAATATCATGAACGTATATGCACTTGTAAACAAAGTGTGGATAAACCACGAAATACGATTTTTAAATGGATAGTAAGCCATAATCCAATAAAGCATAAGCGGAACCAGCAGCATTTTTATAAAATAGAAAAACATTCAATTCCTTCCCTTATCACATGATAATTTGCTACTTACCTCTTCTTGAAATGCAGTATCGGTTAATAATTTGTAAAAAAACAAATCCAGCTTCTGCTTGAGCCAAATATGATCCACCCCAGAATCATCTTGAATAAACATGGCTAGTTGAATGTCATTTCCTTCCCGATCCGTACAATATAAAGCCTCTGTTAGAACAGAGATGGTAGATCCACCTTTGTTTCCAAACTCTATTAACTTGGAGTTATCTACTTGTCGCTGAATTAGCTTTTTTAGATATGGATTTATAGTAGAAGGAACCAACTTCTCCTTGTGTATAAGCTTCATAATGTAAGCATATTCTTTAGTCGTTGAACGAGGAAGCTTGCGTGATTCCAGCACTTGAAGCTTTCGTACATAATTCTGTTTGGTGTTCCATTTCTTAATACGTTCTGTCCCTTGATCACGATTTAAAATCTGATGAATTTCAACAGATTTTTTCATATATTCCTCGTAGCTCATCTCACTTATCTTTTGTATCGACTCTTTAAAACCTATGTTTTCGGTCTCTTGGATATAAGGAGACATAAATCCTGCAGATGAAAAAGGAAAGATTTTATCATGTAACGAAAGTGAGAGTTTGTTTATATTCTCGTTTATCTCATCTAATCCCATTTTCGCCATCAGGAATTCTGTATTGGCATTGGAACTGTAAGCTAACATGCCGTGAGCAATTTCAAATAATGTAATTTTCCCTTGAATCTCTTTATGATTTGACTCGATCCATTTGATCCAGCTATTATGAGCGTTGCCATCAGAACCAGGAATATAAAATTTATTTAATTCCTCTAAATCCACAAGTTCATGTTCATCTAACAGCTTTGCCGCTACTTGGCGAGCAAACTCAATAGCGATGATCACTTTCGCAGTGCTGGCAAGCGGCATTTTAACTTCTGAGTTGTAGCTGATTTTCTCCATACCATTTTTGATCATATACAAAGATGCTTTACTCGGATTTTCCTTCAAAAAGCTTAGAACATCCATTTCTGTTTTCTTATTATTTTGGCGCTTCGCAATGAGCAAAAACAGGATACATAATATGAGAACAAATATTAAAAGTATAGCTACTACCAATAAAATTACTTTCATATACTTTGCTCCTTAATGGACACGCTTAGGGTAAAGTTCACATAAATCGTCACAGTTCCCCACAGGAATCACTTTTCTTTTAGAAGCTATATAATCATACAAATAACCGCCTATACCCATTTTATTGAAAATGCTAATAAAGGGAACCGCCCACCATAGATACGGTATTCTTGTACAAATTTGTGCAATAGAGTCAATTCCGCGTTGTATATTACTGGGATCATTCAGTGAGAAACTATGCATTCGCCTTTCTAATTCATTAACATCTAATTTGTATGTTTGAACCAAGGAAGAATTCCGAAAACTAACAAGCTGTAGCATTCTAAAATAATCCAGTTTGTACAAATAGTCTTTTATATTTATACAGACAGGACACCAACCATCATAGAAAACCAGAATTTGTTTGTGTTGAAAGCTTACATATCCTAATCTTCTTGTTTTTCTTCGAATTGTAATTGATATTCTCCGAAAACTGATCTTTATAAAATGGTACAACTCTTTATATTCTTGATCCGTAAACAACAATAATTCCATAACAATCATAATTAACGAAAATGTGAGCAGACCCATCCCTATAGCAATACCTATATGAAACAATATCATAGCAATAACTACAAACGGTTTAAGCCTCTTATTAATCACAGCAAAAGGGAATGCAATTTTAATAATTATAGATAAATAAGTAAATACAATGGTGAGTCCAACATAATGGTTGACCATGTAATCCAAAATAGGTCTGCTAAACTCTCTCACTTGAGATATATAATAAAGTGCTGTTCCGTTTTGCCACATTTCGCCCATAAGCTGGTACATTCCTGAGAAAAAATAAACAATACACAGTTGTATAATACAAAAAAGTACTGCAAAATTGTGGATTATCACAGATAATTTATAGAGTAAAGAGTCTTTCGAGTCTTTTCCACGTGAGTTGTTCATTTTAGAATCCAAAGAGAAATAGGCTGTGATATTGGTGAACAACAGAAAAAACATATTCACTATAAGTAAGTTGTCTCCTCCGTCACTAATATGAAAAGAGCGAACATACAATGAATAAAAAAATAAGTAGGCCAGAATTGAAAAAAGACGGCCTTTATATCCTATTAAATAAAAAATAGTAACTATAATTCCTAGGTGATAGATAAAGTCAAAAAATAAAGCTGATGAATTCAAATTATATAAAGACCATGTTAATGACTTGTACCCAGCAGAATAAATATTAATTCCAGATTCGTGCCAAAAAAAGTATCTTTGTTTATAATGAATAAAATAATTGAAAAGTAATATCAATCCGATACATATCCGAAGGATACTTGTACCAATAAGAAAGCGTTCATTCATAAAAAAATTACGGTAATTCAACAACATCCTTTACAACTCCTTTCCAACCATATACGACATTCTCTTCTTTCACTTTAAAATGAAGATCATTCCGCTTTGAATATGGAACCGCATCCGATATTGAGGTCATAAACTGGACATCAGTTATTTCATGTTTCAAAAACTCCCTTTTTGCAAACGCAGAAGCATAGCGATATATGGTTTGTTCAACTTGATCCGAATCCTTTTCTAAAGAAGCATTTATTTCTTTGGCGACATCATCTTTTTTTGATATTTTATCCATTAATTTGTATGTTAGATCATCTTTTCCTCCTATATATAATTGATGTATGTATCCACTTCCAATTCTAAGCATCCTATTATAAGGTGAAAATACTGTCGTCTCATTTGTCCTGATCATAGGTTCAGTAACATCATACCAATTGCTTATTACAGTTTTGGTACTGCCCTCCCCCTTATACTTCACACGTACATATAATTTTAGATTTTGAGTCATAGGTTGAGGAGCAAATAGATGCCAGTTTTGTTGAAAAAACCGTCCAACATAATTATCAGTGACTGATTTCAATGAAACAGAGACCGGGTTAAGCGGTCCAGCGTGAAGAAAAATAAAGAAGAAATGAACCATCAAGAACAACGATAAAGATAATAACGTAGCATTCAAAATATACACTTCACTTCTTTTTTTCATTTAAGCAATCCTCTCTTTTAAATAACATCAGGGAGAGAGAAATATAAAATTTGATCTCCCCCTGATATTCAGCTATTTATCAAAAATTACATCTGCATTCTCTACATCACTACTAGAAACACCTGTACCTAATAGACTTCCTAAGCGGGTCGCTTCTCTCAGAGCATCCTTGTTAGCTTCATAAGCTGCTTTACCAACTTGTACTGCTTTACGAGCAAGGGAGGCTATTGCTTGAGGCTCAACAGCAGCACCGTTTGCATTCGCGCTAATTAAAGGAGAAGAATTTTCAGAGGAAACGTCATAATCAGAAGCGTAAGAAGCGCTTAAACTTACAGTAGAGAAGGCAGAGATGGCTAGAGCCAGACTAAGTATTGTTAATTTTTTCTTCATAGATAATTCCTCCTAAAATGGTTAGTAACAAAATAATTTCAATCTCTTAGTTTTATAACTTTTTATATGACTATTATTGAATATAATTACTTATTATATCACTTCCTTCCATATTTTATATCTTATTTTCCTTTGCCAAAAATCATAAGCATAAATTTTTAGTAATTAAAATTTAAAAAAATTATTTAGGATTTTAACCTATTCCATCAGGTGTCGCACTTCATTTTAAAATCCATTAAGAGAAGAAAACAGCAATCTCTACAAACTCCATCAAACTCTGTGCCTTAAAATAGTTTCAAGTCTACATTTGGTCTACAATTAAGGGTGATTAAAAGCAAAAACCCGCTCAATGAGCGGATTTCAGTATAAAGACGTGGGGAGTTAAACCTCTGTTCCAAACTTTTAATATACATTAATTGTTATTATCAGTGTTCTTCAAGCCATATGTATCAGACCTGAGGAGCTCTCTCCATTTATCAACTAGACCCTCATTGAGGAGCTAAAACACCGATGCATCCTATTATTCTCCACTAAAGCTTTTAGCCCATTCAGCAACCCTACGACTGCTTTCTTCTTCGGACAAATCCTCGATCCTGGTCATAATAGACCATCTTACTCCACAAGGATCCAATATACTTGCGAATCGATCACCTGAAACAAAGTTTGTAACGGGTTCCCTTACTTTCGCTCCTCTTGTTACCGCCTTTTCAATGACCTGATCCACATTCATGACGTAAATCCTGAAAGAATAGCACGCATTGTCTCCATCTGGCGGTAAAACCAACTGATATGTCGGATTCGCTGCTCCCAGCTGCAAAAAACCATTTCCAAAATCTAATTCCGCATGAACAATGATTTTATTGCCATTCTCATCAGGATATTCAGTAATATCCTTAACCCTCGCATTGAAAACTGTTTTATAAAACTCTATTGCTTCAGAAGGATTCTTCACGGTAATAAACGGGGTAATAGATGTAAAGCCGTTGGGTATCCCCTTATTTGTATATTTACCTGACACTCCCACATATTCTCTGCTTTCAGTCATTTTAACTCCTCCTTTAGATGATCTTAACAGTTCAATTTAATGCGCATACCTTCATTGGATGGAATCCATCAACTCATAGTAATATTTGGATGCACGTGTCTTATTTAGACTATACCAGGCTTCTAATGTTTTAGAAGAAAACACACCCAGAGCTTTCAAAACGTGTACGGTGAATTCCAACGGAGCCGTTCCAGATGCAGTGATCAGTTTTCCATCCGTTACAGCAGACTCCATTTTGTAATACTTTTCGCCTGTGTAGCTGGGACAGGTCATTTGGAGGTATTCCAGATCATTGCTTGTATGCGAACGTGAATTCAGCAATCCTGCCTGGGCAAGTCCGATGGTAGCACCACAAATCGCAGCAACCCATATACCTTCCTCTAAACACCTCTCAGCGATTTTTAAGATAGGTTGGTGAATGGTTTCTGTCCATGTATTTCCACCGGGTAAAATCAATGCATCTGTGCTCTCAATGCTGCACTCATCCAGTTGGATGTCAGGCAGGATTGTCAATCCGCCCATGGTAGTGACAGGAGTCTTTTCCATTCCCACGGTAACTATTTTGGATGGGCCCAGCCCCTTTTTATAATATCTTCCTGAGTTCAGTTCGGCAGTTAAGTAACCGATTTCCCAGTCTGCCATGGTGTCAAATACATAAAGATATACCGTACTATTCATTAACAGGTTCTCCTTATTTTATAATTTATCAAGTGATACCAACC
Organism: Paenibacillus jamilae; assembly: GCF_050482105.1. Lineage (GTDB taxonomy): Bacteria > Bacillota > Bacilli > Paenibacillales > Paenibacillaceae > Paenibacillus > Paenibacillus jamilae_B. The sequence goes on along the minus strand of NZ_JBCNHI010000041.1, from coordinate 30,857 downwards.
CTCAGTAATCCATGATTATCCTCATTATAAAAAAGCTTCACTGACATCTACTGTCAGTGAAGCTTTTAACGTTGATAGTATTCCATTAACTCCGACGCAACCGCGGCAAGTTTTTCCTTCAAGCTCTGTGGTTCGATGATTTGAATGGATTTCCCGTAGGGCAGGAGTAAATAGGGGACATATGTATGAAGTGATTTTTCCTCAAGCAAAAAGATGGCTTGGTTAGCGGTTCGCTCTTTCAGATGATGCCCCAAAAACCAATGTAGACACAAGTCATCCAATGCCTCTGATCTGCCTTCGATCATTAGAGAAATTAAACCGTCCTTGCCCACTAAATCAGGTAACAGATTTTGCATAAAAAATTCACGAGCCGAAAAAGGTTCAGGACGCTTAAATAGAGTTGGAGTGCGCTTAATCTGCAAAATCCGTTCTGCCCGAAAGCTACGGATCTCATTTCTTAGGTGACAAAATGCAACAGTATACCATTTGTTGTTCCAGTAAACCATTCCATAGGGGTCGATCACTCTATTCTTGGGTTGTTCTTCATGGCTCGTGCGATAATCCATTTCGATAGAAAATTGGTTGGCTACAGCCTGCTCCAATTCTGCCAATATCGGCTGAAGAGAAGGAACTCCTATGCGATTTATTACTTCAAATCCGGCTAAATGACGGATAAGTATACTTTCCTGCTCTTGATTCGAATACATTTTCAATTTTGAGGTCGCACTGCTTAATGCCTCACTTAAAGGAGATCCAGCTTCTTTTGCAAAAACAGCAGCATGAAGGAGTGCCTTTTTTTCCTCCATATCAAATAGTAAGGGTGCTCTAATAAAATTATTCAGCAAGCTATACCCGCCATGATGACCCGTGTCGGATATGATTGGTACTCCACTGGCACATAGAGCGTCAATATACCGATAAACTGTCCTTATATTTATTTCTAACTTTTCGGATATTTGTTTTGCCGTCATTTTTACCCCCGAATTCAGCATCCATAAAATGGCCAGCATATTATCGTTTTTTGGCATAACCTGAACCCCCCTCTCTCATTAAAGCTCAATCTTTTATAAATATCTCATTATACTATCTCTTACCACCTATTATATGCTTTTTTCCAGCTTATACTTCCCTCTCATATCTTCTAATTCCAGATTTACACATAGTAAATACCATAATGAATGGGTCATTCTGTAAACTAACTCTCTCTTTTAACCGATAAATACATATGCTGGATTTATAATCCCACTTTTTAAACACAACTACAGAAGGAGACACCTATGGAAAATATCGTGACGTACGGTCATATCGAAATCATGCCTTATGAGTTCGTCCGCCTTCATGAACTTAAAATCTTAAAAACAGTCAATGACCATGCCCGAATGATCTGTACAGGCATCATCTCGGAGAAAAAGCGAGAGCTGTATGTACGTGCTTCTGACGAAGAAACCCAAGTCAAAGCTTTTGTTACGGACAAAAATGGCAATCGGCAGCCCCTTTTTCGAGGAATTGCCTTGGATGTAGAAGAAAAAGTGGTTCACGGGGTCCATTACCTGACCGTCGAAGCCATATCTCATACCTACGAGTTAGATATTAAGCGCCATCAACGCTCTTTCCAGAATCCTAACCTCACCTATATGGGTTTGATTGAAAGTATTGTATCGGACTATTCCAAAGCAGAAGCCATGGATGTTGTGTCCCATAAGAAGCCCATCGGTACCTTTATCATGCAATATGATGAAACCGATTGGCAATTTCTGAAACGGATGGCTTCCCACTTTTACTCTCCGCTCATTCCTGCAGTGGGCTATGGAGTTCCCAAGTTTTATTTTGGTCTACCTATGGGACTCAGCAAGGGCGAAATACAATCTACCAATTATAAAGTCACCAAACGGGTCGCGGATTTTCAAACCGCCTCAGAGAACCATATCCCTGGCGTGCGTGATGCGGATTTTATCCAATATGAGGTCGAGACGGAGAAATCATTGGAACCTGGCTACGAAGTGACCTTTCGAGGTCATAAGTTGATTGTAGCTGAGGTGCTAACAGAGATGAAGGACGGGGTACTGACCCATAACGCCAAGCTGTCACCACGAAGCGGCTTACGTCCGATTAAAGACTACAATCGTTCCATTATCGGCGCTTCCATTCAGGGCAAGGTACTGAGCGTTCGCCGAGACAAAGTACGCGCCCAGCTTGATATGGACGATCAGCAAGATCCAAACACGGATTACTGGTTTCCCTACTCTACCATTTATGCCTCTGCGGATAACACGGGCTGGTATTGCATGCCTGAAGATGGAGACAGCATCCGCATCTATTTTCCCAGTTATAAGGAAGAAGAGGGATATGCGATCAGCTCGGTTAAAAGAGAACCACAACCTTCCGAGGGAAAATCTACTACTTCTGGACATACCACAGCTTCTGCTTCATCTGCTGGATCAAAGTCTTCTTCGGCACTGTCTGCGGTAGCTCCTGCGCCAGACCGAATGGCTGATCCTGCCATTAAGACGCTGCGAACCAAATACGGCAAAGAAATCATGCTCGCCCCAGATCAAATCGTTATTTCTGGCAATGGCATGTCCATTGTCATTAACGATAAAACAGGCATTGATATTGTAAGCGGAAAAAATGTGAGTATTAGCGCGGCTTCGGATATTGTTATGAGTTCCGGTAACATCCAGCTTTCCGCCGGAAAAATTGAGCTGTCTGGTAAAGGCAACACGATCACATTGGATGACAAAACCACCTTCTCCGGCACAGAAATTAAGATGAACTAACGGAAGGTGAGAACTAGCAGATGAATAAACAAGCGGCATTACACCATTTTAAAGAGCATTATTTTACACCTTTGCTGGACATTCAGTTGGACAGGCTGGAAGCCATATTTCATCGCTACCAAGCTCAACTGATCTCCGATTTCAAAGAATCGTTCAGGGATTTGTGTAAGCACATTCTGAGCATGCAGCAGCAAGGTCAAAAAGAACCTATTGGATATATTCACTACTCCTTCTTGCGCACTCAGATGTTGGAGCAATCCTACCTGTATATGGTCGAGGCTTATTCTGCTGAATGGTATGAAGATGATTCCGATTGCAAGTTAACCTATGACGCATCATGGGCCTATGGATCGATGAGTACCATGTTGGAAACCTTGGAGCAGGAACGAAAAATATATATGGGGACGATCACTTCAGTGGACGTTGAACGATTGATGTTGGAATCCGCTCCTTTGTTCCACCAGTTTTTAAACTCCCTTCTACGCTTAGGGATAGCAGAAGTGGTTCAAATGCCTGAGTTTCTCGCTATTCATAAAGCTGATCGTGTAGTCATCCGAACGGGCGAATACAAGGACATCAGCGAGAATCTATATGTCGAAGATCAGGAAGCACTTCTTGCAGATCATGTGAGAGAGCAATTGATTCACTCCAGTGAAGAAGAACCCTTTGTTTACGAAAACCTAAAGCGGCTCTCTCTTCCCCATCTTCAGCTGATGCAAAAAGATTTGCGTTATAACGATTTTAGCCTTAGTGACTTACGAGAAAGCCAGTTCCATACCTGTATATTAATCGGGAGCAGCTGGCAAGGAGCAAATATAGAAGGGACTAGCTTTCAGGGATGCTTACTGACCGACGCTGATTTTAGATATAGCAATCTAAAGGGTGTCCATTTCTGCGGTGCCAGCGGACAGCCTTATCGGGAACATGGAGTTCGGGTTCCGGGGTTATGTGGCCTTCATTTTGAACACTCCATCCTGGATGGGGCCGATTTTACGAATGTACATTCGTTTGAACATGCGCATTTTGAGGGGGCTTCGATGCAAGGAACCCTTGTCCCGCGAAGGTACCAACAACATTGGAAACTAAGCGAATCACAGTGTCAATCCATTATGTGGGCGGAATAAGGAGGAATATGTATGCGCCATTATTATGTGCTGGTCGATGATCATCGTATATCCCGGAACATGGAGCCGATGAATTTAGACCTTTTTAAAACGCCATTCGTTGGTATGCCTCCAGCTCAGGTTTTAGATGTTCATGCGACAGAAGATGCCGAGTATACGGACTGGCTCCTGTTTTCAGCCTCACAACCACTATTTTCCGATCGTATGAAACAAATTCTAGAATTATACAATACACAAGCTCGTTTTAAGCAGGTGTATATCGTGAACCGGGAACCTAGCCGTCAGGAATTATATTGGATTTTATCCATTCCCTCTGTGGATGGCATTTCAGAGCAGACTGAATTTTATCCGCACGATCAAACCCTAAAACGACTTGTGCTGGATAGTCAAAAGGTGAATGGACACCATTTTTTCCGACTCTCCAACGTGAGAGAACCTTATTTCATCGTTAGCTTGGAAGCGGCTGAAAGCTTGCTGCGGCGGAGCTTGAGTGGTTTTCAGCTACAAAAGCTAGAACTCTTATAAGGAGGTTCAACCTTGACGGAGCATTGGGATGAATTTTTTTTAAAACTGCATCACCAACAAACAATGAAAGAGCAATTAAGTACAGCAGAAAACGATGAAAGCTGGATGATGATATCTATTGAAGAAGCGATGAAGGGAATTTCGAAAGGATCACTAACGCTATCAGATGAACAGGAAGTCCGGTTTCAAACCCTTCCTGTCTTTGAAAATCAACTCACCATTTCCCTGCCTGACTCTCTTATTCCAGAAGTTCGAGCGAGACAAACGGTAACTTCGTCGAAAAGCTTCGTTGTTCAGGACAAGCTGGGCGGAATCCTGCTCGGTCTGCATCAAAGCGGGCAAGAACTGAACCCTACGCAAATAGAAGTCTATCAACAACAGATGATTGAGCAAACCAGTCGTGCACAACCAAGTATGAAGCTCGTAGAGGAAAAGGCTTTTTCTATTCAAGATACCATCTTTGGCTGCTATGAAGCTATTTTTCTAGTTTCCCCATCTCCCTATTATCAAATTGTCTTTGTGCGTTCCTGGCGTGGCAAAGCTATGATCGGGAGTTGCCAATTCAAGCTGGAGGATGCTCCCCTCTGGGTCCCGTTAACCTATGCCATGCTGCACACTGCGACATGGTCGGAGCTTTCTTGATTCTATACCTTTTATCCAAGGAGGTACTTATATGTTTTTACCTATACTGATTAAAGCTCTGGCCCAGGGTGCGCTCAGCGGAGAACATTCTTATGTGGTAAGAGGAGCCAAGTTACAGTGCAGTCAAGGTACAGACCCTGGTGTGCTTAATATGATGTACAGTCATGGTGTCTTCATTAAGAATAAACCCGTTCTGAACGTGGACGATGCCATTTGTGGGGCCAATATTAGCAAAATCAATGCTTTTGGTCTGTGTAAATTGAAGCATGGTCTTCCTTGTGAACCAGAGATTGCGTTTGGGTCCAAGTGGACCGGTGGGAAAGAAGACGTATTGATTGAGGGGGCACCCGCCCTACTCAACAATTCGACCTTAATGTGTAGCTGCCAAGATGTTCTGACTAATACGTTTAATTTTATGATAGACCCCAGTGATGATGGTACCCTCTCTTCTGCGATAGGACCTAGTGGTGGTGGCATCATCTCGATCATCGATGACGGGCAAGACAGTTGACTTTATCAAGCAAGGAGATTCAGGAATGAACATCGTAGCGAAAGACCGCTTTACCTACCAGCATCTACATGTTACCTGGCCCTATGGCAAGCTGCGTCTTCGTAATATCCATATGAGTCACGAGCTCGGAGAACATGCCAGGCTGAGGATCACGGGCGTCTTGGATGGCAATCAGGCAGACACGATCATTGCCAAAGCGAGCAGCGACGACGAAGTTGAGCTATGGTATTCCGATGACAAAGATCAGAAGCATCCCTTATTCATAGGGCAACTATACTGCGTAGATGTGGAGCACACGCACCAGGAGGTCTTGGTGACCCTCGACATCATATCTCATAGTTTCAAACTGGATACGCAGCTCAAAAACCGTTCCTTTCAACATATCAATCAAAAGTATGCGGAGATTGTAGATGCAGTGCTGGCCGATTATAAAGGCTCGGATAAGATCGATGAAGCTTTTGAGAAAAAAGCGACAGGCCAGTTTATCATGCAGTATCAGGAGACGGATTGGACTTTTTTAAAACGGCTGGCTTCGCATGTAGGAGCCCTGCTCGTCCCCAATATTGTTTCACACCATGCGCAAATTTGGATCGGAATCCCGCAAGCCAGGCAGCATATTCATTTGAAAGAGGTTCCTTTTTCGTTACAACGCAAGATCGCTCCCTATCTGGATCAGGAGGCGAACGGCTGGAGATCTGCAAACATCGGAGATTACACCCGGTATACCTTTGAGTGGGATCAAATGCTGCAATTGGGAGATGAAGTTGAACGCAATCACGAAACTTACGTCATCACCAAACGTGAGGGTCAACTGATTCGTGGCTTGATGACTTGGTCGTATGAATGCGCCCTGTCGGCGGGCTTGAAGGTCCCTAAAATCTATAATCGAACGATCATTGGCGCGGCTATCGAAGGAAAAATACTGGAGGTCAGTCGGAATCAGGTTCGATTGCATCTAGATATAGACGGTCATCAAAATCCAAGGGATGCTCAGTGGTTCCCCTATTCTGCTGAAGGTAATCAGGTGTGGTATCTGATGCCGGAAAAGGGTGCACAGGTGAAGCTGTATTTTCCAAGTGCAGACGAAGACGATGCGATGGTCATACAATCGGTCCGAACGAAACCATCTAGTGTTGCTGTCTCCTCATCTCACGCAGCTCAAGGTGCCGTAATCGAATCACCTGCAGAACGACACCAGCGTAAAACAGCCGATCCCGGTGTTAAATCCTTTGCAAATCCACAAGGAAAAGAAATTTCCTTAGGGAACTCCGAGCTATCGATGAGTGCGCAGGAAGGATCGCTATACATCTCCATGAATACCCATCACGGTGTCAGCCTGAACAGCACCCAACGTGTACAAATTCAAGCCGCAGGCAGTCTTAATTTTTCGGCAGGCAGTATTCTGCTGCAAGGAACCAACGGCTTACATTTGAATACAACAACCGATACGCTTGATTTGGAGCAGGAAGTCAACAGCGTTAGCTCTGAGATTCAACTTAAAGCCTCCCTTCATCAATACTACCCAGAACCGATCTTGTCTGACTTTGAGAAGCAAGTCGCTGAAAAGGGAATCCAAGGCGTAATGGGAGCTCGTGCTAAAGAAAACGTAGGTGCCACCCTCAAGGGAGAATGGGATGCGGGTTTGGAGTTTGTAAAAGAAATGTGGAATTCGTTTGTCGATATAGCGGATCTTGTAACAGTTCCTCTTGCTTTTCGTTTTATCTTGCCAGAAGGAATCTTGAGACGTAATGAAACTTTCGAAGGTATTCAGCATGGTATAGAACTGGGCGCTGAGAAAGGTACCAAGTATGTGGAAGTTGTTAAAAATTCGTCCAGTGTAGGACAGGGATTTAAAGACATTGGGAAAGAAGTAAAAAGAGATGCTAACTTTATATGGGACGGCATCACAGAACCTTTCGTAAAAAAATTAGATAACTTCTTCCCCAACCCCTATACCGATACCAAACAGGAAAGTTATGATGCAGGGTATGATAGTATAAAAGCTGCGGAACGTGCAGCAGACATTTATACAGTTCTTAAAGGCGGCACAAAGTTATTTAAAAATCTTGGAAAGCTGGGTAAAGAAGAAGTCTCCTTATCTAAAGAGGCCAAGGAAACTGGAGAAAAGAATACTGGAAAAGGTGGCGCGCCGGGATTATTCGGAGATACAGCAAAAGCTGAATCTGCCCTTGCCAAGGCTGGAGATGGAAAATTCAAAACGAATGCCATTCGTTTCCCTAATAATTTTGAATCCTTAGGTAGTTACTTGCAAAGTGTAGCTAGAAAGATGAATATTCGTATTACTAAAAGGTCACCCATCTTCGCAACTGTTGAAGATCATTATCGGTTTCATGAACCTGGTCCTGATGTCCCACATTCTAAAGGTTCTGGTGCAAAGATTTCGCCTGAGAGACAAAAACAGATTGATGCGTTAGAATCAGGAGAGTACACGGGTAAAGGGAATAAGGGGACCGGAAAACCTCCTAAAAGGTATGGAGAGCCTCCTATTGAGCGGAAATTCAAGATTGATGTAGCGGCAGAAAGAAAGGCAGATTTAATAAGAGCAAGTAAATTGGATAATATTGGGGTTTTTGCGAAAAACACAGGGCTTAGTATTGAGGAAGCCAAGAATTTAAAATCCCACATGTTCTTAAATGAATACGAACTGTGTCATTATGATAAAAATGGTCTTTATTATTATAAATCACGACTTACACCCGATTCAGAAGTTGTGTATGCTTTTACCAAGGCTCAAGAAGGAGAACTAACCGTACAAGGCAAAGAATGGTTTAGACAATTAGCAGCACATGAATTAGAAGAAAAGAAGCTCATGGAGAGTGGTAATAGCTATCGCCATCCAGACTCTTGGGATGGCACTAAATTTACAAATGATCCTCCAGGCGCTCACGACTTGGCACCTAAGCAACCCGATTTCGGTTCATTTCCAGGGTATGAAAATAATGTAGCTAAATTTTATAATCTTAAATGGAGTGAATTATATGATTGATACAATAGAACAAGCCATAACTCGTCTCTCTAAAATTACTTGGAGTACCTCTGAACTAAAAAAGAAATCGAGCGAACTTTTAATTACTGAGTACCTAAGAAGGAGTTCATTATTTTTAGAGATTAATTCAATTGAATCTGGGCCATTTTTTAGTCCTGCGCAAGTATTAGGTACTAATCTGGATTTAGAGGATGTTATCACAAGTATTTTTACTGAGCCAGGTAAACCAAATTTATTATGTAAAACAATTTGTTTGCGTTACTTAGAATGGGCTTCCCTAGTTAAGAAAGGAGAGTTAATTGATGGCGAATATCAAGATATTTATGAGCCTTTAATAAAATATTTTGAAAGAGGAGGCTCTCTTAGAATTGATCAGGGTATCTATTTGGACTATGGATATGGGGCATTTCCTATAGACAATTGGCGTGAACGATATATAAAGTTACAAGCCGCTGATATTTCTGATGAAAATTTAAAAAAAATTGATACAGAATAAATGTTTTGTCTTTAATTTGTGTTACAACGAGCTAATAAAATCATACAATACAACCAACAAACCAACTTAATACACTTGAAGAATTTTCAAATGCTTGTTTCATCTTTGAGTAAAAAATGTGCTTCTTTCATGATCAAGATCAAAAGAAAACAGCACAATCGACTAAACTAAAACAATGGTAAGCCATCCCTCCCAATCAAAGTTAACATACTGTACTACAATCACAAGGGGGAGAAATACGCTACAACAGGTTGGCCAGAAAAGGCTTCTTGGAGCATTATGCCAACGGTTTACCCATTAGAATTCGCCCAAACAATAGGATTTATATTCACCATCAACAAAAATAAATCAATTTTAAAATTAAAATAGCTTCAGTTCCTTTTTTGCTTATCATTTATTTTTTACTAAGGTCCAAAGCATCAACATTCTAATTATAGCAATTACGCTTTTTACACTTTAACGTGCACAGATTCATTTATGTATTCCCTTCACCACAAACTAAACTCGCATAAAAATGCCCTCTAGCATTCATCGGACAAACCAAGGTTTGTTCCAATGTCTACACTAGAGGGTGCTCTTCTACTCAGAGGAGTCTGTCTTACCCTTTAACCGACCCGGCTGCGATCCCTTCCACAATCCGGTCACTCATGATGAGGAACACGAGCAAAATGGGCAAAATGCTGATCATCAACGTGGCCCCGATCGCTCCCCAATCGGTCGTATATTGACCGATAAAGTTCTGTACGCCAACGGTCAGTGTTTTATTTTCGTCCGAGCTGATGAACGTATTGACGAAAATAAACTCGTTCCAGTTGTAGATCATATTAATAATAGACGTCGTTGCCATGACGGGGGTGGTCATGGGCAGTACGATCCGAAAGAACATCCGGTTGACGGAGCATCCGTCCATAACGGCCGCTTCTTCCACTTCACGGGGCAAGGCATAATAGAAGCCCAGCAAGATCATCATCGTGGTCGGCAGATTAAAAGCGACATACGACAGGATGATGGATACTGAAGTGTCTGTTAAGTGCAGTTTAAGAAACATACTGAACAGCGGGATCAAGGTGGAATGGACCGGAATCATGAGTCCAACCATAAAGAGCCCGAGGACCAGTTGGCTTCCTTTCCAGCTCATACGTGTAATGGCAAATGTAACAAAGCTGGCGAGCAGCACGGTCAGCGCCACGGATATAACCGTAATCCATACACTATTGAAGAAATACCGCCCGATATTGCCGCTGGTCCACACGTTCATATAGTTTTCCCAATGCGGCTGGGACGGAAGTGCAAACGGTGGCAGGTTAAACACTTCCTGATTATTTTTAAGTGAAAAAAGCATCAGCCATACCAGTGGTAAAAGCTGCGTCACCGCCAAGATGATCAAAAGTATATACAAAGCGGCATAACCGACCCGAGTTAACATTTTGCCGCGGGTAGCGACTCCAAGCGGATAGTTGGCGGCTGCCTGGGTTTTCATATCCTTTCCTCCCTCTTTCTGTCCTCTGTTACTCCTGATCTAATTGCATGAGTGTCCTATGAATACTGGATGGTATCACTAGTTGCGGTCACCTTACGAATCACCCACGTAGCAATCAGGCAGATGAGCAGCAGGGCAAAGGCTGTAGCGCTGCCATATCCGAAATCGAAGCTGCGGAACGCCTGGTGGTACATGTACGAAGCCATCACTTCACTGGCTCCGTTCGGCCCACCGTCCGTCATGACATAGATCAGGTCAAAATATTTGAGCGAGCCGACAATCGATAATATGATCGTCACGTTAATTACCTCGCGCAGCAGGGGCAATTTGATACGAGTTGCAATCTGCCAGGCACTGGCTCCGTCGATGCGGGCAGCCTCCATCAGCGTTTCGGGAATGTTTTTCAGTCCGGCATAATAGATCAGGATATAAAAGCCTGCATATTGCCAAATAATTGGAATGAACAAGGCAAGCAGCACCAGAGACGGATTTGCTAACCACTCGGGCGGGTTGTGAACTCCGACTGACGCCAGCATGGAATTCAGCACTCCGTTGGTCGGGTGATACATTTTGAGCCACAATTGAGCGATCGCTACAGAAGACAGCAGCATGGGAATCAGATAAATTTTCCGCAGCAGGTTCGCTCCCTTGATTTTTCCTGACAAAATCATTGCAACGGCCAGATAACCGATCAGACTGATGCCTGAAAACAAAGCCAGCAGCAGCGAATGCCAAGCACTTTGCCAGAACGCCGTGTCTGTGAACAAATGTTGATAGTTATCCAGCCCTACGAACGTCATAGCGCCGATTCCATTCCACTGATTCAGACCGTAATAGCCGGTCAGTACGATGGGTACATAAATCACGGCGAATAACAGCAGCAAGGAAGGCAACACATAGAGAGCAATGACGAGCTTATTGGACATGACCTTATCCACGGTCAGACCTCCTTAGGTGGTCAATTTCAATTTCCTTTCTCAATGGCAGCCTTATGCTGGTCGGCAAATTGCTGCGGTGTCACCGCTTTACCAAACAACGCCTGAATCATGTTCAAATGCACCTGCGCCGCATTCGGCTTCATCTGTACATCAGCGAACAATGTAATGTTGCTGGCTTGGTTCAGCCCATTCAGCAGATCGACATATAGCTTGGGCAAGTTTTCTTTGGAGGTGTCCACCTTGGTCGCCGGAATAACACCCGCCTGTGTGACCGATTGCTCTCCCCATTTTTCTACGAAGTACTCAACGAACGCTTTGGCTTCTTCTTTCACTTTGGAATTTTCCGAAACAAACAAGCCTACTCCCGGACCTCCTACCCAGCTGTTCTCGTCACCCTTGCCGCCTGCAACCATCGGGAATTTAAAGAAGCCAATTTGATCTTTAAACGCTTGCGGGATATCGGGGTTAGTCGTAAAATTCGGCAGCTCCCAAGTAGCCATCAAATACATCGCCGCTTTGTCGTTCATAAACTCGGATTTTCCTTCATCATTGGACAAGCCGTTAAATCCTTTGTTAAAGGCATTCATATCCACCAGCGTCTGAATTTCGGATGCCGCCTGAATTAAGCCAGGGTCGTCAAACGAGCCTGAGCCGTCAATTGCTTTTTTCAGCGTTTCGCTACCTGCTATACGGTCTGCCAGATACATGTACCAAAGTGAACCCGTCCAGCGGTCTTTATTGCCCAATGCAATCGGTGCAACTCCATGATCTACAAGTGTTTTCACTACCTGCTTAAACTCGTCAAATGTCGCAGGTACCTTCAAGTTGTATTTTTGGAATATAGCTTTGTTGTAATAAATGGGTGTTATGTTCAATTCGATCGGAAGCGCATACGTTTTGCCGTTCAGCGCATAGGCTTCGGTCGTTCCTGGTACGAATTTGTCCTTCAGCTTAGAACCTTGCAACAGGTCATCCATCGGTGTAAACAATCCACCTTTAACGTAAGGCTCCATAAAACCCGCCGCCCAGGTGATGCCGATATCCGGTAATTCATTGGAAGCTGACAGCACTTTGAGTTTGTTTTTGTATTGTTCATTTTCCAGCACTTCCTGCTGAATGACGACATTCGGATGATCCTTTTCGTATTGATCTATAATCTGAGTCACAAGCTTGCTCTGCTGTGCCGAGCTTCCCTCTGGCCACAGGTGCATCATTTTGAGTGTAACCTTTCCTCCTGCTCCGCTGGAACCACCTTGACCATCCTTACCGCCACAACCGGACAGCACTAGCATGAATGACAGCAGTAGGGTCAACCCAGCAACCCATTTTCGGTGAGAGCGCTTACGTAAAAAAGACTTATTGGACATCGTTAGACCTCCGTTTGTTGTAATTTATTTTTTTGTAACCGTTATCATTTGTAAGTTTAGCACTCCATTCTTGCTTCCAACAGGGTACGCTCATTGGGTATAATTCCACTTTTATTGGATTGTGAGCAGCCTCTACTGTCAATCGATATTCTCCGGCCCTTTACGCATCTGCTGTCTATAGCGGCTGGGACTCACTCCCTCGGTCGTTTTGAATACTTTAATAAAATATTTATCTGTCCGATAGCCTGAGCGCTCGCCGATTTGGGCAATGGTCAGCTGAGTATGCAGCAGCAGCTCCTTGGCCCGTTGAATCCGTAGCCGGTGCAGATATTCACTAAAGGACAAGCCACTTTGCTCCTTAAACAAAACACTAAAATAGCTCGCATTCAGGTGTGAATGCGCCGCAGTCTGCGCCATCGTAATGGGTTCGTGAAGATGCTCCGCCATATAGGCGAAGGCTTGCCGTACTGGATCACTAAGCGTAGCCGCTTGGAGGTCAAGCTCTAGCAGCACAGGGTCAGCCAGCTTGTCCAGCTTCTTATATCGCTGCCGTTCCTCTTCCAGCTGAAGTGCTTCATTTACCGCATTCAGCAGCTCCTGCTTATCAATCGGCTTGAGCAAATAATTAACAGCTCCGAGACGAAGTGCCTGCTGGACATAATCAAACTCCGCATATCCCGAGATCACAATAATCGCCGGACGATGTGAATCTCGTTCCAGTGAACGGATTAAATCCAGCCCGCTGAATTCCGGTAATCGCACATCTGTAATGAGCAGATGAACCTTCTCTGCTTGCAGCATATGTGATGCCTCCAGGCCATTCCCTGATGTCATAATCCGGTATTTCCCTGCGGCCCACTGCTCCAGTGTCTGATGTATCCCCTGACGTGTTCTTTGTTCATCATCTACAATGACAATGGTCTTGGATGAAATGCTCATTTTTACCGCCCCCCGTATTCATCAGGAATTTCAAAAGCGACCAACGTTCCTTCCTGCACAGCACTGTGGATCAGTACACCCTCTGTTGGATAAGATGTGCTGTCATAATAGAGAGCCAGCCTCCGCTGCACATTAACCAGTCCCATACCAGTTCCCTTGCTCTGACAGGCAGATCCCTCTATCAACGCTGTACGTACAGCTGTAAGTTCCTCCTGTGTCATTCCAGGTCCGTTATCTATGATCTCAATCTTGGTCCAACCCAATCTCCCCGAAGGAGTGACTCGGATCTCAACACGACCGTTGCCGATACGATTTTCGACGCCATGTAAAATTGCATTCTCAAGAATAGGCTGGATTAGCAGTTTGGGAAGCGGAATTCTCGCCGCCTCTGACGGCATATGAATTTGCCAGCTCAGACGCTCACCCAGACGCATCTCCATCAGTTCCAGATACCGACGGATTTGGGCCATTTCTTCCCCAAGTGTCACCCAAGAGTCATGGTGAGCCGGTTCGATCACATAACGAAACAGCCGCGACATGGACACCATCAGCCCGGCAAGCTCCTCTTCTCCCTTCTCCTGTAGTGACCAGTTAAAAGCATCCAGCGTGTTAAAAAGAAAATGCGGGTTAATCTGTGCCTGTAGTGCTTTAAGCTCAGTTTGGCTTTGCAAAGCCTCCTTTTCACAAATGACGCGGATCAATTCATTAATATCGATAATCATCGTGTTGTACTCTGCGTTTAATTCCCTTAGTTCGACCGCTGCTGCAGGTTCTGGATTCAAGGCCAACGCCCCTTCCCGTGAACGGCGCATCGCCTGAATCAAGTGACCTATCGGCCTTGTAATCAACGTTGACAGCATAAAGGACATGAACAGGAATAGCACAGCCCCTAGAGACGCGGAAATAATAAGTGTTGTCCGTAAAACCGTAATTCCGTCTGTGACAACGCTAACTGGAATCAGGATCAGCAGCGACCAGCCTGTCCGCTCTGACTGCTGAACTGCTTTGACATATTCCCTTTTTCCAATGTGAACCGTCTGTGTCTTGCTGTGCAGTACATCTAACAAATTGGTCTGATTCATAGGCTCACCCGACAACAGTTGCCCTCGGCGATCTACAAGCAGCATGGTTTCATTTGCTTCTCCATCAGATGCTGACGCACCATTTAGCCCAAAATAACTTCGTTCCATGCGGGTAATCAGATATCCTCCGCGTGAAAACCAGCGATCCACCAGGCTCACCTGCCGAATCGCCAGCAGCGACCGGGGGTCCTCAGGATCTATACCGATCCAGACGAGCCGTCCTTTCATCTCATTCGCTTCCCGAATGCCCGGCTGGCCGATACGGTCCTCCAGACTGCCTTCTCTAATCGGGAATAACATCTTTCCTTTAGCGGTATACAACTCCAGCGAGCCAACGCTCGGCATATAAGCTTGATAGCTATGCATCACTTGCAGTAGCGACTGGCGCTGTTCGAAAGTCACCTGACTCCCATTGCGTTCCTCCAGCAAAATATGCTGAACAGATGGATGATTCGCCACTTGTTCTGTCAGGCTGTCCATCTGGCCGATTAATGCATCCAGTCTGCCACTTGCTTGTACTGCGGTCTGACCAATATGCCGCTCGGCGCTGTCTTTTAGCAGGTCAGAGACATTGAGGTAAATGAACGCCCCCGCCACACTCATCATAATGAGCATCACCAGTATAAAGCCGATAAAGATCTGATTACGCAATGTGTTTAATGATTGGAACCTTGAATGCATATGCCTTCTCCCCCTGAATCATTGCAGAAAAATTGATAATGATAGCGCTTTCCATTTTCTATTCTAGCGCATTGCTCTCCTTTATTGGCATCTTTTTAGCAGAGATTAATTAAAAGGGCCAGCCCTCTTAGGAATCATTTGTTTGATAATAGCACGTAATAACGATATATATTAAAAAAGCCTTAACAAAGATAACACCTTATCCTTGTTAAGACTTCATCTGCATTACCAGTAGCAATTCTCAGGGTTACATTCAATGGCTTCAGACATTATCTTGTCGATAACGAAGTCCATTTTTGCTCCAGCCACTGATCAAATTCAGCACCCTTGTTGCCTTCATATACGTCATAAATATCGACTCTCATCTTGTGCAGCTTCTCGCGAAAATCGTTATAGGTATGATCGGCTGGCAGGCTTTTTTTAATCCGCACCAAGATCTTCGTTAAGCCCTTAACAAGCTCTCCCTCTTTGCGCACAGGCGGCTGTACGTTTTCGCCCCATTCCTGAAGCTTGCGGTAAGCGGCCTCCTGAACAGCATATACCATATCATTATTCATTCGGTGCGTCAGCAAGTCAATCGTCTGCTGGTTCTTCCATGCACCTAGATCATTCACCGCAGCTAAACGCGCTTTCCAATCGGAGGTTCGGTTTGCAGCTACTTTAAGCTGCTCATATACTTCTGCAAATTCCTGCTGAGTTTCGTTGTTTTCCAAATTATCTCATCCTTTTCTAGAAATCACTATATTGCTGTTCATCACGATTGCCGTTTGTTAAATATAACATACTTACAGGTCTTCTTCTAAAAAAGATCATAATAAAATGTGAAGAACACCTAACCTAACTACCGTTTGTTACAAATCTAATGAATTCGACGAAATCTTTAAAAATATACGAATTTTATGAACTTGTTTGATGGAAGATTTGAACATAAAATGAAAATGTAATCGGTTACAACATTATTTAAATAAAGGAGGAAGCAAGAATCATGAAGAAAAAAGGGTTGAAAAAAACATTTTTCGTCATTGCCTCCCTCGTCATGGGCTTCACACTGTATGGGTACACTCCACCTTCGGCAGATGCAGCCAGCGTGAAAGGATACTATCACACCCAAGGAAACAAGATTGTAGATGAATCGGGGAAAGAGGCCGCATTTAACGGTCTGAATTGGTTCGGTCTGGAAACTCCTAATTACACCTTGCATGGACTGTGGGGCCGCTCAATGGACGACATGCTGGATCAAGTAAAGAAAGAAGGCTATAATCTGATTCGTCTGCCTTACAGCAATCAGTTATTCGATTCCAGCTCCCGTGCAGACAGTATTGATTACTACAAAAATCCTGATCTGGTCGGCTTGACTCCGATTGAAATTATGGACAAGCTGATCGAAAAAGCTGGACAACGCGGTATTCAGATTATCCTTGACCGTCATCGTCCAGGCTCAGGTGGACAATCCGAGCTATGGTATACTTCCCAGTACCCTGAGTCTCGCTGGATTAGCGACTGGAAGATGTTAGCTGAACGGTATAAAAACAACCCTACCGTCATTGGTGCAGATTTACACAACGAGCCGCACGGTCAGGCAAGCTGGGGGACAGGCGATGTCTCCACAGACTGGCGTCTCGCGGCGCAGCGTGCAGGGAATGCTATTCTGTCCGTGAACCCGAATTGGCTGATTCTCGTAGAAGGTGTGGACCACAATGTCAAAGGCAACAACAGCCAATATTGGTGGGGCGGCAACCTGACAGGTGTGGCTAATTATCCTGTCGTTCTGGACGTACCGAACCGTGTCGTATATTCACCACATGATTACGGTCCTGGTGTATCTTCGCAGCCATGGTTTAACGACTCGACCTTCCCGTCCAACCTGCCAGCGATCTGGGATCAAACTTGGGGCTACATCAGCAAACAAAACATAGCTCCGGTGCTGGTCGGTGAATTTGGTGGTCGTAGTGTTGATTTGTCCTCCCCTGAGGGAAAATGGCAAAATGCACTCGTAGACTATATCGGTGCCAACAACCTGTACTTTACGTATTGGTCCCTGAATCCGAATAGCGGCGACACAGGCGGTCTGCTGCTGGATGACTGGGTTACCTGGAATCGTCCGAAGCAGGACATGCTAAGCCGGATTATGAAGCCTGTTCATTTCATAGCGGAACAAGCGAAAGCAGCAGCCGAATAGGCACAGGACTTCACTTTGTTTATTCAAAAAGCCGATTTTCCTCCTTCAGGTCAGATTATGCTGAGACTATGAAGAGGTGGAGAAACGGTTTTTTTGTTCTTCCAGTTTTACACATTGTAAATCCCACATTGAATGGGGCATTTTGTAAAATAAATCTCTCTTTTAACCGATAAATACATATGTTGGATTTGAAAATTATTTCGACGCAGGACGCACCATGAACGTAAACTAATCAGAAAGGAAGTTTGCAAGTGATTATTTGGAAGGGTTTCGGTATTTTAAACGTCATTATTCCAGCGATTTTATTTTTTATTGTCGGGAGTTTAGTATCCGCTCTAGGGCTTGACTCTATAGATTCAAGATTGCCGATGGCTTTTGTGTTCATTGTGTCAGGAGTTATTATCTGGCATTTGGGAAAAGCACTCAACGCCGACTCAGACAAAGTGCTAGTTGACATGGAAACAGGACAACGCTATCGGATGGGAACCCAGCACAGTTTGTTTTTTATCCCTATGCATTATTGGGGCCCTGCCGGTCTAGTGATCGGATTTGTTTTAATCGTTGCATCCATATTTATATAACGTGGATTGGAAAACATGAGTGATTCCAAACACCGCAATGCGAGCTAGTTGCTCCCCTTGCGGTGTTTTTCTTTTTGCAGATGGATCGATTATGAATGAATACTCCCCTGGTTTATTTGTGATAAAGCTCTTCTCACAAGCTGGTCAGCTTGTCGAGTGGTCTCAGGTAAGCGATATTTCGGACACAGCTTTAATATCCAGTTGCAGGCCGTTTCTAGTGAAATACGATGGCCCACAGATACAAATATAGGTTTAATGTTGGTCTGGGTTCTTAACGCTCCACCGATAATCTCCTCATGATCCATTAATAACGAACATGCCCCACGTTCTTGAGAGGGCTCTTCGAATTCACCCCATAACCTCGTTTTGCCACATCCGATTGCAGGAATATCAAACATAACACCTAAATGACTGGCTAATCCAAATCGTCTAGGGTGAGCTATTCCTTGTCCATCGCAGACGACCAGTTGGGGAGAGTTCTTAATTTGCTTCAATGCCTTAACTATAGGCGGTAGCTCCCTGAATGAAAACAAGCCCGGGATGTAGGGAAAATGGACAGCATCTTCAACCACTACAGACTCTACTATTTGTAATGAGCTGGCATCTAAAATGACGATGGCCGCAACTAAGAGATCACTTTGTTCACTGTAGGCCACGTCTACGCCGGCAACATATTGAATTTCAGAAAATCGATCTTCTTTTATAACTTTTAAAGCTAACTCCTGCTGTAATTTTACGGCTTCCTTTTCATCTATATTCCATTTGTGATTTATGATGGGTTGCATTTTTCTGTGCCTCATTTCTATCCTCTTAAAATGTAGATTTCCGAATGCAGGCAAAAACCTAGCTCATGCTACGACCTAGCTGTTCAACCTTGCTCAGCCATTCGTTACGCTGTTGGTCTGTCCTCTTATTCATAAGATCAATTGTTGTAGAACGTACCGGCTTGACACCACATAAATGTAATGTGGAATCCTTCATCATCCGATGCCCAGGCTGTCCCTGGAAAAATCGGTAGTACCAGTGCGGGCCGTCCATCGTGGTGATTAAGCGGGCTGTCCTTCCTTTTAGAAGCTTGTCAGGCAGGGGTTTTCCTTTTTGATACTTAAACGCAAACCCCGGCATAAAGATACGGTCAATGAATCCTTTCATTAATGCAGGCAAGCTGCCCCACCAGATCGGAAAGACAAAAACGAGATGTTCTGCCCATTTAATCGATTCCTGTGCTTGGATCAAATCAGGCTCCAGCGGCAATTTATTCCTATATCCACCTGACAGATTTGGATTAAATTCCAATGCGGATAGCTGCAATAAGCGAACCTCAGCCCCTGCGTACTTGGCTCCTTTTACATAAGATTGAGCCAGCGCTTCTCCATAACTGTCAGCGACCGGATTTCCCTGAATCACCAAAATTTTTTTAGACATATAAGCCACTTCCTATTCCATATTATGGTTTTAGTTAGAGAACACTAACTTTATATTTAAAAGAAAAGGCCACTACTGACCTTTACTTAATAATGCCGTTAAACGTTGCTTAATCTCTGCTGCCAATGGAACCAGTTGCTGCGGGAGTTCACCTTCCAGGCTGGACACGGACAAGCGTGTAAAGGCTCCAATAATGAGCACACCGGATAGTTGAGCATTCTGCTGCGGGAGTTCCCCTTGCTGAATCCCTTGTTCGATGAATTCAGTCAACGCCTCCAGCGGCTGACGGACATTTTGGCTCTGGCTTGCTTCAACATACAGCTCATGATGCTGTGACAACAAAAGCAATCCATATTGGTCCTCATCATGCATATTCAGCACTTCATCCACCAGTTGGTGGAAACGACTGAGAAAGCTCCCACTCTGCTTGCGATAAAAATCAATCAAGGTGGTGTAGCTATTGCAATATTGTCCGAATACTTCCAAAGCCATCGCATCTTTGCTCTTAAAATGCTTATAAATCGCGGCATCCGTTACACCGGCAGCCTCTGCAATTTCTTTAACCGAAATCCCATCAATTCCTTTGGTTGCAAATAAGCACATCGCTGCCTGCAAAATATCCTTCTTTTTACTGTCTACATGTGTTTTCTTATTCATAGGGATATAGTAAGTGATTACTAACTAAATTGCAACACAAATTTATACAGTTTCAACCTGTCTGTATGCTTGAATTTAAAATCCATCGTAATAAGCCTAAAATACCATTTTTTTATAAATGAATGGTCATGTTATGAATACGTTAAATGATACGTGTATCGCCCCATTTTATTCCTATAAAATACATATGTAACCGAATAAGGCGGGCGTTCTGAACTGTTCATAAATATCTAATTAACGATTCAATATAAGAATCAACGTAATGATGCATAAGGCGGCTCGAAAGAACGACGTTATCTGTTTTTAGGTGAAATTATTGATGCTCTTCGTACTGTGTGGGATGGTCCGTTATTTATACAAATTTCTGCTGACGGATATAGCCCGCTCGCAATGGAATATGTCCATCACATAAAGTATTCATTGCGAGCGAGTCATGCACTGTAACGCACACTAAATTGAACAATTTCCACAATAATAGGTGTGCCCGAAGAAATAGTCTCCCCTTCGGCAAGGTATATTGTCAGTGATGAAGGCGTCAAGCTGAACAACGTGCTTTCCTGTAACATACCGTTAATATACAGATTGGCATAACTATTGCTTCCGACATGAAACCGCTGAAAAGCCTCCTGCACACCATCTAGAGAAAATTGATTCGCCATAATCGTAACCGAAGATTCGATCGGATCAGGAGTAAAATAAAAATACCGCTCAGCCGTAGGGACAATTTCAATATTAGAGATGTCAGGTGCCGGACCTGCTGGACCAGTTATACCTTGGGCTCCAGTAGGGCCGGTTACGCCCTGTGTCCCAATAGGACCCGGTATGCCCTGTGCTCCAGTAGGACCTGGTATACCTTGTGCTCCGGTAGGGCCAGGTGTACCTGTTGCGCCTCCACTACCTGGAGCTCCAGCTGGGCCGGGTACTCCCGGTGCTCCCTGTACTCCTGATGGACCTTGTATTCCTGGTATTCCTGGTATTCCTGGTATTCCTGGTGTTCCCGCTGTTTCTGGCGCTCCTATCACCCCGGCTTCGCCTGGCAGACCTTGCTTTCCTGTCTGCTCCATTTTCTTCCTCCGTTTGGCAGGAGTATTTCTGAAGCGCCGTTGTATAATGATTAGCTTTGAATGCTTTTGGGCATGGAGCCCCGTTTTTATTTTACCTTTGAATGGATACCCGGACTTACACTTCTTTCGTTTGCTGATCTTGCAATGTACCGCTCTCTTTCCTTGCTTCCTTCGTGATCCATCACGTCTCCTCATACCAGCCGTACACACCTCCTCCTCTCACGCTTATGTATTGTATGCACATCTCCCCTTAAAGTCTTAGGCATTTGTAATATGTAGATTACAAGTAATCGCTTTCTTTTTGGGTACAGCAAATTAGGGCCTTCTCCATTTACCCTATTATTAATAGGAAGGTTAATATGCCGTTTCCGAATAGGTTGAAAAATCATTTATTGATTAAGAGCCAGCGAATGGCTCATACCACATACTAGTAAAGAAAGGAGGTGAAAACTATGCCCATCATAAAACCTGTGTACACAGCAGTAGCTACTGCTCCCGTAGCAACGGGTGGTGCCATAAGCACGTCTGTAACCCCAGCCGTGACTCGTTTTTTTGCAACAATTACAGCCGGGATGATCGGAGCAACAACAACAACTATTCCTGCCGCTAGCTTCGTAGATGACGCCGATACTCCAGTCGTTGCTTTGCCAACATTAACGGCTACTGATTCTGCTAATTATTATATTAATGGAGTTATTCAGCAGAGCTCCTTATTCACCCTAACCACGGCAAATCTGGTCATTGCCTCCGTAGATATTACACCAGGTGTCCCCGCTGTCATAGAAATATCCGATTTTAGCGGCACAACCTCCACCATCACAACCCAGCCTACCATCTCTGCCCCTACCGTAACGATTATCACATAAGGCGTTTCAATGATTTTGAACCTACCTGGACTGAATGGTGATTCCACGCTGGACACTACCCCGAGTAAGCAAGAAAAAGACCGATGCAGATATTAATATCTGCATCGGTCTCTTAAATTCTCAATAATCTAGTCTATTTTCAATTTGACTGGGTACTGCATGATTAAGGCAATATAGCAAAGGAACGCACCGGAAACCCAGGAGAATCCTGAATGCTTGGAACAATATTATAAATGATCGCACCCGTCGGAGGCAGCTTATCCAAATTTGTCAGCACCTCAACTTGATATCGATCTTGCTCCAATACGTAATATTCCCCCACCAGTTTGCCCGCTTTTCGATAAGCTACAGAGGAGTCAGTATCCAGTGTTTCATGTCCGATAGCAGCAACATTTCGTTCCTCTATTAAAAAGCGCAGCGCATCCAGCGACCACCCTGGGCAATGTGCATCTCCGGCGTTGTCCATGTTCGAGAAGGCATCTGGGTCAGGCCAACGCTTGCTCCAGTCACTGCGAAAGGCGACAAAGGATTGTTCGGCAATACGTCCGTGATCTTTTTCAAAATCCAGAATATCCGTAACCGTAAGCTCATAGTCGGAATTGGCTGCAACGGCTGCTGAACGGTCTATGACAACCAGCGGCAAAACCAGCTCCTTCAACGAAAGCTCATGTAAATAACGCTTACCCTTCACAAAATGAACAGGGGCATCGATGTGGGTTCCATACTGCCCTGGAAAGCAGTATTGCTTTACAAAAAAGCCATCGTCGTGGGTAAACAGGGTATCCACCTGAACATTATCGAAAACCGGAAAATGGGGAATTTCGGGATAAAAGGCATGGGATAAGTCCACCCACTCTTTTTGCTTCAACAACTTCAAGATATCTGCTACATGCTCTGCCATGATGCCCATTCCTCCTCAGTTTTATTACAAGCATTGTACCTGAGGATACCACAAAAATCCATAATTATCCTGTCAGTTCCTCTCACTTTTTGACTTGAAATCGTTAACATTACGAGAAAAATGATTCTATCTTTATCCACCCAAAAATTCCATATAATCATATATACAATTCCTATTTCATATGATTGTTAACGTTTTCATTTACATGTATGCATTTTGATTGGAAAAAGTAGGACCCTATTGAATTATTTAAAAATTCGACAAAAATTTTAGTATGTAACTTTTATTATATTAACAAATACTGGTACACAAAGTATGATAGAACATGTAGAAACTACAGGAGCACCCGGGACTCCCTCGTTCGTCTACTCCATTTATCCAATATACGGAGGTATTTTATGAAAAAGAGATTTTCACTCGGAATCGCAGCCGTGTTACTACTCGCTACTCTGGCTCCCGTGGGTGCACCTGCTCATGCAGCAAACGATATTGGCAAGGAGACACTTGGCAGCAAAAACGGCTGGGCAGCCTTTTCTACAGGTACAACAGGTGGAGCTGCTGCTACTTCCTCCAATATTTTCACCGTAACGAACCGCAAGCAACTTGTCGATGCTTTAGGCAAAAGCAGTAACACTACGCCCAAAATTATTTATGTTAAAGGTACAATCAACGCCAACGTCGATGACAATAATAAAGCGCTAGGATTGAACGATTACAAGGACCCTAAGTATGATTTCAATGCTTATCTCAAGGCGTATGATCCATCTACCTGGGGGAAAAAGGTTCCTTCCGGTACATTGGAAGACGCACGTAAGGCTTCACAAAAAAATCAAGCCAGTCGTGTCGTTATTGAGATCCCATCGAATACGACGATTGTCGGTTTGGGCAACAATGCCGTCATTAATGGGGCAAACCTCCAATTGAAAAAGGGTACAGACAACGTCATTATCCGTAATATTGAGTTTCAGGATGCCTACGATTATTTCCCGCAGTGGGACCCAACGGATGGCAGCACAGGCAACTGGAATTCAGAGTACGACAGCATTACTATTAATGGAGCTACACATGTATGGGTGGATCACAACACGTTCAACGACGGATCTCACCCCGATAGCGGAAACGGCACCTTCTACGGTCAAGAATACCAGCATCATGATGGACTGCTCGATGTGATTAACCAAGGTGATTTGGTTACCATTTCATACAATCACTTTTACGATCATGACAAAACCTCCATTATCGGCAACAGCGATAGCAAAACAGCAGATGAAGGGGCTTTACGTGTAACCCTGCATCACAATTATTATGAGAATACAGTACAACGCACACCGCGCGTACGTTATGGACAAGTCCATCTCTATAATAATTACTATACAGGTGATGTAAAACGCTCTGAATACCCTACACTGTATATATGGGGTGCAGGCAAAGCCTCCAAAATCTTTGCTGAAAACAATGTTATTGACGTTGCGGGACTGTCCGCAGCCAAAATTGTGTCTGTTTTTGGTGGAACTGCCTTGTCAGACACTGGCACGCTTCTGAATGGGCAGGCCGTAAACGCAGGCTCCAGCGCAGGTCTTAGCTCCTCTGTAGGCTGGAAACCATCCTTGAACGATAAAATTTCCCCATCCACCAGCGTGAAGGCAGAGGTCACTTCCCAAGCCGGTTCTGGCAAGCTGTAAACGCTGCCAAATCATACAATTTAACCACAGGAACATACAACCTGTGGTGTTACAGCAAAAAGGCTGTTCCTCCGTAATAACCCACACGGAGAAACAGCCTTTTTTATTTATCATTTGATGATTTACAAATTATATCGTACATCAGCTGCCGTATTGTTCAACTAAAACCGGCTTTTCAAATGCGTTATCCAGCTTGCGAAGTTTAGCCTTCACCGCTTCTGGCGGCTCAACCGCAGGTGCATCTGGATGAAGCAGCCATGACTTCACAAAGTGTGTATCCGACAATTGATAGAGTGGTGGTTCTTTCTCAAAGTCAATTTTCATGGCATAGGAACTGCGGGCTGCAAAAGCATCCCCTACAGGTGGATGCAGCAGATCCGGTGGCGTTCCAGGGATCGCAGCCAGCTTCTGACCATGGCTGTCCAAACTAGGCATGGAAGCGAGGAGTCCCCATGTATATGGATGTTTTGGGTTATAGAAAATTTCATTAACCGTTCCTGTTTCCACGATTTGTCCTGCATACATAACAGCTACACGATCCGCCATCTTTGCCACAACACCAAGGTCATGAGTAATAAAGATGATAGAGGTATCGATCTTTTTCTGAAGGTCCTTCATCAATTCCAAGATTTGAGCTTGAATCGTTACGTCCAGCGCAGTCGTCGGCTCATCGGCAATCAGAAGTTTCGGATTAGCAGCCAAAGCCATTGCAATGACGACACGTTGACGCATACCACCACTGAACTCATGCGGATATTGGTTAAAACGCTGTTCAGGATGTGGAATACCTACCAGATTCAGCAACTCAATGCCCCGCTTGCGAGCAGCATCCTTGGATATTTTCTCATGCTTGAATAGCACTTCGGTAATCTGCTTGCCGACCTTCATCGTTGGGTTAAGCGAAGTCATAGGGTCCTGAGAAATCAGGCCAATTTCCTTACCACGAATCTTTTGCATCTGCTTTTCCGTTTTATTAATCAGCTCTTGTCCGTCAAACATAATTTGACCCTTTTGGTAAACGCCCGGAGGGGTCGGGATCAGCTTCATAACAGCTTGTGAGGTTACGCTTTTGCCTGAGCCGGATTCGCCCACAATCGCCAGCGTCTCTCCTTTATTGACATGAAAGTTTACGCCACGAATGGCCTGCACTAGTCCCTGACGGGTCTTGAAAGATATCGTTAAGTCCTTCACTTCCAAAAGGCGGTTCATCTCATCACTCTTTCATTTATTATTCATCACTATTATTGACCACTATCTAAAAAAACGACGTTCATGAGTCAAGGTATATACGAATAATTTTACTCATTTTAGTACCTGCCAGTCAAGCAATATCTAAAATATCACCAAAAACCTTTCATGAGATGTCATGTTAACGGCATATTTTAGCAAAAAATTGATCATTTTTAACCATTTTTGCCTCATTTATAACATGTGTTATAACATGCGTTGAATGTAGCTGAAGCGTGCCCCACCTAATGGCGATCTTGTACACAGCAATTCTCCATTCAGTCGAGAGGCTATTTGACGGCAGATAGCCAATCCTAAACCCGTGACGCCATTTGAGCCGGTATAGAATCTGCCGAACACCTCGGCTGCTTCAGATTCGGTTAGACCTTTCCCATCATCATCTACGTGCATAGCCCACACAACCTCCGGTGTTGTCCCTGTCTCCAAATGAATGACAACCTCCGTAGAGGTGTGCCGAACTGCATTTTGCAGCAAATTCAATATCATGCGGAATAATTGCTCGGCCGGAACAGCCACATGCAGACCTTCTCCCTCCACTCGCAACGAGATAGAGCGTTCACTGGCCATCGGCATCAACAGATGCACAGCGTCCTCAGCCATACTCCTCAGATCAATCAAAGAGATTGGCCATTCCTCATTCAGCGCCTCCAGCCTTGATAGCTGAAGCAGCTTTTCCACCATATCAATTAATCGCTGGGATTGCACTTTAATAATGCTCAGTCCCTCGTCCTGGGATACCACTTGATCCTGAATGGCGTATACATAGCCTTGAATGGACATTAACGGCGTCCTTAGCTCGTGTGATACATTTTGCAGAAATTCAATTTGGCTGTTGTGGTGCTGCTGAATGCGGGCAGACATGGAATGAAAGGTGCCTATCAGTTCGCCAATTTCACTTTTGTCCGCCTGTGGAAAATCACTATCCTGTGGCTGATTCGGCTCATAGTTGCCTACCGCTTCCTTTAATCGTTTGAGCGGACGTACCAGTCGTGAAACAATCATCAGCCCAATAACAAGAATCACCAGAAAACTCGCGACGATCGACAGCAACGTAGTTCTCATTAACGGTACATATAGGGCTCTCAAAGAAGATAAGGGGGAGTATACAAAGATGCGAAAAGGTTGGCCAGGCAATTCTTCATTCGTAAACAGTATCTTTTTACCTTGAAGAACAGCAACGCCTTCATGTGTAGTAACCAAATCATGAGCGGATGGATGAACCGATGCAAAAAATCCTTGGCGAGTCAAAAGCAAACGCTCGATCTTTTTGCCTTCCATCCCAGAGACACTGGAGTCAATGATGCGGTTATC
Organism: Paenibacillus jamilae; assembly: GCF_050482105.1. GTDB lineage: Bacteria > Bacillota > Bacilli > Paenibacillales > Paenibacillaceae > Paenibacillus > Paenibacillus jamilae_B. The sequence goes on along the minus strand of NZ_JBCNHI010000041.1, from coordinate 3,374 downwards.
TGTGCTTAAAATAAAATAATCGGCAGATAACAGCACACCCTTGATAACATAGTTAAATTCGGCATTATCCAGTCGATCAAAGCCTCCGTCACTCATAATGTGGACGGCTTTTCGTGCCTGCTCATGAAGCTTGGATTTGGCCTGATTCACCAGAATGTCATCAATGAGCCTGATAAACAAAACCACCGTAATACAGACGGTAATCAGCATGGCAATGGACAGGGACAACAGAATTTTGGCTCTCATCGTACGCATGGCTACATCTCCTGAACCGTTGCTTTGTATCCAAACCCCCATACCGTGTTAATGACGAGTGTGGAGTGGTATTCTGCCAACTTTTTGCGAATACGTTTGACCAGATCATCTACGACTCTCACATCACCTATAAAATCATAGCTCCACACCTGCTGAATCAAATGCTCTCTGCCAAAAGGTCGTTCAAGATGATTCGCAAGAAATAACAACAGATCGAACTCACGTGAGGTCAAATTCACCGCTCGTCCGTCTACTGTAACTTTACGAAAATCAGCAAAAATGCACAGATTGCCCGCATGGCAAGGATTTGCGCCCTCTGCCGCTTGCTTGTCATCCGATGCAGACGTTCCAGCCTTGCTCAGTCTCAGCATCGCTTTGACCCTTCCCACCAATTCTCTTGGATTAAAAGGCTTGGTCAAAAAATCACTGCATCCCAATTCCAGCCCGTGGATACGGTCACTTTCCTCTCCGCGCGCGGAGATCATAATGATCGGCATTTCTGTAAATTCACGAAGCTGAGTCAGAAGAGAGAGCCCGTCAATACCCGGCATCATAATATCCAGCACCAGACAATCCGGATGGTTTGTTCGGATATGCTCCACCAGTGTTTTCCCACTGGAAAAGGAGGTTACCTCATAGGACTCTTTTTTCAAATATTCAGATATTAATTGCAAAATGAACACATCGTCATCCACTACTACTATTTTTGTCATAGCCTTAACCCCTTGCCGTTATTCTGGATGCTAGCATCCTTTCTTTAAGATTAACAGAAGCTCAGCAGAATAGACAAAAGACGGGTATACCGTTCCCGGTCCCGTCTTTTCTTATCATGAATCGCTGTTGTATATGCCAGGCGAACTGATAGCCAACTACACTGCAACCTTATTTCTTGGTTGTGACTGTTTTAGCTGCTGCTTTTGGAGCTGTTTTCACCGTTTTTGGAGCTGTTTTTGCTGGGACTGCTTTTTTTACTGGAGCTTTATGGGTCACTTTTTTAGCTACAACGTGTTGTGCGCGAGTTTTATGTGCCGCTACCTTGCGTTGAACAGCGTTATGTTTTTTTGCATGGTGTTTAACTGTGCGGTGTTTTGCTTTCACTGCTTTTGCTTTGTGGCTTGCCACTTTTTTCGCAACAGCTTTTTTGGCAGGAGCTTTCTTGGCATTGGTTGTTGCTTTATGAGCTGTTACAGCTTTTTTAACAGGTGCTTTCACCACAGGTGTTTTCGTTGCAGGTGCTTTTGATGGTGTTTTGCTAGCAGGAGTCGTAACCGCAGGAGCTTTGACGGCTGGTGCAGTGGTGGCTGGAGTTGTAGTTGCTGTAGCGGCGAATGCGCTGCTTGCTCCTCCCAGTACGCTTACTACGGTCAATACGGCTGCTGCATTTTTAGTCCATTTTTTCATGATTGAATCACCTCTCCTTTAAAGTATCTTTAGCTTATCAGGAGAATTCGGGATAATTGTGGAGCAAATATGTGAAAAGTATATGAAAAAGCGTGCAGCTCTGTATCAGGAAAATACATGAGTCTGCACGCTATGAGTGTTACAGTCATCACCGTCGTCAACCAATGGCAATCCAGGAAATAATGCCATAGTTATGCGCGGTTTCATTCCACTTGGTTACGACGATCACCGCTCCGTCTGTCGTCTGAGATTTCAGCGTTGCATGGAAGAGAGGATGGTTCGTCATCGCTACCAACGTATAGTCCGGGTTCACAAATGGCTCCCCAAATACAATGGTTACTTCTGTCTCGCCTTCGCTCCCCTTTAAAAGAAACGGCGCTCTGCCAAACTGCTGCAATGCAGGCTGATTGGCACAAGTACGAACCGGGGTGATGCTCAAATGCTCTGGTGTCACTGCATTCAGTTCCAGCTCACGTGAGCCAACGGAACCCTCTACCAGATGACGACCTTCAATGCTCTGCTCTGCCACATGATGGCTTTGTATCGCAGCAGCCTGTAGATGCTCCGGACCGACAGCTTCTGGGCTCAGTACCTCACTATCAACGACCTGAGCCTGCAGATGGCTGCGAGATATACTGTCTGCCTGAAGTCTGTCGCCACTGACCCCTTCCTCCGGCAAAAGCCCCGAGAGATGTATATCTGTGGACAATTGAGCCAGTGTCACCGAGCCGGGTTTCAGATGGTGCGATTCAACGACTTCCTTTGCAATATGGTGGCCTTCAATTGCCTCCTCAGCCACATGGCGGGACTCCACCGTTCCATCTGCGAGTTTGCCCGACGTCACTGCTCCATCCTGCATAGCTTGCTCTGACACCGCCTGCCAGCCGATATGCTGTGACTGAATAGCTCCTGCTTGCAAATGCTCGGACTGGACAGAATCCAATGAAATGTGTCGGGACTGCACAACTCCCTCAGCCAGTGCTGATTCCTGAACCGCCCCATCGGACAAATGCTGGGAGTGCACGACATGCTCTGTCAAATGCACGGAGCTTACGCTGGCTTCCGCCAGATTCGAAGCACGCACCGCCCGAAGCGCAAGCTTCTCAGCGTTCACGCTGCCTGCCTGTAGCGCGTGAACAGACACACTACCTGGCGCAATATGCTGGATCGTCACTGCCGAAGGCTGCAAGTGGGCTGAGGTGACGGATTCCGGGGCCAGATGGCTCGACTGAATGGCCTCTTCTGCCAAATGATTGGCTTGCACAGCTTCATCCGTAATGTGCCATGGCTGCACCGAGTGAGCCGACAGTTTGGCGGTAGTCACACTCTCATCTGCCAATTTATCCGACGTAACAGATGCATCCTGTAGAACATCCGTCGATATCGACTGGGATACCAGATGCTCGCCCTGAATGGTTCCAGTGTGCAAATGATGCGACTGGATCGATTCCGGGGCAATATGCACGGATTTCACTGCTCCCTCTGCTAGCGTTGTATCCTGCACTGCGCCAGTTGCCAAATGCTGGGTGTGTACCGAATGTGCGGACAAATGCGTAGGACCAACGCTGCCTTCCGCAAGATTCGTCCCTTGCACCGAGTGAGCTGCCAGCTTCTCCGAGGTGATGCTTTCCGCTTGTAACGCACGACTAGACACACTATCTGGGGCCAGATGGCTCGCAAGTACCGCCGAAGACTGCAAGTGGGCTGAGGTGATAGAT
>NZ_JBCNHI010000040.1:0-1105 GCF_050482105.1 Paenibacillus jamilae | reverse complement strand
TATTCTAGGTTGCCGTCAGGCAGCCACCTTGCCAGGTCACCTGTCCTGTACATCCTTTCACCCGGTGCGAATGGGTTTGCTGCGAATTTTTCTTCTGTAAGTTCCGGTCTGTTCAAGTACCCTCTTGCCAGTCCATCCCCTGCTATACATAGTTCTCCCGCTACTCCTATCGGCTGCAGGCCCTTTTCCTTACTGACAACATACAACTTAATGTTATCTATGGGCTTTCCTATAGGTACAAGCTCCAATTCTTCTTCCGTAGAGCAGCCAAAGTAGGATACATCTACTGTTGCTTCTGTTGGTCCGTACAGGTTATGCAGGCTTGTTCCTTTTTCTTTGTACAGCAGCTTGTTGAACTTTTCTACTTGCTTCAGGTTCAGTGCTTCTCCACTGGCAAATACCTGCTTTAAGCTTGCTATTTCCTCTATTATCCCCTTTTCCTCTACATACTCTAAAAATACACTCAACATGGATGGTACAAAGTGCATTGTGGTAACTTTATTTTTTTCGATTGCCTTCACGATTTCTTCCGGATTTTTTTCTCCTCCCGGTATCAGCAGGCAGACTTTGGCCCCAGTAAAGCTCCACCACAATAATTCCCATACCGATACGTCAAAGGTATAGGGAGTTTTCTGCAGGATCACATCACCTTCAGCTATCGGGTATTGCTTCTGCATCCAGTTGATCCGGTTGATTACGGAGTAGTTCTCTATCATTACCCCTTTGGGTTTGCCGGTAGAACCGGATGTATATATTACATAAGCCAAGTTTTCAGGTTTACTAATTAACTTTGGATTTGATACATCCCCAGTAAATAGTTCCTGATTTTCTATGCTAATAAATTCAGCATTTCTGTAACTACCTTTAGCATTTATAAATTTATCCTGTATCAGAATAATTTGGCTGCCACTGTCATCAAGCATAAACTGGATCCTGTCTTTAGGGTATTCAGGAGCTATGGGTAAATAAGCCCCCCCAGCTTTTAGGACAGCCATGATCCCTATGATCATTTCTGGGGAACGTTCTACCATAATTCCCACTACACTATCAGGTTTTATTCCCTTTTCTCTTAATTTTCTGGCCAGTTGGTTTGCCTTTTCGTTTA
>NZ_JBCNHI010000039.1:0-45753 GCF_050482105.1 Paenibacillus jamilae | reverse complement strand
GTATAGCGAAGGCGCTCTTATTTATAAAACCCGGTTCTATTGGTGAGGACGATATACCATACAATGGAACGGCTTTTTGCCATCTGGAGTCTGACGTTCATAGGTATCCGTCAGCTCGAACCCAGCGGCCTTGTAGGCTCGGATAGCCCGCTGATTCCAAGTAAGCACCTCTAGGTCAATTTCATTCTGCGGATGGCGTCGTCTGGCTTCCTCGGCAATGGCCCGGACAAAGGCGGAGCCTTGGCCATGTCCACATCTGTCGGGGTGCATTCCAAGACCCAGCCGGGTCACACCGACCATAGGGAAATATTGAGCAAATCCCGTCAGCTCATTCTCTTCAATTAGTACGGCAACATATTGCTCTTGGCGAAGCGTGGGACTTCCAAATTCGACTTCAAGTGCCTTCATTTGTTCCCAGGGAAGCCAACCGTATATGTTATAGGGGGGATCATAGCGCCACTCGCAGATTTCAGCTGCTTGATGCTCGTCCATCGGTACGATCCGGTAGTTGGATATTGAGGCAGGCACTTTTCATTCCTCCTTGTGCAGGTACTTCAATCATTAACAACAGATTGTAGACAAGTTGTAGGGGAATGGCAAGCGTGTTTATTTCGTACCTAAGTCGGGTATACATTCAATAAGAAGGATTTACTGCTCATATGCTCCCCCCAGCGGTGACGGTAAAACCGACGATGTTCGCTAAAACTGAAACCTTTTGAGGAGTCAGTTCGTCAGTAATGATAATGATTACTGATATTGTGAACATAAAAAACCGCAATTCGATTCCGGCCAGAATCAAATTGCGGCTAGGGTTAGCTTGCTGAGCGGTAGTTATTCTACGTTGTCGTCATCAGGAATGTCTGAAGCTACGGAATGGTATGCGTCTGTGCTCATAATTCTTTTTGCACCGACATAACGGTTAGCGTAATAATTTTCGTTCAGTGAGCTAACTACTACACCACGTGAAGTCGAGGAGTGGGCAAATTTCCCTTCACCTACGAAGATACCTACATGAGAAATGCCTCTCCCTGTGGTGTTGAAGAACACCAGGTCGCCTGGTCTCATTTCATCGCGAGATACAGAAGATCCCATTTTGAATTGTGATCCAGATTGATGCGGCAGTTTAATTCCCAATTTGTTGAATACATACATTGTGAAGCCGGAGCAATCGAATCCCTCGAGTGTAGTGCCTCCGCTTCTGTAGCTTGTTCCTTTGGCATCTTGGATGACCTGGTCCATCTTGGAGTCTGCAAATGCACTGCCCCCACCGAATGTAAAAGATGTAAATGCAATGGCGAGACCCATGGCTGCGATCGTTAGCTTCTTCTTCAAAAAAAATATACCCCTTCCAATGCCTGCGAGGTTAGCTTAAGGATTCGGTAGAAGGTTCCCCTATGACCACTCTGTTGCGAGATCAATTCACCCAAACTGGTTCCCCCGCTTCCTAGGTGCCAGGAATTAGGCTTAACTTAAGATGTGCACCTTGGAGAGCAGTATTCACGATAACGATGTTTTTAAGATAAAGGTTACAATAAAGATTACAAAGTTGTTACTATCAGTTCACTGCGATTATTGTAACAAAGACAGCAGGCTTTGGCAAATGTTTCATTGCAAAAAGTTACAAAAAAAATCTGTTCCTGACGCTACAGGAACAGATTCTGTTAACAGTATTCAGTTATGTGCTGTTTGCGCGGATAAGAAAAAAGTTTTTTCGACAGCCGAAAATGCAGGAGAGAGCACAAGGGAGGGGCTAACCTCTGCTGGAGATATCGATATGCCATAGCCGGTACTGTGAACTGATATGCCACAGCCTGACCAGACTGGTAACAAAATGATACGATTGCTGGAGAATCAGCGCCAGCATACCCGTCCAAATCATCGCCACAGTGCCAAATAGACCGAAGACCAGTAGCACACAAGCACCAAGCAAAAGGGATACGCCTACAGCCGGAAGAAGCTGATGAAAGAAGGCGAGCAGGGACGATAGGATGGCGTGCCCACTGACAGTGCCTAGCTGCATATACAGGATGCACTGCCGAATGAACCATCCATAAGCTACATATCCAACGGCATAGGGCAGCAAATGCATCAGATAAGAGGGAGATTGCAGTGCTCCTGCTACAATAGGATAGAGTCTCGGTACCACCCAAAAGGCGGGAAGCAGCAGCAGACCCAACTCAATGATGTAATACAACATCGACGACATACCATGGCGTTTCATCCCCTTGAAGAAAGACAGGCTTTGTGGTTCGGATGCATCGGTATGCAGGCTTTGATATATGCCAGCTCTAATGAAGGGAGTGATCAGCATGCGTATTACAGTTGCCGCTAATAATATCCACAAATACACATGCACTTCTTGGCTGTCCATTAAGGCGATCTGGCTCTCCATCCAAAACAAGGTTTTCCCCAACTCGTTTTGGGTCTGATCAGGATAGCGAAGCAGCAGCGGGATAACGGCAGACTGCACCAGCCGATAGAGAAATACTCCCCATAGCAGACGATACAGAAATAAAATAATAACGATATAAAAGCGTATGCGCACCAGCGCCCAGCCTTCTTTTATAACAGTCCGCATCTATAGACACCTCACCATGACAGACTTCCAAGCAGTGTCTCCAACAGCTTGGTTACACTCACACTCCAACGGGTTTGTTGTTTTTCGTTTAATTCAGCCTTCAGATTATTATTAATATGCTTGTTCTCCAGTGCAATAGTGTATAGAGGATCAACGGTCACAGAGGACACGGGGGAGGCGCTTTTGAGCCGAAAAGTTGTGCTTTTGCCCGTACCGTCCCATGCCTTGAATATCGTTGTGCCATCCTTGAAGGTAAATTGAACAGGGATCTTAGGATAGTCCCCTCCTTTTTTGCTGAGCGTCACGACTGCTTCATATCCATTCTCCAACTTGCGGTTCATGATACGATCGACTGAAAAGTCCGCCATCTGTCCGTCATATACATACTGTTCAAAATAGTGGCTCCATGAACGTCCAGTGACCCTCTCCACAACACGCTGAAAATCCTGTGAGGTCGGATGCTTGAATCGGTAAGTCTGGACGTAGGTCCGCATAATTCGGTCCATCTTTTTCATACCCACCTGACGTTCAATGCTTCGTAGTACCAATTTGCCTCGGGAATAGGCATTTTGTGCATATTCAGCTGCCGATCCGTACTTCCAGGACTCGCGGTTTAGCGGCTGTGGAGAAGCTACCTGTCCCGACTGTAATGGCAAGTTGGGGGTAAGCCCATATTCTTGTTCCATGAGCCGTTCTTCTGCATAGGAGGTGAAGCCTTCATCCAGCCAAGGCTCCTCAAATTCATTATTCGCTACCATTCCGTAGAAATATTGATGTCCAATCTCATGAACCAGCGTCCGTTCCAGATTGTAGCCGGGATTCAGTTGATCCGCAGCTGCGGCCGTGACGAGTGTCGGATACTCCATACCGCCGGCTCCACTGCCTGTTTTGGGTGGAATGACGATGGATAGCGTGGAATATGGATAAGGCCCGTACCATTTGCTGTAATACGAAAGGGCGGCCTTGGCTGCGCTCATGTATCGTCCTTTGAGCTCCTTATGGGACGGGTCCAGATAGAGCTTAATTTTGACACCAGGAATCTCAGTAGAGGAAAAGGGTTCTTCTACGGCTACAAAGTTGGACGAAGCGGACCAAGCGAAATCGTGTACATCATCGGCATAAAATTGATATATTTTCTGACCGTTCTGTCGTACTGCACCCCGGGTGGGAAATCCGGTCGCTGCAACGATGTACGTCTCAGGCACTCGAATTCGTACACTGTAAATCCCAAAATCCGCATAAAACTCGGAGTTGCCATGATACTGATGGAGGTTCCAGCCCTCCTCAGCGCGCCCGCGTTGTCCTGCGGTCTCATAGACGCTCAGCTTTGGAAACCACTGTCCAGCCATTACAAAATCATCTGTCGCACCCATACGAGCGAAGATGGCAGGCAGTTTGACCTCAAACTTCATATATAGTGTGATTTCCTCGCCACCTCTTACTGGCTTGGGTAGACGCACTTTCATAAGTGAACGGTCGCCTGCGTTGCCGTCATCTGGTTGTACATATTGGGTGCGATGCATGAGAGATAAACCGTCTTCAGTTTTTAGTTCAGTTAGCGTCATGGAGCCAAAGCCGTCCTTGGGCATTGTGTCCCCGCGCAGCTTTCCTCCGGATTCTTTCATAAAGGTGGTTTCCATGGAGGAGAAGGCATTCGGGTATAGATGAAGATACAAATCATTCACGGTTTTCTTACCCGGATGTTTCCAGGTCAATGTCTCAGTACCTCGCAAAACCTGTCCTTTTTCCAGAGACACGTCAATGTGGTACTCCACCACCCGTTTGCTGAGGATTTCCGTAGCGGACTGTGGAGGGTTCTTGGGTAGGTCAGGCAGGATGTTAGCCCCTAAGGGCTTGCCCATATTTGGCACAAGCGCAGACTCAGACTCGGAACCGTATAATGGTTTGCCTGCGGACTGAGGGGCGGATTGCGATTGGGGCTGCCAGGCCAACCATAACGTCCCTGCAAGGAGTCCGAGGGCTAGTGTGGACAATAAAACGATTTTGGTGCGTGCTGGGGTCATACAATGGATACCTCCCGTTGACAAGCATCTACAGCATGTATATGTTTGCTTTCGGGAGATTATTAGTTAAAATATTTATAGTGTAGAATGAGTGTGAAGACGGAAAATGGAGGCCTAGTGACGCATGAGTGAAAATCAGCCAGACGGCAAAAAGCAGATTGCACTGAATATTGTCAGTGGCAAGAGTAAACATAAGGGCTTCGGCGCAGGCTCAATCGACCTAAACAGCATGTCCCCAGTCATTATTGACCGAGGGGAGGCGAAAATTGATATCGGTGCCATGCATGCCAAAAGTAAAGTAGAACGTGGAATCAAATTCTCCACGAATAAAGAAGATGTACCGAACGGACGCCAGGTATGGCTGGTATGGGTAGCTGTCGACCGTACGCCTGAGGGACGTATGTACGGCGGCGCGACCGCTTGCGAGATGCTGATTGACGATGAAGCCAAACGCGGCTGGAAAGTTCTCGCTGATCATGTTAACCGTATGGATTATGCACTCAAGCGCCGTTTCATGCTGGATGATCTCAGCAGCGAAGACAAAGCAGCGCTCAGAAGCCTGCTGATTTCGCATAACCAGGAATGGTGGGACGCTTCACCTGAAGAATTGAAGCAAGCGCTGGAAGGATAAGCTTAACGTTAACGCAGTAATAGTATTGTAGAAAAGCAGCCCCATTTGTGGGCTGCTTTTTTTACTGTGGAGGGTGTCGTTGTTATGAAGTTATTTGAACTTATGATAAAGAAAGTGATACACATAGATTGTACTTATATACATAAAAATAATTTTCTCTGGGAGGGTTTTTTGAATACAAGGATTTCTGAGAAAGGTGAGAAGGAAAGACCTGTATTTACGTTATAAAATGAGTTATACTCAGGTAAGAATAGTAAAGGAGCCGTGCGTCAACACGACTCCAGTGTACACACCTGCTTAAAGAGCAGTCGGCAGTAAGGTTCAGAAGTAGACCGATACCTTGGTTGGGGGCGGTCTACTTCTTTTTCATGTAGGTAAGCAATGCTAGCAATGCTAGAATGAACATGCCAAACATGATCATCAAAGAAATTGCATCTTTAACCTCCATGGGCATCACCTCCCTTCGGGAGACTAGCCGACCGCCCTTTTAGCCGTATGTTGTACTAGAAGAGCATACCATGAAAAATCCGTTTTTTAAGATATAAAACACTTGAATACGTAATTCGTTAGAGCACCTCTAAGTTACCTAAAATTAATTGTGAAAATATATAGTTATGAACATCAGCGCCTTGACATCATGGAAAGGCATTCACTATAATTCAAATAGAAATCGGTTTCACTCCGGTTTTTATTTAATTAATAGTGGAACCGGTTCCTAAAAGGGTATAGTTATTTCTTATCGCTGTTTATGAATGTAATCTCTAAATAAGGTGGCATCGTTATGTTTAAATGGTTGAAAAAGAAGGCGGCTCCCCGTATTGAAGAATTCGACATGGTAGCGCCGGTTAAAGGAAAAGTGGTTTCCCTGGAAGAGGTTCCGGATCCTGCGTTCTCGACAAAAGCTATGGGGGATGGCATCGCTATTCATCCGTCTGAGGGTAGGGTCACCGCTCCTTTCGCGGGAAAAGTCGCCCATGTCATGGAGAAAAGCAAACACGCTCTGATCATTGAGCATGAATCCGGCGTACAAGTTTTGATACATGTCGGAATTAATACCGTTTCCCTCAAAGGACAGGGATTTAATCCTAAAGTCCAAGTAGGAGATAGCATTAAAGCAGGGCAATTATTGATGGAATTTGATCTGGATGCAATTCAACAGGGTGGATTACCTGTAATTACTCCAGTAATCGTTCCAGACGGGCAAGATATGATCAGTCATGTGGAAATACTGGATAATCCATCTGCTTCCTCAGATGTCCCTGTGTTAAGAGTTCACTTAAAAGCATAGTTAGTATTTTTGTTTCCTACTATCATGCTCATCGAAAAGATCTTTTGAGTGTAAACGTAAAATATGTAGAAGAAGACTAACCAGGAGATCTTGGTTGGTCTTTTCTTTTCATAAGTAAGTCCAGTTTAGAATAATGTAGAATGGTTTTGAAAGGGGAGATGTAGATTGAATGCAAATCGTATTTTAAAATTAGAAAAGGCGTTGTTTCAGGCTTGGTCTTTGGAGTCTAGCTCTAAATGGGCAGTCGATAATCCTGCCGCCGGACAATGTGGCGTCACAGCGCTTGTCGTTCAGGACAGACTTGGTGGTGATATTTTGAAAACATGGCTGGATAGCAGCTGGCATTATTATAATCGCATCGGTGAGGACATTATAGATTTTACGGAATCACAATTTTCAAGCCTTCCACAGTATCAGCATGTACAATCCAACCGGGAAGAGGCCTTTTCAGACACCAACGCAGAGCAATATGCAGCCTTAAGCCGGAGATTAGAGGAAACTCTCAGCGAAAAGGTATAAGTGTATTTTTGAGATATTTGACGATGAAAAGGCTGCAGTGATGACATCCAATATTCTTCATGCTACATCGCTGGAAGAGGGGACTTTTGCTCAGTTTAGAGGAGCAACAGTGAAATTTTTGAAGATAAAAGCTATTTCCTTTTCATCGCATTAGTCGTTTTTGAGATGTTAATTACTTAATTACGTTTTTTAAGGATAGCTATAGATTGAATCTAATGTAACCAATGACTGGGAACGCTTAAAGACGAGGGCAGTTTGGTTTTACAATTGCCTTTAGCCGAATTTAATTGCGCTTGTGTAAGAAAGATACTTCCTTCCAGATTAGCCCCACTTAAATCAGCATCTCTAAAATCTGCACCGATGAGGTCAGTCATGCTCAAATCAGCTTCTCGTAGGTCAGCAGCAATCAGTAAAACGCCTCTCAGGTTGGCCCCTCTAAGATTAACGCCTTTTAAGTTGGCCCCGATAAGGTCTCTACTTTTGATTTTTTTACTCAGTTTATGGTGCTCCATGTTTTTCTTACATTTTTCTCGCACTAACTCACTCGTTTGTACAAGTAAATCATTGACTAGCGCCCTATGGGTGGGTACATGAAGATCCATGAGGGATTTTGGATCTTGATCCGTAAGCTGCTCGGTTGTCGCCATTGCTTCTTGTAACTCGGTATAGATAGAGTGAGTTTCTTGTAAGCTAAGGGCTTCATTTAGGTAATAGAGCATTTCATGAAGCTGCTGCATGATGGGAAATAGATTGAACATTTCATCAGCTATTGCCGGGTCGTCTCGCCAGCTTTTTCCGTTGTATGTAACTTGGGAAATTCTTTGGCCTGCCCCAAAGCAGTCATATACTGTACAGCCTCGTAAGCCTTTATTCCTTAGGTTCTTATGAATGCCACAGCGATAATCCGCATTTAGATGTTGACAGGGAGTTCCTCCATCCTTGTTAAAGGCAAAATCAGTAGATTTGGCATAAGGCAAGGCGACACAGCATAAACTAAAACATTTTTCACAATCGGCAGTATACAATAAACACACATCCTTTTATCAGCACCTACTACATGTAATAGTACCAAAAAAAGATGAGGAATGGTCTATGCTAATTAAAATGGTCGGTTACCCTTTTGCCAGGTTTAATTGCCATGAAACTCCATACTTGTCTTCGACCCAGCCAAACTGTTGGCTTACGGGCGAAGCTTCAAGGGGCATTAAAATACGTCCTTCCTGAGACAGCTGACCAAACACACGATGAATTTCTTCTTCCGAGTCACAAGTGACGAATAGTGATAGAGCTGGGGTAAAAGGGTGCTTGTCCTGATGGTTATAGTCTATAGCCATAAAGGTTTGCCCTTTGAGGTTGAATACAGCATGTAACACAGTCCCATCCTCATGATGAAAAATACTCATGATACCAGACGGCTTAAATACAGAGATATAATATTGCATGGCTTCTTCTGCTTGGCCGGGGAACATGAAAAAGGTTGTGATTTTTGAGCTAGAATCCTGCATCGGATGATCAGTTCCTTTCAAAATGGATTATAGATGCTAACATTTTTTCTCTTTTATAATAGAAATATTCACGATTAGAGAAGTACTTCATAATGAAAGATAGGCATATCTGGGAAAGGAGAAAACCGGATGATAGACGCGACAGTAAAGCTTATTGATATGTTGGACTCAGGCAATAAACTGGATGCCAGCATCATTTCTGCCTATACGGATGTAGTTGCCCAATACGGAACCGTGGAGGATGCCTGGGAGTTATATCGGCTTTTTATAGAAGCTCCTGATCACTATGTCAGGGGTTTGTTACTTCAGCCGATCATGAGATGCGGAAATGTTGCGTTGGCGCAGGATATGTACGAGCGTTATGTTCGAAATCAGGCATCCCCGGAACATATACCTGATGGTGTGCTGCATGTGATAGGTTATTTGGGTTATGTGGAAGCTGCGGCTGATCTCGTCGCATGGGCGAACGGGTCCTATGGTGCAGTGTCTGTGGATGCTTGCTTGGGACTCGTGCATCTTCCATGCGAATCGTTCCGCGAACGACTGGCGACTGAATTGGAACAAGCAGTGGATCAGAATCTATTTAATGAGTTCTTGCCTCTACTGAGCTTTAAATGTACTACTGAGGATATGGTTCCGCGATTGGTGCATTGGGGGGAGCAACATGCTTCTGTAGACTGTAATGCAGGCATTATTGCTGGAATTGCATTGTTTGGAGAAGAGCAGAAGGATACGATCCGATCTATTTTGTGGAATCCGCTTTGGGAGGCTCATGGAACGGCTACGGGAAGTTGTGTGTGGTCATATATTGCTATGCAGCATGTGGGGCTGACCTTTAGGGAGCTGATTCAGGATATAAAAAGCTACGATGCATCCAAAGCAGATGTACAGGCCCTGGAGCACCGTTTGGATGTGTTGTATGAAATGTTGGAACTAAAGCTCAGCTATAGAGCTCGACCAATCCGGTTCACTCGCCGCAACGAGGAATCATTTGTTCAGCTCTATAGCGATTTGTTCAGCTGGTCCACGGAGCATAAGGATGACTCTATGATAGGTTGGATGAACGAGCATCTGGGGTATAGGCATCGACTGCTGGAGCAATATGATGAACTAAGGAAACGAGTCGAGATTAGAATGGTACATGAAATCGAACTGGAGCTATCTGCACAGGGATTATTTGAGCCGGGATATAAGAAATTTTGAAATAAAAAGACGGAATAAGGAAGTGTGACGAGGATATGGGGATTCGCCCAGTCCACGGGCTGGTGTCCCGCATAGGATACATCAGCCTAGAACACAAGGAGTGAAACACATGTCTTTACTGCCACAAGTTCCTATCGGAACGCAACCGGGTACTCCGGGTCCATTCACACCGTCAGGTCCTTCGATTCCACAATTCCCTGATATGCAGGGTTCTTTCTCGTCTCCGATAGGTCCGCCACCAGGACCAGGAGCATTTTCGCCACAGCCGTTCTCACCACCACCACAGGGGGCGTTCGGTCCGCAAGGGGGGCAGCAAGTTCAAGCACCAACTTCTCCACCACCGCAGTTTACGCCACCAAAGCCACTGGTTTCGACCTTTGCGGTTGATCCTGGAGCCATGTTCGGTTGCTTGTTCCGCTACACGTTTGTATGGCTGACGAATGGGGATCGTTTTTGGATGTACCCAGTCTTTATAGGCAGAACATCCGTAGCGGGATTTCGGTGGAGTGGACGTTTTTGGTTTTATTTTGGTGTAGACACCAATCGTATCGAGTCGTTTAGCTGCTTTTGGTAATAGCACTGCTTTAGGGAAGAACGGGACTTAACTGGGTGATGGCTGATGGCACTGGCAAGAGAGCTACAATGGGCGAATGAGATAAATGAATTAAAGATAAAAAAGACTGGGAGAGTGCCTATGGCGTTTTCCCAGTCTTTTTTGCTATTACTCCATCCACCATCGCTTAAAATTGCCCCACCACGATTTTTTTTCAGCCTGGCGCTCTGCTTGGTCGGTAGGTGTCGATGCCTGTGGGTTATTTTGTCCCGATAGGGTCTCCTTCGGCTCGGTACCGCTAACGAATACCTCCAGCCGCTTATCGGGGCTGTCCGGCGCAGCCAGCTTGCCGCTGGCTGGATCAATATAGGCGCTGACTACGCCGTCAGGTATAGGAAAGATTTTGGGCGGCACATTTTCCAGCGCTTTTTCCGTATACTGCGCAAAAATCGGTGCCGCCCGCCGGGCATCCTGCGTGCTGATGTCCTTGCCCTTGTCATATCCGACCCAAACAGCGGTGGATAGCTCGGGGGTGAAGCCGACCATCCAAGCGTCTGTATTGGTCGTGCCGCTTTTGCCGGCAACCGGGCGCTTGATCATCTTCGCGACCCGGTTGCCGGTGCCGCCTTCTTCGAACACGCCTTCCATAAGGCGTGTGAGGACATAGGCGGAGGCGGGCTTCACGACCTGCACGGGTGCGGCCTGCGGCGCTTCGTACAGCGATCGCCCGGCCGCATCGGTGATGCGCAGCACCGCTACCGGAGCCACCTTTTGCCCGCCACTGCTAATGACCGAGAAGGCCGAGGCCATCTCGAACGGGCTGACGGGCGACACGCCCAGCGCCAGCGATGGCACGGGCTTGAGCTCGCTCGTAATGCCCATTTTGCTGGCGAGGTCCATGACCTTATCTGCCCCCACCTGCAAAATGGTGCTTACAGCATAAATATTATCAGACGCCGCAATGGCGCGCCGCAGATCTATCTCGCCCAAATATTTATCTCCAAAATTTTTGGGTTTATAAGTCTTGCGGTTGTTGTCGTAGTGAAACAATGTCGGCCGGCTTTCGAACTTGGACGTACTTGTCAATTCACCAGAATCCAGCGCGCTGAGATACATTATCGGCTTAAAAGAGGAGCCTGGCTGCCGGGTTGTGGCTAGCGCATGGTTATATTGATTCCCTACATAGTTCGTTCCGCCGACCATAGCCTTGACATGTCCGTTCCGTGGGTCCATGGAGATTAATGCAGTTTCCAGCCCGTTGCTGTTCTTCATACCCTCGTTAACAGCCGCCTCGGCTGCCTGCTGCATATGCATGTCCAGCGTCGTATAAATGCTCAGCCCGCCATGCTCAAGCACCGCCTCGCTAATCCCAAGTTGATGCGTCACCAACTGGCGGACGTAATCGCGAAACCAGGGAGCAGCTTCCACTGTCCGACGCTGGCTCTCAGGCCGCAGGGGCAGTATTTCCTCATAAGCCTTGCTTGCTTCAGCCGGTGTAATTTTGCCGATGAGTGCCATGGAGTCCAGTACAATTTTCTGCCGATCCTTTGCATTTTTCATATGATTATATGGTGAATAATAGGTTGGCCCTTTCGGGATACCCGCCAATAGGGCGCTTTCGGCCAAATCGAGATCCTTTGCGGATTTACCGAAGTACATTTGCGAGGCCGCTTCAATGCCATAGGCGCCATGACCATAGTAAATTTCATTCAGATACATTTGCAGCAGCTCATCCTTGGAATACTTCATTTCAAGCTGTGCGGTATAGATGGCTTCCTTGGCCTTGCGCGTCCACGTTTTCTCGTGAGATAAGTACAGATTGCGTGCAAGCTGCTGAGTCAGCGTGCTGGCTCCTTGCGACATATCCCAGCGGGTTAGATTAACGATTACCGCTCGGCCCAGACCTTTAAAATCAAAGCCAAAATGATCGTAAAACTTCCGGTCTTCCACGGCCAGTGTAGCTGCTATTAAATCGGGCGAAATGTGATCAAGCTGGACGGGAATAGATTCCTTGCCTCCGGCAGAGAAGGTGGCAATGACTTGTCCCTGACTATCAAGCAAACGTGAATTTCGATCTGTATCGGCGAGCGGAAGGCTGGTTGTGTACAAATAGGCGAGCAGAATGCAGGCGGCGATGACCGTCAAAATCGTGAGAGACATCAGTCCTTGAAAGCATCGAAGCCAAAGCGGTTTACGCTTGGAGGATCGTCCGGTAGTATCGGTCATCATGCCACCCCCTTCCATAGTTGATGTTCTCAGTATAGTCAATCCGAAAGCGTCTATTCATCAGATGCGTATACGTATCTATTTTAAACAGGATTAAGTCCTAAAAATGCTTTTGCAGTCCATTCGGGTATCACTTATAATGCAAAAAGTGTGAAATTCAAGTGTGTTTGGTACAATAAATATAGCAGACTCGGCGTTTGCGTGTTGCAGTTATTAAGGGAAGTCCATGTTTATGCTACCGGATTGCCGGACACATACTTTGATAGGAAGAAGGTTGGAATGATGGACTTGTGGTTTACGGAGAAGCAGACTCCCTCTTTCGGCATTACAGCAAAAATCAAACAAACCTACGTCTCTGAGAAAACAGATTTTCAGGATCTGGCGATGATCGAGACAGAGGAATTCGGTAATATGCTTGTTCTGGATGGCATGGTGATGACAACGGTTAAAGATGAATTTGTATATCATGAAATGGTAGCGCATCCGGCGCTGAATACACATCCGAATCCGAAAAAGGTCTTGGTTGTGGGTGGTGGTGATGGCGGCGTTATCCGTGAGGTCATCAAGCATCCTGAAGTGGAAAAGGCTGTATTGGTTGAGATTGACGGTAAAGTCATTGAATATTCCAAAAAGTATTTGCCTGAAATTGCCGGGAAGCTGGACGAGCCTAATGTAGAAGTGCTGGTCAATGACGGGTACATGCATATTATCGAACACAAAAATGAATACGATGTGATTATGGTCGATTCGACCGAGCCAGTGGGTCCGGCAGCGCCGCTATTTGAATGCGGGTTCTATCAAGGTATTTTTGAGGCGCTGAAGGAAGATGGCATTTTCGTGGCGCAGACGGATAATCCGTGGTTCAAGGCTGACCTGATCCAGAAGGTCAACAAAGATGTAAAAGAGATTTTTCCGATTGTGCGTGTGTACGGTGCAAACATTCCAACCTATCCGAGCGGTCTTTGGACATTCACGTTGGGCAGTAAGAAATATGACCCGCTTGAAGTGGACGAGACTCAAATTCCGGAGATGGATACCCGATATTACAGTTCGCGTCTGCACAAAGCGGCGTTTGTACTGCCTAAATTTGTGGAAGATTTAACAAAATAAACATTTGAAGAAGCGTCTTAGTGTTCTTTATTGCCAGTGTAGGCGAGAAGAGCGCTATAGACGCTTTTTTGTGTTCAATCAGTTTATGGTAGGCATAAAAGTATAGTGGACACCGAATTTCCTTTTAAGATAAAAGAAGGAAATTTAAGGGTGTGTGTAGAACATACAAAAAACCAGACATTTAACAGATTTGTAATCGACAGGGGAAGTTTGGTTATGGGAATACATAATTTGGCGATGTACCAAAGAGGGGGAAACTTTTTTGATCAGACGCTCTTTTTATTACCTGTGGGGGTCTCAGACGATCTCCAACGCAGCAGATATCATCTACATGTTGAGTGTGGTGGTGCTGGTATTTAGTTCAAGTAATTCCTTAATGACGACTATTTTAATCCCGTTGTTCCGTTTGTCGGCTCAAGTGATTAGTGGGCTTGTTGCACCGATCGTGCTCGGTCGATTTCGACTGACGCAGGTTTTGCTATTTTCCCAGTTTGGGCAGTTTGTCATTTTCACGCTGTTACTTCTTTATTTATGGTTCGTACCTGAGCAGGGATCGTTTCTGTTTATTTTTGTGATGGTATTTGGTATGTCTTTTTTGGATGGATGGACTAATCCTGCGCGTAATGCGCTTGTACCCCGTCTGGCTACTGGCGAAGGACTTATGCGGGCTAACGGTATGGTGGCGGTTAGTGATCAGGTGGTCAGATGTGCAGGCTGGGCGCTGAGCGGAATGATTGTTGCTTGGCTGGGTTCCCTGAATACGCTTGTGATCGCATCCTGTTGTTATCTCGTGGCTGTAACTGTCACGTCCTTCATTCGTGATCCGCTGGATCATGAGGAATTAAACCCCGAAGCTTCAAAGTCCCCAACAGTTGTAGTAGAACCCGCAAAGGAAAAGGAAAAAGGCTCCCAGTGGAAAGAACTTGGGGAAGGATGGAAAATCATTTGGCATAACCGTCGTATTCGTTCTCTGATGATTGTCGATAGCGTGGATAGTATTGGGGGAGTCTCCTGGCTCGGCGTATTTATTTTGGCATACGTCACTCAAGTCCTGCATCGGGATGCGAGCTGGTGGGGTTTTATGAATGCGTCCTTTTTCTCCGGCACCATTTTGGGTGGATTGATTGTGGTTGGCTTGGTCAAGCGATTGCAAAAGAACAGCTTTTTGTACATGCTCGGAGCGTTGCTGGTGTATGTACTGATTACCATTGTATTTGCGCTGAATACCATTCCCGTGGCTGCGCTTGTTCTTTTCGCTGTATCAGGCTTGCCTGTTCAAATGGCGGGCATTATTCGCCGCACCTTGCTGCAAACCAGTGCACCAGCAGCCCAACTGCCCAAAGTGATGGCAGGGATTGATGTGCTTACCAATCTCGCTTTCGGCTTGGCCTTATTATTCATGGGCTGGTATGCTGACCGATTCGGTATGGTGCAGGTGTATTTACTGGCTGCGGCTATGACTACCGTTGCTGTTCTGATCGGCTGGTGGTATCGGCGTGATTTTCAGGAAGACGAACCGATTGATCATCCGACCACTACAGGCGCTGGGATTTAAGATTGATGTTCTCGTTAGGCATGATATTCATTCATTGGATGACTACATAATTAGTGCAGGTTTAAAATCGACCGTGACGATTGGGGAGAAAGTCTGCCAATTTCGTCAAATTTACAGGAACACCACTGGAATACGTTGACGGTGGTGTTCCTTTTAAAATTCTATAGCACCTCTGCTGATCGGGATGCGCCATTCCTAATGTCAGACCCGCTTGCTCGTAAGATATGTTTTAACGGCAGGAGGAGTATAATTTGTGAATTTATGTAGGATTCCTTGCGGAGTAGTATCCGTAATTACCATCGAATTATATTTTTCCTGCATAAATTGTTCCGTGGCCATACGATCAAACAAGGAAATAAGAGGATCGTAATAATAGTTAATATTTAAAAGCCCACATGGCTTTTCATGCAAGCCTAATTGTCCCCATGTGAAAATCTCAAAATATTCCTCCATCGTACCTGGACCACCTGGTAAAGCAATGAAACCGTCCGCCATCTCTGTCATTTTAGATTTGCGTTCGTGCATGGAATCAACAATGATTAATTCGCTCAGGCCATTATGTGCAATTTCACGGCTTTGTAAAAAGTGAGGTAGCACACCGATAACGTGGCCTCCAGCATGAAGTGCTGCGTCAGCCACTGCACCCATTAGACCAACACTTGCTCCTCCGTAAACCAGAGTTATTTCCTGTTTGGCAAGTTCCTTGCCCAGAGCAACAGCATGGTCTCGATAAACCTCAGACGCTCCATTACTAGAACCGCAAAAAACAGCAATACTTTTCATATGAGTTTCTCCTTATGTATATCTTTTTGCAAGTTTTTGCTGGTGTGTTCGAAATATATCCTCCAAGGTGATGTCATACTTGTTGGCGATCACGATGAGATTACCCAGTACGTCTCCAAGTTCTTCGGTTAAATGTTCCTTGTTCTCCTCGAATGAACCGTCGATCTCATCCGGCCGGTCTCTGCCAATTTCCAGAGCGCGAATAGCTCTCGCAACCTCCCCCGTTTCCTCTGCCAGGAAACCAATTCGGCCAAAGATGTCCAAGTCTGACCAGCTTCTCTCCTGATAATATTGCTTTACCCACTTTTGAAATTCATTAATGTCCATATTCAGTCCCCCAACTGCAACTCCCTGCCATAAATGTTGGTCAATCACAAAAACCATAAGGTTTAAGATGTGATGGAAACATTTGTTCGCGTTTTAATTATATAATATAAGGTGGGTTTTATCAACGAAAAATAAAAAAGCCAATTGCTTAAAAAGCAATCGACTTTTTTAAAGACGTTGACCATACTGATGCGACCTTATCCGCTCAGCCTTTTAAGCTGTAGTGAACTGGCTGTTATAAAGCGAGGCATAATGGCCGCCGCTTGCGAGCAGTCCTTCATGGGTGCCACTTTCGACGACATCGCCGTTTTTCATGTATAAAATTAAATCGGCTTCGCGAATGGTTGATAGCCTGTGGGCGATGACAAAGCTGGTACGCCCGTCGATCATTTTCATGAAAGCCTTTTGGATGCGGGCTTCTGTAAGGGTATCTATACTGCTAGTAGCTTCATCCAGAATGAGCATAGGTGGATCGACGAGGATCACCCTCGCAATGGTGAGCAGCTGCTTTTGCCCTTGCGACAAGCTGTCGCCCGATCCGCTGATGACCGTATCATAACCATGAGGCAGACGCTTGATAAAGCTATGCGCATTGGCAGCTGTTGCAGCCGCGATAACTTCTTCGTCTGTGGCCTCTGGCTTTCCGTAAGCGATATTGTCCCGAATCGTTCCGCTGAACAGCCATGTATCCTGAAGCACCATGCCAAAGTTAGTCCGCAGGCTGTCCCGGCTCATATCGTTGATATTCACTCCGTCGATGGAGATCGAACCGCTGTCTACATCGTAAAAGCGCATGAGCAGGTTAACGAGTGTTGTTTTGCCTGCTCCGGTCTGTCCGACAATAGCTACGCGAGTGCCTGGTTTGACCTCCAAACTAAAGTTCGTAATGAGCGTCCGTTCCGGATTATAGGAAAATTTCACATGATCAAACAAAATCGTTCCTTTACTGTGCTCCAGCTGGACGGCGTTTGATTTTTCCGGTTGCTCCGGTGGCGAATCCAAAATAGCAAATATACGCTGAGCAGAAGCTGTAGCAGCCTGAAACTGAGTCAGCACACCTGTAATTTCATTAAAAGGCTTGGCGAACAAATTGGTGTATATGAGAAAGCTCGACAAACCGCCTACCGAAATCCCGCCCAAAATGATCGAGATACAGCCAATCATAGCGGTGACTGAAAAAGTCATGTTATTGACCAAACGGGTGGAAGGGTTGGACAAAGATCCATAAAACTGTGATTTCACTCCGGCCTGATACAATTGTTCGTTTCTGGCGGAAAATTCCTCAAGCGAGCGATTTTCGTAATGAAAGGCCGTAACTACCCGCTGTCCGCCAATCATTTCTTCCACATAACCGTTCAGGCTTCCCAAAATTTTGGCCTGTTCACGGAACATGCGTTGCGATCTTGTAGTAATGAACCGTGCAACGCCATATGTGATGGGGGCAGACACTAATACCACCAGCGTCATCACTGGACTGATATACAGCATGAGTACAATCGAACCAATAATAGTAATCAATCCGGTAATTAAGGTGGAAAAGCCCTGTAGCAAGCCATCCGATACGGCATCCATATCGTTCACAAAACGGCTAATGCTATCTCCTTGCGGATGATTGTCATGAAAGCTTAACGGAAGGATATTAAAATGATCGAATAGCTCCCGTCGCAAATCATTTACAGTCTGAAAAGCAATGCGGTTCGTCAAATATGTGAGCAGCCAGCTAAATAGACTGCCTACAACATATACAACGCCTAGTCCAGCTAGAATCTGTGCAATACCTCTAAAATCAACCGTTCCCTTATTCACCATATGGTCGATAGCCCGACCAATCATGTAGGGTCCGACCAGACTGGCAAGCACGCTTAGAATCGCGCTGACGATGACCCAAAACGTTGTTGATTTATATTGACCGACATAGGTCAACAATCTTCTCCAGGTTTCTTTGCCACTCATTGGTCCACCTCCTGCGTTGAGAGCTGGGAGCGATTAATTTCCTGATATACCTCCGAGCTGCTCATTAACTGATCATGTGTGCCGATCCCGACGATCCGGCCCTCATCAAATACAATGATTTTATCAGCATGCTGTACACTGCTTACTCGTTGCGAGACTAGCAAGACAGTCATGCGGGCGCTATTTTCCCGTAGTGATTTTCGGAGGGCAGCGTCAGTTGCAAAATCAAGTGCGCTTGAGGAATCATCCAAAATCAGAATTTCCGGATTGCCTACAATAGCTCTGGCAATCGTAAGTCGCTGCTTTTGACCGCCTGACAGATTAAGTCCTCCGCGGGTGATCGGAGCTTCGAATTTTTCCGGCAAGTTGGAAATAAACTCATCCGCTTGTGCGATAGCTGCGGCTCGGGCAACTTCCTCATCGGTGGCGTGTTCAAGTCCCCAACGGATGTTATCCGCTATAGATCCTGTGAACAGCAGTGCCTTTTGTGGAACAATTCCGATTTTCTGCCGCAATTGCTCCAGCTTATATTGTCGTACGTCAATGCCATCAACCCGTACACAGCCCTCCACCGCATCGTAGAAGCGGGGGATGAGATTCACGAAGGTGGATTTTCCCGAGCCTGTTCCTCCAATAATTCCAACCGTTTCACCTGGATAAATGTCTACCACTATATCGTTAAGTGCCCTTTGTCCTGTCTTATTGTAACCAAAGGAAACATGGTCAAAAGAAATGGCTGGTACATTGTCGTTCTTACTCAATCCTTCCCGGACTGTAGCTGCAGAATGGGCAGCATCGGTAATTGAAGCCTCTGTGTCTAGAACCTCTTGAATTCTCGCTGCTGAAGTGGCTGCCTTGGTGAACAGAATAATGAGATTCGTCACCACAATCAGGGCCAGTAAAATCTGTGTAATGTAATTAATAAACGCAATAATCTCTCCTTGTGTAAGAGAGCCATACTGGATATGGATACCGCCGATCCACAAAATTGCAATAATAGCTCCGTTGACCACCAGTAAGGTGGCTGGGCTTAGCAGGGCAGAAATACGTCCGACACGAATAGCGGTCTGAGTCAGGTCATCTGAGGCGGTATTGAACTTTACTCGTTCAGTTCCTCTTTTGGCAAATGCGCGTATAACCCGTACACCTGTGAGATTTTCACTTAGCACAAGAGCGATTTTATCGAGCTTTTTCTGGTATAGCTGGTACAGCGGAGAAGCCTTCGTAATGACCACATACAGGATCAAGACCAGAACGGGTGTAGCTGCCAGCAGCACCAATGCAAGGCGGAAATCCAGTATCATGGACATAATGATCGCCCCGATACAAATAAAAGGAGCGCGAATGACCAGACGAATCAGCATCGCCACAGCCGTTTGTAACTGATTGACATCATTCGTAATTCGGTTGATAAGAGAGGGCGTACCGAATTTATCGAGATCTGCATAAGAAAACGATGAAATATGCTTAAACATGGTATTGCGCAGCGTGGTTCCGAATCCTTGGGAAGCACGAGCTGCGTAAAACTGACACACTAGAGAACTGCCAAAGCCCAGTATTGTCATAAGCAACATCAAAAGACCCATCTGCCATACATAATGGGTGTCTCCCTTGCCGACGCCATGATTAATCATTAAGGCCACCATAGTAGGTAGCAACAATTCCAGAATGGCCTCAATCAGCTTAAACAGAGGTCCAAGAATCGTTTCCTTTTTATAGGGTTTCAAAAAAACAGCAAATTTCAGCAAATAAACCATCACCTAACCTAAATATTGTATAAAGTTTCCTAGCGGTATTGCATATCTGAGTATAATTATGGCATATCCCCAACCATATGAATAATATTTAATATATATTAGAGATATAGGTTTTAGATATGTCAGAACCGGAGGTTCATGATGGAATTGAGACATCTCAAGTATTTTTTAGCGATTGCCGACGCTGGACAGATCACGGCGGCAGCCAAAAAGCTGCAAATCGCACAGCCTCCCTTAAGCCAACAGCTTATGCAGCTGGAGCAGGAGCTCGGTGTAAAGCTGGTGCATCGAGGCTCGCGAAGCATCCAACTAACAGAGGCTGGAGTCATTTTACGGAACAGGGCCAAGCAGATTTTGGAGCTGACAGATGCTACGACAAGGGAAATAAACGATTTTGCCATGGGAATGAAGGGGACGCTCACCATTGGAACGGTCTCTTCCTCTGGGGCAACCCTGATGAAAGACAGGCTTTCCGAATTTCACAAAACCTATGCGGGTGTAAAATTTGAAATACATGAGGGGAATACCTTCAGGATTCTCGATCTTCTGAACAAAGGAATTATTGAGGTGGGTATTGTCAGAACTCCTTTTAATACCACTGATTTAGGGTGTAGATATGCTTCCACTGAGCCAATGGTGGCAGTGATGACGGAAGAACATGATTGGAGTCCCGAACAGAAGACCATTTCATTGGCGGAGCTGAAGAACAGACCACTGATTGTATATCGTCGTTTTGAGCAATTGATTCACGACACCTGTATGAAGCATGGCTTTGAGGCGAATTTCTTTTGCAAAAATGACGATGCCCGCACCACACTTCATTGGGCCAACGAAGGGCTGGGTATTGGCATGATTTCGCAATCTGCATTGTCTTTGGGCAGCAACAATCATCTAATTGTTAAGGAAATTATGTGTGAAGAATTGCACACTCGTGTGGCAGCGGTCTGGTTGAAGGATAAATACATGTCTTCTTTGGCTTCCCGGTTCATTGAAAGTTTTAGCCAGGCATCCAGTGCAGCTGACCTTCAATAGTTGAATTTTTTAAGGATGAAAGCATCTTTTTGTAAAAACTCATTTGAATTGCAATCGGGAACTGGATATAGTAGTACAGTAGGATAGCGATAGAATGGAGTTTGAACACATGCCACACAATGCAAAGGTTCGAATCCGTCTTCATAGTCATCATGACGGAGAAGATGTGGTACAGGAGCTTCCTGGAGAAGCAATCGTTCGCGGGAAGCATCTATATATAAGGTATGAGGAGCCGCAAGAGAGTCCTGAGGGCGGTTCGATACGGAACACACTCAAGATCGGACCGGATGAGCTAAAGCTGATTCGTCACGGTGAGGTACAATCAGAGCAGTCGTTCGCGTTGGGACGCAGATTGCCTGGATTTTACCGCTCGCCTTATTTAAGCCTGAACATGTCTGCGCATACGCAGAAGCTCGATATTCGGATGGATGGATTCAACGGACATGTGAGCTGGACTTATGATCTATACGTATTTGAGGATTTCTCGGGGCATTTTGCCATCAGTTTGCATATACAGGAGGAGCAACAATCATGACAAGCAATCCACTTGAACTTATTAATCAAAAGGTGGCCTCGGCAATCGAGGCAGCGGTGCTGGCTGCTGGAATCGTCAGCCGCGAAGAGCTACCAACCATCACGCTGGAGGTACCTAAGGACAAGTCACACGGTGACTTGGCTACCAACGTAGCCATGCAGCTCACTCGCATTGCGAAGAAGAACCCGCGTCAAATCGCTGAAGATTTGATCGCAAATATGGACTTGACTTCCGCTTCTATTGAAAGTGCGGAAATCGCCGGACCGGGCTTTATTAACTTTCGTCTGAACAAGAGCTACCTCTATGCAGTTATTGGACAAGTGCAGGAGCAAGGAGCGGATTATGGACGTGTACAGGTAGGGGCAGGCAAAAAGGTACAAATCGAATTTGTCAGCGCCAATCCGACCGGTAGTCTTCACTTGGGTCATGCACGTGGCGCAGCTGTAGGGGATGCGCTCTGTAACGTGCTTGATTTTGCAGGATATCAAGTTACTCGTGAATATTACATTAATGATGCAGGGAATCAGATTTACAATATGAGCCGTTCCATTGAGGCACGCTATTTGCAGGAGCTGGGACAGCCTGCGGAGATGCCGGAGGATGGATACCATGGTGAGGATATCATCGGGTTCGCCAAGGAACTGGTGGCCGAGAAGGGCGATTCTCTGTTGTCCATGGAACCGGGAGATCGTGCTGCTTTTTTCCGTGAATACGGTTTGGAAAAGGAACTGAATAAGATCAAGCGTGATCTGGAGCGCTTCCGTGTACCTTTTGACTCCTGGTTCAGCGAAACATCGCTGTATGATAACGGCGAAGTGCTTAAAGCGCTGAATGAGCTGCGTGACCGTGAGGAAATTTATGAGAAGGACGGAGCTACCTGGCTGAATACGACTAAGTATGGCGACGATAAGGACCGTGTATTGATCAAAAATGACGGTACTTATACGTATCTGACTCCGGATATTGCTTACCACCGAGACAAATACGCTCGTGGGTATGACACGATCATCAACATCTGGGGAGCGGATCACCATGGCTACATTCCACGGATGAAGGCCGCAATGGAAGCACTGGGTAATGACCCGGATAAGCTTAAAGTGCTGATTGCCCAAATGGTCAGCTTGTTCCAAAACGGGGAAAAAGTAAAAATGTCCAAGCGTACTGGTAAGGCCGTGACGATGGAGGATCTGATGGAAGAAGTGGGCGTAGACGCGATCCGTTACTTCTTCACCATGCGTAGTATGGATTCGCATCTGGACTTTGATATGGATTTGGCGATTTCCACTTCCAATGAGAATCCGGTATTCTACGTGCAATATGCACACGCACGTGCATGCAGCGTATATCGTCAAGCCGAAGAACAGGGTATTGCTGTGCTTCCGCTGGCAGAAGTTGACCTGTCGAAGCTGACGGCTGAGCATGAATACGATCTGTTACGCAAAATTGGCGAGTTGCCAGAGGAAGTATCCGTAGCAGCTGCAAACTTTGCACCGCATCGTATGATTCGCTATGTCTACGAGCTGGCATCATTGTTCCACAGCTACTATAAGGCAGAGCGTGTCATCACAGAGGATGCTGCTCAAACGCAGGCTCGCTTGGCGTTGTTTGGTGCGGTTCGCACGACCATTGCCAATGTACTGAAGCTTGTGGGTGTGTCTGCACCGGAACGTATGTAAGTAGACAATTGCAACGTATGACCTTGTAGCCATATGTATAATAGTAAAAGGAACCGTTCGTGCTGTCCTCTACAGGGCGGCTCGTACGGTTCCTTTTTAGGTTTCAGTAGCTTAATAGCGTTCCAGTACCAGATTCGTTTTTAGAGAATCGGCGGGAATCAGCCATCCTTTAGACTGCAGCAGATTAATCAGCTTGGTTCGGTTGCTTGCGGCAATATTGTAATCCGAAGTTTTGAAGGAGATTTCGATGATATTGTCGGTACCCGATCCGCTTGCGCTGCGAATAGGCCAGATTTCGACGTCAGTACCCAAGCCCTGAAAGCTGCCCTCATATTTGCTGACTTCTACAGGACCGCGCACTCTGGCGTTTGCCAAGGTTTGTTTACCCCAGTTGCTGCTTTTCCAGTTTTGCAGCTTGCCCGGAAGGTTGTCCTGCAATTGCTTTAACGCCTGATCTGGGGAAGGCAGAGATAATCCTTTGGAGGCGTTCGTTTTCTTGTCATTGGAAAAGCTTAGTGTCTGCTTGTTGTATCCCCAATCCACCTCAGCCTCATAATTATCATCAGACGCACTGAACCCTTCCTTATTTGCTTGGGTAAGTGCTGCGTCGATATTCCCACCTGTGACTGTATAGCGTTTTTTGTAGGTTAATTCATAATTTTTTTTATCCTCTTTCTTGCGGAATCTAACGTTCCAGCCCTCGTCATTCAGTTGCAAGGGGTCTGTGTCAAAATACTCGACCTTTAAGCGTTGCGCATCCTCGCCGATTTGGAATTCATTTACGATGCCGCTTTTTAAAGAACCATCCGCGTTAAGGACCTGAGCTGTATCCAACAGCAGCTTAACCTCATAGCTTGGCGTGGCGTTGGCAGCGGCTTGTACGGGCTCAGCACCTTTCCATCCTGTTACGAGCAACACTGTACTCAGAGTTACTACAGACATAATTTTAGTGATACGCAGGCTTGTTTTCATTTCATCCTCTCCTGTTCGTTCAGATTGGTTACATGCTCCACTTTACGGATGTTTTGTCAGTCGTATGTCAAGGCAAGAGGGGAGTCTGGTTAAAAAATACCATAATTTATATATAACAACTAAGATTTAATCTTGGTTCCATCCTAAATATTCAGTGAATATGTGAATCAGCGCGGAGCGATGACGATCTCTATTACTAACCATATAAATGTGGCGCTCAACAGGTTGTCCCGGAATAGGCCTTACAACCAGTAAACCCCGCTTAACCTCTGATTGAACAGCAATGCGAGAGACAAAGGAGATGTGTTCTCCCAGCATAACTGCCTGTTTGATGGCCTCTAGTGAATCCAATTCCAGATAGGATGGAAGCCGTCGTCGCCCGCGCTCCAGCCATTTGTCAGTCACGTGGCGTGTGCTGGAATCCTTTCCATGCAATACAAAAGAAGAAGAAGCGATACGCTCAGATGTCAAATCAGTTTCGTTAGCGAGCGGATGAGTGGGTGAGCAGATAAGCACCAGTTCATCCACTCCCAGGGATTCTGAGAGTAGCGTGGGGTCTTGAAACGGCTCTGCTGATATAACGCCAAGGTCAATTTCGTGGCGAGCGAGCATGTCCTTGATCACGGGCGCTGTTTTCACAGACAAGGCGATGTGAATACCCGGATGCTCGCGGGCAAAACGGTGCAGCACAGCAGGAAGCAGATAGGTAGCTGGTACATAGCTTGCGCCAATACGTATGCTCCCTCGTTGGAGCGTATCGAACTCACGGACGACCCGCTCAGCCTCAGCTGCAAGCGCATTAATCTTGGTGGCGTAGTGCAGGAGCGCATTTCCGGCATCCGTCAGAATGATTTTACCCATACGTGTATCAAATAGCTTTACTCCAAATTCACGCTCCAGATTTTTCATATGAAAAGTAACAGTGGGTTGCTTTAGGCCGAGAAGCTCGGCTACGGTAGTGATTTTGTGGTGCTTATTCAGCAGCTCTACAATATGTAACTTTAGAAGACTTAAGTTCACTTAGAATGCCCCGCTTTCAGGTTGATCGAGCAATTATGCTTATTCTCTGGGTAGTAGAATCAATCCCCTCTATATAGATTAAATCTATGAGTGTTAACACAATTCATTGAAATAATTAATTTTGTTTTAACTTTCCAATAACACAGGTTGCGAATTCAAGCTTTACACTGGGGTCAGTCACAAGAACAGGCAGGTAATGCGATGAATCAGGATCTATATATTCGCGGATTAAGTAAAACCTTTGGTCATACTACCGCGCTGCATGAGACGAATCTGGTCGTACGACGAGGCAAGTTCACCACACTGCTCGGGCCATCCGGTTGTGGGAAGACGACGCTCTTGCGCTTGATTGCTGGTTTGGAGACCCCAGACACCGGCACAATTACGATGGGAGAGGAAATCCTCTTTTCAGCCGAGCACAAAAGGGATATTCCCGCACATCTCCGCCGCTTTGGTATGGTCTTTCAGGATTTTGCGCTGTGGCCGCATATGACAGTGTTTGAAAATGTGGCCTTCGGCCTGCGAGCGAGCAAGCGAGGGAAAGGGACCGCCAGTGTACGAGGCAAGGAACTGCAGGCTGTAGTGCTCGAGGCACTCGAAAAGGTGAGGTTGTCAGGGATGGAAGATCGCTATCCCCATCAGCTGTCCGGTGGCCAGCAGCAACGGGTTGCTTTTGCAAGAGCAGTTGCTATCCGGCCTCGGCTGGTTTTGTTCGACGAGCCGCTCAGTGCGCTGGATGCTGTGCTACGGGAAGAAATGCGTATTGAGATGATATCGCTTGTGCGCGACCTGGGGCTGACCGCCCTATACGTTACCCATGATCAGATTGAGGCCATGTCCATGTCGGATGAAGTAGTGGTTATGAAAAGTGGACATATTTTGCAGACCGGAGCACCGGAGGTGATCTATAGTCGCCCAACTCATCCAGAGGTGGCAAGGTTTATCGGCAAATCCAACTGGCTCGAGTTGGAACGGACACTATTTCGGCCTGAACATGTCCGTTGGGCACAAGAGCAAGCGGATCAGCACACTTTTACAGTAGAGATTCTCCATGTCAGCTATGTTGGCGATCGCTATGAAATCCGTCTACTAGCCGAAAGCGGTGAGCAATGGACTGCATATCATTCCACCCGCTTGCCGATAGGCGAAAAAATGCATATTTGGATATCACCGCAATACATCCACCAACTTGAAGTATAGAAAGGGGTATACAAGATGATGAATAGGTGTGGTTTTCGTGCAGGATGGAAAAAGGGGGCTATGCTTGCTTTAACATTGACCTTTGGGCTGACTGTGGCAGGCTGTGGAACCGCTACGACATCGAAGGATGGGGCGCAAGCAGACGGAACAGCCAAACCAGCAGGAGCAGCGGCGTCCACTGATCAGAAGCTGGTTGTTTACAGCGCAGGCCCGGATGGACTGGCGAAAAAGCTGGTAGCGGGATATGAGGCGCAGAGTGGAGTTAAGGTAGAGCTATTTCAGGGAACGACAGGTAAGATTTTAGCCCGCATGGAAGCGGAGAAAACGAATCCAGTAGCAGACGTGGTTGTGCTGGCATCGCTTCCGTCTGTACAAGGCTTGAAAAAGGAAGGACTCACGCTCCCCTATCCGGACGCTAAAAATGCGGACAAGCTAAACCCCGACTGGTCTGATAAGGAGGGCAACTATTTCAGCACCAGTGCTTCTGCTTTAGGCATTGCTTATAACACAAAATTGGTGAAATCCCCTCCTACTTCATGGGCCGACTTGGCGAAGCCTGAGTACAAGGACCAGGTTAACATTCCCGATCCATCGCTGTCCGGCTCAGCGCTGGATTTTATGACAGGTTACCTAAGCGCTAAGGGCGATGGAGGCTGGACACTGTTCGAGGAGTACAAAGCTAACGGTGTGGCCATGGCTGGTGCCAATCAGGAAGCGCTAGATCCAGTGATTACCGGAGCTAAAGGTGTAGTCGTCGCTGCGGTCGATTACATGACTTACAAGGCTAAAGCCAAAGGTGAACCGATTGATATCGTCTACCCGACAGAAGGAACGGTTATTAGCCCGCGTCCTGCCGCAATCCTCAAGTCCACACAGCATGAGCAAAATGCCAAAGCGTTCATTGACTATCTGTTGTCGGACGAGGCACAAAAACTAGTGGCAGATGCTTCCCTGCTTCCTGGACGCACGGATATCAAAGCTGACCATCGTGCCAACCTGGATGAAATCCCATTGCTAAAAACCAATTGGGAATGGATGGGTGAGCACGGCTCAGACGTGACGGAAAAGTTCACGCAAATGTTCAAATAAGCCGATGGGAGGTTTGTCTGTTAAACACATCAGGGGATGGTCCCTGACACTTGCTCTGGTCGCGCTTCTTTTCCTAATTTTATTGCCGTTGCTGCAAATCTTCATCCAAAGTGTGTATGTTGAAGGGGAATTTCAATGGGCGGCGCCTGTTCGAACGTTAGCTGCCTCTCCATTTGCAGGAGTGCTATTCAGCTCGATTTGGCTAGGCATCTGTGTAATCGCCGGAACGACCGTCCTTGCACTCCCACTAGCCTGGATCATGTCCAACACCCGACTCGCACACTGGCGCTGGTTGGATGTGGTGCTGCTGATTCCATTTATGACTCCGCCCTATATCGGGTCCATGGGGTGGATTCTGTTTATGCAAAAAAACGGGTATCTGGAGCAGATGTTTCCGAATCTGCATTTCTTGACAGCTTCCTTCTTTAGTCTTGGCGGCATGGTGATGATCATGAGCCTGCATCTGTTTCCATTCCTGTACCTGCTACTGCGCGGGGCGCTGATGAGGATTGGCGGCAGTCTGGAAGAAGCGGGTGCCGTCATGGGCGGAGGCTTTCTGTACAGGTTCCGTCGAATCATTTTACCGCTACTGCTATCGGCATACGGAATGGGTGCGTTGCTCATTTTCGTTAAAACGATTGCCGAGTTTGGCACACCTGCTACCTTTGGCCGACGTATCGGGTATGAGGTCATGACTTCTGAAATTCACAAATATATTTCCAGCTGGCCCATTGATTTTGGCAAAGCGACATCAATGGCATCGGTGTTGTTAACGGCCTGCCTGCTTATGTGGTACGTGCAATCGGTGATCAACCGAAAGTTCACATACAGGCTGGTAGGGGGTAAAGGCTCGCGACCCTCCCGTCTGCGTGTATCCAACTGGACTACGGGACTGAGTGTCACATTCATTTTATTGCTGCTCATCGCAGCTATTGGTATCCCTTACTTTTCAATTATCGCGGCTTCCTCCATGAAGCTACGGGGAATCGGATTGGCGTGGAATAACCTTACACTCGACTATTACAAGGAATTGCTGTCGTGGGGTTCAGAAAGCATGGAGGCATTACTGAACAGCGTATTTCTCTCTTTGGGTGCATCGACGGTTGCGGTGGTGCTGGGCACCTGGTTTGCGCTTGTCATTGGTGGCTCACGTACGAAAGTCCAACGTACAGTTGATGCGTTCAGCTTGCTTCCGAATACCGTACCGGGAATTGTTATGGTGGTTGGTCTGATCTTGTGGTGGAACTCGCCATGGATGCCGATTCCGCTGTATAACACATACGGCATGGTCATTCTGACATATGTTATTTTGTTTATTCCTTATACGGTTCAGTATGTCAAAAGCGCATTTACACAGGTGGATCATGTCCTTTTTCAAGCGGGACAGGTATTCGGCGGGCGTCCGTCTTATATATTCCGCCGGATTATACTGCCGCTCATTGTACCGGGGATGCTCGCAGGTTGGATGATGACCTTTACCATTGCTTCACGGGAACTGGTAGGATCATTGCTGATTTTACCGCCATCCGTTCAGACGTCTGCAACCTATATATTTGCCCAGTTTGAGCAGGGACAGGTGTCGCTTGGCATGGCGATGGCTGTGATATCGGTTGGGTTGACCACACTGCTATTGGTTTTAATGGAAAGCTTAAACTCGCGAAGAAAGTGGAAATGATGATGACCAAGCTTAGAATTTGGGGCGGAGCGGGCGAACATGGCCGCTCCTGTTATGTTTTTGAAGGAAAGCAGCATCGGATCATGCTGGATTGTGGCGTAAAAAAGGAAGGAACCGGGCAGTATCCGGTTTTTCCGCCGCAGAAGGCGAAAGAACTAACTACTGTATTGCTGTCTCATGCGCATGAGGATCATTCCATGGGGCTCCCCTTGCTGTACAAGTATGGATACCGTGGAGAAGTCTGGACGACCAAGGCCACCGCTGAGCAGTTAGGCTCTTATTTTCGCTCCTGGCATACTTATGTTGAATCGAGAGGTGGCGAATTGCCATACGGAGAAGAGGATATCCAATCCATTACCTATCGCTATCTAGAAGACGAAGTGCCGTCAGGAGTGTGGCATGAAGCTTGTCCGGGTGTGAGAATAATGTGGGGACGCAGTGGACATTTGGCTGGTGCAGTGTGGTATATCATAGAAATGGAAGGGAAGCGGTTGTTTTTTTCTGGAGACTATAGCCGTGAATCTGAGCTTCTTGCTGCCGATGCACCTGGCTTGTGTATAGGGGAGGGGATAGATGCCCTTCCTGAATGTAAGCCAAAGTCCAGTCTAGTGGACATATCCATCATGGACAATGCCTATGGCATGGATATAGACCCGCAGCCTGTTAAGCTGGAGCGGCTGAGGGTCGAGATGGAGCAGACATTATTGTCTGGCGGTCATGTGTTGTTGCCGGTGCCTGCCTTCGGCAGAGGACAGGAGTTGATCGTATGGGTCAGTGAGCAATTCCCTGAACAAGCAATAATTGTAGAGCCTGACCTGTGGCATGGATTGAAACAGTTAATTGAATGGAAAGAATGGTTGCGACTGGAAGCTCCCGCGCGAATACTACATGTGCTAAACAGTAGCAGGGTGTTCGTGCCTCGTGATGTTGCGGAACGAATAAGTCTGCTGGAACGGAACAGGGCCACTATTATCGTAACAAGAGATGGTATGATGGATTCCCCGCAGGCGCGTTGGTATTATCAATATCTGTCGGATACACGCAACATGATGAATGCTATGGATCGTAGAGTAAACATGAAGAACAGTGTGATGTTGACTGGACATGCCTCAAATGGCTCTTTTGGTAAGCAGCTGTTGGAACGTGCGGACTCAAATGACATTTGTATAGCTCGGCATTTGATTTACAAGGTGCATCAAGGGTTATTGGATGTGAGGCGAATGTTGAAGGAGATGCCTAGCAAACAGGTTGTACTCGTTCATGCACCAAAACTACAGACCGACCTTGTACGAGATGAGCTAATAAAAGAAGGAAATAATAGACATGGAGGTCCTGCCAGAGAAGTTCATTCCTTGGAGCCAGGCACAATGATAGAGGTTTAGTACATTAGATGGTGGTTCACTTTGTACCTTCCTGCATCAATCGGAAGGCATCCACTTCTCCGAGCTTGGTAGAAATGGAACTGCGCCCAGCACTTTTACGAAGGCGTAGCGGTGTGGCGGTGCGCTTAAGTAGTGCCTTAATCTCTCCAGGCTCCAGCTCCGGTCTCAGTGAAAGAAGGAGTGCGATACTCCCGGTCACATGGGAAGTAGCCATAGAGGTGCCGCTCATTTCATGATACTTTCCATGAATCCACGAGGATCTGATCTTCTCGCCAGGCGCATATACGTCTACGAATTGCCCCCGATTGCTAAAGGGTGCAATACGTCTGTATTTGTCGGTAGCTCCGACTGAAATGGTCTGGGAATAACGGGCTGGATAGTCGATACTTCGACGCTTGCCCTCATTTCCCGAGGAAGCTACGATTACAATGCCGTTATGATACGCTTTATTCACCATATCAAGGAGTGCCTTGCTGCGCGACTTCATACCAAAGCTCATATTAATAATATCGACACGATTTAATACACACCAGTCGATACCGAGAATGATGTCAGAGACATAGGCGGCTCCATTATGATCAAATGCTTTTACAGGGTGAATTAAAGCCCGTGGTGCTACGCCAACCATACCTTCGTCATAATTGGATGCCGCGATGGTTCCAGCAATATGAGTACCGTGGCCGTTGTCGTCATAGGGTAACATGGTCCGGTTCAATAAATTAATACCTCTGGCAAGGGAATGGCGAAGATCAGGATGATGAAAGTCCGCTCCTGTATCGATCACGCCGATCCTGACCCGATTTCCTGTCGAGGAGGGCCAAGCCTTGTATGCACGTACCTGTTTAACTCCCCATGGCATGGAAAGGCTTTTTTCAGCCTTCGGTATATAAGCCGTTTCTGCGTGAACTTTTATGCGGGTATCTTCTTCAACCGTAACACCGTGATGATATTTGCCCAGCCTGTCTCCCCCTGAAAGCGGAGCGATGAGAGCACGGATTAGCCGAGCCGGCTGCACTTTCCGTAACCCCGCCAGCTCAGGTTTCAACTTCCTGAGATAGGACAAGCATTCTAGGTATTGTTGAGGCTTATCGAACGTGATAATCTGTTTGTGCCGTCCGCTGCTGGACGGCTCCGAAATATCCTCATGCAAACGCTGCAAAAAAGCCGGATAGTCCATTTGAGACGGTCCCCCTCCGATGAGCCATGCTGAGGTATTGTATGAGCAAGCGTCAACTGCGGCATGGGGAACCTGCCCCTTTTTTATGGAAATAGGCCTGCTTGTCGTGTCAAAGTAACTGTGGACACATACGATACATGGAGGGCATACGCTCTTGTGCAACAACTTTGGGAGGCCTCTCCCGAAGCGGATACAGTCGAGGACGGGGGGAACCCCGTCTTTTTTACGTGTATTGTCTTGTGCAATAGGGGGATATTATTGGAAATTGTGACGATACCCATGTTTAACTTGCAATTTGCTTCCAAATAGGTTTTACTTAGTTTTGATAATGGATATGTTAGTATTGCATGTATCGTGTATGCTCTGAAACATGTTCTTGTGAATTACGTGTGAGAGGAAGTGTCCCTAGGTGAGTACACCACTCAACTTAAAGATTGACCAGGAGAAAGTCCATGAGACTCCAATGGTGGATTTGGCATTTATGGTATTGAAAGCAGCCAATACTCCATATTATTACCGTGACCTGATGAACGAAGTCGCCAAATTACGCGGCTTGTCCAACGAAGAAATTAATGACGTTATTGCTCAGCTATATACTGAAATCAACATTGACGGGCGTTTTGCCTGTGTCGGTACGAATCTGTGGGGCTTGAAACGTTGGTATCCGGTAGATAAATCCGAGGATGCCCTGACAGGCGCCAAGCGTCCTCGTATTATTAACGATGAAGACGATGACGACGAAGATGACTATCATGAGGAAGAAGAAACTTACAACTCCGATGATGACTTCGATGCAGACAGCGAAGACGAGGACGGCGAAGACGAGCTGTTCGACGGAGAAGATGACGATGATAGTGACGATGACGTGGTTATTGACGATGAAGACCTCAGCGATGAGGAAGATACAGATGATGAAAACGACGATGAGTCGATGGACGACGACGATTCACTTCGTTAGAAACAGGCTGCAAGGGGAGATACGCTCTCCCCTTTTTCATGACCGTTTTCTTGAAACCCCTGCTGATTTATAGCTTTCAAATAGATTTATTCCAATCTGGTTCAATGGAGAAATTAACACAGATAACTTCCTTGACAGCGGATTGGACACGGGGTAAACTATTGCTTGGGCTTATGATTGATTCACTTATATGTTTGCTTTTTTGTATAAAAGTGCCCCGTACTACGGGAGTGCTTTTTTGTTTTTTATAGGGGTGTTTTCACTCATGAAAGAAGGCTAAGGGCGGCGGATTGGAAAATATAACCGCTGCCTTCTTCATGGATGATAATCCGTGCAAACGGGTTACGATAACATCATAATGTCGCCTGAATTTTGCATCTTATCTAGGAGGGTTTTGAACAGTGACGAAGTATATTTTTGTGACAGGCGGGGTTGTGTCTTCCTTGGGCAAAGGGATTACGGCAGCTTCACTGGGGAGGCTTTTGAAGAACAGGGGACTGAAGGTAACGATTCAAAAATTTGATCCTTACCTGAATGTCGATCCGGGTACCATGAGCCCTTACCAGCACGGTGAAGTGTTTGTAACGGATGATGGTGCCGAAACGGATCTTGACTTGGGACACTATGAGCGCTTTATTGATATTAATCTGTCCAAGAACAGCAATGTCACAACAGGCAAGGTATATTCCAGCGTGATCAGCAAAGAGCGTCGCGGAGAATATTTGGGGGGTACAGTGCAGGTTATCCCTCATATTACGAACGAAATCAAGGAGCGCGTGTACCGTGCAGGCCGTGAAGCGGGTTCGGATGTCATTATTACGGAAATCGGCGGTACTGTAGGCGATATCGAAAGCTTGCCATTTTTGGAAGCCATTCGTCAGCTCAAAAGTGAAGTTGGACGCGAGAATGTGATGTACATTCACGTAACGCTTATTCCTTATATTAAAGCTGCTGGTGAGGTTAAAACCAAACCAACTCAGCACAGCGTAAAAGAACTGCGCAGCATCGGCATTCAACCGAATGTCATTGTTTGCCGTACAGAACATGAATTGTCCTCCGACATGAAGGCTAAAATTGCATTGTTCTGCGATATTGATGCGAATGCAGTGGTAGAATGCCGCGATGCTTCGACTCTCTACGAGGTTCCGTTGAACCTGCGTGAAGAAGGTTTGGACGAAATCGTAGTTAACCACCTGAAGCTGACAACACCTGCACCGGATATGACTGAATGGGAAGGGCTCGTTGATCGAATCAGCAAGTTGGACAAAACGGTTGAAATTGCTATTGTTGGTAAATATGTTGCATTACATGATGCATACTTAAGTGTTGTCGAGTCACTTTCCCACGCTGGATTTGATGCAAATGCGGACGTGAAAATCCGTTGGGTGAACGCTGAAGAAGTAACGGATGAGAACGTAGCTGACATGCTGGGCGGCATTGGCGGTATTCTCGTACCGGGTGGCTTCGGCGATCGCGGAATTGAAGGTAAAATCAGCACTATTCGTTATGCACGGGAGCATAAAATTCCGTTCTTCGGTATTTGCCTGGGTATGCAGGTATCTGTTATTGAGGTTGCCCGTTCCCTGGCTGGTCTCGAAGGAGCCAACAGCTCGGAAATCAACCCGGCTACCGATTATCCTGTCATTGACTTGCTTCCTGACCAAAAAGACATCGAAGATTTGGGCGGTACCATGCGTCTTGGCCTGTATCCATGTAAGCTGGTGGAAGGTTCTCTGGCAGCGGCTTGCTACAACGACGAGCTGGTGTACGAGAGACATCGTCACCGGTACGAATTCAATAACGAATATCGTGAAGTTATTGAAAAAGCAGGTCTTCGTATTTCTGGTACTTCACCGGATGGACGTTTGGTGGAAATTGTGGAACTTCCTGAACATCCATGGTTCCTGGCGGTACAATTCCATCCAGAATTTACTTCCCGTCCGAATCGTCCACAGCCTTTGTTCCGTGAATTTGTAAAGGCGGCATTGCAGCTTCAAGGTTAATGCCATAGCCTGAAAGACCTCCTTTGGGAGGTCTTTTTTTATCCCATGCTTCCTGATTATGAAAGAATATTCCACAATTATGTATATGAGAAGGATTTTCTTTTTGCAGGAGCGAATATAGTTTTAGGTATGGGACGGATATTGTACGTCATCGGACGCTGTTATGGCAATAGCTGCATGATCCTCGTTTTAAGATCTTAGGAGGTTAAAACATTGGAAAAGAAAAAAGTATTAATCGTCGATGACCAGAATGGAATACGGATTTTACTGATGGAAGTGTTCGGAAGTGAGGGTTATGAGACCTTTCAGGCAGCGAACGGGAAAATTGCTCTTGAAATTGTGGAGAAGGAACCACCCGATCTGGTTCTGCTCGATATGAAAATTCCAGGTATGG
Organism: Paenibacillus jamilae; assembly: GCF_050482105.1. Taxonomy (GTDB): domain Bacteria; phylum Bacillota; class Bacilli; order Paenibacillales; family Paenibacillaceae; genus Paenibacillus; species Paenibacillus jamilae_B. Next base: position 10,628 of record NZ_JBCNHI010000039.1, on the reverse strand, counting down.
ACGGACTCGAGATTCTGAAGCACCTAAAAAGCATGAATCCCGACATCAAGGTCATTATGATGACAGCATATGGAGAACTGGACATGATTAAAGAGGCGACGGAGCTAGGTGCACTTATGCATTTTACCAAGCCCTTTGATATTGATGAAATGCGGATCGCTGTGAACAAACAACTTAGAGGTGACTAGGTAAGTCGTTTTGGTTAGAGAACTCTGTTAACAAAACAGGGTTTTTTGTTTGTGATTATGGGAAATACTGAAAGTAAATCCTCTCCTTATACAATTCTATGGAAAAACGGCGTCCTGGGCGTGATTTTTGTATGTGTTGATATGCAAAAGCTTGTTTAGTATTTAACATGGGTTGTGGTATAATAAGCCCGTATGTGATGTCGGCTAAAAATATAGACAAACCCAAACACCTTTAGGAGGATGTAACCATGCCATTGGTATCTATGAAAGACATGTTGAACAAAGCACTCGAAGGAAAATATGCAGTAGGTCAATTCAATATTAATAACCTGGAGTGGACTCAAGCTATCCTGGGCGCTGCTGAAGAAGAAAAATCCCCAGTAATCTTGGGTGTTTCTGAAGGCGCAGCACGTCACATGGGCGGATTCTACACTGTTGTTAAAATGGTAGAAGGTCTTATTCATGACATGAAAGTTACGGTTCCAGTTGCAATTCACCTGGACCACGGTTCTAGCTTTGACAAATGTAAAGAAGCAATCGACGCTGGTTTCACATCCGTTATGATTGACGATTCCCACAGCCCAATCGAGAAAAATATCGAAACAACGAAGAAAGTTGTTGAATATGCGCATTCCAAAGGCGTTTCTGTTGAAGCTGAAGTTGGAATGGTTGGCGGTCAAGAAGATGATGTTGTAGGTGACGTAATGTACGCTAAGCTGGACGATTGTGTACGTATCGTTAAAGAAACAGGCATCGACACACTGGCTCCTGCACTGGGATCTGTCCATGGACCATACAAAGGCGAGCCAAACCTGGGCTTTAAAGAAATGGAAGAAATTCGCGATGCTGTTAAACTGCCACTCGTTCTTCATGGCGGAACAGGTATCCCTACACACGATATCCAAAAATCCATTTCCCTGGGTACTTCCAAAATCAACGTAAACACTGAGAACCAAATTGCATTTGCGAAAGTAGTTCGTGAAGTGCTTGCTGCAAAACCAGATGCTTACGATCCACGTACATTCATCCAACCAGGTCGTGAAGCGATCAAACAAACAGTTATCGGTAAAATCCGTGAGTTCGGTTCCAACAACAAAGCGTAATAATGTTTCAACTGGTCATGCGTCTGCATAGACTGAATGCATTTCTTCGTTGTAGCTGTATTTATGCTGCACAAAACAATTAAGTCTGTACAGTTGAATAGTTTGGTATGGAAAGCACACCGCTTAGCCGGTGTCTTTCCATTTTCACCACTAAAAAAGTTGAAAGTTTATAGTTTCAGTTCATTGTTTGACCGACTGCAAAACACGTAGGGGGACCCTCAAGCTTATGGAAAAATTGATGATCACCGGTGGACGGCCGCTTCAGGGTACAGTATCCATCAGCGGTGCCAAAAACAGTGCCATCGCCTTGATTCCCGCAGCCATTCTGGCAGAGTCGGAAGTCATTTTGGATAATTTGCCGCTGCTTAGTGATGTGGCGGTGTATTCCGAAATATTGGAGGAGCTTGGTGCAAAGGTTACTTGGGAAGGTAGCCAGATGAAGATAGATCCTTCCTCCATTAAATCCATTCCTATGCCGAATGGACCTGTTAAAAAATTACGAGCCTCTTATTATATGATGGGGGCCATGCTGGGTAGATTCAAGGAAGCGATCATCGGTTTGCCAGGAGGATGTAATTTTGAACCCCGGCCCATTGATCAGCATATCAAAGGTTTTGAAGCGCTGGGTGCCACGGTTACGAACGAGCATGGCGCTATTCATCTGCACGCCAAAGAACTGCGCGGCACCAAGATTTATTTGGATGTCAGTAGCGTAGGAGCAACTATTAATATTATGCTGGCGGCCGCACGTGCCAAAGGCGCCACAACTATCGAAAATGCGGCTAAAGAGCCTGAGATTATAGATGTAGCAACTTTGTTAAACTCCATGGGGGCGATTATTAAAGGCGCCGGTACAGAGACGATTCGTATTGAAGGTGTGTCGGAACTACATGGCTGCCGTCATTCCATCATACCTGACCGTATACAAGCAGGCACATACATGATTGCTGCTGCGGCAACCCGTGGGAATGTATTGATTGACAATGTGATTCCCAAGCATATGGAGGCCCTCACTGCAAAAATGCAGGAGATGGGTATTGGCATTGAGGAATATGATGAAAGTATTCGTGTACTGGGTGCACCTTCCTATGGACATGTCGACGTTAAAGCCTTGGTATATCCGGGCTTCGCCACAGATTTACAATCTCCCATGACCAGCTTGCTGACTCAAGCTCAGGGTGTCAGTGTGTTGAGCGACTTTGTGTACAGCAATCGCTTTAAGCACGTGCCTGAACTGGTGCGAATGGGAGCTAAAATTCGTGTAGAGGGACGGTCCGCCATTATTGAGGGTGGTCAACTGAATGCAGCTAAAGTAAAAGCGGCAGATCTACGCGCCGGGGCGGCTCTTGTCATTGCTGGACTTACAGTAAGTGAAGGGGTAACCGAGGTGGCGGGTGTTGAGTATATTGACCGTGGTTATGATCATCTTGTTTCCAACCTGCGTCTTTTGGGCGCTGATGTATGGCGGCAGACTGAGTAATTGAACTATGTATTATGTTCGAGCTCCTCGTAACCCAAGCGATGGAACAGATAGCATCTATGCAGCCACTGTTTGATATAAGATTTGGTTCATACCTAACAATCTTTTATCGGAAAACCGGAATAATTCGGTATAATTCAGGCAGGTGGCTGCATAACTTTATGTGTTTTGGTTAAAATTATGTTGATGGTGTTAATGATATCATTGTCTATCATTTAGATGTATGAATGGACTTAATAATTGAATAGGTGGTTATTATATGGATCTGCAAATTTCCGATCTGGAAGAAATGAAGCTGACCGACCTGTACAAGCTGGCCAAGCAATACCAGATCCCGTACTACGGAACGCTCAAGAAGAAAGAATTAATTTTCGCGATCCTGCGCGCACAAGCTGAGAAGAGCGGATTGATGTTTATGCAGGGTGTTCTGGAAATACTTCCTGAAGGTTACGGCTTTCTGAGGCCGATCAATTATCTCCCGAGTACCGAAGATATTTACATCTCTGCTTCACAAATCCGCAAGTTTGACTTGAGAACAGGCGATCTCGTTTCAGGTAAATGCCGAACACCAAAAGAAAATGAACGATATTTTGGATTACTTCAAGTTAACGCCGTCAATGGAAGAAGTCCTGAGCAAGCTGCTGAGCGGCTACATTTTCCTGCACTGACTCCACTGTATCCGCAAACCAAATTAGTCCTTGAAACTTCCCCCAACCATTTGTCTACGAGAATTATGGATGTACTGGCCCCTGTCGGACTTGGACAGCGCGGACTTATTGTGGCACCTCCCAAAGCTGGGAAGACGCTTCTCCTCAAAGAAATTGCCAATAGCATTTCTACCAACAATCCCGAGATTGAGCTATTTGTCTTGTTGATTGATGAACGCCCTGAAGAAGTGACTGACATGCAGCGTTCTGTCAAAGGCGAAGTTGTGGCCTCTACGTTTGATGAACTTCCTGAAAATCACATCAAAGTGGCAGAACTGGTGTTGGAGCGTGCACTGCGTCTCGTAGAACATAAAAAGGATGTCGTTATCCTGTTGGACAGCATCACACGGTTGGCTCGTGCGTACAATCTCGTTATCCCTCCGTCTGGTCGTACTTTGAGTGGGGGTATTGATCCGGCAGCATTTCACCGTCCAAAACGCTTTTTTGGTGCAGCTCGGAATGTGGAGGAAGGCGGCAGCTTAACGATTCTTGCCACAGCGCTGATTGATACAGGGTCTCGTATGGATGATATCATCTATGAAGAGTTCAAAGGTACAGGTAATATGGAGCTGCACTTGGATCGCAAACTGGCAGAACGTCGTATCTTTCCTGCAATTGATATTCGTCGTTCTGGTACACGTCGTGAGGAAGTGCTGTTAAATAAGGAAGAATTAGATACGATCTGGGCTATTCGTAAAAATATGACGGAAAGCCATGACTTTGTGGAAGGCTTCCTCAAAAAGCTGCGTAACAGCAAAACTAACGCTGAGTTTTTAGCCTCGTTTGATTTGACAGCACCTTCTACTAGCGGCTCGCAAAGTGCTGGTGGTCAACAACGAAGAACTACGCGTTCTACTACAGCGTCAGTTCCGGCCACAACCAACTAAAACCCAACTATGTATTTTATCTGTTCCGTAAGAACACAGCCGTTACCATTCATTTGGTTAATGTTGCGCTTTACAGAACGAAAGGAGCTTCATAATGTATTTGGTGTATGCCGACGAAAAAGGCAATGTATATGACCATGCTTCTTTGTATGGGCTTGCCCGTAGCGCAGACATGATTGTTGAAATCATGGAAGATGAGCTTATTCCGTTACCGGAAGGAGCTACGCTGGTAGGCTTGCCCAGCACCCGCCCGGTCGGTATGAACCCTGAGACAGGGGAAATGGTCTCTCTTCCGGGAGATGTGCAGGCAGTAGGGGCTTTGTTACCGCAAGGCTTTACACGCCTATGTCTGCCGGGATATGTGAAGACGGATAAGGAGTATAAACTCCCTTTGTTCGGTTATTCGGCCGTTGTCTGGAAAGACGGGGCGTTTTATGTAACAGCAGAGCAGAGCGACAGTCCTTCCAAATGGAATCCTGAGAACTGTGACCGCAATCAAGTTAAATTGGGTGTTCAGCGAATGACAGAGCAGTATCCCGAAAATAGGCTGTACCAGCATTTGTCTAACTGTGCGCTGGGATACGAATGTCTTACTTCCTCGAATACATTCCTGAATCGCTGGGAAGGGGGAGTTCCGGTATCTTATTCTTGTAATGCGGGTTGCTTTGGCTGTATATCTGAACAGCCGGATGACAGTGGTTTTGTATCTCCGCAGACAAGAATGAACTTCCGTCCCCGCGTGGAAGAGATTGTAGAAGTCATGTTGGAACATTTGAAAACACCTGAGTCTATCATCAGTTTTGGGCAAGGTTGTGAAGGTGAGCCCTCCACTCAAGCCAAACTGATTATTGATGCGATCAAAGAAGTACGTTCCGTTACAGATATGGGATATATTAATATCAACACGAATGCGGGATTGAATGATCATATCCGGGGAATTGTGGATGCGGGTCTTGATCTCATGCGAGTAAGTACAATTAGTGCATTGGACGACCATTACAATGCGTATTACAAGCCGCGCGGTTACACGCTGGCTAATGTGGAAAAGTCACTCCGCTATGCGTCCGAGCAGGGAGTGTATACGTCCATTAACTATTTGATTTTTCCGGGTGTAACTGACCGGGAGGAAGAAATCGAGGCAATGATTGAATTTGCCAAACGCACTAAGCTCAAGCTGATTCAAATGCGTAATTTGAATATTGATCCTGAAAGCTATCTGGAGTTGATTCCGCCGGCTCAAGGGGAGATACTTGGTATGAAGCAAATGCTTGAGATCTATCGTGAGGAATTGCCAGATGTGGTAATCGGTTCTTATACTCATGTGCCTCCGCAAGGGAAGGCGCGTCCCAAATTTGCCAGAACCTAAACGGTTGGGAGTTATTTGAAACATACCGATCTTACACTGTTTTGTGTGCTAAAAAGAGTGGTTGAAACACTCATATTCAAGTGCTATAATTTGAACATGTGTTCATACAACTCTGGACTGATAGGACGTTCAGGGCGGAAAGAGGTGAAAGTTAATGCAACAGGCTATTCAACCGAAGTATAACGTAACTAATGTTACTTGCGCTTGCGGGAATACGTTTGAAACTGGTTCTGTGAAAGAATCTCTGCGTGTGGAAATTTGCTCCGCTTGCCATCCGTTCTTCACAGGTAAGCAGAAGTTTATTGATGCTGGTGGACGCGTGGATCGTTTCAAAAAGAAATACGGTATGTAATAAGCTACCGCAAGTTATAAAGTTATTAGAGCCTTCTGCAATTGCAGGAGGCTCTTTTTGTCGGTATTTGCTATTTGCATTTTGTGCAACCATGAGATATACTTATTTTCACCGTGCTAGATGGGGAGGTAGCGGTGCCCTGTAACTCGCAATCCGCTATAGCGAGGTTGAATTCCTGTTAGAGGTGTTGTTGATGTGAGGCTGGTCCCTGCGCACAATGTTGACGGTTGGGTCCTCCGCAATGAGTACTTGTGAACCTGGTCAGGTCCGGAAGGAAGCAGCCATAAGCAAGCCCACTCTTGTGCCGGAGGGTCGCCTAGCCCGAGTTGTTGCTCAGGGTTGCCGCTCGGATCACAACGATCAATAACAGGTGCACGGTATATACTTAGGAATTGGAACATCTTGGCGAATATGCGAAGGTGTTTTTTTGTGCTTATAAATTGAAATGTGTCTGGTTTAGATTCGGACGGGAGTATAGTATAATGAAGTGACCATGAATGGTCATGAAAGTGAATGGGAAAGAGGGAACGCGCATTGGAACATATAGCGTTGTACCGTGCTTGGCGGCCGCAGGCCTTCAAGGACATGGTAGGACAACAGCATATTATCCAGACATTGCAGAATGCCATCCGCGAAAATCGCACGTCCCATGCCTACCTGTTCAGTGGTCCGCGAGGAACGGGCAAGACCAGTGCGGCCAAAATTTTGGCCAAGGCAATCAACTGTGAGCATGGACCTGCGCCGGAGCCTTGCAACGAATGCGAAGCCTGTAAACGGATCACAGCCGGAGCGGTCATGGATGTGCAGGAGATTGATGCAGCCTCTAACCGGGGTGTTGAAGAGATTCGTGATTTGCGCGATAAAGTCAAATATGCGCCCACAGAAGTGCGGCACAAGGTTTATATCATTGATGAAGTGCACATGCTGACGACGGAAGCGTTCAATGCGCTGCTCAAGACGCTGGAAGAGCCGCCGCCACATGTAATGTTCATATTGGCGACGACAGAGCCGCATCGGATTCCTGCGACAATTATTTCACGTTGCCAGCGTTTTGACTTCCGACGAGTCTCGTTGGAAGAGCAGACGGAGCGGCTTGACCTGATATGCCAACAGGAGAACATTCAGGCTGATTTGGATGCGCTGCAATATATTGCGCGTCTTTCAGACGGCGGGATGCGAGATGCGGTTAGCGTTTTGGACCAAATATCTTCATTTACTGATGGTCGGGTTACGTATCAGCAGGTGCTGGATATGACGGGCGGGATCGCATCCGAGCAATTCGGTAAATTGGCATTGGCATTGCTGAAGGAAGATGTGGGCACAGTGCTCCAATTGATCGAGAACTTTATGCAGGAAGGTAAAAGTGCGGATAAGTGTATGGAGAATCTTCTGTACTACTTCCGAGACCTGTTAATGATCAAGATGGTGCCGCAGGCAACAAAAATGACCGAGAGAGTGCTGAACCCGGAGCAGTTTAAGGAAGTTGCAGATGCTTTTACCAAGGAGCAGCTCTTTGCAATGATCGACACTCTTAATCGTTATCAGAGCGAGATGAAATATGCCGTTCAGCCTCAAACATTATTTGAGGTAGCTCTATTGAAGTTATGCAGCATTCCGGGGGAAGCAGGAGCTGTTGCTCAGCCAACTGCACAGCGCTCTGGTGCTGCGGCTGGCCAGGAAGATGTGGCCATGTTAAAGCGCCAGCTTGCTGAGCTGGAAAAGAAACTGGAACGTGCAATGCAAGGTGGCTTGGCCGCTGGAGCGGGCCAGGAGGCAGCGTCAGGCGGTCGTCAGGCTTCTGGTGGCCGTGCTCCTGCTCCACGTCTTTCAACGCCAGCCAAGCTCCCTTCTCAGTTGGACCGCTATATCGCTGAGAAGTCAAGTGAAGCATTTGCAGCAGTAGGGCGTAAGTGGAGCCAGATTTTGCAAGGGGTAAAAGAGGCGAAGGTTACGGTTCATGCTTGGTTTATGGACGGTGAGCCGGTTTCTGTGTTAGAGGACAGTGTGCTGGTCGCGTTTAAGAACAACATTCATCGTGAAACTACCGAAAAGCCTGCCAATAAGCAGGTCATCGAGAAGGTTTTGCATGAGCAGTTGGGTCATTCTTATCGTTTGGTAACGATGATGCAGAAGGATTGGAATGCTGCGATTGAAGGAGTTTCCGACCAGCCTGCCGAAGAATTGCAACTGGAGCCGGAGCATGATGCGCCGGGAAAGTCCAAGGAGCCCTGGATTGATGAAGCCATTCAGCTTTTCGGGGAAGATCTGGTAGTCATTAAAGAATAATCAAAAGTAAATGTATACTTCATTAAAGGAGATGATTGAAATGAACAATATGAACCAAATGATGAAGCAAGTGAAAAAAATGCAAGAACAAATGCTGAAAGCACAAGAAGAGCTTGGTGGGAAAGTAATCGAAGGTTCTTCTGGCGGCGGTGTGGTAACTGTAGAGGTAAGTGGACATAAAAAAGTGTTGTCCATCACGATTAAACCGGAAGCAGTAGATCCTGATGATGTAGAAATGCTGCAAGATCTCGTGCTCACTGCAGTCAATGATGCTTTGTCCAAAGCGGATGAACTGGCTAATGATGATATGGGTAAGTTTACAGGTGGTATGAAAATTCCGGGCTTGTTCTAGTCTGCTCATAAAGGAGAAACACACTATTGCATTATCCCGAGCCGATTGCAAAGCTGATTGACGCTTTTACGCGCCTGCCGGGAGTAGGCCCAAAAACAGCTGCCCGGTTGGCTTTTCACGTACTGAAAATGAAAGAAGACGATGTGATTGATTTTGCCAAAGCGCTGGTCAATGTAAAACGCAACCTTCACTTTTGTTCAGTTTGCGGCAATATTACGGACACGGACCCTTGTCGGATCTGTCAGGATAAGACGAGGGATGCTTCCGTCATATGTGTTGTTCAGGATGCCAAGGATTTGGTGGCTATGGAGCGTACCAAGGAGTTTGATGGTTTGTACCATGTACTTCATGGGGCAATCTCTCCAATGGAGGGAATTGGTCCTGAGGATATCAAACTCAAGGAGTTGCTGACCAGGCTCAGTGATGAACGCGTCAAGGAGTTGATCCTGGCTACGAATCCGAACATTGAAGGAGAGGCCACGGCTATGTACATTTCCCGGCTAGTGCGTCCTTTTGAAATCAAGGTTACACGTATTGCTCACGGATTGCCCGTAGGCGGGGATTTGGAGTATGCCGACGAGGTCACCCTGTCCAAAGCGTTGGAAGGCCGTAGAGAGCTCAATTAGTAGGTGTAGTTATACGTTACAAGTGAAGAGTCTGAAATGTCCGACATTCTTGACTCGCTTAGGGAGCCGCTACGGCTCCTTTTTTATTTGCAGTTATAGATGGTTTTATAATCGTTCCTGGTTCTAAGTTTGTCCTTTATTCAATAAGTATGAATAGGGTAGTCTTTCAGACTGTACACATAGTTCGGCTTGTGAGGAGGATGAATGAATGTGGGAACGGATGAAACGAAATTTCCGTCGTCAAGAGAGTGGAAAAACAGAAGCGGAGTATCGCCAGGAATTGTTTGCACAGATTCGGGCTTCGCATGCAGAGTGGTTAAGAGCGCATCGTTTATTTCATGAAGCTACGGGTAAGGATGAAATAGACTACGCTATTTTTGTGCTGGAAGCTGCGGAACGTAAATATCAAATACATTTAAAAAGTGCAAAACAGCAGGGGCTACATCGATTTCATTTGCCAGCCGATGAACCGGGGTATGCGAATGATACAGACCGGGTTCACAAGCGGAGGGCGGAATGAGAGGGGCTGTATGGCTTGTTCTGATTGCCTGTGCTGGAATACTGATGTACCTAATGCTGAAAAAACGTCTGGGGATTGGTTGGTTTGTAGTCTTCGGAGCGCATATGGCTCTGGCAGCCATTGCACTGTATATTATTAATTATTCAGGGTGGATTACACAGGTGTACATTCCGATTAATCCAGTGACGATGGGAGCGGTAACGATATTAGGCTTGCCGGGGATTGCGCTACTACTGGGATTGAAAATAATATTGTTCGGACAGGCCGTATGAGAAGCATTATTGTAGCAGTTATTATGGCAAAGGGAGAAGTGCCAAACAAGTGAGTTTTGGTGGCTCGGATGTGTTAGGGTTTTATTTTTTAAATTATAGTTGACGACGAATTCAAAAATGTGATACATTAATTCTCGGCCTTTAAAGCCCGGGAATTTTTTTGTGAGGGCAATGCTCAAATAGCATCGAAAAATAATTTCAAAAAAGTGTTGACTTAAATCCCGAATGTATGTTATATTAATTAAGTCGCCGCTGAGACGCGGTGGTGAAACAAAGCGAAGAATAATGGACGTTTGATCTTTGAAAACTGAACAACGAGTGAGTAAATGATTTTGTTCGCAAAATCAACAATGAGATATTTTATCTCGTCAGTTTCAAAATGAGCTAATCGCTCTTTCTATAAACCAGCTTCGGTTGGTCTTTAATGGAGAGTTTGATCCTGGCTCAGGACGAACGCTGGCGGCGTGCCTAATACATGCAAGTCGAGCG
>NZ_JBCNHI010000038.1:0-927 GCF_050482105.1 Paenibacillus jamilae | reverse complement strand
TTCATTGAGGCTATCTTTTTCCACCGTTTCAACGCTAACCGCCGTCTCCAGCTCACCCTTAGCATTTTCATCGCCCAAAGCCCATTGGCTTTCATTCAGCCAGGCTTGTGCGCGCTCCTGCAAGCCAGCTTGAGTTAACAGTACCGTCGCACCGCTGTCCTCCAGCATGAAACGAATCCGTTCGGATGGATAGTCCGCATCCAGCGGCACATAGGCGCCTCCAGCCTTCCACACCGCCAATACACCGACCAGCATGTCTACCGAGCGTTCACTCAGAATGCCGACAATCGACTCGCGTCCAATGCCTTCCTTTCGCAATTTACGCGCCAATTGGTTTGCACGCTCGTTCAGCTCACGGTACGTGAGCTGTTGCTCCTCGTACACCACTGCTACATGGTCTGATATAAGCTGGGCCTGCTCTTCCACATAGGTATGGAACAGTGCTCCTGTTTCAACAGCATCAACACCTAATACCCCCACATTTCCAAATCCATCGATGAGTTGCTCTTTTTCCTCGGCGGTCACCATATTCAAAACTGCCAGTGGCTGCTGCGGATGATGGGCAATAGTTCGAACGATTTCCGCAAAATGCTGTGCCAATCGCGTCATGGTCTCCGGCTTATACAGCGCCGTGCTGTATTCCAGACTGCACAAAATACCTTCTGGCTGCTCTATGGCCTCCAAGCTCAGATCGAATTTGGCCGTATGATTGTCCAGTGGATAAGAGCTGATGGTCAGCCCTTCCAGTTCGAACTCCTGCTGCTCCCATGTTTTCAGCTCAAACATGGTGTCAAACAGCGCATTCCGGCTCGTATCCCGCGTTACATTCAGCTTTTCAACCAGCTCTTCAAACGGATAGTCCTGATGCTCATACGCACGAAGCGCATGCTCTTTGACCTCCTGCAGATAATCTAGGAACGATTTGTC
>NZ_JBCNHI010000037.1:0-1694 GCF_050482105.1 Paenibacillus jamilae | reverse complement strand
CGTGACAAAGCCGAAGGCTTCAATTTCAGCTCTGGCGAGCTGATGCGGGTGTCTATTTTACGTACAGGCGAGGAGTCGTACCGTTTTGTGTGGAGCTTCCATCATATTTTGATGGACGGCTGGTGCTTGTTCCTGGTTGTCGGGGAAGCGTTTAATACGTACTTTGCCATCCTTGAAGACCGCAAGCCAGAGCTTGCCCCAGTAACGCCATACAGTGAATATATTGAATGGCTGGATCGGCAGGACAACGCAGAGGCAGAACGGTTCTGGCGTGATTATTTTGCGGGTTTTGAGCAGCAGACGGTATTGCCGCAGGTCAAACAGCTGGACGGTCATGCAAAAGCATATGAAGCGGACAAGCTTTCGTTTACACTAGGCCATGAAGTGACGGAACGGATGAACAAGCTGGTTAAGCAGAAGCAAGTAACGGTCAATACATTCCTGCAAGCAGCGTGGGGCGTTGTGTTACAGCGGTATAACAACAGCCAAGATGTGGTATTTGGCAGTGTTGTATCCGGCAGATCGGCGGATATTCCGGGCATCGATAAAATGATTGGTTTGTTCATTAATACCGTACCTGTACGGATTCATAGTGAGAAAGAGATGACGTTTGCTTCATTAATGAAGCAGGTACAAGAGCAGGCACTGGCTTCTCGTGCCTATGAAACGTATCCGCTGTATGACATTCAGGCCCTGACCGAGCAGAAGCAGGACCTGGTGAACCATATTATGGTGTTTGAAAACTACCCCGTGGAGCAGCGCATGGAGCAGATGGGCAGCCGTGGCGCGAATGGCTTTACGATTGCCAATGCTTCCGTGTCGGAGCAAACAAACTATGATTTCAACATTACTGTTGTGCCGGGCGACGAAATCCATGTGCATTTGGAGTACAACGCCAAGGTGTTGGAACGTACAGCTGTGGAGCAAATCCGCGAGCATTTGCTGCATGTGATTGAAGAAGCGATTCACAGACCAGATGCACTGGTAGATGAGCTTGAATTGGTGACTGCTGCGGAAAAAGCGAAAATCATTGATGGCTTTGGAGCTGTAGGCGTGTCCGCATGGAGTGATGAGAAGGAATCTGAATTGTTGTTCCACGCCTATGTGGAAGAACAAGCGCAGCTTGTGCCGGATCACGTGGCAGTTGTATACGAGGAGCAGCAGCTTACGTACCGTGAGCTGAACGAGCGTGGAAACCAGCTTGCTCGTAGATTGCGGGATGAGGGTATTGGACGCGAGTCCATTGTAGGCATTTTGAGTGAACGCTCGGTAGACATGCTGGTCGGTGTATTGGCAGTGTGGAAGGCCGGAGGCGCCTATGTGCCACTGGATGCAGATTATCCATCCGAACGGATTCGTTTCATGCTGGAGGACAGCGGCGCAACGGTACTGCTGACGCAAACCAGTTTGCAAGAGCGTGCAGAGGGTTGGCTGGAGGAAAACCAAGGGGCTCTGGGCGAAGGGCCGACCGAGGGCGAACTGGAAACAGCGGCTGGTGCTGAAACGCTGGAAAGCGACCGCCTCCATGAAGGTGTGAGCTTGAAATCAGATTCGAAGTCTGATAGCGAAGCAGCATCCGAACCGGTAGCAGTGCTGCGTCTGCGTACTGTACTGGCGCTGGACGATGAGTCACTGTACACCGGAGATACGACAGACGTCGATCACATCAACGATCCGCACGATCTGGCGTATGT
>NZ_JBCNHI010000036.1:0-835 GCF_050482105.1 Paenibacillus jamilae | reverse complement strand
GTATCGGAGGTTGCAGCTGTTGAAGAAGGAGCACTGTTCCATGCCTATGTAGAAGAACAAGCGCAGCTCGTGCCGGATCATATGGCAGTGGTGTACGAGGAGCAGCAGCTTACGTACCGCGAACTGAACGAACGTGCCAACCAATTGGCGCGTAGATTGCGAAAGGAAGGCATTGCACGCGAGTCGATTGTCGGCATTCTGAGTGAACGCTCGGTAGACATGCTGGTCGGTGTATTAGCAGTGTGGAAGGCCGGAGGCGCCTATGTGCCACTGGATGCAGACTATCCATCCGAACGGATTCGCTTTATGCTCGAGGACAGCGGCGCGACGGTGCTGTTAACGCAAACCAGTTTGCAGGAGCGAGCACAAGCATGGCTCGAAGAAAGCCGACAGGCCTTGGTTGGAGGACCGACGGAGGGCGAACTGGAAACAGCGGCTGGTGCTGAAACGATAGAAAGAGATAACCGGAATGAAGGTTTGAGCTTGAAAGCAGATTCGAAGTCTGATAGCGAAGCAGTAGCAGTGCTGCGTCTGCGTACTGTACTGGCGCTGGACGATGAGTCACTGTACACCGGAGATACGACAGACGTCGATCACATCAACGAGCCGCACGATCTGGCGTATGTTATCTACACGTCCGGGACAACGGGACGTCCGAAGGGCGTCATGATCGAGCATCGCAGCTTGGTCAATACAGCTGCGGCGTATCGCCGGGATTACCGTCTGAACCAGTTCCCGGTACGTTTGCTGCAACTGGCCAGCTTCTCCTTCGACGTGTTCGTCGGCGATATTGCACGGACGCTCTATAACGGCGGCACGATGGTCATCTATCCGA
>NZ_JBCNHI010000035.1:0-8311 GCF_050482105.1 Paenibacillus jamilae | reverse complement strand
TGTTCATACTGAGTAATTAACCCTTGTAATGCTAGACCAGCCAAGTGTTTCAACGGATGAATGCCGTTCCCTTTACTGCCTCCAACGGAAGGGGTCCCTTTGCTCCGAACAGGGATCGCTGCGGTTGCTCTTAGAATCACCCCTCCTGCAGGTCCACTTAGCGCTCCTGCAACAACGCCAACCACTTTTCCCATCACTGGAATGGAGCCTAATAGCTTGGACACCGTACCCATCAAGGCATTCGCCTGTTGATGCTCTGCTGGACTGGTGACTTTTGCTTTAGGGGTAGAGGCTTGGCTGCTAGATGAATCCCTAGCTGCTGACTGGGCTGCTTCATAGGCTTTTATGCTCATGAGTGGCGGCTCAGGCACAGGAGGGAGGTCGGCTACGAAAACCGGTGCCTGAGCCGTACCTTCCTGATATATCACCGGAGCCTTGGTATCCGTCTCACCATCCAGTACCATGCTGCTGGCTCCGCCTTTTAAATACAACGCCGTTCCAGCTTCGAGAGAAAGTTCCTCGCCAGCATTAAGCTTCACGTGACCACCCTGAATCTGCACATTCCCTGGACTGTCAATCGTAATGCCGCTACTTTCATGCAGTGTAATGGAAAATTCACCGGAGGTGGATAGGGTCAGCTCGTGCTCAGACATTTCGACGGAGCTACCTTGCACATGTTGCCATACCTTCACATTCGGCTGATCATTTATGTAGCGTTGTTGTCGCAGCGAATCTGTTACATAGGCATCCTGTTCGCGGTGGGTAGGCAGATACAATTCCACTTGTTCCCCGATTTCAGGCATATCGTACCAGCCACTATGTTCTTCGGCGACATAACGAGTGGACACCGGAAACCAGCAGGCTTTAGCAGGATCTTGCTTCGGGTCAATGTCCAGTTGTAGCTGTACAAAATCCTGCTGTACCTTCAGCACCGTTCCTATCAGCGAAATTCCAGTAGCCTGATTGTTTTCATATCGGGTATAGCGGATATCCGGTTCGGCTTGAAGATCATAATGGGTACGCAGTAAGCCATCTGCTAAAGTTGTCACGGCTCGAACCACGACCAGTTCTTTGCCTTGTCCAATAGGTAGCGTGATGAGGTCGCCCAGCGCATAGTATTGCAGACTTTCGATCATATAGGTGATATACGAGCCAGCACGTTCTCCCAGCTTTTCCGCATCCAGCTCATGAAATGTTTTCCGTACTCGATAAAATACGTCCCGTTCCACCTTATGCTGCTTGCCTTCTGGCATCCCAAAGAAAACCTTGGGCGAGGCTGCGGTTACCTCTGGCACAAGTACGGAACCAAAGCGAGAAGCGAGGCGTTTTAAAAACGCCCAATCCGTCTCCTCATATTGTAAAACAAATGTCTCCAATTTGGCATGGTTGCTTACCGTATCAATGGCATCTCCGTACTGATATTTTCGAACCAGCGCAGTGACCAGATCATCATAAGTGCGGTGAATATCTTGATAGGAACGTCTTTTACGTTTGATATCCATCTGGTACGAATGGGAAGCGGCCTCCAGTTCAAACGTATACACGCCTCGCACACAATGTACGGACATACGCGTGACAATCCCATGAAACAGCCTTCTCAGCGATTGTCCCTGATCATTCAACTGACGAATCGCAATCGGCTCTTGCTCCATATTATGACCGATACAAGCTGCTCCCTGTTCTTCGGAGAGCATGCCACTGATATGTAAATAGGCATGATCGTTAATTGTACGTGTTATTTGAAGTTGTTCGATGTGTAGGAGCTGAAAGGGACCATAAAAGCGTAGGCTTTCATAGCCAATCCCATCTGATAATACGCTCAAGTGAGTTCATAACTCCTTTCTATATGTGATGGGTATTTCCAAGTAAAGCACGTCATCTTGCATTCACTTCTGATTAAAGAAGCAGCAGATGAGTACAACAGTGAGTCCATATAGATATGTATAACAAGGTTTGTACGCTAAAAAGGAACGAGAGGTGATATTTAATAAACAACCCAGCATATGTATTTATCGGTTAAAAGAAAGATTTAGTTTACAGAATGACCCATTGGTTGGGGGATTTACTATGTTTATTTTTGGAAGTAGGAGGATGAGAGGGAAGTGTAACATGAGTTAATATAGGAATATGGTAATATGCAAGTGCCGAGATCGGATACCATTTTTGAACGTAAGGATTTGGAGTTGAACAAAATAAGGTTATTCCCTTCTGTGACGTGCAATCAACTTGCTGTGGTTCAATTACTTTAATAAAACAGATGCAGGGAAGGTCAACATATACCAATGATGTATGTATTTGCGGGGAATAATGGAAGCGGTAAAAGTGCGATTCAGAACCTGGTTGTTGACCTGACTGGGAATTAGCGTAAATATTGATCCTGATGCCTTGCCCAGAGGAATCGAAGAGACTCTCTGAGATGGGTATTGTGAACAGACCTGAATTCTCGGAATGGGAGGATAAGCATCATTACAGGCAAGCATTGGAGAATGAAGCTTTGTACTGGCAGGGCATGAAGGACGGAGCACAGTTTGTATATGTTGTATTAGTGATGATACTTCATGATGAAAAAGAGAAAGAAGAATAGCCAATGGAGATTAGATGGTTATAGAGAACATTAAAAAAGATGCTGGGCACCTACCAATCTGGTCATACCCCCTGTCAAGTAGACAGGGTATGACCAGGTTGGTAGGTGTTTTAATTTGTCTTACGTTATGAGGCACAGGCTCAGGCTTTTCAGTTCAATTCGTCTTGATTGACTATGCTTGCAACTTACCCGCACGAATATCATCTGTCATGCCCGCGTAAGGTGCCTGGGCAATCAACTTCTCGTTGTTCACACCTGCATTTTCAATGAAAGTAATATATGCGAATTCAGGAACTACATGCTTCGGATAAGTCTCATACTTTTCACGCGATTCTTCCATCAGAGGGATGAAATCATTTTGATAGCGTACTTTAATCTCTGGATGCTCATGCACCCATTTCGGAAAGAAAATAATACCATGCATGGTCAATGAAATGGCTGGATGGGTTCAGTATCGGAGAAGCTTCGCCGAAAGAATCATAAACTTTAAGTCGGTATAAGTCGATTAAATAATTAAGGGCTTATATATACACAAATTTCTATATTAGAACATATCTAGCGGTGAACTTAAGCCCAGGCGTAGAAGCCGTATCTAAAAATAGAATTCATTCCAGGAGGTAAGCTATGAATAAGAGAACAGGCTTTAGATTTTTAGTTGTAATTATGATGATTTATGTATTTACTTTTAATCTGGGTGTGGAAACTGTAAAGGCAAATTCCGTATATTATGTTTCTACAACGGGGAATGACATCACTGGGACTGGTACACTATCAAATCCATGGAAAACCATACAAAAGGCAGCAGATACCATGAAAGCCGGAGATACCTGCATCATACGAGGTGGTACATACCGGGAAACAGTAACACTTCATACTTCCGGAACTTCTGCAATACCCATAAACTTTGAGGCTTATACAGGAGAGAACGTAACGGTATCCGGTGCCGATCCGGTTACTGGCTGGAAAAATTACTCCGGATCCATCTATTATGCGGAAATGAGGGGTTCCCTTGGAACAAAAAATCAGATATTTGTTAATAAGCAAATGCAATTTGAAGCTAGATGGCCCAATTCATCAACACTTGATCCCTTAAATTCAACATATGCAACAGTTGATTCCGGTTCCACTACAACCATCAAGGATGGAGACTTAACTCAGGCACCTGGATACTGGGTTGGCAAAACGGTTTGGAGTGTTCCGGGAACAGGCTACAAATCTTATAAAAGTACCATTACCAGCTCAAGTGACGGCTCCATTACCTTTGATCAAATAGATACTGCAGCGACAGGCGGTAACAGCTATTATATTACTGGTAATCTTAAAGATCTTGACAGTGCGGGAGAATGGTATTATGACAGCATTACTGGCAGGCTTTATTTATGGGCACCTGGTGGAGTTGATCCGAATACTTTGACAGTAGAAGCAAAGAAGCGGACTTATGCATTTGATTTAAGTTCCCACTCTTACATAAATATTACCGGAATTAATATCTTTGCCTCCAGCATTAAAATGTCTAATTCTAATTACTGTAAAGTTTCTAATATGATTGCGGAATATGTCAGTCATGATTCGGATGTTACCAGACAATACAGTACAGGGATATTTATGTCCGGTACCAATAATGAGCTTAGAGACAGTACTTTGACCTACAGTTCCGGTAATCTGGTGAGTATAGAGGGAACAGGAAATAAGGTAATTAATAATCTTATTCATGAAGCAAATTATTCGGCAGCGGATATTCCGGCAATCTATCTATTGGGGGCAAACCATCTAATCAGTCATAATACGGTATATAACGCTGGGCGTCATCTGATATTTATGCCTACCCAAAACAGCCAGATACAATATAATAATCTGTACAATGCAGGAAAGCTGACAAAAGACTGCGGAATACTCTATGAATTTGCCTGGGATGGGCAAGGGACGGTAATTCATCATAATTACATCCATGATAATCTGGCAAAGAATTATTCCGGCACTGGTATCTATCTGGATAACGGTAGCAAGGGCTATACTGTGCATCATAATGTTGTATGGGGAAACTATACAGGGATAAGATTGAATACACCCAGTAATTTTAACCTGATTTATAACAATACCACCTACAGTAACGGAAATGTAGGATATTGGGGAAGTAATTTTCAGTCGGATATGTACGGCGACAGAATTTTCAACAATATCTTTACTACAGCCTTTACACTGCCTGGTACTCATATAGAGGGAAATAATATTACCTCAGAAACCAATCCGTTATTTGTGAATCCCACAGCATATGATTTCAGGTTGCAGTCTACTTCTCCAGCTATTAATGCAGGGGTTGTAATATCTGGAATCACGAATGATTATGTTGGTGCGGCACCGGATATTGGAGCATATGAGTTCGGTGGAACTGACTGGACTGCCGGGCATGATTTTTCTTCACCTCCGGACCCGGTTTTTGAGAGTGTCAGCCTACTTTATGTTAATAACGTAAGGCAATCTGATTTCGAGAAAGGGATAATCTCACCATGGGCAGCAACATATTCAGATACTGCTGCAAGTGTATCGGTACCAAGAAGCGGCTTTAAGGGTGTTAGATTGGGACCCGGAGAAGATGGTATCGAGCAGGTACTTACGGGGCTAAGTCCTAATACCAGCTATATGTGTACCGCCTGGGTTAAGGCAGACATAGGAGAGCGGATTCAGATTGGCGTTAATGGTTTTGAAGGAACGGATGCATCCGCAACATCTGACAGTACATCCTGGACGATGGTAAACATTCCTTTTACAACCGGAGCAGGCGCCACCAGGGCAACAGTGTATGCTTACAAGAATCCTGGTACAGCATATGTTTATGTGGATGATTTTGGGGTAGTTGAGCAATAAATTATTTTACTGGTTTTATGTTTGACAGGATTGTCAGAAAGTCAGAAAAACCAAGACTGCCTGGGGGCAGATGGATTAGGAGGGACACTTTCAGTCAAAATAAAAAAAGAAAGACATAAAGACTCCGATCTAAAAACGATAGATTTTCCGCCAAGGGGCGACCAGGCCTTAGGGTCATCATTTTTGTACACTCAAGGCACGTTGAGTGCGTGGTCGTAATATGTCGAGATGAGAAGCATTAATATACGAGGGTCAAGAGCAATTTGAATATGTTCCTGCATTCAAAAAATTGTTTTAGGGTTGAGTGCGGGAATATATTTTATTTACATACATAAGGCACATGTGTAAGCTGTTTGTTCCTTGATTTAAAAGGGGTTTGAGTGATTCCAGCAAATATGCACTGAGCAGTAAAGTATATTGTGGATGCTGTGGAGCCATTTTTAAACGCCGAACCTGGAACAGCAATAATCCATCCAAAAAAGTAGTATGGCAATGCAAAACGTATGTCAATGAAGGTAAAGCAGTTTGTGATGCCAAATCGGTTGATGAACAAATTTTACATTCTGCGTTTGTACGAGTATTTAATCGGATGTATGAGAACAAGAAAGAATTCATTAAAACGCTGAAGGGCAATATTGAATCGGTACTTTCCAGCAAAGTAGAACGAGACCCCTTAGTTGAAATTGAAGGACATATGCAACAATTGAAATCCGACCTGAAGGAATTGGTAAATCTCAAGTTGCGGAATCAGATTGATGAAATTGTATATGATGAAGAAACGAACAGACTTTCCAGTGAGCTCAACGAGCTACGGCAACAGATGCTGATACTAGAGCAGGAGAAAGAGCAGCAAGCAAAAATTAAGGAACGTGTGGATGAAATTATTCAAGTACTAAGCTTACGGGAAGATATACTGGAACAATTTGATGATAGCCTATTTAATGCGTTGGTGGAGAAGATAACCATTCTCTCACCAGCGCATTTTGTTTTTACCTTGGAAAGTGGAATGAGCATAGATGAAATATTGGACTAATAGAATCATAGGCTAAAGTGATCAAAAGCTAACGAGTAACTGTGGGTTGTATGATGGGAAGGATCAATCGAATCCCGTCTTTAACTCCTTTCATATAGGTAGATTGTTTGTCCTGACTTAGTTGATAGCCTACTGCTTCTTCCCATTCCGATAGCAGACGTTGAATATCTTCGTTTTGGTTGGTTTTGAATTCATCCATTTGAGTGAATAGATTTTTGTCCTCAGATAAACATGAAGCCTGTCGTTCACTGGCTAGTTCAAATTGATAAAAACGTTGGCGTAATGCTTCTTGAAACCAATCTGGCCAATTTGACATTGTGTATTTTCCCTCCCGTGGTTTGAGTGCGTGTATGTTAACTCTGATGGGGAGGGATGGCAAGTCATTGTTTTGTGTGGAGGGATGTTGAATTATCTTTAAAAATATATTTTGCATTTGGATTTGTATGTAGATTTAATTATTGAAAAAAATACCCTATTTAAGTAATAAGGATAACAAAAAACAGGTCAATCATGGTGGCATCTGACCATAATCGACCTGTCAATGTAACGGAAAACCGTTATTTAGGTGATGAAATTCAAGCATTGATGTGTGCGTACAAACTAAATGACGAAATCTTTATACACGTATTATATGGGTTAAATGTGTTATTGCTTGAATGATGGGTTCATTCGGCACTGGGTGGTGTCTACTCATCAACAAACCTCAATAGGATAAAAGACCACAATACGGGTGGCTATCTCGTATTGTGGCAATGTTGGTTGTATTGTACGATCTTGTTGTTGGAGTTCTAAATTAGTTTACACAATATCGTGCAGCCCTCCACTAATCGCCATACCCAACCACTATTCTTCAATACCATATTTGGATTTAATTCTTAACAAATATTCGTTTATCTCATCTTTTTTATCTGAGTTCTTTTCAATATAGAAATTACACGCTACCTGCAAATAATCATATAGTTCTTTATAACTGACAATATCATAATTATCATCTACTCCATAATAAAACAAAACCCTATTCTCGCCAAAATAACCTTCATCCCCAACATCGTATTCATCTGAATAGATTACTCCCATATAATCTCGTCTCTCAATATACTCGTTTAAAAAACCCTCTAATACCTTAACAATATCATGTTCCAACACAAAATCACCAAGAACATCAATGACTGAGCCTTTTTCAAATCCTTTTTCTTCATACATGAGAATCAACTTATTTTTATCATTGTAAACAGTGTTCATCATGTTATCTCCTTAATTTTCTCCAAATTTCAATACCGGATAAAAGTTCTCGATTTCTCCAGTATCAATATTTTTTATCCCTTCAAACTTCAATCCATTACTTGAAACTCCTCGGATTATTTGCTTATTTGCTTGGCTTTTCAATTGATTTACTCTTTGCGATTTTATACCTTCTTCCATAGCCTCTTTTCCTAATCGAACAATATCATCACTGGAGATTACATTAGGGTCATATATGGTTTTCTTAAGAGGTGGCTTATCTTCTTTTGGAATAACTTTATATTCGCCTGTTCTTTTTCCTTGGTAGTTCTTTACTTCAACCTTTAATCTGTATTCAATATCAGATATTCCTGAGATATCCGGATGATTTGTTCTTCCTACTTCTTCATATCCATATTTCCCATTTATGTCAAAGAATTTCTTAAACTCCTCATAATTATGCCCACCACTGACACCTTTCCAATCTGTACATTTTTTAACTTCTCCGGTTAAATGTTCAATATGGTAACCTTCTTTATACTTAAGATTACCCGTCCCCTCAGTTTCAGGCAGTTGCGATTTAACAATTTCTTTTTCCTTTTTTAAAT
>NZ_JBCNHI010000034.1:0-546 GCF_050482105.1 Paenibacillus jamilae | reverse complement strand
TCCGCCAGAATTATTTATTGCATGGCCCGTTGGTCAAGGGGTTAAGACACCTCCCTTTCACGGAGGTAACAGGGGTTCGAATCCCCTACGGGTCATAGGAATATGGAGGCTTAGCTCAGCTGGGAGAGCATCTGCCTTACAAGCAGAGGGTCGGGGGTTCGATCCCCTCAGCCTCCACCATTTATTTTAATAGATTTCCCTATTATTATCGCGGGGTGGAGCAGTTCGGTAGCTCGTCGGGCTCATAACCCGAAGGTCACAGGTTCAAATCCTGTCCCCGCAACCAATTAACTTTTTAATGGGAATTATTATGGAACTGTGGTGTAGAGGCCTAACATGCCTGCCTGTCACGCAGGAGATCGCGGGTTCGAATCCCGTCAGTTCCGCCATTTTCATAAAGTTACATTGCCCTGTTGGGAGCCATTAGCTCAGTTGGTAGAGCACCTGACTTTTAATCAGGGTGTCGAAGGTTCGAGTCCTTCATGGCTCACCATTCATGCACTTATATGTCATGGATATGATTGTATTGCGGACGTGGCTCAGCGG
>NZ_JBCNHI010000033.1:0-169067 GCF_050482105.1 Paenibacillus jamilae | reverse complement strand
CTCTCAGGGCGCGCCATTAACTTCATAAGCCGGTGTGGCGGAATTGGCAGACGCGCGCGACTCAAAATCGTGAGGGAAACCGTGGAGGTTCGAGTCCTCTCACCGGCATCTATTTCGGGATGTAGCTCAGCTTGGTAGAGCACCTGGTTTGGGACCAGGGGGTCGCATGTTCAAATCGTGTCATCCCGATTCAAAAGAAGGTCGCTGAAAGCAGCGGCTTTTTTGTTTATGTATTATCTTTGTATAAATCAGTATTCTTCAGGTCACACTAACACAAAAAGTGGGACGGAAGGGATTACTGTGAAGCGATTAAGTTGGAAAAAACAGATGAAACGGCGCTGGAAACAGTGGAGAAGAACAGTGTGGGCATGTACTATTTCTGGTGCGGCTTGTTTACTGGCTGGTTTGGGCATTCTGTTTTCGAATGATATGCAGGCTATGCTGTCACAACCGCTGGCTACTCCCGTTATGGCAGAGGTGGAGGAGGAGTCATCCAATTATGCTCCTACTGAAGATCGCTCCACGCAGATGCAGCTATTGCAAAGTATTCGTGCTTCCGGCATAAGCAGGAAGACCCGTTTGTTAACCACCTACGTATGTGGTACGGAGACCACCTCCTTGGGAACGTTAAGTTCGCAGCAACTGGAAAGTTTACTAAAGCAACATCCTGATTGGAAGGGACGGCTTAATACTAAAGGAGAGGTGTGGCTGGAGCGCAGGGTGGAAGATTTGTCCGAGTCATGCAAAGAGCGTGCATACATGGGATTGAGCCCTGATGGCCAGCTTACTTTGTTTGAAGGGCTGCCCAAAAAGGAAAAAGTAATTCGTACCTTTTTTCAATTGGATATAGGGTCCATGGAGACGGCCTTGCCGGAAGGGGTATATAAACAACTTCAGCAGGGAATCCGTGTACAGGATATAAATGAGTATAACAGTGTAATCTCTACTTTTAGTGACTTTGCAGTGGAGCGAACACAGAGGGTATTAAAGCAACATTATTGATATAAGTACAGAGACGTTAGGCATTGCCCATGAGGTGAGGCTTGTAGCGTCTCTTTTTATGTTTTCACTTGTGGTTAAACTTTTTCCTCTATTAGATACAAAGTTTTGTTATAATGAAAAGAACGACACATATGTTCGCTTTATATGGAATTTACTCATGTATAATAACGATAGTGCGGGCTGATGGTTAGTTACGCATGTTTGAGCGATAGGGGAGAGGTTTTTTTGCGTTTTTTAGGAATTGATCCCGGTATTGCCATTGTGGGCTTCGGGTTTGTAGACAAGATAGGCAGTAAGGTGGTTCCTGTGCAATATGGTTGTATCCAGACGGAGGCCCATACACCGGAAGAAGACAGGTTGCTTCATGTGTATGAAGGCATGTTGCAATTAATTGATAAGTACAAGCCAGATGCGGTTGCATTGGAGAAGCTCTTTTTTAATCGCAACGTTACAACAGCCATGTCCGTGAGTCAGGCACGTGGGGTGCTGGTATTGGCTGCCAAGCAACGTAATTTGCCTATAGGGGAATATACGCCGATGCAGGTAAAGCAGGCTATTGTAGGGTATGGCAAGGCGGAGAAGAAGCAGGTACAGGAGATGGTTAGAATGTTTCTAAAGCTCCAGGCTGTACCGAAACCGGATGATGTAGCGGATGCTTTGGCAGTGGCTATTTGTCATGCGCATTCCTATGGCCTAAATTCAAAATTAAATGAGGTATTGCGAAAATGATAGATTTCTTACGTGGTTCTGTAGCTCACTTGGAAAATGAATATGTTGTTTTGGATGTGCAAGGTGTAGGGTATCGGGTATTTTGTCCAAATCCTTATGCGTTCGCCAAAACGGAAGGACCGGTGGTGATTTACACTCACCATCATGTAAGGGAAGATGCTATTTTACTGTTTGGCTTTGCAACCCGTGAGGAACAGCAATTATTCCGTAAATTGATCGATGTATCTGGTATTGGACCGCGTGTGGCGCTTGGTATTTTGGGAGGCGGTACGCCTGCTCATGTGGTGACGGCAATTTATCAGGAGAATATCACATTTCTCACCAAATTACCGGGGATCGGTAAAAAGACGGCACAACGTATGATTCTAGATTTGAAAGACAAGCTGGACGGTATAGGGGCGTTGGGAATGGCTACCGGATTGTTTGCGGAGCCTGTTGTAGAAGAAGGTGAAGGTTCGCATTGGAGTGAGGCACGTGAGGCGCTTAAGGCGCTCGGTTACACGGATGCTGAGTTAGATAAGGTATGGAGCAAAATGAAAAAAGATGCGAAACCTGATGATTCAGCCGACATTTTGATGAAACGGGCTTTGCAACTGTTGTTTGCCGGATAGGACACTGATGTCCGTGGATAGGAATCTGGTAAAAAGGAGCGATGGAATATGGATGACCGGATTATTTCCGCCAATTTGATGATGGAAGACCAGACGGCGGAGCTAAGCCTTCGTCCCCGTTATCTAAATGAATATATCGGGCAAAATCAGGTTAAGGAAAATCTGAAAGTATATATTGAAGCAGCCAAGATGCGTAAAGAAGCATTGGATCATGTACTATTGTACGGACCGCCCGGATTGGGTAAAACCACGCTGGCCAACATTATCGCCAATGAGTTGGGAGTTAATTTGCGTACGACTTCAGGTCCTGCAATTGAAAGACCAGGAGACTTGGCAGCATTGCTGACCAACCTGCAAGAGGGGGATGTTTTGTTCATTGATGAAATTCATCGCCTTCATCGTACCGTGGAAGAAGTGATGTATCCGGCGATGGAAGATTTTGCGTTGGATATTATGATTGGCAAAGGTCCGAGTGCACGTTCGGTGCGTTTGGATTTGCCACCCTTTACTCTTATAGGTGCTACTACACGCGCTGGGTTGCTCTCTGCGCCATTGCGTGACCGTTTTGGTGTGATTAGTCGGTTAGAGTTTTATACGACAGACGAGCTGGCTTACATTGTGTCTAGGAATGCGGATATTATGGAAATTGAGATTGTTGGGGACGCAGCGGAGGAAATCGCATTGCGTTCACGGGGGACACCACGGATTGCCAACCGACTGTTAAAAAGAGTTCGTGATTTTGCCCAAGTTGCTGGAGATGGTATTATTCATTCAGAATTGGCTGCTGAGGCACTAAGGAGACTTCAAATAGATCCACGCGGACTGGATGAAATTGACCATAAAATGCTTAAGGCTATGATTCATTCATTCCGGGGCGGACCTGTAGGATTGGATACCATTGCTGCGACTATTGGTGAAGAGAGCCAGACGATTGAGGATGTGTACGAGCCTTATTTGTTGCAAATTGGTCTTCTGCAAAGAACACCTCGGGGGCGTACGGTGACTCCAGCGGCATATGCCCACCTTGGAATTCCCATGCCAACGGACCCGCGGTGAGCAGGACACCAGGGTGCATTTAAAATCATTGGCAAGTACGGCGATTAAGAAATGGAAAGACAGATGAATTGAGATGAGAGAGTGAGTAAGTCTGATTCGAGCGGGTTCACATTTTGGATTGTTCCGCCGATGTATTTAAAGGGATCGTCGCGGGTCGAGATTCCGATAAATCACGTATATAAGTGCTAGTCAGCTAGAATTGGGGGAGCCAAGAATGAGTGAGGAAACATTGAACCGAAAAAAAAATTTCGGAGCGTGGACAGGCCGTGTCAAACGAGCGGCACTGATTATGGTAATAGCTACAGCTTGTATGCCTTGGTCCACAGGGGCTCAGGCTGCTGCCCAAGAGGATATTCGTGTAGTGATCTTTGCGGATCTAGGTAGCAAATATAAGGCGACAGTCCCCGCTGTAACTTTGAAATCGTCAGGGAGCCTGAGTGTTGGGCAGAACAGTGGAGGCAGCTTTCAGGCCTGGGTGGGACTACCGGACAGTATGGCTCGTTTTAGTGTAGACAGCTATCGAGTGAAGGTGCTTGAAGGAAATGAAGCAGCTGCGATAAAAGCGGCTCAAGCCCTGCAAAAGACTAATGATAAACCTACCGTTTTTATCGGTTCTAAAAACGGTAGTTCTGTTTATCAAGTGTACGCGGGATTATATGCCAGTGAACAATCGGCACAGGCTGCTGTGCAGCGGATTTCCACAGCAACCGGAGCGCAGGCCGAAGTTAAGGGAAACAAACATTGGTCGACGGGAAGCTACGGAACCGAGCAGGAGGCTAATCTTGTTCGCACCACTATTGCTGCCGCAGGTTTTGATGCTTTTACTGTAATTCAATCAAGAGGGCAGTATGCTGTATGGGTTGGGGAAGAAAGCAATGATAACAAGCTGTCGGCCTTGAAAACAGAGCTGGAGAGCAAGCAGCCCAAACTCACACTTACCAAAGCTAATCAAACTGGTCTCATCATAAGACAGGAAGCAGGAGTAACGACAGGCTCGCAGGTGATGTCTCATTACATGTTAAGTGGGGCTGATAATAGTAAGGTAATTGTCAACGGCGGTAACAATGGAATCCAAGTGGTCGAAAGATCACAGCGTACATATCGCGGTGACATGGAGATTAGCATGACGCCAGGACAGCTGGCGCTTGTGAATGAAGTTCCTTTAGAGCAGTATTTGTATTCCGTAGTTGGAGCAGAGGTGTATTCTTCATGGCCAGCTGAAGCGCTCAAAGCTCAAGCAGTAGCTGCCCGCAGTTATGCGCTTGCCCAAGGCAATCGGTTTCAGATCGGCAATGTGGTAGATGGAACCCTAAGCCAGGCTTACAACGGTAAGAGCTCGGAACATGCGAATGTCAACGAGGCTGTAGATGCAACAGCTGGTGAAGTGATTAAGAGTGGCGGCAAAGTGGTCGAAGCTGTATTCTCCTCTAATGCGGGCGGTGTGACAGCAGATGCTTCCGAGGTATGGAATAGTGGTGGCGAAGCGTTTGCCAGCGTAGACAGCTCGGGAGATACTTCAGCACAAAAAGGAGCACAGGAGTGGTATCATGTACTTCTCTCCAGTGGCAAGACAGGTTATATTCGCGAGGATAACGCTAAGGAGCTGGAGGGAGTCACAGAAGCGGGATTAGACAAAATCACTGTCACTGCAGAAAACACAAATGTGCGTCCTATTCCCCAAATCCAATCAACTGTTACACCCATAGCAAAGGCGCAACCGGGCGAAGAGATGATTGTTTTGGAAAAGGTACCTCAATCCGGAGACTATGCATGGGTTAGGGGGCCCTTTACGGCAGCTCAAATTGCTAAATCCTTGCAAGGGAAAGTCACTGGCACGGTACCCTCCTCTATGAATCATCTTGATGTCACCAAACGAGGGCCGTCAGGGCGAGTGTTGGAGGTTGAAGCAGATGGAGCCCCTTTAAAAGTGAAATATCCGGATATGTATCGCTCAGCGATGGGGGGACTGCCAAGCACATTGTTTGATATTGCGAGTACTGGCAGTTATACTGTATTAGGCGCTGATGGAGCTACTTCTCATGTAAGCGGAACACAAGGCACCCAAATTTTGTCGGCATCTGGTACCAGTACTTCAAGTGGTAACGGTGTGGTCGTTATGAATGAAGATCACCATGCACGAGTCATCGACAAAACGCAAAGCTTTATTTTTACAGGTAAAGGGAATGGACATGGTTTGGGCTTATCACAATGGGGTGCCAACGGTTTGGCAGAGCAGGGGTATGATTACAAGAAAATTTTGCAACACTATTACAAAAATGTGGATATAGTTAAGGACTGACCTATATATGAACGTAAACGACTACGATTTTGAACTACCTGAGACATTAATTGCACAGACACCTTTGATTGAGCGGACTGCTTCTAGATTATTGACGTTAAATAAAAACAACGGTGAAGTGGGACATCATACATTTTCGGATATTGTGCAGTATCTTCAGCCAGGAGACACGCTGGTTCTGAATGATACCAGAGTAATTCCTGCACGCTTGTTTGGCATCAAGCAAGACACTGGCGCTAAGGCCGAGGTTTTGCTGCTTAAACAACTGGAGGGAGACCGATGGGAAGCGTTGGTGAAGCCTGGTAAAAAGCTGAAAAAGGGCGCTGTTATTGTTTTCGGCGATGAGCTGAAGGCAGTTATTGAGGAAGAAGGAGATATGGGGGGAAGGATACTATCATTCTCATATGATGGCATTTTTCAGGAAATCCTGGATCGCTTGGGGCAGATGCCACTTCCTCCGTATATCAAGGAACAGCTGGACGATCGTGAGCGTTATCAGACTGTCTATGCTCGGCACGAGGGCTCTGCTGCGGCTCCAACGGCAGGGTTACATTTTACAGAAGAATTACTTGACCAAATTAAAGAGAAGGGCGTTACTATTGCCTTTATCACACTTCATGTTGGTTTAGGGACGTTCAGACCGATGTCGGTGGATACAGTAGAAGAGCATGTTATGCATGAAGAATACTACACACTGTCACAGGAAACAGCAGATATACTCAATGCAACTAAGGCGCGCGGCGGGAGAGTCGTGGCCGTAGGAACAACCAGTTGCCGAACACTGGAGACGGTGGGCAATAACCTCGTAGATGGTGTACTGCATGCTAGCAGTGGCTGGACACAGATTTTTATTTATCCAGGCTATGAATTCCGTGTGGTGGATGCAATGATTACGAATTTCCATTTGCCTAAATCCACCTTGGTTATGCTGGTCAGCGCACTGGCTGGCAGAGAGAATATTATGCATGCTTACCAGGAGGCGATTGACCAAAAATATCGGTTCTTCAGCTTCGGTGACGCAATGTTTATTTATTAATTAAGGATGGTAGAGAAAATATGGCACCAGCAATAAGATACGAACATATTAAGACCTGCAAACAATCAGGAGCACGTCTTGGGCGTGTACACACACCTCACGGAGTGATTGAGACTCCAACCTTTATGCCCGTGGGAACTCAAGCTACTGTTAAAACGATGAGCCCTGAGGAACTGAAAGCAATGGATGCTCAAATTATTTTGAGTAATACGTACCATCTGTTTCTTCGTCCTGGTCATGATATTATCCGTGAAGCGGGCGGACTGCACAAATTTATGAATTGGGATCGTCCGATTTTAAC
The DNA here is from genome assembly GCF_050482105.1 of Paenibacillus jamilae. GTDB lineage: Bacteria > Bacillota > Bacilli > Paenibacillales > Paenibacillaceae > Paenibacillus > Paenibacillus jamilae_B. The sequence continues at coordinate 162,033 of NZ_JBCNHI010000033.1, read as the reverse complement.
GGACAGTGGCGGATTTCAAGTATTTTCCTTAAGTGAAATGCGTAAAATTTCAGAGGAAGGTGTTCATTTTCGCTCTCATTTAAATGGAGATAAGAAGTTTCTTTCTCCGGAAGTAGCGATGGAAGTCCAAAACTCGCTTGGCTCGGATATTATGATGGCCTTCGATGAATGTCCACCGTTTCCAGCTGAGTATGAATATGTGAAAAAGTCATTGGAGCGCACCAGCCGTTGGGCTGAGCGTTGTTTGGAGGCACATGCTCGTCCTCATGATCAAGGTTTGTTCGCCATTGTGCAAGGAGGCATGCATGAAGATCTGCGTAAGCAAAGTGCGGCAGATTTGACTTCCATGGATTTCCCGGGGTATGCTATTGGTGGACTGAGTGTAGGTGAACCCAAGCATTTGATGTATGAAGTGCTCGATTATACGGTTCCTCTGCTTCCTACCAACAAACCACGGTATCTGATGGGCGTAGGCTCGCCGGATGCTTTGATTGAAGGCTCCATTCGTGGTGTGGATATGTTCGATTGTGTACTTCCAACCCGAATTGCTCGCAACGGGACAACGATGACAAGTCAAGGACGTCTTGTCGTTCGGAATGCGAATTATGCAAGTGATTTTGGTCCGCTTGATCCTGTTTGTGATTGCTACACTTGTCGTAACTATTCACGTGCTTATTTGCGGCATTTAATTAAAGCGGATGAAACCTTCGGGCTCCGACTGACAACGTATCATAACTTGCATTTCTTAATACAATTGATGCGTAATGTCAGACAAGCGATTATGGATGACAGGCTGCTTGATTTCCGCGATGAATTTTTTGAGCAGTACGGTCTTCATGATAATGATAAAGGCTTCTAAGTTTTAGGGGAGAGTATATGAAAGGGGGATTTAATATGTTTCATTTTGCTACAGCTGCGGCTACACCTGGTGGAGCTGGCGGACTTTTTCAAATGATCTGGCCACTGGCTCTGATGTTTGTAATCTTCTATTTCTTGCTGATTCGTCCGAATCAGAAAAAGCAAAAGCAGCGTCAATCGATGCTTCAAGCTTTGAAAAAGGGAGATAAAGTGATTACAATCGGAGGTCTTCACGGTACAATTATGGAGATTACAGATGATGTAGTTGTTTTGCGTGTGAATGATGTAACGAAGCTGACCTTTGACCGTAGTGCAATTAGTAACGCGATTGCAAAAGACACTGCATCTGAGGAAGTTGTTTCTAAATCGTAACATGCGATTATTATGCAAAAACCGAGCCTTTGAGGAGGCTCGGTTTTTTTGTGTTGCATACGGGTTAACTTACTTGCTGAAGTTAATGCCAAACATCCCGCCACCTGCTCCTATGACAAACGCGATTCCTAAGTGCATCAGGTCTTTGCCATTCATGCCTGCATCCAGTGCCAAAAACCCGACTAGAAGAACAATTAGTCCATACAGAATGCCTGTAATTCCGCCTTGATACCAGCCTTTGTTCGTGGATCTTTTACCAGCGACAAAGCCGCCAGATAGCATGGCGAATGCGTGGACGATATACGTATACAACGATAGGTCCTGTTCTTGCATCTGTGTCATCCACAAGAGTATTGAAAGAATCAATGCGCCTAACAGCATCCACGCAAAAGCATAAAATAAGCCGGATAAAATAGGATGGGCCAGACGAAACGAACACCAGCGGCGAATGAGCTCCATGGATAATTCCTCCTGTACCAAGGTTTGAACTATTATCATTCTATGGCCAAGCCTCCCGGCTTAGTACCAAGTCGTAAGCAGTCTTTTTCATTATTTCAATAATTTAGCCTTTTATTTTTTGTATGAGCCAAGTGAAGAACGGTCAGAATACGTGTACAATGAACGACTAATATCTTGTCGCAAGTACAGGAGAGGAGGCGAACCTATTGAGTCACGATATTTTTGCTCATATTTTTCGTACGCTGCTCATGTATTTTATTGTATATCTGGTGATGCGCTTGATGGGTAAAAGGGAGATCGGAAAATTATCTGTATTTGATCTCGTCATATCCATTATGATTGCGGAAATTGCTGTATTCAGCCTGGAGGATATAAAACGGCCCCTTTATGAAGGGCTGATTCCTTTAGGAGTGCTGTTGATTTTGCAAATCGGGATTTCCTATTTCAGTCTGAAAAGTCGGCGTCTGCGCTTACTATTTGATGGTAGACCTAGTGTATTGTACTCCAATGGGCAACTCTACAAGGACGAAATGGCGAAGCAGCGTTATAACTTAGATGACTTGCTGTTACAACTTCGTGAACAAAATATAGAAAGCCTGGACGAGGTTGAATATGTCATTTTGGAAACAACAGGTAAGCTGACGGTGATTAGCAAGGATAATTATGATGAAGCTAAACACGAAAAAATAAAGCAGGAACAAAGCAAAAATGATTTGATAAGCAAGGGCCAGCAGGAAAATAAAGTTCACCCTTCTCCACAAATTGGTGGCAAGTTTAGATATGAGGGACTGCCGATTCCATTAATTATGGATGGTAAGGTGCTGGATCGAAACTTGGAACGGATGGATATGAACCGTTTTTGGCTAAAAAATCAGATTCAAGCGAAGGGGCACAAAGATTTTAAGGATGTTTTCTTATGCTCGGTTAACCATAGAGGTGATGTGTACATTACACCACCGACCTATGGAGAAACTTTGGATTAGCTTCCTTATGCTTTAAACCACCTTCTCAGTATTGGAATGCGTGTAAGGTTGTCCCAATCGATCATTTTGATCAAGGTCATCAGGAAAAGATATAGAATAACTCCCATGCCTGCGGCAAAAATAAACTGAAGCCACATTTGGTCGAAAATCAATAAATGTCTGTAGGTATATAATACCACTGCTGCCATAATGATCATGCCCATTCCGGTTTTCCAGAAGTCAAGTAAACGTACACGAAAGCGAAGCAGTCTGCTGACACTAAAGCCATGTAGGAGGGTGACGATAGCGCTGTTAATACAGATGGCGATGACAGCTCCATAAATACCATACTGAGGTTGGGAAGCAAGCCATACAATAAGCACAATTTTGATGATGGCTCCGATAAAGGTGTTCATTAAGGCACTTCCAGGACGGTCTAATGCCTGAAGTGCTGCCTGAAGCGGGGCCTGAATGTACATAAAAAGAGCAAAGGGAGCCATGAGTTTAAGCATACCTGCAATATCGCCATTATTGTAAAGCAGCAGACACAGCGGCTCTGCCAATACATACATAATAACGGCAAACGGGGCTCCTGCGACCAAAGCAAGTCGAAGCGATTGATGCAAGCGCTTGTGAATGGCAGTAATATGCCCATTCGCTGCTGCTTCGGATAACGAAGGCACGAGTGAAACAGCTAGCGAACTGGTAAGGGCTCCAGGTAGTAATAACACAGGAATAACCATGCCTTGCATAGCCCCATATTGTGCGGTCGCCACGCCAGTTGCAATGCCTGCTACAGCGAGGCTTCGCATGCATAAGATAGATTCGAGCAGATAAGATAAGGACCCAACAAGCCTCCCAGCAGTAACGGGGACGGAGATCGCCATAAGACGTGACAAAACGGATGAGTGCCCGATATGAACCTCTGAGGATACAGGTGCTTTCGGTTGAGAGGTGTGATCTCTTCGCTGATTCCAGGCGTATTGCCATAGCAGCACAACCATGCCGATGAATTCACCCGCCAAAGCACCAAGCATGGCACCTGCAGCAGCGTAGGCTACCCCATGAGGAAGTAACAAGTAGGCAAACCAAATGACGCAAAAAATGCGCATGACGGTTTCCGCAATGGAGGAACTGGCTGACGGGATCATATTTTGTTTTCCTTGAAAATAGCCCCTATAAGCAGAGGAAACAGCAACAATGACAATCATTGGGCTCATACTCACAAATGTATAATACACACGGCTGTCGGTTAGGAGATGGCTTGTGATCCAAGGTGCAAACACAAGACAGATTGCCATGGTAATTAGGCTGAGTGTAATGGTGAAACGCAAGCTTGTGTGCAAAATACGCCTCGACATTTCGGGTTGCCCTGCTGTTTCGGCTTCAGCTACCAGTTTGGCTACTGCAAGCGGGATGCCTCCGGTAATAAGAGTCACGAGTACGATAAAAAAAGGGTACCCCTGCTGGTACAAGCCGACTCCTTCGGGGCCGATGATACGCGGGAGTGCGATTCGGGGAATAAAACCCAGTAGCCGATTGATAATTCCCGCTGCCAATAAAATAATTGCTCCATGAATGAATGTCTGCTTTTTCAATCGCAACTCCCTCTTCCCCCAAATGTAATTCTGCGTCTATATGTTTCTTTAGAAGATATGCTGGACCTGTCCATGTTCATGACAAGCTTTTTAGCTTAAAAATAGGTGATCCTGACTACAAGCGATAGAGTGGTGAATTCTGCTATTGACGAGCGAAATGATTACATATATTGTTGATTTACGGCTATTTTCGACGAAAAGAAGGGTTTTCCAAGATCAGGACAGAATTGTTCTATAAAGCAGTCAACAACCCCGCTAATTGCTGATCTGCGGAACCGATAGTCGCTGGGAGGAGGAACGGCCATCGTGAGTATGGAAGAGCTGGATGAGCAGGATTGGGATGACGCAATAGAGTTGCTCTGTCAAAGTAAGGCAGACGAGCTGATTCTTGTAGGCTATGAACATGTCACCAGTAAGGACGTGTGGAATTGCGTCAGCCATAAATATGAAAAGGAGGGTATTCCTCCGCTGCACAAGCTCGTTAACGATATACTTTCCCTTAAAGCGACGAGCTTTATGAACTATTTGACGATGTCCGCATTACGGGGCTCCACTTTCGAATAGAAGGGGGTCTTTTTTTGCGTTCAAATTGACTGCTTTTTGAGGGGTAGCTATAATAGGAATATTGAGAATGAAAGGGGAACATGGGACGGAATGAAGAGAATTCTAAGTTTCATCGTGGTCGTGCTCATAACTACTGGTGTTATGGTCGGGACAAGCCCGGGCCTACTAAAAAGTTTAAAATTAGGCCTCGATTTAAAGGGAGGCTTTGAAATTTTATATGAAGCCCAGCCTTTGGAAGCCGGGCAGCGTGTAACCAGCCAGTCTTTGATACAAACGGCACAAAGTCTGGAGAGACGGATTAATGCGCTGGGTACGACTGAGCCGGAAGTAACAACGGAGGGCACCAATCGTATTCGCGTGCGGCTTGCCGGTGTCTCTAATGAGGCAGAAGTTCGCAACATGCTGAAAAAGCCTGCCGAGTTGACATTCCGCAGTGCAACGGCAGCAGATGCTAAAAAGCCAGGACAATACAGCAAAATTGAGCTTCGCGGTAATGATTTTGTGGAGAATGGTGCTGTTGTAGGCTATGATCAGCTGAATCAGCCTGAGATTAGTATCAAAGTAAAGGACAAAGCTAAATTTGCAGAAATCACAAAGCGACTTTTGAATAAAGAGTTGGCTATTTTCCTGGATGATGAATTGCTGTCTGCACCTACAGTACGTAGCGAATTGACGGATGGCAGTGCTTCGATTACAGGTAACTACACACGTGATGAAGCGAACAAGCTAGCAGATACGATAAACCTGGGTGCTCTTCCGCTTAAGCTAACGGAAAAATACTCTCAAAGTGTAGGGGCTACGCTGGGGCAGTTGTCACTGGATCAGACGATCCGTGCCGGTTTGATCGGTTCGGTCATCATTCTGATCTTTATGATTGCAATGTTCCGTGTACCGGGACTGATAGCTAGCTTCTGTCTCATCGTTCATACATGGCTAGTGCTTGCGATCTTTTATTTGGGCGGTTTCGTGCTCACACTTCCGGGTATCGCAGCCTTCGTGCTCGGGATCGGGATGGCAGTCGATGCCAATATCATTACGTATGAACGGATTAAAGAAGAAATCAAGTCAGGCAAAACGATTCGTTCTTCTGTCATCGCAGGCAGTAAGGCATCGTTCCGTACAGTTATGGATGCCAATATTACGACAATTATAGCGGCAGCCGTTATGTTTGGTCTGGGTACTGGCTCCGTTCGAGGATTTGCTCTCGTGCTCATCGTTGATATTGTCGTGAGTATTTTGACAAATATCTTCTTCTCGCGCTTCTTGCTCAATCTGCTGGTTAAAGCAGATGCTGTGAAGAAGGCCAAGTATTTTGGTGTGAAGGAGAGTGATATCAGTGCGCTTTAATTGGGACTATAAATATGTCAAGATGAGCAAGTGGTTCTATACATTCTCGATTATTATCACATTGCTTGGTATTTTGAGCTTATCGATATTCGGTTTGAATTACGGGGTTGATTTCCGTTCCGGTTCCAACGTGGATGTTAATTTGACTAAGACAGTTACACAAGAACAGATTCAAGCTTTGCTGAACAAGAACGGGATCGGCAAAGAGGTGGATTATACACCAGGTAAAGAGCGTTTCGGCATTCGTTTTTCACAGGTATTGACGGATCAGCAAGTGAATGAATTCAAAACCTCTTTTAACAAAGAGCTTGATCCAAAGGCATCATTTGAGGTCAATACGGTGGATACGGAAATGGCGCAAGAGCTGGAGCGAAATGCAATCTGGGCGATTTTGCTGGCCTCTGTGGCCATCGCAGTCTATATTTCGATCCGGTTTGAATGGCGTTTTGCGGTTGCAGCTATCGTTTCATTGTTGCATGATGCCTTCCTTGTCATCAGTATTTTCTCGATTTTCCGTCTTGAGGTAGATTTGACCTTTATTACGGCCATTCTGACAATTGTCGGTTTCTCCATCAATGACACGGTCGTTATTTTTGACCGTATTCGGGAAAACTTGCGATTCGCAAAGAAAAAATCCAGAGCCGACTTGGAACAAGTTGTCGATCACAGTATTGCACAGACGATGACGCGTTCACTCGCAACGGTGTTTACAGTGTTTATTGCCTCCGTCTGCCTATTTATTTTTGGCGGTGAGTCAATTCGGATGTTCTCGCTTGCGATGGTTATCGGTTTGCTGTTTGGTGCTTATTCTTCCATCTTCATTGCCAGCCCGCTGTGGGTAGCTTTGAAGGGAAAACAAAAGACGCCAACAGCTGGTGGTGCGGCCAAAACTGCAAAGTCTTAAGTTACGCAAATACTAGTAGTATAAATTAAAGAGAAAGCCGCGTCTGCTTGGGCGCGGTTTTCTAAGGTTTTAAGATTTACCTCGTGCTGAGGCTAATAGTGAAACAGCTAAATGTAAAAGGCTTTGTATTGAGAAATTAGGGTTATATTGGAATGAAGCTTTATCGGGAAAGGGTTAGTTCAGGATTGAGGAGGAAACGTTGTGAATAGCGAACGCAGCCGATCATTAGAAACTGCGGCGTTGAGCGGGATTGTAGGCAATCTCGCGCTGGCTGTTCTAAAGGGAACTGTTGGTTATGCGGCAAACAGCAAGGCGTTGTTGGGGGATGCACTGCACACGGCTGCGGATAGTGCTTCTCGTTTGCAGGAGCTTCTGTTTTCCAAGGGTGGTACAGATCACGGAATGCTGGCGCGGTTGCGGAACGGTGAAAAGGTTCGGACGGTCATATCTGTGGTACTGGCTATTTTAGTGCTGATGAGTGGGCTTCAGCTAGCTATTTCTGCTGTTCGCTCATTAAGCAGTTCGGAACCGCAGGCTCCTGGTCTGTACGCATTAATTACCGTATTTATTGCTTTGGTGTTGAGAGAAGCGTTATTTCAGTTTCAATATCGCTACTCGATTAAACATGGCCATAAAGCGGAAGCAGATTGGTACGCTAACCATGAACGGTATTCGCTGTATGCATCGCTGATCACATTGATTGGCATAATTGGTGCAATGACTGGCGAAGCAATGGAATGGCCTGCATTATTGTATCTTGATCCAACTGCAGCTTTGCTGGTAGCCTGTCTGGTGTTGCATAAAGGATATCTGATGGTGATGAATACCACTCATCAGGTTCCCGCACAGCCCTTGCAGGGGGAAGACTCCCAGCGCTTTATGGAGACGATTCAACGGGTATATGGTATTGTAACGGTTGAACACTTACATGCTCAGGAAACGGGCCATTTTATAACGGTGGATGTAACGATAAGCGTTAACCCGCGGATTACGGTACAGGAAGCACAGGAAATTGCCGATAGAGCTAAAAATTTACTGTTAGCCCGTTTTCCACAGGTGAATCATGTACAAATGCAGTTCATTTCTTACCAAGCCGGGTATCCTTATAAATCCAATCATGAACTGCCAGATAATGATGCGTCGTCCTTGCTTCAATAAGGCAGGACGACTATGAAAGAAAGGTGAATAGGATTGCTTCATTCGCAGTACAGATGGAAGACCCCGGAGGTTAACCTGAAGGCGGCTCAGCCGTTAACAGAAGAACTGGGGATTTCACCATTGTTGTCCCGGCTTCTAGTGAACCGGGGCGTCACTACGGCCGGGGAAGCAAACCGCTTTTTGTACGGAAGTATGGACGATGTACACGACCCATTTCTGCTTCTTGGCATGAAAGAGGCTGTGCCGAGAATTCGCCAGGCTTTGGAGCGAGGCGAGCATATACTAATCTATGGCGATTATGATGCGGACGGCGTATCCAGTACATCATTGATGATTCAGCTTATGCGTTTTCTGAAGGCATCTTATGATATTTACATTCCCCATCGTTCTAATGAGGGATATGGTCTGCACAATCATGCTCTGGATTGGGCACATCAGCAGGGAGTTACACTGGTCATTACGGTGGACACGGGAATTAGTGCTGTAGAGCAAATTGCTTATGCGACTTCCTTAGGGATCGATGTAATTGTGACGGATCATCATGAGCCGCCGGCTGTGCTTCCCGAGGCTTATACTTTGATCAATCCGAAGCTACCGGATTGTCCATATCCATTTAAAGGCCTTGCAGGTGTAGGTGTTGCCCTGAAGCTTGCTCAGGCGCTGTTGAGTGAAGTACCCGAGGAATGGTTTGAAATTGCCGCTATTGGTACAGTAGCTGATTTGATGCCACTACATGGTGAGAATCGGATGATAGTACGCAGAGGGATTCAATCGATGAGAAGCTCTGCATTTCCAGGGATCCGTTCGCTCCTTCATGTAGCGGGTGTGGAGATATCGACAGTGACTTCGGTCAACATCGCATTTGCATTGGCACCGCGGATTAATGCCAGCGGACGTTTGGATCATGCAGGACGAGCCGTTTCCCTGCTGACGACAGAAAAAGAGGAGGAAGCAGACCAGCTTGCGCATGCGCTGGATTTGCTCAATCGTGAGCGTCAACAAGTGGTCGAACGCATTGTGGAGCAAGCCGAGCAGCAGCTAGCATCCAAACTAAATGGAGGCAGGCTTCCATCTGTTATCGTTTTGGCTGGTGAAGGCTGGAATGTTGGTGTGGTCGGAATTGTGGCATCCAAACTGTTGGATCGCTATTATCGTCCGACTATTATTCTTGGCATAGATGCGGAGACAGGTATGTGCAAAGGTTCTGCTCGTTCTATTCCTGCATTGGATATTTACAGTGCTCTCACAGATTGCCATGAGCTTATGGAGCATTTTGGTGGACATCCTTCGGCTGCGGGGATGACGCTATCCCGTGACAATCTGGAATTATTCGAAGAACAGCTAAACCGCTATGCAGGCTCCATTTTCACACCAGAAGATTTTGTCCCTATAGCTGAGGCCGATATGGTCTGTCGTCTGGATGAGGTATCTTTACAAGTAGTTGAAGAACTGGAATTACTTCAGCCTTTTGGTATGGGAAACCCTTCTCCACGATTTGTATTACAGGGGCTTCAATTGCGTGAGGCTCGTAAAATGGGACGTGAGAAAAACCACGTGAAGCTACTGTTGGAGCAGAACGGTTTATCGCTGGACGCGATTGCTTTCCGGCGTGGCGATTTGGCTGATTTTTTACAGCAGCACACAGACATAGATCTGTTGGGTGAATTGTCAATTAACGAGTGGAACGGTAAACGCTCCCTCCAGCTGATGATGCAGGATATTCGTGTGCAGGCTCCGCAAATTTTTGATTATCGTGGAGTATCAGACCCTCTTGCTGAACTGGAGCGAGGGCTGAGGGTTTTCCATCCAAGTTTAGTGGAACGAAAGAATGATGTTGCGGTGTTGGTTCATCCGTCATCCCGACTTCGTCCATCGAGCTCCGTGGACGCTGAATCCTTATGGCTATATGATAAAGAGGGTAGCGTTACTCCCAGTGGTGGTCAAAAGGAAACACAGCATTCTGTGAAGTCACTGTTCGTACTGGAGCCGCCAGATACACCCGAGCAGTTTCATGCATTATGGTCTACCTTTGAGAATGTAGAGAATGTATTTCTCCTTCATTCAATCAGTGAGCGTGGCGGCCGGCTTATAAGCCCTGACAGGGAGCTGTTTAAGCGTATTTACATTGTGCTTTCCCGAATGGGAACACAACTGATTGATGAAAAAGCAATGCTGCCTGCTCTTAGCCGGCAGTGCTCTTGTTCAGTGCGCATGTTATCCAAAGTATTGGACATCTTCGAGGATCTTGAGTTTTTGACGCGTACAGATGGTCAATTTCGTTTTGTATCGAATCCGCCCAAACGAGATTTAACTGCCTCTCCACGTTATCAGGAATTGTATAATATGGCCGAGATGGAGCGTTATTTACTGGATGCGGATACCACCCAAATGACGAGCTGGATCATGTCGCTCATGAAGGGTGCGTCTTGAGATTTTGCTTCGCAGTTTTGTAAAATGTATATACTAATTAGAAGTTTACAGTAGGAGGAACTAAGTTGGACTACAAAGAATATATTCGGGTGATTTCCGATTTTCCACAACCAGGGATTAGCTTTAAGGACATTACGACCTTAATGAAAAATGGTGAACTGTACCGCAAGGCTATCAACGATATGAAGGAACTGGTATCTGATTTGAAAATTGATTTGATTGCAGGTCCAGAAGCACGTGGATTCGTTGTCGGGGCACCTCTGGCTTACGCGCTTGGTGTTGGTTTTATTCCCATTCGTAAGAGTGGCAAGCTGCCTGGAGAAACTATTGAGGAAGCATACGGTTTGGAATATGGTAAGGATACTTTGGCTATGCATAAGGATGCGATTGAGCCGGGACAAAATGTTCTGATTGCTGATGATCTACTTGCTACAGGTGGAACCATTGCTACATCCGTGAACCTGGTACGCCAACTTGGTGGCAATGTGGCAGGGGCTGCTTTCCTTATCGAGCTGTCTGATCTCAACGGACGGGCGAAGCTGCCTGACGTAGATGTATTTACCCTAATTAAGTATTAAGTGTTTAGAAACCGGGGTTTCCCGGGAAATATTTATACATGGATTGCCTAAATAGTCCGATGGAACATCTCTTTATCTAAAGAGTTGCTCCATCGGACTATTTTTTGATTGTAATTAAATTGGATTTTCTCATTGTAACAAATTACCACGGGTTTTATTGGGAAATAGTTATAAAAAAATAAAATAAATGTCGATAAAATTGTAAAAAGAAACAGAGGTGGATATACATTGGGTATATTTCAATTTAAGAGTTTACAAGCACGGACACTTTCTACCTTGGTTCCGTTAGTACTTATAACGCTAATTTTAATCAACTTTTTGTCTTATTTTTTTGCCAAACAGAAGCTGGATACGGAAATAAGCCAAAATGCTGCTCATTCCTTGTCGAGGGCTCAAGCAGATATTGCAGCTAACGTAGATCGTCATGCTTTGCTTGTTTCGATGCTGACTAAGAGTGCGGAACAACTGGGGGCAGGGATGAACATTGAAAGTTATGGACGTTTTTTTGAGCAAGAGCTGGCATTAAATGATATGTCATACGGGTTGGGCATTTATTTTGCTAAAGGTGCGTATGATCCGGGAGTGACTTACCGTTCAATATATGTGCATAGAGATGGTGAGATAGTCAAGCAATCGGCTGAATATGACGATTCGCAATATGACTATTTAACGCAGCCTTGGTATACAGAAGCCGTGGAACGTGGTAAAAATATAAATTTCACAGAGCCTTTTTACGATAGCAAGCTGAACATCAATATGATTACGGCAGGGAAAGCATTTTACGACAGGGAGGGGAAACTATTAGGTGTCATTACAGGCGACCTAAACATGACGAGTATCCAGACGTATATTGAAAAAATGAAGTTTGGTACTCAAGGTAGTGCGATCTTAGTGGATAAGAATGGAGCCATTCTGTCATCCGGTCTTCAGTCCTTAAAAGCAGGCGAGCCGTTAATAAACACGATGAATGCGGAAGCAGCACAATCTATTCAAAGTGGTATGTCTGGACAACTATCCGTACCCATTGATAATGAGGATTACCGGATAATGTACGAAACACTCCCACAAACCGGATGGAAAATCGGTGTATTACTGCCAGAATCGGATTTGAATCGCTCAGCGCATGAAATGCTTAAACTTCTGCTGATTGTTAGTGTTATAGGTATTTTAATAATTATAGGAGCGGTATTGATTAACAATTCAGGCATGATCAAAGAGATTGAAAAAATTAGGCAGATGACCAATCGTATGGCACTTGGTGATTATACCGTTGAATTACCACATCATCGTAAAGATGAGTTTGGCCAAATGGCTGATGGGATCAATAAAGTGATTGTTGCAACCAGAGGAATGGCATCACGCTTGAGCGAAGAGTCAGGTGTAATCTCAGGTGTATCTTTAAAAATATCTCAGGAGATTTCCGGGGCGACTAAAGATGCGCACCATAATGCAGGAGAACTGGCGCAGGTAAAGGAAGGGGCAGAGCTTCAGTTGGCCGCAGCAGCAGAAAGTGCGACTGCGATGGAAGAAATGGCTGTTGGCATTCAGCGTATTGCTGAATCTATACAGCATGTATCCGAGGCTACCACTGAGATTGAACATAAGGCACAACAAGGAAATGAACGGTTGAACGTAGTCAGCCAAGGAATGCATAAAGCGAAAATGTCTATGGATGAGGCAGGCAGGGTAGTAAGCTCGTTAAATGAGCGGTCCGCTCAAATTGGCAGCATTATTGGAATGATTCAGGATATTAGTGGGCAGACCAAATTGCTGTCGCTGAATGCTTCAATTGAAGCCGCACGTGCTGGGGAGCATGGACGAGGGTTCGCTGTAGTGGCTTCAGAAATCGGAAAGCTGGCCGTAAATGTAAGCGAGTCTGCGGAGCAAATTACAAGTCGAATCCGATCCATGCAGGAAGAAACCAAATTCGCTTTGGAAGGAATGCAGCAGGGGGTTCTGGAGATGGATGAAGGCGTATCTATTTTACGTGAGGTGGAAGAACGTTTTATTGCGATGAATCAAGATATTCAGCAGGTGGCGATAGAAGTGCAGGAGGTTTCATCTGCCTCTGAAGAAATGTCGGCAGGCTCAGAGGAAGTTGCAGCCTCCATTGGTTATCTTGCAGACATTGCGAAAGCTTCAGCTGAACGTACAGGCCAAGCCTCGGAACGATCCGAACGGCAGCTAAAGGACCTGAAAGGTCTGGATAGCTCTGCCAAGTCACTTACAGGTGTTTCTGATACCCTTAATCAGGTCGTATCCCGTTTTCGTGTGTGATATCTTTTTAAAAAAATAAAAAAGCCGTGTATAAAAAGACGCCGTTCCATGTAAGAAGGATACTTTCACGCTTGTTTACACAGCCTGAGCGTACTGATCCATGACTTACATGAAGCGTCGTTTAAGTTGAAAAACAGATATTAATCTGGAGTTTTTTCAGTTAAGGGTTCCTGCGTTTTATCGTTCGCCCAGCCGAGCACATCTATCAGCTTGAAGAACAAACTCAGGATAATACCGATGATTGTAGCCAATGCCATACCTTTCAATGTGACAGCACCCCAAGTGAGCGTAGTACCGCTAATTCCGACAACAAGCACGATGGTAGCAAGCAGCATGTTGGTTGGCTTGGCGAAATCAACCTTTTGCTCAACGAAAATTCTAAGACCAGAGGCAGCGATTACACCGAATAATAGCAAGGATACACCACCCATAACAGGAGACGGAATATTGGAAACAATCGCTGAGAACGTACCTGAGAAGGACAATAGGATGGCAATAACGGCCGCTCCGCCAATAACCCATACAGAGTACACTTTCGTTAAGGCCATGACACCGATATTCTCACCGTAAGTTGTATTTGGTGTAGAACCTACAAAACCGGAAATGATGGTAGAGATCCCGTTTCCCAGCAGAGAGCGGTGGAGACCAGGATCCTTGGACAGCTCACGCCCAACGATGTTGCTCGTCACAAGCAAGTGACCAATATGCTCTACAATGACGACCAGAGCAACAGGAAGGATCGTCAGCATAGCCGAGGCATTAAAGGTAGGAGTGGCAATTGCGGGATGGGCGAACAAAGGAGCATCCGCAATTGCCTGCGTATTGACCATACCCATGAAATAAGCAAGCACATAGCCTACCACGATACCGATTAGAATATGAATGATTTTGGCAAATCCGCGAAACAACACCGCACCCAGAACAGTAACACCGAGCGTAACAAGGGAAAGGGTGATCGTCTTGGGATCTGGTGTCCAGGCTTTAGTAGGATCGGCATTAATAATGCCTGCCATGCCTGCAGCAACGGGAACCAGTTCCAGACCAATTAAGGCTACGATTGAGCCCATGACAGCCGGTGGAAAAACGACATCCAGCCAACGAGTTCCAGCATATTTGATTACCAGTGCGACGAGACAGAAAATAATACCTGTAACGATGAAAGCACCCAGGGCCATTGCATAGCCATTACTGCCAGGGTTACTTTTAAGCACAAGACTGACGGGAGCGATAAAAGCGAAGCTGGAGCCGAGATAGGCAGGGATTTTGCCACGACAGATCCATATGTACAACAATGTCCCAATACCGTTCATGAGCAAAATCATGCCGGGATCGACGCCGAAAATATTTGGCACCAGCACGGTGCTGCCAAACATGGCAAACAAATGCTGTACGCTGAGCAGGAACCCAGGTCCTGCTGGAAGCTTTTCATTAACTTGAATTTCGCGTTGCAACGCATTTCACTCCTTAGTTCTTTCAATTATTCTTATATACATTAATTACTTTTCGTAATTTTTTCAATATAATTCGTTTCATTTCGTCAACAATCGTGATTTTACTTATCCATGTGTGACAAAATAATGCGACAGTGCCAAACCTGTAATAGTTGACGTGTGGCGTGCTAAGCGTCATAATTGTAGGAAATCACTTTTAAAAGGGAACCTTTGCGCGACATTGATCGGCGGGTTCCATTTTGCATAGAAAGGACACGGAATAGAGCAGAATGGGGATAGAGCAATTACTTAAAAAGGCCGGGGCCTATACCAGAGAAGCAGATCTTATCCGCATCAGGGACGCCTATGATTTTGCCGAGCAGGCCCATTCCGGCCAGACTCGTAAGTCCGGTGAACCTTATATTCTGCATCCGCTTGCGGTTGCTGATATCGTCGTTAATATGCAGATGGATACCATCTCCATTATCGCCGCTCTTTTACATGACGTTGTGGAGGATACGACGGTGTCTTTGGCGCAGATTCGCGAGCATTTTGGCGATACCTGTGCGATGCTTGTCGATGGGCTGACGAAGCTGGAGCGTATCCAGTTCCGATCCAAGGAAGAACAGCAGAACGAAAATTATCGCAAAATGTTTATTGCGATGGCGCAGGACATTCGTGTCATCGTCATTAAGTTGGCAGATCGTCTGCACAACATGCGTACCCTGAAATATCAATCGGAAGAAAGCCAGCGTCGAATCGCTTACGAAACATTGGAGATTTTCTGTCCAGTTGCTAACCGATTGGGTATTTCTGCGATTAAATGGGAAATGGAAGACATTGCTTTACGCTATCTGAATCCGCAGCAGTATTATCGCATTGCTAATTTGATGCATAAGAAGCGGGCAGAGCGTGAGCAATTTATTGATAATGTCATACAGCGTATCAGAGAGAAGCTGGAAGAGATGGGCATTCAGGCTGATTTGTCTGGACGCCCTAAACATATTTATAGTGTGTTTAAAAAGATGACGACGAAAAACAAGCAATTCAATGAAATATACGATTTGCTGGCGATTCGAATTATTGTGGATAACATTAAAGACTGTTATGCCACATTGGGGATTATCCATACGTTGTGGAAACCAATGCCGGGGCGGTTTAAGGACTATATCGCCATGCCTAAGGCTAACATGTATCAGTCTCTCCATACGACCGTAGTGGGGCCCAATGGAGAGCCTACAGAAGTACAGATTCGCACAGTAGATATGCATCGCACCGCTGAATTCGGGATTGCCGCCCATTGGGCTTATAAAGAAAACAACGGAGCGAATAACACGAATTTTGAGGACAAAATCACCTTTTTTCGAGAAATTCTGGAGCTGCAAAACGAGGCGAAGGATGCGTCGGAATTTGTGGAATCACTCAAAATGGACTTTTTCTCTGACCTTGTGTTTGTCTTTACTCCTAAGGGAGAGGTCATTGAGTTGCCGGCGGGATCGGTTCCGTTGGACTTTGCTTTCCGTATCCATACCGAAGTTGGAAATCGAACGATTGGCTCTAAGGTAAATGGAAGAATCGTACCTTTGGATTATCGGCTGAAAACCGGCGATATTGTGGAAATTATGACCTCCAAGCATTCTTATGGACCTAGTCAGGACTGGCTTAAAATTGCTCAGTCCTCTCACGCGCGCAGTAAAATCAAGCAGTGGTTCAAGAAAGAAAAGCGTGAGGAAAATGTCGAAAAAGGACGCGAAAGTCTGGAACGTGAGCTAAGAAAGCGTGATATTGAGCCATCGGTCTGGATGAGTGAGGATAAACTTCAGGAAGTGGCACAAAAGTTCTCTTTTAATGACTCTGAAGACATGCTGTCTGCAATTGGCTTTGGCGGTATAACTGCAGCGCAGGTCTGTACACGTCTGACAGAGAAGCTGCGCAAGGAGCAAGAAGAGGCTCGGCTGATCGAATTGACGACCGAGGTCAAGGAGTACAAACCACAGGCTGAACGGAAAAAGGCACCGACCAACGGTGTCAGCGTCAGAGGCGTCGACAATTTGCTCGTTCGCTTTGCACGATGTTGTAATCCCGTACCAGGTGACGACATCATCGGCTACGTAACACGTGGGCGCGGCGTGTCTGTTCACCGTACCGATTGCCCGAATATTCCTTCGGGTGTGGGCGAAGATCAGGCGCGTGTGATTGAAGTAGAGTGGGAAGAAGCAGCCGAGGTCAATTATAGCGTTGATATTGAGATTACAGGGCATGACCGCAATGGTTTGCTAAACGAGGTGCTTCAAGCCATTTCTGAGAACAAAACCAGCTTCTCAGCCGTGACAGGTCGTACGGATAAAAATAAAATGGCAATGATTCACATTACAATTCTCATTCGTAACACGGATCATTTGCATTCTGTTGTCGAACGAATCAAGCGAGTGAAGGATGTATACACCGTGCACCGGATTATGCAATAACTTGTTAAGTGTACACGTAGGTTTATATAGCCTTTGTAACGCTTCTCGGGTACACGAGACTCGGAGGGGTTAAAAGAGCCGTGATACGGCTGTGGGCACCTTTTAAGGGGAAAAGTAAAGGAGCAGCGAATAGGCGATGAAGATTATTATTCAGCGCTGTAAAGACGCTCAGGTAACGGTGAATCAAAAGGTGGTCGGCAAGATCGGAACCGGATTAATGCTGCTGGTTGGTATTGGTCAGGGAGATACGGCAGCCGATGCCGTTTATTTGGCGGATAAAACAGCGGGATTGCGTATATTTGAAGATGCTGAAGGCAAAATGAACGACAGTGTTCTGGATGTCGGTGGGGCCATTTTGTCTGTCTCACAATTTACGTTATATGGTGACTGCCGTAAAGGGAGAAGGCCCAACTTTATGGGAGCAGCCAAGCCTGAGGAAGCGGAAAAGCTATATGATTTTTTCAATAGCCAGCTTCGAGCCAAGGGCCTTGAGGTCGAGACGGGAATCTTTGGAGCTATGATGGATGTTTCATTAACCAACTGGGGCCCAGTAACGTTGATTTTGGATAGCGAACGTTCATAGGCCTACATTCTGGACATGTTCTGAGCACGGAACAGAGGAGAATAAAATAACCATATAGAGGGACCATAATGTCATCCTGATCGGTGACTAGCCATCTGGAAAGCCTTAAGGGTGACAGGAGAGACGAAGCTATGCGTCAGACCCCAAAAATGGACGGATATCGAAGCGCCGTGCTGCTTTATCCTGGTAGTATGCGGGAGGCAATCAGCCTTACCCGTAATACCGACGCGCTGTTACAGCATGTTGCTACAGCTGTGGACAAGCCAGGACGCGGTGCCCTGCCGCGTAGGTAACAACAGGAATCCACTGGTTAAATGCAGCTTTAACAACGTGTTGCCTTGTGTAGTTATAATGAGGTCAAAAACAAAATATGTAGCAGTAAAATTAGGGAGGAGCCAATGGGCTCCTTTTTCTTTTTCACTGCTTGGAATTGTTATAAACACAGATCAAGCGGGTAATAACAAAGCGTGGTAGGCAAGCAAACCTAACTTTAAGCTCACTCTGAGATAACCGGAAAGGAGATCTGAACGATAATGAGTAAAATTGCATTCTTGTTGGCTGACCAATTTGAGGATTCCGAAATGAAAGTTCCCTATGAAGAACTGAAAAAGGCTGGGCATGAGGCTGATATTATTGGATTAAAACAAGGTGAAAAAGTGAACGGTAAGCAAGGCAAAGTAAGCTACACCATTGAAAAAGCCATTGCCGATGTGAAATCAAGTGACTACGATGCAGTTGTTATTCCTGGTGGATCATCTCCGGAAAATTTACGATTGGATGCAAATATTCTGAAATTTGTAACTGAAATTAATGAGTCCAAAAAAACGATTGGTGCGATCTGCCACGGACCGCAAATTTTGGCGAGTGCCGATTTGTTACAAGGTCGGACGATTACAGCTTATCCACCATTGAAGGATGACTTAATTAATGCGGGTGCTCATTTTGAGGATCGTGAGGCGGTCGTGGACAGTAACTTTATTACGTCTCGGACTCCTAAGGACGAGCCTGCCTTTGTACGTGAGCTGTTAAAGGCACTGTAATTTGACGGTGAATGCTTCCGTAGATTTATGCCAGTACAATTCCCAAACGAGGAGGATTTGATATGGCTAAACAAATTCAGGCTTATTTTCGCACAGAAGATGAAGCTGAGGGTGCCAGAGCTTCGCTTCAAGCTTATAGAACCGAACATTTGGAAGTAGGCGCTCTGGATGAGGCGCTCGGTCGGGAGACGAGAGTTTTAATTCCGTTGGTCCCTTATAACAATTCTGGCTCTGTGAGCACAGGAGGTTCTGCGGGTGCGGTAATTCCAGCCGCAGGGGCTTATGGCGAGAATATTTTACCCGATGCGAAGAATGACGAGATTAACTCTGGCACAGCCCAAAGGGATCTGAATGAGGATCGGAACGGCACCACGAATTATGACGGCGGTTTGCTCCGTGCGACAGATGTGTATATTAATGGCGATCATGATGAATTACGATATGTATTGTCCGCCAAGGTGAATGATGCCGATTATGATGAGATCATTTATAAGCTCCGTTCCAATCGTGCTTATGTAGCGCAGCTGGATTAAAAACGGAGCTAGTGCCACAAGATTGTTGATATTTGAGGGAAATAGGCACACTAAAGTGGCTGTAATACAATTGTAATATTCGAAACATCATTCCTTAATATTCGTTGTTTATAATAACAGCATGACCCCCTTTTGATATATCTTTTAGACCTGCGGACCGTTTCCGCAGGTTATTTTCTTTTTATAAGACTTATTTGTCTGATTCTAGGGGGAATATCTTGACTTTGTCGAAGCAGTTCATTAAAATCATAAAATAATGAAAAATGATTTGATGACGGGACCAAGTACTCCGAACCCAACAAGCGCAGAGAGGAATTTCCAGGCTGTAAAAATTCCCTTGATGAGCGGACGAATGACCTCCCCGAGAACAGGCGGCGAACAATGAGGAATATCTGCTGAGTAATGCACGGCATATGCCAAGCAGCAGATTCACACCTGCATAATAGCCGTACTGCGCGTTACGGGCGTTATACGTATGAGCGGAGTCAGTGTAATGCTGACGGACACTGAGTCATTTGTATGCTAGTGGTCTGGTAAACTCCGGAATGTGGGTGGTACCACGGGTGATTTGTAAACGACAATCCCTCGTCCCTGTTAATGATAACAGGGCGAGGGATTTTTTGTTTTTATAAGAAATACAATGACGGGGGGATACGTAAATGGCCTTTCAAAAACCGACGGGAACACAGGATTTGCTGCCAGGCAGTGTAGAAAAATGGCAAGTGGTCGAGGAAAAAGCCCGCGAAATTAGCCGCCGCTTTAATTATCGTGAGATTCGTACACCGATGTTTGAACAAACTAATTTGTTCGTTCGGGGTGTGGGTGAAACGACCGATGTGGTGGAAAAGGAAATGTACACTTTTGAGGATAAAGGCAAACGGAGCATGACGTTGCGTCCAGAAGGAACCGCAGGGGTTGTCCGCTCTTATGTGGAGAACAAATTATATGGGGAACCGGATGTAACTAAGCTGTACTACATTGGCCCGATGTTCCGGTATGAGCGTCCACAAGCTGGGCGTCAGCGCCAGTTTCACCAATTTGGCATTGAAGCATTCGGGGCGATGGACCCGGCGCTGGATGCAGAAGTTATTGCTTTCGGGTATCAGTTCTGTCGTGAGCTGGGCCTGAAAGGGGTACAGGTAGAAATTAACTCCGTTGGTAATGCTGCCAGTCGTGCTGCTTATCGGCAGCATTTGGTGGACTTCCTGATGCCCATTAAGGATACGTTGACCAAGGAGAGCCAAGCGCGCATCGAGCGTAATCCGCTGCGTGTGCTGGATAGCAAAGATGATCAGGACAAATTTAGCGGGGCACCTTCGATTTTGGATAGTTTGGATGAGGAATCCAGCACCCACTTTGAGAAAGTGAAGCAAAACTTGGATGCGATGGGCGTGGAATATACAGTGAACCCGCGCTTGGTACGAGGACTGGATTATTATACGCTGACAGCATTCGAGTTCAAAGCCGAAGGCATTGGTGCTATTGACACGATTGGTGGAGGCGGTCGCTACAACGGATTGGTTGGAGATCTGGGCGGACCGGATCAGCCAGGGATTGGTTTTGGCATTGGGTTGGAGCGAATTCAGCTGATTTTGGAGCATCAGGGTGTCAAACTGAACGAAGCCAAGTCGCTGGATATCTATATGGTGGCTTTGGGTGAGGCGGCAGAAAGGGAAGTGACCAAACAGCTGTTCAAGCTGCGTCAAGCTGGTTTTTCCGCAGAGCGAGATTATCTGGGGCGTAAAATGAAAGCTCAGATGAAATCGGCAGATCGCTTTAAAGCAAGATATACGGCGATTCTGGGTGACGATGAGCTGGTTAAAGGTGAAATTGCACTGAAAAACATGGAAACCGGTGAGCAACGTACTGTTAAGCTGGATCAACTGGTGGAAGAATTAGGCTAAACAACATGATGTAACATCAGTCAGGGGGAGCTTCCCTCTGGCTGTCATATAGCATTAACTACTAAACATAAACAGGAGTGTGTATTATGAAAAGGAGTCATCAATGCGGCGCATTGACTCATGCGCATATCGGAGAAACAGTTACATTGAACGGTTGGGTACAGACCCGTCGTGATTTGGGGGGCGTACTTTTTATAGACCTGCGTGACCGTAGTGGAATTGTACAAATCGTGTTTAATCCGGCTTATTCCGGTGAAGCACTGCAAATTGCAGACCGCGTTCGTAGCGAATATGTGCTTGAGGTTACTGGGACTGTTGTCAAACGTGATGCAGAAACGATCAATACGAACCTGCCTACAGGTGAAATTGAAGTGCGTGTCACTGAAATCGAAGTATTGAATGCATCCAAAACACCTCCGTTCTTCATTGAAGACGGCGTAGAAGTAGACGAGTCACTGCGTTTGAAATACCGTTATCTGGACCTGCGTCGTCCGGAAATGCATCAGACATTGAAATTGCGTTCCAAAGCAGCAAAAGTATTCCGCGACTTCCTGGACGGTGAAGATTTCATTGAAGTGGAAACACCGATTTTGACGAAAAGCTCCCCTGAGGGTGCACGTGACTATCTGGTTCCTAGCCGAGTGCATGAAGGCGAATTTTTTGCCTTGCCGCAATCACCACAATTGTACAAGCAATTGCTGATGGTGGGTGGCCTGGAGCGCTACTACCAAGTGGCACGTTGTTTCCGTGATGAAGATTTGCGTGCTGACCGCCAGCCTGAATTTACGCAGATCGACATTGAGACTTCCTTCATGCAACAAGATGACCTGCTGCCTATGATGGAGCGTCTAATGGTGAAATTGTTCAAAGAAACAGTTGGGGTAGAGCTGGAAACCCCATTCCAACGGATTACACATGCAGAGGCAATGGACAAGTATGGTTCTGACAAGCCTGACCTGCGTTTTGGTCTTGAGTTGATAAATGTTAATGATATCGTGGCAACCAGTGGGGTAAAAGTATTTGCTTCCGTAATTGAAAAGGGTGGCGAAGTTAAAGTTCTTAATGCCAAAGGATGTGGCACGTGGAGTCGTAAGGACATTGATGACCTGGGTCCTTTTGCAGCACGCTACGGAGCAAAGGGCTTGGCTTGGATTCAAGTGAAAGAAGGCGAATTCAAGGGGCCGATCGTTAAATTCTTTACACCGGAAGAAATCGAAGCCTTGAAAGAGCGTACGGGAGCCGAAGAAGGCGACTTGTTGCTGTTCTCTGCGGATAATAAAAAAGTAGTTGCTGATGTTTTGGGCGCGCTTCGTCTGAAAATTGGCCGTCATTTGGGGCTCATCGACGATAACAAATTCAAATTTGCCTGGGTTGTTGACTTCCCGCTTCTGGGCTATGACGAAGAACAAAAACGTTATGTTGCGGAGCACCATCCGTTCACTCGTCCGAAGGAAGAAGATTTGGCCCTCTTGGACACAGATCCAGGTCAAGTTCGTGCTCAGGCCTACGACATCGTGCTGAATGGCTACGAAGTGGGTGGCGGCTCGATGCGTATTTTCAAACGTGAAGTTCAGGAGAAAATGTTCAAAGCGCTCAACCTGCCGCCTGAAGAAGTGAAGGATAAATTCGGTTACTTGCTGGATGCATTTGAATATGGTACGCCTCCACATGGTGGTATTGCCTTCGGTTTTGACCGTCTTGTCATGCTGCTTGCAGGTCGTACAAATCTGCGTGAAACGATTGCTTTCCCGAAAACAGCCAGCGCGACAGACCTGCTTATGGATGCACCAGCCGAAGTGGATCAAGCTCAATTGGATCAGCTCCATATTCGTCTTGCTCCAAAGCCTGTTGCACCTAAAGCTTAAAACAAGCGTTGGATTTTGCAAATGCAAGCTGCCATCTGTTGGCATGTAAATAGATTACAGAATGCCGTGAACCCGTTACCCTTTTATGGATAATGGGTTCGTGGTTTGTATGCTGGAGTTCCAGCTTAGAGTTTAAACCAGTGAGGGAGGATTACCATATGCTGCATCAATTTTCACGCACGGAACTGGCCATCGGGACGGAAGGTCTGGAGGTTATGAAAAATAGCACGGTAGCTGTATTGGGTATCGGTGGTGTCGGTTCGATTGCAGTGGAAGCGCTGGCGCGGACGGGTGTTGGACGCATTATTTTGATTGATAAGGATGTCGTAGATATTACCAATATTAATCGTCAAATTCATGCGCTGACGACAACAGTAGGTCAAAAAAAGGCTGATCTGATGGTTGAGCGTGTGAAGCTGATTAATCCTGAATGTGAAGCAATTGCACTGAACATGTTCTATACAGAAGAAACATATGAGGAGCTATTCAAGTACGATCTGGATTATGTGCTGGATGCTTCGGATACGATTATTTACAAAGTTCATTTGATTAAAGAATGCTTGAAACGGGGAATTCCGATGATCTCCAGTATGGGTGCTGCGAATAAAATGGACCCAAGCCGTTTTCAAGTTGCCGATATTTCCAAGACCAGAATGGACCCGATTGCCCGTGTCATCCGCACCAAGCTGCGCAAGGAAGGCATTACCAAAGGCGTCAAGGTTGTATTCTCTGATGAGGAGCCAATGAAGCCGCGCGAAGAAATCACCAAGAAAATTGTACCTGCCAACGCACCTGAAATCCGGAAGGCAAAGCAACCGCCTGCAAGCAATGCTTTTGTACCTCCGGTAGCAGGCTTGATCATGGTGAGTGTGGCCGTGAAGGATTTGTTAGAGCGCGCTGGTGTGTAAGCTGGAAAAGTAGCATGACAGTACATTTATAGATTACAGTAGTAGGTATTCACTTTAAGACCTGTAGTTCTGTGCATCACTTCACTTGGTGTCACAGTAGGCTACAGCTCTTTTTGTTTGGAAAAAACGCGCTTACTGCAAACAGATTGAACAACTTGCTGGAGGGTTTTGGTATGAAGGATGGGCTATGGTCCAGAAGTCTCGGTTTCAAGCCCGAGCATCACTGGAAAAAGGAATTGGCCGCGGGTGCCATTTCTTATTTTTCCGTTGTATATATTATTATGGTTAATGCAACTATTTTGGCAGATGCCGGGATTCCTCTACAAGGGGCAATGCTCGGGACGTTGCTGACATCGATGATCGGCTGTCTACTGATGGCTTTTGGCGGAAAGTCCCCCATGGTCGTTGTACCAGGAATGGGGATTAATGCCTTTTTTACCTACACGCTCGTACATTCCATGAAGCTGAGCTGGCAGGAAGCGTTGATGGTGGTTGCCGTCACAGGATTGATTTTCGCCATTGTGGCATTTACATCATTGTACAAGCTGATAAGCCAGGCGATTCCCCACAATTTGCAACATGGAATTACCGTAGGTATTGGTCTATTTTTAACCTTTATCGGTCTGCAAAAAAGCGGGATCGTGATTGCACATCAAACGACTTTTGTGGCTATTGGTCATTTTAATGATCCCAAGGTAATTACGGCCTGTGTAACGTTGCTGCTCGCAATTGTATTATTTGTGCGTAACGTTCAGGGCGGTTTGCTCATCAGCATTTTGGCAGGAACTGGGCTTGCATACGTACTGGGAGCTGTAGAACCAACAAGCACGGTACGAACCTCTGAAACGGTGCGACAGTATGGGCAATTGTTTGGGGAGCTTTCCTTTTCAGGTATCGCCTCAGTAGCCTTCTGGATCGCTGTTTTTTTGCTGTTACTGATTGTGTTGTTTGAGAATGTTGGAATGATTACTGCACAGACCAACATGATTGGAAGACCGGATGCTTTTAAGAATAGCTTGCGTGTGTTGGCGGTGACCAATATTTTTGCCGGTATTTTAGGTAGCAGTCCCGCAGTAGCCGCTGCGGAGTCGACGGCTGGTATTGCCGCAGGAGGACGTTCAGGGATGACACCGCTGGTAACAGCAATTTTATTCGGTGCGACATTTTTCTTTATACCGTTGTTGGCTTATATTCCTGACAGTGCCATTGCGCCTGTATTAATCATTATCGGAGGCTTGATGGTACAAAACGTAAGAGAGATGGACTTCAGTGATTTTACCGAATCGTTCCCTGCGTTTCTGATCATGGTCATGATGCCCTTTACTTACAGTATTGTAGATGGGATGGCATTTGGTTTTATTGCATACCCCGTAGCCAAGCTGGCAGCTGGACGAGGCAAGGAAGTGCCTGTCGCGTTATATATCATTTCTATACTGTTTGTGGCTAATTTTGTGCTTCATTCTCTGGTGTAGTAAACTCGAAGATAGGTTGTACTGTTCATACCCGCGCAGAGCGCGGGTGTTGTTGTTTGAACAAGAATGGTCAGACAGGAAGCGAGGTTGATGGTTTAATGGAAAAAGAACATCATGTGCAGCAAGATGATCAGGAGGACTGGATGAAGAAAAAGTCGAGTAAAAGACCGGATAAGGCTGGCATGGGTCGGTTTATCAAATTGATTGTGAGTGCGCATCCGCCCAAGGCCATTCTGACCATCGCCCTGATTCTGACATTAATTCAGACGATTGCTGGTTTAATCGTACCGATGATGACCAAAGGGTTGATTGATGGCTTGACCTTTTCTTCCCTAAACCGTATGGTCATTATCGGTCTGATTGGCGCTTTTGTACTCCAAGCAGTGGCTTCGGCAGTTTCGATTTATATGTTGAACTACGCCGGACATAAAATAGTGGCTAATTTGCGCAAACGCTTATGGCATAAAATTTTATCTCTACCCATTCCATACTTTGACCGGAATCGATCAGGAGATACGATGAGCCGCGTCACTAATGACACAAGTCTGATTATGAACTTAATTACCGAATATCTTGTGAATCTGATCTCTAATGTGATTGCGATTATTGGTGGTATTGCGTTGTTATTTTATTTGGATTGGGTGATGACGCTCATTATTCTGACCATTGTTCCGCTAACAGCCCTGATTTTATTTCCGGTAGGCAGAAAAATGTACCGTATCTCCAAAAAACAGCAGGATGAGATGGCAGATCTGACCTCAGTGCTGAGTCAGGTTATCGGCGAAATCAGGCTGGTTAAGGCCTATGGAACGGAAAGCAGAGAGGCACAGGCTGGGGAGGATCGCATTTTCCGTATGTTCCGCTTTGGATTGCAGGAGTCACGTATTTTGGCCCTGGTAGGTCCCATCTCTACCTTTTTGCTGACTGCTGTGCTGGTTATTATATTGGGTGTTGGCGGTGTTCGTGTAGCGTCAGGTGTACTGACTGCGGGTGATTTGGTAGCCTTTATTTTGCTACTGTTTCAGGTAATTACACCGATGGCCCAATTCACGACCCTATATTCACGTTTGCAAAAAGTAGTTGGTGCCACTGAACGGATTCAGACTATTTTAGACCATGAAGAGGAACCGCTAGAGCTGAAGCAGGAAGCGGCACAAGAGAGCAGAGATATTGTGTTTCGTGACGTTGCTTTTTCGTATACCGAAGGGGAAGAGGTGCTTCATCAGGCAAACCTGGTAATACCGGCTAACCAGACGACAGCATTCGTGGGGCCGAGCGGAAGTGGGAAGTCTACCTTATTTTCATTGTTGGAGCGCTTTTATGTACCAGATACAGGGGAAATTCGTTATGGAGACGAACCGATATCATCATATACACTGTCCTCCTGGCGCTCCAAAATTGGTTATGTATCACAGGAAAGCTCAATGATGACCGGAACGGTCAGGGATAATATTACGTATGGCTTAGGGCGCGAAGCTGATTTGGAAGAAGTGAGACGAGCTGCCATGATGGCGTATGCCGACGCATTTATTATGGATTTACCTCAAGGCTATGATACGGAGGTGGGAGAGCGGGGAATGAAGCTGTCTGGTGGTCAGCGGCAACGGATCGCCATTTCGCGTGCGCTTCTTCGCAGTCCTGACATCCTCATGTTGGATGAGGCTACCTCTAGCCTGGACAGCTCGTCCGAGCATGAGGTGCAGAAGGCACTAGCGAACTTGATGGAAGGGCGTACGACAATTGTCATTGCACACCGATTGTCTACGGTGGTCCATTCCGATCAAATTATCGTGCTGGACAAGGGAAATGTAACGGGTGCAGGAACCCATACCGAGTTATTAGAGAATCATCAGGTGTACCGTGAGCTGGCTCAAAAGCAGTTTGTGGAGATGGGAGATAAGGTGGAGCTTTAGAGGCCATTATGCGTGTGATTTGATCCGCCGATTGCTCAGCTTCTTCGGATTCAAAATCACCCGCTCCACTGGTGCCGAAAAGCTCCATACTTTTGTAAAAGGGCAGGGAAATGGACGTATTAGGAAATAAGGTTGGATTTTTATGGTCAAATGTGTTACGCTTACTTTCCTTTTTTTGTGTCGGGGCACGTGATAAGATGCAGAAATCGAGACTTGATATTCTTAGGAGGTAACTGAAATGGAGAATAAGTTTCAAAGTGCCTATCAAGAAGAACAGCACAGGCTGTCGCTTGCTATGGAGGAAATTGATCGGAGATTGGAACGGCTACGCAATACGCCAGTGTACACTGGGCATGACTTTACGGAGCAAGTACTGGAATCCGCACGGGAAGAGAAACGCCAGGCTTTGGCCAAAAGCTCGCAGGAGCCTTATTTTGGGCGTATGGATTTTGACGAGCGCGGTAGAGGGCAGCGCAAGCCACTTTATATCGGTAAGATCGGGGTGGAGCGTGAAGAAACGTCAGCGTATCCGCTGGTGATTGATTGGCGTGCACCGATTGCCAGCTTGTTTTATTCGTTTACAGGTGGTCAGGAAACGGCGTCCTACGAAGCTCCTGAGGGAACTGTCGAGGGCTTGGTGTATCTGAAGCGCAACGTTGTTATTCGGAAAAGAATCCTGGAACGGGTCGCCGATACGTACAATCGTGAAAGTGACGAGCCTGCCGTTTCCGATGAATTTCTCGTTTATCGTTTGGGAGAGAACAAGGATAACCGTTTGCGGGATATCGTATCTACCATTCAAGCGGAGCAGGATCAGATCATCCGCGCGGCTAAAAATACAGCCCTCGTTATTCAGGGGGTAGCGGGCAGTGGCAAGACAACCGTAGCGCTGCATCGGCTTGCATTTTTGCTGTACCAATACAAAGATCAGGTGTCGGCAGATAAAATGGTTATTTTCGCACCAAACCATATGTTTCTCGATTATATTTCAGATGTACTTCCAGAGCTGGGGGTCGGAAATATACAGCAAAGTACATTTGCAGATTGGGCGTTGGGTTTGCTGGGGCTGGATTTACCTCTGGCAGATCCTGCCGAAACGTTATCTTATTGGTTTGAAAGTGGCAACTTGAGAACGGAATCTATGGATGAAGCGCCGGGTAGGTTTAAGGGGTCGGTTCATTTTATGAAGCTGCTTCAGGATTTTGTGGAACGACTGGAGCCTATCTCGGTGCCTGAGGGCGACTTTTCACCATGGGATGGGGCGGTGTTACCGCGTACTGAGATCTTGAATTGGTTCAATGAGGAGTATAAGCCCTATCCGCTCGCAAAACGGAAGGAACGTGTGCTGGCAAGAGTCCATCGCTGGATTGAAATGGAATTGAAAAAGTCACCTTCTGCGGCTGCGCTCAAGGAACGGAAGAAAAAAGCCGGATCTCGGGAAAAGGCATATGCCAAAAAGTGGCCCCAATATGACGCGCTGACGCTTTATAAACAGCTTTTTCAGGCAGCTAAAGGATTACCTGCCGAGACCGCTGCGGAAATGAAGGCTTCATTGTCGGCTGCCATCTTTAAGGCCACACAGTCAGACCTGCGAAATCAGATCATCCGTGAAGAGGATCTGACTGCGTTGGTGTATCTTCACGTGCTGATTCATGAGGTAGAATCATCTCAACGTTTTGACCATGTGGTCATTGATGAAGCGCAGGATTTTTCACCATTTCATATCGCCCTCCTGGATTTGTTCGTAAAAGGGCATTCCTTTACAATACTGGGCGATTTATCGCAGGGCATTCATGAGTATCGCGGTGTACATGCATGGGAGGAAATGAGTTCTCTTTTTGCGCCTGAACACACGGGGTATTTTGCACTTACACGGAGTTATAGATCAACTTTGGAAATTATAGAATTTGCAAATACTATTTTGGAGCAGGGAGTACGTGGCGGTATTACAGCGGTTCCGGTGTTTCGTAGCGGTGATCCGGTGCGTACCGTGTCTTACGACTCGTCAATGCGTGGGCAAAATTTGCTCACCGCCCTAAAAGAGCTTTCCTCCAAGGAGTATCGTACTGTTTCTGTACTGACACGTACCTTAAAAGAAGCTGCAGAGCTGCATGAGGTTTTTACCAGTGCGGGGTTGGATGTCCATTTGATTGACGGTGGTAAAAAGCAATATGAAGGCGGCTTGTCTGTACTGCCTGTATACCTGTCCAAAGGTTTGGAGTTCGATGCAGTGATTGTGGCCGATGCTGACCAGGATCATTATGGAGAACGGACATGGGATGCCAAGCTGTTGTATGTAGGATGTACGCGTGCACTGCATGAGCTATGGCTATTGCATGACGGCCCACTTCCAAGTTACGTACAGGCGCAAACGGAGTAAATAGAACGCTGTATGCATACCGACCCAAGAACAGCCACGAAATTCATTTTTCGTCCGAGGCTGTTCTTTCTTTTTTAGTTGAATCACATGAAAGGCTACAATTATACCGTGACCAGGCTATCTGCAACCTGTTAACCGATATGGTAGAATAAGAAGCGGTTTATAATCATTTAAATGCAGTAGATGGATTGAATTATCATGTCTTTTAACTGTATGGGCGGACATGTTTTCAATGAAAAAGCAAGTGTTCGTTCATAAATCATAAGGAAGTGAATGAAATGGATTTATTTTCATATTCCCAGGAGTCATCGCCAAACAATCGCTTGCTTGCAGATCGCCTGCGTCCGACTTCGCTGGATGAATATATTGGACAGGAGCATGTTGTGGGTCCGGGTAAGCTGCTGCGAAGAGCTATAGAGGCAGATCAGGTTTCTTCTATATTGCTGTACGGACCACCGGGATGCGGTAAAACGACCCTGGCACATATCATTTCTCAACATACGCAAGGTGATTTTGTGCGTCTAAATGCAGTAGAAGCCTCTGTGAAGGATGTAAGGGAAGTCATTGACCGTGCACAGACGAATAAATCGATGTATGGCAAAAAAACCATTCTGTTTCTTGACGAGGTCCATCGTTTTAACAGTTCGCGTCAGGATGCATTGCTGCCTGCGGTGGAAAAGGGAACGATCGTGTTTATCGGCGCCACGACGGAAAACCCCTTTCACTACGTTAACGGCGCTTTAATGAGCCGTTCTACGTTGTTTCAGCTTGAAGCGCTAACCCGTGAGCATTCGCTGGCTGCTATGCGCCGCGCCTTGAGCGATGCGGACAAGGGGCTCGGCTATATGCAGCTTCAGGTAGACGAAGCTGCACTGGACCACATCGCGTCCATGGCGAACGGCGATATCCGCCGTGCATTGAACGCGCTGGAGCTGGCGGCGCTCACGACACCTCCGCTGGCAGACGGCACGATTCATGTGACACTGGAAGTGGCAGAGGAATCCATCCGCCGCCCGATTGTCAAGGCAGACGAGTCCACACAATATGACGTGCTGTCTGCCTTTCACAAAAGCATTCGCGGTTCCAGCGACGCGGCGCTGTTCTGGTTCCTGTATGCCGTAGAGAAGCTCGGCATGGACCCGATGACCTTTATTCGCCGCCTCATTGCAGCGAGCAGTGAGGACATTGGCCTGGCGAATCCGCAGGCGATGGTGCAAGCGGTCAGTGCGCTTGAAGCCTACCGCAATAACGGCTGGCCTGAGGCCAAACTGAACATTGCACAGGCCATTTTGTTCGCCGTGGAAAGTCCCAAGTCGAATGCCGTATACACGGCGATTTCACGGGCCATGTCGGCCATGGACGATATAAAATCGGCTGAGGTGCCGCTGCATCTGCGCGATGCACATTACAAAGGCTCGGAAAAACTCGGCCATGTTGGCTATCAATATCCGCATAATTTTCCGAATCACTATGTGAGACAGCAATACTTGCCCGATTCGATAGCAGACCAGACCTTTTACCAGGCCACTGAGCAGGGAAATGAGTCTAAAATCAGGCAAAATCAGCGTTGGCGGGAGTCGCAGTCTTAATATATGTGTGACTTTAATATACGAAGTGTACGATATTGTCATAGTGCACTATGATCTTGCAAGAGCGAAGAAGGGAATAAAAGAAATGAAAGACGTACTATTCGTCGCAGCAGGTGGAGCACTCGGAACCTCTGCTCGCTACAGTATACAATTATTATTGCCTGCGGCTGGGGCAGACTTTCCATTTGGCGTGCTGTTAATGAATTGGCTCGGCTGCCTGTTTCTCGGCTGGTTTTTTACGGTGACCTTGCGATCATGGCGGATCAACCCCCGCTGGCGACTTGCCATCGGAACAGGCTTTACAGGGGGATTTACTACCTTTTCCACCTTTACGGTGGATGCTGTACGCCTCACGGTTCACGATCGCATGCTGACGGCTGTGTTGTACCTGCTGCTGAGTGTAGGCGGAGGCTTGTTTTTGACGTGGGCAGGTATCCATTTAGGCACAAAAATGACGCAGGTTGCCCCTAAGGAGGAACATTTATGATTTGGTGGGCGGCAGCAGGTGGGATGGTAGGTACCATAGCGAGATACAGGCTTGGCATGTGGGCCGGAAAAAGGTTGGGTACGTTATTTCCGTGGGGGACGTGGATCATTAATATCAGCGGTTCATTACTGTTAGGGTGGCTGTATGGCGAGTTTACACAGCACCATCTGTCTCCTGCACTCTGGATGCTGCTCGGAACAGGTTTTTGTGGCGGCTACACCACCTTTTCCACATTCGGCTATGAATCTCTTCAACTGATGGAACATAAAAAGTACCGACGTATGACTATGTATATATTATCTTCTGTAATAGTAGGAGTTATTGCTGCAGCTATCGGGTACAGGGTCAGTTATACCTTGTAAGTATTTTCATAATGACAGGTAAGCACACAATAAAAGCTTCCACTCCCTTACTCAAGGCGTTATCAGCCATGAATAGGAGGGCGGAAGCTTAGTGCTGTGCTTATTTAACTATTTTTTATCTCGTTCTTTGTATAATTCAGGTAAAAGGGCTTTGAGTTCAGGTCGTGGATCAGGGTCAGACAGCTTCATTTCCTCTAGCGTTTGGACCGCTATCCGCAGTACAGTATAATCTCTGTACCAACGATTGTCTGAAGGAACAACATACCAAGGTGCTTGCTTGGTTGCACTTAGCTCTAGTACCTCCTCATAGTATTGGGTATATTGCTTCCAAAATTTCCGTTCCTGCAAATCACTCGGATCAAGCTTCCAGTTTTTGCGTGGCTTCTCAATCCGATCAATCAGCTTTTCCAACTGAAATTGCTTTGAAATATGTAAAAAGATTTTAACCACCTTTACACCACTATCCAGCAACAACTGTTCAAAATGCTTGATATGCTTTATATTTTGTTTGGCCTGCTTATCGGATACCTGTCCGTGAACTCGTGTAATCAGCACATCCTCATAATAAGAACGGTTGAACGCTGCAATATATCCCCGTCCTGGGGTAACAGTATGAGCACGCCACAAGAAATCATGGCTTAATTCCTCAGTCGTAGGTGATTTGAAGCTGTGTACAGTGACCCCTGCGGGGTTAAGATTGGAAAACACCTGCTTGATCACTCCATCTTTTCCGCTGCAATCCATACCCTGGAATACAAACAAAACGGCTTGTTTTTTCTCTGTAAATAATTTACTTTGTAATTCGGCAAAGCGTTCCTTCAATTGTTCTGTTTCCTGTCGGATTTCTTCTTTATTTTTAATATTCTTCGTATCCTTGGGGTCCCATTCTTTCAAAGAAACTTTCTTACCTGGTGTCAGCATTCCTAATGAATCAGACATAAAGGCACGCTCCTTTTCAATTGAAGTAACGATCTGTCTACATCATATACCCAAATCGGAACGTTATCAAAAATTTCTCATGTATAGTCTTTATTAGCGATTTTTCTACTGATGATGCCTCTGGTCACGAAATTTTCTTCAGGTTCAACAATTAATAAGTTAAGTTTTAAGTCTTTAGGCATAGGTAATAAGGTGAATCTTTCTTATAACAATTAGGAATTAAGATGGTTCTCCATAAATTTGAAGAGTGTTATTATGTCCTGACGAACTTTCAACAGAGGTATAATATGACAACTATTAAAGTAACACCTGAGCAGCTTATGACTATCTCCAAGCAATTCGAACTTGCACAGCAAAAAGTGACCCAAATGAATATCAATTTAATACAACAAATTTCATCTATGGAACGATTCTGGGATGGAGTGACAA
The DNA here is from genome assembly GCF_050482105.1 of Paenibacillus jamilae. Classification (GTDB taxonomy): domain Bacteria; phylum Bacillota; class Bacilli; order Paenibacillales; family Paenibacillaceae; genus Paenibacillus; species Paenibacillus jamilae_B. The sequence continues at coordinate 128,224 of NZ_JBCNHI010000033.1, read as the reverse complement.
AAGAGCAGTTCTATTATAGTTTCCAAACATCTCAGAAGAATATGAATGACTTTGTTACACTGACAGATTCTATTGCAAAAGAATTGCGTCGTCATGCCGATAAATTCAGGTTAGCTGATTTGCGGGAAGCAGGTAATATTGATTCAAGCTGCTTACCACCACCACCTAATTCATGTGCTATCCCTACTCCAGATACTAGAAATGCTTTGGAAAAATCAGCAGATAGTTTGGTAGAGCTTGGTGAGGATTTTATGGCTGCTGCGGAGGACAGGTACGAAAAACGCTATGACTCTGTAGGTGGATTTTTAGACTATTGGACGTTTGGAATTCCAAAAGGTTTGTATCAAGGATATGCAGAGCGTGCATCCAAGCAGTTTGATTCAGGGAATGATTTTTTAAACTTCTGGACTTTTGGTGTACATGGAACAATCAGAGAAGCAATGTTTCCTACAAATGCATGGTCAAAGGAACATTGGGCTAACATGATCGGTACAGCGGGAATATTTGGGGGAGTCAGTTCAGTAATTAAACCTAAGATTGGATTGGGCTCGTCATTAAAATATGAGGTGAAATCTGGGGCTACTATTGAAGTTAAAGGGACATCGAATCGTTTATCTGATACGATGTTAGGTAAGAATGATGCTGATCCATTTAGGGATATATATGGTCCCGGACGACTTTCTCATCCAGAAGAGTGGAGTACCATTATTAAGAATACGCAAGGAGCCGGAGTTGAAGTTAGGATTCTAGATAGAGACATTATGGCGTATGCCCCCAAAGGATCAGGGAAGCCTGGGCAATTGAATATATATGAGGATGCTTCAATTAGTGCACTGCGGCATGAGTACCAACATTTTCTTGATGATAAAGCTAAAGGTTTTCCTAGTTTGGATGTAACATATGAATTCAAAAATAGGATTATCATGGAACTTAGAGCCTATATGGTAGAGATAAAAGAAGCAGAGAGGATTGGAAATAAGGACCTTGCAGAACAGCTTTGGAATAATTACAGGGATGAACGGCAGTATCTTTTAGAGAATTATGGGCCAGTTAAACTAGATTGATGGGAGATAACAAAATGAAGCTACTTACTTTATCGAAAGAAATACGAGAGGGAAAAATAGGCGACGATCAATTGGTGGAATGTTTGGATATCCAGCATAATCAGGTACAGTTGAATGCAATGAGTCAGATCGCTAAAAAGAAACTATGCAATGAGAAAATAATCGAAAAATTGAGACATATTAGCCAGTTCAGAGACCCTAAGGTAAATAAGCTTTTTGGTATTGATACGCTTGGACACTATAGTATTGCCGTACTTCGAGTATTGAACACTTCTGAATCTATAAAACAGTACGAGCTGTTAATGTCTGAACTCGACGATTTTGATAAAGAAATAGTTGAAAGAATTACAGAGGGAATAAGTTAGTGTTCATTTTAGAAGTCCATAGTTTTTTTGGATGAGGAGTTCTACTTGATAATGGAAAATAAACCGCAAAATAAGAGAAATACTGCTTGCTGTATCTAAAGAAGCCCTACATGGCTAAAAACATGTAACAGAAAAAAGTCGCCCCTCCCAAATCAGGAGAGACGACTTTTTTATTACGGCTATTCAATGTTAATTGTTATTCATTCAAACCGTTTCGGGCTGAAGTTTTTCAACCTTATCAATAGTTCCGCCACCTAGACACCGTTCCCCGTCATAAAATACTACAGCTTGTCCAGGGGTAATGGCTTTTTGGTGTACATCGAATACGACATGTACGGTTCCATCTGCAAGCCATTGTAAAGTTACTTGTTGGTCAGGCTGACGGTAACGGAACTTGGCTGTACAGCGGAATTCAGCGGATGGACGTGCATCTGCACCTTCAATCCAGTTCACATCTGTTGCAATCAGGCCGGTGGAATACAGGCTGTGGTGACGATCACCTTGTACCACATACAGGATGTTCTTCTCCAGATCCTTATCTGCTACGAACCACGGCTCGCCTGAACCTGAGCCGCCGATGCCTAAGCCTTGTCGTTGGCCCAGTGTATAATACATCAGACCATCGTGGCGTCCTTTGACTTCACCCGTAGCGATATCCACCATATCTCCACCTTTTGCAGGTAGATATCCACTCAGAAACTCTTTGAAATTGCGTTCACCGATAAAGCATACGCCTGTGCTGTCTTTTTTCTTGGCTGTATAAAGTCCCGCAGCTTCTGCGATTTTACGGACTTCTGGTTTCGGCAGATGGCCGATCGGGAACATGGCTCGCGACAACTGTGTTTGGCTTAATGCATTCAGGAAATAAGTCTGATCCTTGTTGCTGTCCACACCACGCAGTAAAGTAAAGCGGCCGTCTTCTTCCACAACCCGTGCATAATGTCCAGTAGCAACATAATCTGCTCCCAAATCCAGCGCTTTGTTCAGAAACTCGCCGAATTTAATTTCCCGGTTGCACATGACATCCGGATTGGGTGTGCGTCCAGCTTTATATTCATCAAGAAAATAGGAGAATACTTTATCGAAGTATTCTTTTTCAAAATTAACTGTATAGTAAGGAATGTCGATCTGTTCACAGACACGGCGCACATCCTCCGCATCCTCTTCAGCCGTACAACGGCCAAATTCATCCGTGTCATCCCAATTTTTCATGAAGATGCCGATTACGTCATAGCCCTGCTCCTTTAGCAGCAGCGCGGTAACGGATGAGTCGACGCCACCGGACATCCCGACGACGACACGGGTTTCATGATTGGCTTTTGCCATGGTCATCACCCAATTCTTTCAATATTGTTGTAGAACCCACCTATTGTAACATAAACGATAATAAGTTACGATGTTTGGACGAATAAACGACACGGCGAACGATGAAAGAAAGCTACATAAAACGGGCTAATTCTGTTCCTAATCGCTCGAAAGCAACTTTTTTTAAGATTGTTACCGTAATGTTTCCCTTTACCTGCCCTAATATGTTAACATAAGCTGAGGGTTAGGATCGGAATAGAGAGGTTTACAACTCCAATTATTCCGCGTGTTTAACGGAATTGTTAATATAAGAGAGGTGCCACAATTGAAAATATCAACGAAAGGCCGTTACGGCCTGACCATTATGATGGAGCTTGCAGCCAGGTTTGGCGAAGGTCCAACTTCTTTGAAAAGTATTGCCGAAAAAAATCAGCTATCAGAGCATTACCTGGAACAGCTCATTGCACCTTTGCGTAATGCAGGTTTGGTAAAAAGTATCCGTGGTGCTTATGGTGGTTATATTTTGGCGAATGAACCGTCAGGCGTAACAGCAGGAGACATCATTCGTGTACTGGAAGGTCCGATTTCTCCAGTCGATTTTACGGAAGAAGACGATCCGGCAAAACGCCAGCTCTGGCTGCGAATTCGTGATAGCATTGCTGAAGTGCTTGATTCTACTACACTTAAGGACTTGATCACATACCAAGAACATGATGAATTGGATAATTACATGTTCTATATTTGAGGTGGATAACATGAACAGAATTTATCTGGATCATGCCGCATCGACTCCTATGCATCCTGAGGTTGCGCAGACTATGATGGACATCATGACCGGCCAATTCGGCAACGCTTCGAGCGTTCATGCCTTTGGCCGTGATGCCAAGCGCACCGTCAGCGCTGCGCGGGATGCCGTTGCGGCCTCTTTGGGCTGTAAGCCTGAAGAAATCATATTTACGAGCGGAGGGACAGAGAGTGATAATCTGGCCCTGTTTGGGACGGCTACGGCAGATGGCCGCACTTCCGGTCATATCATTACAACCGCGATTGAGCACCACGCTGTGCTTCATGCTTGCGATGAGCTGGAAAAAGCGGGATACGAGGTGACCTATGTCCCAGTCAATGGTTTTGGGCGTGTAAATCCTGCGGATATAGAGGCAGCTATTCGCCCGGATACTTTTTTAATCAGCATGATGTATGCCAACAATGAGGTAGGTGTCATTCAGCCGGTCCAAGAAGTAGGACAGATTGCGAGAGAACGTAGTATTATTTTCCATGTCGATGCAGTTCAAGCCTTCGGGCATATATCCATCGACTGCGGGAACCTCCCGATTGACCTACTTAGTGTGTCTGGACATAAGATTAACGGACCGCAAGGTGTGGGTGCATTGTACATTCGTCAGGGTACACGCATTCAGCCGCTAATGCATGGGGGACTTCAGGAGAAGAAGCGCCGTGCCGGAACAGAAAATATCGCTGGCATTGCCGGGCTGGCTAAAGCCGCAACTCTTGCCAATGCTTCCATAGAGGAGCGTGGGGCGCACGATACCGCTCTTCGTCAGACGCTGCTAAAAGCGTTGGAAGATTCTCTGGGCAGTAGTGAGTTTATAGTCAATGGTGATCCTGAATATTTTGTGCCTAATGTGCTGAATATTAGCTTTCCTGCCATTGGTACAGAGACTATGCTGATGAATCTCGATATGGAGGGAATTGCAGCAGCCAGCGGATCAGCCTGCACTTCGGGGTCTTTAGAGCTATCGCATGTGTTGCAGGCGATGGATCTTCCTGAAGATGTTTTGAACTCAGCGATTCGCTTTAGCTTCGGTTTGGGTAATACTACGGAAGAAATGGAATACACGGCCAAGAAAATTGAAACCATATGGAAGCGGCTGCGTACTAGGAACTAGGGATTTCTCCGTATTTCAGTAAGAAGGGAGGGGCGGTTTTCCATTTCATTGCATGAACGAAAAGCAAGGTCTGACAGGCATGTAGGAAAACGATCGCACCTTCGTTCGGATTGCAGAATGAGGAGGGACCCATATATGAAACTTCAAGATATGATCGGACTTGCCGTTTTTGATGTAGAAGACGGGAAGCAGATTGGCAAAATACATGACTTTATGCTGACAGCTGATTGGCGAATTACAGGGATTGAGCTAGAAGGTAAAGGTCTTTTTTCATCTCATGTCAAAATGGTGGCTTGGGATGACATCGTTGCTTATGGTGAGGATGCGATCATGATTCGCAATCAGCAGGCCGTCCGTAAAACGGAGGCCCACGATATACAACATACGTACTTGCTTGGACCCGGTAAACTGAAGGATCTTTCTGTGCTAACAGAGGAAGGGCTTATGCTCGGGCACATCTCGGATGTTTATTTTGACCAGGAAATGGGCAATAACATAATAGGCTTGGAAATCAGCGATGGTTTTGTATCGGATATTATAGAAGGGCGGAAATGGCTGCCCTGCACCGAAGATATGTCCATCGGGGAAAATGCTGTTATGGTTCCCCCGTTAAGCGAGCAGCGTTTGGAAAAAGCCATATATTCTGTTAATGGATAGGGTGAGTTTATTGAGATGTCCGAATTGTAATTCCAAAGATATTGGCAAGATTGGCTCCCATCAATTTTATTGCTGGGGATGCTTTATTGAACTTCAGGTGAATGGTGAAAAAATGTCTGTCTACCAAGTCGAAGAGGATGGAACGCTCAGTTCGCTGGACGACTTATTCTTTGGAGATGAGATGGCACAACAGGACTTGCCGCAAATTCACGCTTCTTCGTAAGCTTGACACAAGAAGTGGACAGGCTGCTTACGAAGAAGCGTGATCTACCATCTAATGCTTAAAAATAGAGCTTAATGGATTGGATCATGCTTGATAAAAAATGGAGAGGGTGTCCCAACGGTCTATTGGCTTAGGGGCACCCTCTTTTGTGTATCCTTTTTTTGTGAAAATGGGCTAGTTTTATAATTTAAAACGTTTGACCTCTTCTAATAGAAGGTCTGCATGAGAATCAAGTTTGGCAGAAAGGTCAGCAATTTTGTTCATGGCATGACCTTGTTCTTGCACGGAGGAAGCTACTTCCTCGGTAGAGGCTGCGCTTTGCTCAGAGACAGCGACAACGCTGGATATGACATCGGAAATATGTCCAGCATTCACACGGAGATGTTCTGCAGCGGCAGAAACGTCCTCAATTTGGGCAAGCATATGCTGAGAGGCACCACGTATGGATTCAAATGCCTGTCTTGTTGCAATAGCAGCTTGCTCCTGTTCTACAGTTACAGCAAGAGCCTTCTTCATTTCCTCTGCGCTTTGTACTCCCGCAATTTTAATTTCTTCCAGCTTACTCATAATATTGTCACTGGAACTGCCCGCTTGTTCGGCCAGCTTTCTCACTTCTCCCGCGACGACAGCAAAACCTCGTCCGTGTTCCCCGGCCCGTGCTGCTTCGATGGATGCATTGAGAGCCAGCAGATTTGTTTGTGCGGCAATATCGTGGATAGCTCCGGCTAGCCGTTCAATATCCTGAGTTTTCAGCGTGAGCGAATCTACCGCTTCTCCTGCTGCAGTAGTCGTTTGTCTGGACTCGGCTGCCAGTTTTGCTTGACGCTCTGCTGTTTCATATCCGGCGAGTACGGCAGAATCCGTTTCGAATACGGCAGTTTGGGTCCATTTAACACTTTCACCAATCTGATTGATGGAGCCTGTCATGTGTGTCAGCTTTTCAGAACCGGAATATACGGCTTCTGCTTGGTCGCTCGCTCCTTGAGCCAGCTCCTGAACTGCACTGGAAATTTGTGACGCAATGCTTCCCGTATCTTTAGCGTGTTGATGCATATCATGGGAAGCGGAACTAACATCGCTAGCTGTATCGGATACCTTGCGCAACAGGTGAGATAGATTGTCAGACATGAGGTTAAAATCTGTCCCCAGGCTGGCGATCTCATCTTTGCCCTTAATATCCACACGAGCAGTCATATCGCCTTCAGCTATCCGTTTAACGTTTGCTTGGAGTCTGCGAATCGGCTTGATAAAGTTGTTGGCCGCCCAGATCGCCAGCAGCATAGCAGCAACTAAAATGATAGCCACAGTAATAATCAACTGATTACGAGTGGAGTAATACTCCTGAAAAGCGATATCTTTAGAAATGGATAGTCCTACAATCCAGCCTGTGCTAGGCATCCTTTTAAAATAAAGCTGACGGTCACTGCCGTTGTAGCTATAGTCTGTTTTTCCCGAAGCTGTGCTGAGCAGGACCGCGGTTGATGATCCTAATTCGGGGGTTTCCTTGAGATTTTTACCGGCCAGCTTGCTGTCTGGGTGTGCGATCACAACTCCCTTTTGGTCAATCAGAAATGCATAGCCCAATCCATTCAGATTTATGCTTTTAATCATTTTAGTCATATCGTTCAGCATAATATCCTCGCTGATTACTCCGGTGATCGAGCCGTTGGAATCCTTGAGAGGTTTGGCAATGGAAATGGTGAAGTCATTGCTGCCTGCATCAGTGTAGGGTGAGGAATAATACATTTCTCCCTTGGTTTTGGCGTCCTTGTACCACGGACGTGTGCGAGGGTCATAATTGGCTTCAAACCATCCAGATCCATCCCAGTAAGCTCCATCTTCAAAGCCTGCATAAATGTTGGAAATATTTTGATCCTTATAATTTTGAAAAGCTGCTTTCAGAGATACTATTTTGGCATCTGATGAAATATCGCTGGATTCCAGACTCGCAGCTAACGTTTCAATAATTTCAGCTTTGCCACCTGTCCATCCATCGAGCTGATTGACGGTCTCGGAAGCTTTGCTGTTCATAAGCTCTTGGATATCATGGTTGGCCTGATTTTTTACACTGGTCATGCTAATGACGGACAAAGGCCCAGCTGCAACGATAACAATGCAAGTGAAGAGGAGAATAAGCTTCATTTTTAAATTCATGTAACGACCCCCGATGTTTCAGAAATGTGAAAGCTTAGTATAGTGCTTTGTACTTATATCGTCAGATTGATTGTGTTTGTTTATTGTTTTCATTCGTTTTCATCATTTTTTTACAATGGTTATTTATGGGGCAGCTCAGTCTGGCGGGAAGGATTAAAGTAGAGGTACAGGCATATACTTAAAGGAGGCTAGTCCGGTAAGGGGGTACAAAATGGACCAATTAACGAAAAATAGACTGTTCCGGTATGGCATATGGACGCTGCTGGGGCTTGTTATTCTATATTTTATCTGGCTGCTGAGACCTTTGTTTTTGCATTTGTATGAATTTTTGAAAACAATCATTGCTCCATTTGCAGTAGCGATGATCATTTCCTATGTACTTAACCCTGTAGTCAGTATGCTGGGCGGGCGAAAGGTGCCTCGAAGTGTAGCAGTACTGCTCATTTACGCTGTGTTTTTGGCCAGTCTTATTGTTATCCTGATGAATCTGATTCCAATGTTCATTGAACAACTGGATGAGCTGAATGAGCATCTGCCTGAATTGACTATACATGCACAGGGACTCATGACGAATATGGACAACGGTATTTTGCCCCAAGGGGTGCGAACAGGGATGAATCAATGGTTTTTCCAACTGGAGAATCGGATGGCTACTGGGATTTCCACCTTTATGGACAACATCGGTGGAATGATCAACATACTGTTCAATGTGTTCATTGTCCCTTTTCTCATTTTTTATATTTTAAAGGACTTTGACGTGTTCGAACGGACGATTGTATCTTATCTCCCGCGTTCTCGTCGTAAGGCGATTGTATCGGTGCTTAAGGAAATTGATCAGGCGCTTGGCAACTATGTCAGGGGCCAACTGCTGGTATGCGTCATTATTGGAGTGATGGCGTATATCGGATATATGCTGATTGGCATGCCTTATGCGCTACTGCTGGCCGGAGTGGTGGCTATTTTTAATATTGTTCCGTATTTGGGTCCTTTTTTGGGCGCTGCACCAGCAGTAATTATGGCATCTACCGTTTCCTTGAAAATGGTGCTTTTAGTCGTAGTTGTTAATGCCTGTATTCAGGTACTAGAGAGTAATGTTATCTCTCCTCAGGTAGTGGGACGCACGCTGCATCTGCATCCGCTATCCATTATTTTCGCTCTGCTAGTAGGTGGGGAAATTGCGGGAGTTGCTGGCTTGATCTTGGCAGTTCCTGTGATGGCGGTTCTAAAGGTAGGGCTTCAGCATTTTTTTGCATATTACGTGAAGCGAAAAACGATCTAATTTCGTCTCTATCCCGCATACCTGCTGTCTGAAATCGCGTTGACACGGCTAAATGACACGGATATACTGAATTGAGTATGTTTAAATGTGTTTATCCAGTAGGGAAAGCTCATTTCGGAGTGCGGGCTGAACCCGCCGGGATGCTCCCGTTACCAGTGAAAACAAGGCGATCGATCGTCCGTTAAGCAGATGTTGGTGTGCGCTTGCACATGTAGCATTTCGTACAGAGGGGACGACGATAACCAGGGTGGTACCGCGATACAATCGTCCCTGATCTGTTCAGGGGCGTTTTTCTATTTTTTATGGCCTGTGCCAGAAACCAGTGACACCATAATTAGGAGGCTACTTATATGAAAGCTAGTGAAATCCGCTCCAAATGGCTGGAGTTTTTTGAAAGCAAAGGACATGTGATTGAACCAAGCGCACCGCTTGTTCCACACAAAGATCCTTCCCTGCTGTGGATTAATGCGGGTATGGCGCCCCTTAAGCCTTATTTTGACGGACGTGTAAAACCAGAAAATCCACGTATCGCCAACTCGCAAAAATGTATTCGGACGAACGACATTGAAAATGTTGGTAAAACGCGTCGCCATCACACGTTTTTCGAAATGCTCGGTAATTTTTCCATTGGCGACTATTTTAAGGAAGAAGTCATCACATGGGCATGGGAATTTCTGACGGACCCGAAATGGATCGGCTTTGATCCAGAGCGTCTGGCTGTAACGGTATATCCTGAGGATGAAGAAGCGTACAAGCTGTGGAATGAAAAAGTCGGACTTCCGGCTGAACGTATCATCAAACTGGAAGACAATTTCTGGGATATCGGTGAAGGCCCTTGCGGCCCTTGTACGGAAATTTTTTATGATCGTGGCGAAGCCTACGGCAGCGACATGACAGACCCCGAAATGTATCCAGGGGGAGAAAATGAGCGTTATCTGGAAGTGTGGAACCTCGTATTCTCACAATTCAACCATAACAAAGATGGCAGTTACACGCCGCTTCCCAATAAAAATATAGATACAGGGGCTGGTTTGGAGCGTTTTGCATCCATTTTGCAAAATGTGGATTCCAACTTTGATACCGATATCTTCCAGCCATTAATCCAAAAAACAGCTGCAATGGCAGGCGTTAAATATAACGACAATGTGGATAGTGATGTGGCTCTCAAGGTCATTGCTGACCATGTTCGTACCGTTACTTTCGCGATTGGTGACGGTGTACTTCCTTCCAATGAAGGACGGGGTTACGTCATTCGCCGTTTGCTGCGCCGGGCTGTTCGTTATGGAAAAATGCTCGGCATGAACCGTCCATTTATGTTTGAACTGGTGGAAACTGTTGGAGATATCATGGGTGTATACTACCCTGAGGTCGTGGACAAGCGTGATTTCATCATCAAGGTGATTAAAACGGAAGAAGAACGTTTCCATGAAACATTGACAGACGGATTAGCCATTTTGGCTGAGATTAGTGCTCAGGCAAAGGCCGAAGGCCGCGATGTCATTAGCGGAGCAGATGCTTTCAAGCTGTATGATACGTATGGGTTCCCATTCGATCTCACAGAGGATTATGCGGACGAGCAGGGCTTGAAAGTAGACCGTGAAGGCTTTGACGAAGCAATGCAGGAACAGCGTCAACGTGCGCGTGATGCTCATCAAGACAATGCCAGCATGAAGATACAGGGTGGAGCTTTGTCCGATCTGGCGGTTAAAAGTGATTTTGTTGGATATAATGACCTCGTAACCGAGTCCAAAATTGTGGCAATTGTATATAATGATATGCTGGTGGATAGTGTTAGTGAAGGGCAGTCCTGTCAGGTCGTGCTGGATGTGACTCCTTTCTATGCCGAAAGCGGCGGGCAAGTCAGTGACCATGGCTTACTGCGTGGCGGAACGGTAACGGCGAAAGTCGAAGGGCTGTTCAAGGCGCCGCAAGGTCAGCATGTACATCAGGTCGTTGTAGAGGCTGGTGAGCTGAACGTAGGCGATACGGTAAAAGCTGAAGTTGATCAGGCTTCGCGTGGTGAAATCGAGAAAAACCATACGGCTACGCATTTGCTTCACAAAGCGCTTAAAGAAGTGCTGGGTGACCATGTCAATCAGGCGGGTTCTTTGGTAGAACCTGGGCGTCTGCGTTTTGACTTCTCTCATTTTGGTAGTATTACTCCAGAAGAGCTGGCAGATATTGAACTGCGGGTTAACCGTGCCATCTGGAGCCAATTGGATGTAACTATTGAACTGAAACCGATTGATGAAGCCAAGGCACTTGGAGCGATGGCGCTGTTTGGTGAAAAATATGGTGACATCGTAAGAGTCGTTAAAGTCGGCGATTACAGCATCGAGCTATGCGGAGGATGTCATGTCAGCAATACCTCGCAAATTGGCTTGTTCAAGCTTGTAAGCGAGAGCGGCATCGGATCAGGAGTACGTCGTATTGAAGCGGTGACCGGACGTTTTGGTTTTGAATATATGGAAGGTCAATTAGAGCTGCTGAAGGTGTCAGCTGGACTTGTCAAATCCAAGCTGTCCGAGGTGCCAAAACGCATTGAATCTTTGCAGCAACAAATTAAAGACCTCAGTCGTGAAAATGAATCACTGCAAAGCAAGCTGAGTGCTATTGAGGCGGGTCAGCTGACAGATCAGGTCGTGCAGGCTGGTGGAGTACAGTTGTTGGCTGCACGCGTGCAGGCTTCCAGCATGGATGCACTTCGTGCTATTGCTGATGAGCTGAAAAGTAAGCTTCCTACAGCTGTGCTGGTATTAGGCGCTGCAATGGACGACAAAGTTAATTTTGTCGTTGCTGTCCCGGCTGAACTTACCAAAGCAGGACTTCATGCAGGTAAGCTCGTAAAAGAAATTGCGGCCATATGCGGCGGCGGTGGCGGCGGACGACCTGACATGGCGCAAGCCGGGGGTAAGGATGCCAGCAAGCTGGACCAAGCGCTTCAACGTGCACATGAACTGGTGTCAGCAGCTGCACAAGGATAAAGTTCGATAATTTTTGCGGGATTTTGGAAAAAAACGGACTTAGACATTTCCTTGAAGGGCTTTGCTTATGGTATGATATAAAAGAATAAGCTGGCATAAACATGTACACATGTTTTGTGGAAGCGAGGTGTCAACAATGGATTCCATGGACAAAACGGTCAAATTTAATGTCAAGGCGGATGAGAAGGAAGCTTCTGCTCAGGAGATTTTGTTGACCGTATATGATGCGTTGGTAGAAAAGGAATACAATCCGATCAATCAAATCGTCGGGTATTTGTTATCCGGTGATCCGGCTTATGTGCCACGGCACAATAATGCTAGGAGCCTGGTGCGCAAAAAAGAACGCGATGAATTGATTGAAGAGCTGGTTCGTTTCTATCTCGCTAAGCACCGTTAGGAGACAGGCATGAAAGTAATGGGATTGGATTACGGGGATCGCCGAATTGGGATCGCCGTAAGTGATGCCTTCGGCTGGACCGCCCAAGGATTGGAAGTCATAGAACGACGCGGTGACGACAGCGAGTTCGGTAAAATTGCAAATTTGGTTCGTGAACATGAAATTGGTGAGGTTGTTGTAGGCTTGCCGAAAAATATGAACGGAACCGTGGGTCCACGCGGTGAGATTTGCATCGAGTTTGCGAACCGGCTCAAGGAGTTACTGGGTTTACCCGTTCACCTTTGGGATGAACGGCTGACGACGCGTTCGGCAGAGCGTGCGCTTCTGGAGGCCGACGTCAGCCGCAAAAAACGCAAGCAGGTGGTAGATAAGCTGGCCGCAAGCCTGATCTTGCAAAATTATTTGGACGCACACAGTACAAGGTGAGGGGGATTTCGTAATGGCTGAAAATCAAGTGGGTATGGAAGAAGAGCCGGAAATTATTTATATTGCCGATGACGAGGGCAACGAGGAAGAGTTCGAGGTCATTATGAAGTTTGAGGTAGATGGTTCTGAATCAAAGTACATGATGGTTGCGCCAGTGGACCCTGAAGCTGATGAGTCCGATGTGTACGCCTTCCGTTACGAAGAAGAAGGCGATGATATTAAATTGTTTGTGATCCAAGACGATGCCGAATGGGAAATCGTCGAAGAGACCTTTAATACATTTGTAGAGGAAGAAGAAGAGGAAGACGGGAAATGACGAGCTATTCACGTGAAGACCTGAGTTGGACCTCTGATTTGAAGGAAGCATTTGATGGCGATTTAGAGTTGCAGGATGAACAGGGTCATGCGATACGCATGGAGCTGGAAGCAGAGTTCAAGGTGGGCGAGCAACGGTACGCTGTATTGCGTAGACCTGGGGCTGCTGCTGGCGAACATGAATTATATCATGTAAGCTCATCCACAGACGGCGAAATCTCCATCACCACCATCGAAGATGATGATGAGTGGGAAGATATTTCCGAGCTGTACGACGAATTTACGTTGCCGGAAGAGCTGTAAGTCTGGATAACGAGGAGATCAAACCTGAAAGGGCGGAGACCAGTCCGCCCTTTTTGGCTGTGAAGGAGTTGGGTGGATGTGAAGCGAAGGACAAGGATGCTTACATTGCTTCTACTGCTTGTTTGTATAGCAGTAGGTGCAATCCTCTATATATGGAATGCCATGCAGCCTGTTCAGCCGAAAACACAACCCGTTGCTTTTACGGTGGTAAAGGGTACGGGAACATCGGCTATTGCAGATACGCTGGAGCAAAAGGGACTTATACGTAGTGCGCTCGTGTTTAAGGCTTATGTAAAATTTAAACAGCAAGGAAACGCATTTCAAGCTGGAAAATATGAGGCGCAGCCTGGCTCGACCTTTGATCAGCTGATTGCCAAGCTATCGGCTGGGGACGTAGTCAAAGAGGAAATGATCCGGTTTACAATCCCGGAGGGTTTTACGATTAGACAGATGGCTGATAAGCTGCAAAAGGAAGGCCTGGCAGACCGGCAGCAATTTTTGCAGCTGGCCAACGATCCGTCCGCTTTTGACGTCGCGCTAGTGCGGGACATACCAAAGCAGGCGGGGCTTCGCTATGCGCTGGAAGGCTACCTTTTCCCTGAAACCTATGAACTGAAAAAGGGAAGCACGACCAAGGATATCATTCAGACGATGCTGGAACAGACGCAAAAACGTCTGGATACCATTTCTGACTTGGATGCTGGGTTACAGCAACGGGGTGAAACGCTGCATCAGCTGCTGACGGTTGCTTCTCTGGTAGAACGCGAGGTGGTTGTAGATGATGAGCGGCCTATCGTAGCTGGCGTTATTTATAATCGTCTTCAACAGGATAAAAAGCTGGAAATTGATGCTACAGTTCAATATATGCTGGACAAGCAAAAGGAACGACTATATTACAAGGATTTGGCTGTAGAAAGTCCTTATAATACGTATATGCATCAGGGACTTCCACCTGGACCGATTGCAAGTCCCAGCCTAAAATCAGTAGTAGCGGCCCTACAGCCAAAATCTACAGATTATTTATTTTATGTGACCAAAAAAGATGGGACACATAAACATTTATTTGCCAAAACGTATAAGGAACATTTGCATAACATTCAGATAAGTAACCGTAAGACAAATTAGGAGGTGAGCCTATGGCTTACAAACCCGAACTGCTGGCAACTGCCAGTTCTCCGGAGGATGCCCGCCATATGCTGGAGGCAGGAGCTACAGCATTGCTTATAGGAGATGACCGTTTTGGCATGCGACTGCCAGGACATTTTACACCCGACCAAATTCGTGAGGTTGTGGAAGAAGCACGAAAGCATGCGGCGCAGGTATATGTTTCTATGACGAATTTGATGACGAACGAGCTATTGCCACTTCTGCCGGAGTATGTGCAAACTATAGCTGGATGCGGCGTAGATGCGATTGAGTTTAATGATCCAGCAGTGCTCATGGCTGTGAAGGAGTATGCTCCTCATCTGAAGCTCTTCTGGAACGGAGAGATGATTTCTACCAACTTCGCAACCGCCAACTATTGGGGGGAAAAAGGGGCATCACGTGTCATCTTGGCTCGTGAGCTCAGCATGGATGAAATTACAGAAATGATTCCAAAGTTGAACATAGAAGCACAGGTTCAGGTTCATGGAATGACCAATATTTATCACTCCAAGCGTAAGCTTGTTCAAAGCTATATGCTGCACCAAGGTCGCACGGTAGAAGGAGATCTTGGCAGAGAACGCGGCCTGTTTCTGATTGAAGCAGAGCGGCAGGAAGAGAAATTCCCCATTTACGAAGATATCAACGGAACACACATTATGAGTTCGGATGATTTTTGTATTATGGAAGACCTGCATATTCTGATGGAGGCAGGCGTGCATAGCTTTAAGATTGAGGGCTTGTTGAAACCTACAGCTTATAATGAAGCAGTGGTCCGTGCTTATCGTAAAGCAATAGACAGTTATATAGCCGATCCGGATGCTTATGTCTATGAGGAAAGCTGGCTGGATGAGGTGCGCCGTCTTCAAGACCCTGAACGGGAACTTTCCTTCGGATTTTTCTACAAAGAGCAGGTTTATTAATTACAAAAATGAATGTACAGAGGGGGGAACGTCATGGGAACGATCACCAAAACGAGAAAATATACAGGTAAACGGAATCGTCTGGATAAGCCAGAGCTGTTGGCTCCTGCCGGAAATCTGGAAAAGCTGAAGTTTGCCGTTCACTATGGCGCGGATGCTGTATATATTGGTGGACAAAAATACGGTCTGCGTTCTAACGCCGATAATTTCAGTTTTGAAGAAATGCGTGAAGGTGTGGAATTCGCCAACAAGTATGGTGCTAAGGTGCTTGTGGCGACTAATATCTATGCCCACAATGAAGATATTGCCGGAATTGAGGAATACTTGCGCAATCTGTATGAAGTAGGAATTCATGCCGTTATCGTCGCTGATCCGGCCATTGTATCCGTGGCATTGCGGGCTGTTCCTGGATTGGAAGTGCATTTGAGTACACAGCAGTCCACGCTGAATTGGCAGGCGGTAAAGTTCTGGAAAGACGAGGGGCTGCCGCGTGTGGTACTTGGACGTGAAACTAGCCTGGAGGAAATCGAAGAAATTAAAAAGCATGTGGATATCGAAATTGAAGCTTTTGTCCATGGTGCGATGTGCTCTTCATTCTCTGGTCGCTGCGTGTTGTCCAATCACTTTACAGACCGGGATTCTAATCGTGGAGGATGTTGTCAGTCTTGCCGCTGGAAATATGATTTGTTTGAAGATGCCCGCCCAGGTGAGGTCTGGATATCTGAGGAAGAGGCGCAGGACAACAATGTACTAAAACAGTTCCAGCTTGGCGTTAACCAGCTTCCATTGTTTGAAGAGAGCGATAATGCTTTTTCTATGGGTTCCAAGGATCTATGTATGATTGAAAATATTCCTGATCTGATTGATGTCGGTGTAGACAGCTTTAAAGTGGAGGGACGTATGAAGTCCATTCACTATGTGGCTACAGTCGTAAATGTCTATCGTCAAGCAATTGATTCGTATATGGCTGATCCTGAAAATTATGTACTCAAACCAGAATGGATTGAAGAAATTAATAAGGCAGCCAATCGTCCGTTGAATACAGGATTTTTCTATGATACTCCGGACCATGAGGATCATATTTATGAGCCGGAAGAAAAAGCAGTTCCTTATGATTTTGCCGGATTGGTCATGGATTACGATGCTGCAAGCGGCATTGCAACGATTCAACAACGTAACCATTTTAAACCAGGCCATGAAATCGAATTTTTCGGTCCGAACGGAACGTTTTTCAAACAAACGGTCGGCACGATCTGGGATGAGGAAGGCAACGAATTAGATGCTGCACGTCATCCGCTTCAACGCATTAAAATGAAGGTAGATCAGCCTGTATCGTATTTTGATATGATGCGCAAAAAGAAGTAAATAAGCCTTAAGTCACGGGTTAAAAGATTCGAAAGCCTCTCCTATCGGTTGGAGAGGCTTTTTTTTGAATAGTTTTCTAGGAAAAAAGTTTCACAAAATTTAGTTAGTACTCGAAGGAAAGCTACATTCCTTGTCGAATAGTTCCGATAGAGACTATATAGATAATAGATACATAAAGGATGACGTGGAACAAGAAACTAATTATATGGTGGTAGGTGAGAGAAATGGGTTTTCGGAAAAAAGAGGGGAATGCAGCAAAAAGGCAACCTAAGAAAACGGACCAAATGAAGGGCTTGAAAGGAAGTAAAGTGACAACGGACAAAGGGGAGCAGACGGTTGTGATGTCTTCGAAGGCTACTCCCCGGGTAGCTAAGGTCTTACGTAAATGCACATACAAATTAAAGCGTTTACTTAAGCCTGAAAGATACAGTAAGGATTTTATGCATTTGGTCAAAAACTATAATCCGATCCGATCGGTTGGAATGAAGTTGTTTCTGATCTTTTTTGCTGCCATTATGTTATTCGTGGTCAGCTTGGGGATGCTCTCTTACTACAGAGCTAAAAGTACGATTGAACAAAACGCAGCTACTGCGTATCAGCAAACAGTTCAGCAAACTTCAGAAAAGCTTGATATTATTTTAGAGCGCTTTCAAGATACCTCAACACAGGTGTTTTTTGATAGTGAGTTAAGCGATCAGTTACAAAAGGCTGTTAAGCAAGATAAGAATCCCTTTGCATCTTTTGTTGCTATGGGCGAAGTAAACAAGAAATTAACGAATATTGCTTTTACAAATAAAGCGATTGATTCATTGTACTTGTACCCGGAAGAAACCAGTTTAGCTGCAATGGGTACCGGAACACAAAAGGATGTACGGCAGGAAGAGTGGTTTAAGGATATTTTAAAAAATAAGGGAATGGTTTGGCTCCCTACGCAGGTGAATGACAATGGCAGCAAGACCTTTCGTCTGGCACGCTCCATGAACAGCATGTCCGGGTTAGGAGGGACTTATGTTCTGGTTATGGATTTAAAGGCCAGTGCGGTGGAGGACGAGTTGAAAGGTATTAATTTGGGCTCAGGTAGTATGATTAGCCTTGTGACGGACAAGGGGGAGTTTGTAGGCTCTAACAATGAGAGCTTGGCAGGAGGAAAGACAAAGTTGGATTACGTTTCCAAGCTTGAAGGGGTCGAAGGAAATCAAATTATGGAGCAGGTAGCAGATGGCAAAAAGCAAAGTGTGCTTACAGTTCATAATACACTGGGAACTTCCAAGTGGATTCTCGTGGGTGTAGTACCTGTATCTGAATTGGTGAGAGACGCGAAGGGGATCCTTACCACAACCTGGATATTTGCTGCGGTAGCGGCACTGATCGCATTGTTCATTGGTCTGTGGATGGTACGTCTTGTGGCTCGCCCATTGACACACCTAAAGGATTTAATGATTGAGGGTGCCAAAGGCAACTTGCAAATTCGAACAAAGTATAAGGCACAGGATGAGATTGGACAGTTGTCTGAAAGTTTTGATACGATGATGGGGCAAATTACACTGCTGGTAGAACAGACGAATGCATCAGCACAGGAGGTACTGAATACAGCAACGGAACTGAGCGATGCCTCGAAGAAGACAGCTCTTTCTGCCAAAGAAATTGCGGCCGCCACAGAAGAGATTGCTCATGGCGCCGCCAGTTTGGCAACAGAGGCCGAACGTGGCAGCGAGCTTACTGGGAATATATCACAGCAAATGGACACGGTGATGACTTCCAATTATGAAATGAGTTTGGTCGCACAAGAAGTTGAACAATCCAGTGAAAAAGGGACAATTCAACTGAAAAATCTATTAAGCAAGACTAAAGTTACAGAAGAAACTACGCATGCTCTAGTGGGCAAAGTAGATGAACTGAAACAGACAACTTCCGATGTCTTTAAGGTGCTGGACGTATTGCAGGATATTGCTAAACAAACGAACATTTTATCACTGAATGCGACCATTGAAGCAGCGCGAGCAGGAACAGCCGGACGTGGTTTTATGGTGGTAGCCAATGAGGTTCGTCAGTTGGCTGAACAATCACGTCAAGCCATTCGTACGGCTACTGGAATCACTAATAACATCGTTAATGAAATGAATGAAACGGTGCAGGCATTATCTGAAGTGTACCCATTATTCCGGGAGCAGATGGGTGCCGTACAAGAAACGACGGACATTTTCCAATCGGTGCAACAGCAAATGGGAGAGTTCGCGCTTCGGTTAGGAACAGTCACCGCCTCCATTCATCATTTGAGTGAATCGCAGACTACTTTGTCCGAGGCAATGACCAATGTAAGCGCGGTAGCTGAGCAATCCTCCGCTACTTCGCAGGAAGTCGCTTCTCTCAGTACTGAGCAGGCCAATATTGGCAATCAGCTGGTAGGCTTGTCTGATCAGTTGGAAGGGGTATCGGTAAATTTGAAAGAACAGCTTTCAAGATTTACAGTGTAGATGTTACAAAACCGCGGAAGTCAGGAGTGTTTACTACTTCCTGCGGTTTTATGTTTTTTGATGTAGGTATGCCTTACAATCTCACAAGAGGGAAAGCGGATTATGAATACAAACACAAAACTGGCTTGGGTGGTTCTAGCCATGACTATTTTTATAACAGTCTATTATTCGTTAGGCGAAATTTTAGATTGGAGCCCAGAATCAGACATCACTAGCTTTCAATAATTCGGTAACCCATTCAACATTACATGTTGAGTGGGTTTTCTTTTTTCATCATCGGACATACTACTGGAAAAATGATGAAAGAAGGATGAGTGTGTCTAGGCGTGATAGCAGTTTCACTCGTCAACGTCGAATTGCATATGTAGCCCTGGGAATCATGGCATTGCTGCTGATTTTATTGTTCCGACTGGCTTGGATCCAGGGGACAGCGGGCATTCATTTGTCATTTTATGGGGGACGTTCGCTTAAAGAAATGTCAGCCCGTCAAAGACAGGAAGGGATTGCTATCGATACTGGGCGTGGACAGTTTACAGACCGATACGGGCAACCCCTGACTGGAGGAGTCGTATGGACGCCAGTGCTTTTTCCCGATGTAGATGGCCGAGCAGCTTTGCATGGACAAGAATTGGCTAAGCTGCTGCATACAAGCAAAGGGCAACTACTGACACGCTGGAAGGCACTGCAATCCCCGCTCATATGGCGGGATGGACGCGGAGAGCCCGTACAAATTCATCGGAATGAAGCGGGCAGACTGCTGAAGTTAGCCCCTTCGCTCATAGAGCTTGTACCGTATGCACAACGCTATAGGGACTTGCCCAATGGCAGACAATGGCTTGGTTTTCTATATGAACGTGGTGAACGAACAGGTGAACTGCCGATGGGGGCAGCTGGGCTGGAAAGAACACTGGAGCCGCTGTTAAGCGGCGTTGGTGAGACATTCGTCTCTCGGTATGTAGATGCGCAACGTCGTCCATTGACGCATGTGCCGCTTCGTGTCACTGCTCCATCCAATGGTCACTATCCATTACAGGTACAGACTACAATTGATCTCCCGTTACAGGAACAGATTGAGAAGCTGACAGAATCTAATCATTTGGCAGAAGGGGCAGTGGTTGTGCTTGATGCTGGCAATGCAGATGTTATGGCGATGGTGTCTCGTCCCTTTTATAATCCCAGTCATGTTGATCCACAGCAAAAAACAGACTGGTCTAATCGTGCCCTCAAAGCGGTCACGCCTGGTTCCATTTTTAAATTGGTTACGGCAGCGGCTGCACTCGAATCAGGCGTGGTCCAACCGCAGGAGCAATTTCATTGTCATGGAGCCTATGGCAAGTACGGATTGGCATGCTGGAAAAAAGAAGGACACGGAACCCTGAACCTGGAGGAAGGGCTTGCCGTATCCTGTAATAGTGTGTTCGCCCATCTTGGCGAACGGCTTAACGCTGAGCAAATTCAGGCCGCAGCCTCTGCACTGGGATTGAGTCGAACCGTGGGCTGGCAGGATCGGAACCTGGCAGGTCTACCTCATTTCAGACCGCTGGATCATGAAGAAAAGGGAGCCGTATTCGGCTCCCATACGAATGCGTCTGATCCGGGCGTACGTGTACAGACTGCTATCGGTCAGCGTGATGTGCTGGTGACGCCTCTTCAAGCAGCCAACCTCATGGTTACCTTGCTGCACGATGGCCATGTACATGCACCGCGGATCGTAAAACGCATCAGCTACGCAGACGGAAGCACCTTGCTGGAGTTACCTGCTCACGCTGCTCCTTTACTCCAAGGCAGCCGCTCGATTCGCACATTCACGGCTCATGCACTTCGTGGAGCAATGGAACAGGTCGTGGCGCAGGGTACAGGCGCCTCCTTGCGTAATAGAACATGGAAGCTGGCCGGCAAATCGGGTACGGCCCAAGCTTTAAACAACGGTCACCCCGTAAATCACCAGTGGTTTGTTGGTTACGGTCCGGTAGAGCGGCCCCGTTATGCGGTTGCCGTTCTTGTACAGAATGCTTCAACACATGCTGCAAATCGAGCTACAGCACTGTTCGGTCAAGTAATGGATCTGCTAGCTCAATCCTCCTGAGTTCCGCGAGTAGCTGCACGCTCCTCCTCCTGAATTTTGACGATAAACGGAGGCTCGTCAAATTCCTCAGTCGGAAACCGAATCCACTGCTGTAGATAGCCTTGTTGCCACAATTCCTTGAGCAAAATGATCAGAATGGGAGACAGAATTAATCCGGCCAACCCAAAAATGGATAACGATATAATGGCAAAGGAAAGCATCAGATAGGCAGAAGACACGCCGATGGAATTACCAGTAATTTTAGGCTCTGCCAGTTGGCGGACGATCACGGTGACAGCCATGACAATAAGCAATCCTATCGCCAAGCCGGTGTTGCCTGTGATGAACAAATACACTGCCCATGGAATAAAAATAACAGGCACACCCAACAACGGCAGGATATCAAATAAAGCTGCTACGAGCGCCAACGATAGGGCATTATCCACTTGCAAAATGAGTAAACCTATTAATACGAGAATAAAGGTAATTCCTACCAGTAAGGCCTGAGCCTTGAGAAAGGCGGAAATAGCTTTGAGTACGTGATTTTTCAAAAAAAGATATGCAGTTTTTAGGGTCTTAGGCGTTTTACTGCGGGCAATTCCTTTCCAGAGATTAATTTCCATACTTAAAAAGAACGCCAAAATGATTGCAACCGCAAAGTTGCCCATAAAAACAGTGAAAGAGCTAAGGAATTGTATGAAAAAAGATAACCCTAGCTGTGCCCATTTTGTAGCAATTGTGGTCGCAGTCGAAAAATATTCATTTACACGTTCAGTAACACCCGGAGGTAATGCAGCAATTTTATCTTGTGAAAGATGTAGAAACCGCGTGAATTCCGTTTGGATAATCTGGGTATAATGTGGGAGGTTCTGCGCGACTTTTGTAAATTGGGTAACCAGGATCAGACCCAATCCGAAAAAAATTGCCAGTAATAAGATGATGAACAGCAATACGGAGAGTGCAGAGGCAAAGGGCTTTTTCATGCCTTTGCGATGAAAATAACGGGCAGCAGGTTCAATACACCAAAACACGACGAATGAAAGGAACACAGGTGCTGCTAACTGATACAGTTTGCTGGATACGAACATAATTAAATACACGGTTAACACGATCAGTCCGATATCAAAAACAGTGCGCCAATATTTTTTGTACAATGGAAGCATATGTATACAACGACTCCTTTAAGATTTTTATTTATTGTACACTAAATCGGACCTCAATGCCGGGCATATGCAATGGCGAAATCTCGGCATGCTTACGACATTGTGATAACATATAAGTAAGTGAGTTTTCCTCAGGAAGCCTGCTTGAAGTTCAGAATAGAAAAGTGGGGATAAAACGTGCAGACTTTGCTGTTATGGATGTTTTACATTTCAACTTTTTATGCTTTTATTCCGGCACTGCTTAGTCGTATATTTGGTTTCCGGGTGTTCCAGCGCGGCAAAAGTGACCAAGAATATGCACTAACCTTTGATGACGGTCCTGACCCAGTCTATACGCCACAGCTACTCGACTTACTCAAGCGTTTTGATGCCAAGGCTACCTTTTTTGTTGTAGGGATAAATGCCGAAAAGCACCCTGAGCTTCTGAAACGTATGCATGATGAAGGTCATCTAATCGGTATTCACAATTATGTACACAAATCGAATTGGCTCATGCGGCCTGTTACGGTCAGAAAACAAATTGCCCAGACAGAGTCCATTATCCGTCGAGTAACTGGGGAGGGAACGACCTTTTATCGCCCGCCTTGGGGAATTGTGAACTTTTTTGATATTTCCAAAGACAATGGTCGTCGAATCGTTTTATGGTCCTCCATGTTTGGTGACTGGAAGGCCAGTGTTGGAGCGAAGCAACTAGCGGAAAGAATGCTCAAAAAGCTAAGAGGTGGCGAGGTGATGCTGCTCCATGACTGTGGAACGACATTGGGGGCAGACGCAGAAGCACCACAAAATATGCTAATTGCGCTAGAGAAGCTATTGATGGTCGCTCAGGAACGACAATTACGCAGCGTACGCGTGGATACATTGTTTTGCCGTCAAGCTGGCAATCAACCTACTATCTCCGGGGTGTCCAGTACAGACTGGATGAAAAGAACGATGGTATTCGGATGGCTACTATACGAGCGATTATTTCACGTCTTGTTCCGCCTTCGTCCTGTCAGCAAGGATGACACAATTTTTTATTATCGTCGCCGTATCTATCATGGGCCGAATATAAACATGGAGAACGGTAGGTGGTTGGAAAAAGGCGACCCCATCATTGAGCTTCATTTTGACAATAAAATGTTGTTTCAATTGGGATCGACGGCTAAGTCCTTGGTACATCTGGCTATTCAATTGATTCGGATTGTGAAAAGACAACTGCCTGATCTTACCCAACGGGTTGTGCACGATTCTAGAATGAAGGGTGTAAAGGCGATCTATGCAGTAAGTATGATTCATCGAGGGCCTGAAAAATTAGGCTTTCAAGTTAGAGAGCTTCCACAAGGACTGTTTAAGCATATGTCTACTGTATATTTAAAGCTGTTATATCGTATCATCCATCCTTCGGGTTCAGAGCAATTGAGTGAAAAAAAAGAGGTTATGGTACCAAAACTAATTGTGATGCCCATTGATATCTTATTTGATCGTTTCCAACAGGCAGATTTGTACCAGTCAGGCCATGCTTTTGACCCAACGGACCAAAGAGACGAGGCTCATACACTTAACAGTGAAATGACCGAAGAGATAAGCCCTATTCACACTTCAGTCAGGGCTTCACATGCAGCGAATACAGGACCAAGCAATTGACCTAATAGAGAAAGCCTCTCGATCCTTAATTAAGGGGCGAGAGGCTTTTTAGTGTTAATAACATAATCCTATCTTGGCAAAGCATTTAGATTTTCATAATTCCGCCGTTACTTGCGTTCGTCACCAGCTTGGAATAACGTGCCAGATAGCCCGTTTTCACTTTCGGCTCGAAGCCTTTCCAGTTGGCGCGACGACGTTCGAATTCTTCATCCGTAATCTGAAGCTCAATCTTACGATTGTTCAGATCCAGCTCGATGATATCGCCGTCCTCAACAAAAGCGATAGGTCCGCCTTCTGCTGCTTCAGGGGAAATATGACCGATGGAGATACCACGGGAAGCACCTGAGAAACGTCCGTCTGTAATCAGACCAACCTTGGCACCAAGCCCCATGCCCACGATTTGTGAAGTTGGAGCAAGCATCTCAGGCATACCCGGTCCGCCCTTAGGACCTTCATAGCGAATAACAACAACATGCCCTTCGGTGATTTTACCGTTAGCGATGCCAGCCAGTGCATCTTCCTGTGAATCAAAGCAGATGGCAGGACCTTTGTGATAACCGCCAACAGAAGGATCAACCGCTCCGACTTTAATAATGGAGCCTTGTGGTGCCAAATTGCCGAACAATACGGCCAGACCACCACGCTCGGAATATGGGTTGTCCAATTTGTGAATGACGTTAGTGTCCAGAATTTCCTGACCCTCTACGTTTTCACGAATAGTTTTTCCGGTTACAGTAATACAGTCACCATGCAATGCGCCCGGTTTCTTCAGTAGTTCATTCAGCACTGCGCTTACGCCGCCAGCATTATGAACATCCTCAATGTGATAATCGGAAGCAGGTGCCAATTTGGACAAATGAGGTACACGATTGGCAACTTCATTAATGCGTTCGATTGGGTAGTCAACCTCAGCTTCATGGGCAAGTGCCAATGTGTGCAATACGGTATTCGTAGAACCACCCATCGCCATATCCAGTGCAAATGCATTATCAATGGCTTCTTTAGTCACGATATCACGTGGTTTCAGATCGAGCTTAATTAATTCCATCAATTGGCGTGCAGATTGTTTAACGAATTCTTTGCGTTCTTCTGCTACTGCGAGAATGGTGCCGTTACCTGGCATAGCCAGCCCCATCGCTTCTGCGAGACAGTTCATGGAATTCGCTGTGAACATTCCTGAACAGGAGCCGCATGTTGGACAGCCGTATTGTTCTAACTCAAGCAAACTTTGATCATCGATCTTACCCGCCTGGAATGCACCTACGCCTTCGAAGACGGAAGTCAGGGAAATAGAGCGTCCGTTCTTGTCTTTACCAGCTTTCATAGGACCGCCGCTGACGAAAATAGTTGGAATGTTAACACGCAATGCCCCCATCATCATCCCAGGGGTAATTTTATCGCAGTTAGGAATACATACCATACCGTCAAACCAGTGAGCGGAAACGACAGTTTCCAGAGAGTCTGCAATAATTTCGCGACTTGGCAGAGAATAACGCATACCGATGTGTCCCATCGCAATGCCATCATCTACACCAATAGTGTTAAATTCGAAAGGTACACCGCCTGCGTCACGAATGGCCTGCTTGACAATTTTGCCAAATTCCTGCAAATGGACGTGGCCCGGTACGATGTCAATATACGAGTTGCATACCGCAATAAACGGTTTGTCAAAATCTTCTTCCTTGACACCCGCTGCGCGCAGCAAGCTGCGGTGAGGAGCGCGGTCAAAGCCTTTTTTAATCATATCGGAACGCATTTTCGTCTTAGCTGTCATGATGCTGGTTTCCCCCCAAAGTATAAAAATGGTATGGTTCAATTGAACGCCGTAATAGCGCAGATGTTTTCTAAAGAGTCTATCATAGTTGTGCGCATTTTTCTACATATATGAGGATTTTTGAAAGAGTATAGAATTGTTCTGAAAGCAACAACATATAGATATGAATAGTTTTATTAATCTATATATTGCATCTGCGAGGATTTAAATTTAATTCTTTGCGACTCTCTGATTCTGATATGTTGGGATAGCGGAAAAAAGGAAGAGCCCATTCCGTAAATAAAACGGATGGGCTCCAGCTTGTTTTTATATTAAAAGGAGGGTGGAATTTTGAAACTACATTTTAATTTCTGCCACCTTTACGACCGATGTCTCTGTAAAAATTTTTGTCATGCGACTCAGCTGTAGCATCGCCGCCTTTTTTGCCGATTTCCTGATAAAACTCTTTATCATGTGAGTTTGCGGTTGCTTGTCCGCCTTTCTTGCCAATCTCCTGGTAAAATTCCTTATTGTGCTTCTTGGAGGTAGCTTCCCCACCCATACGGCCTGCTTCTTCACGACTCATTTTTCCCTGATTTTGATTACGTGCCATTACAAATCACTCCTTATTAAAAAGTTGTTTTTTGTTGCGCGTATCTTTTACTTACCACATCTTGCCTGTATGAAACAGGTGCTATGCGCTAAGTAAAGAAGGGGAAACAGGCCTCCATTTTCGTCTGTAGGCGGGTTGTCGCGTGTGGATCGTGAAATAAAGATGAATAAAAAAATTATGCAGACCGTCTAAAAAGATAAGGAGCTGGCTTCAGCATCCACTCAACCTGTGGCTCAATTAGAGGCCGAGTTGCAGTTCGAACCCAAGGCATGGTCAACAGACAGCACAGACCTGCGGCACACACCAGAATCAACATAACCTCCACAGGCGTATCTATATACTCGTAAACTCCTTTTGCAACAACGGTACGGACGATTAAGCCATGAAGTAAAAAGACATATAATGTACGCCGTCCCATTTCGGTTATACGTCCCGTGACGGCTGGAACAAAGCTTAGAAACGCCATAGATGCTATCCATTGAACTCCATAAATGCCCATGCGATAAATCCCGGCGTACCATTCGGTATGGCCCAGTTCACCATAAGTCATGTTGCCATACAGCCAGCCTGCCGGGATGCCAAAATATGATGTTCCCGCCAGTACCAATAGCAGAAGAGATATCATGCCAGCGACTATACGGACTGGTGCTGTGAAGAAGCGGCGAACGTCCGCATAATTCAAATGGTAACCTGCTACAAAGTAAGGTAAATATACAAAGGTTCTGCATACGCTTAGCCATATCCCGTCCACGGGAAGATATCCGACAAGGATACCCAGCAGCACGGATATGCCCAGTTGGAAGACAGGTGGTATTTTCTGAAAAGACAGCATCAGCAGTCTCCAACAAATGTGGCTGGCAAGGAACCAGAGTAGCAGATAAGGCGCAAAAAAAGAATGATGGATATGGGGAACGTGGAAAATTACAACATCCAAGATGGAATAAAGAGATTGGAAAATCAAATATTGCATACCGATCTGAAGCAGAACCTTTTGTCCTGCGAGACCTGTCAAATTTGTTTTGGCAAAGTAACCTGTAACGAGTACAAACAACGGCATATGAAACATGAATATCCAGCTGAACCATTGTTGGGCAATATGAAGCGAACCAACTAATGGCTCCAAAGCGTTTCCTGCAAACACGCATATAATCAACAGAAATCGCAAATTGAGAAAGAAGTTTTCCCCTTGTATATCATGGCTTGTCGTCATGTGTTTCCCTCCGAACGGCTTCTGCCGGATAAACTATTTAAAAAATAATCTTTACAAGGAACAAGGTACGATACTCTGGACTTCAACATTGTGATTTAATTCACAATAGTAAGCGTTATCATGTCCTTATTATGTGGCGAAAGCTTGAACACGGAATAAGGATGGGCTCATGCCTGGAAATGTGTGCTCATTTGACCCTGTATGTGCAACGATGTTACCCTAACAAGGTTATAGCTATGCTAATGAATACAGCACCACCTTTTATATTCAAGCTAAGAATCATGAGGTACGAACGACGAAAGGAACTTTTACAATGAGAAGAAGAACAAGAAGATCATACAATTCATATGGGACGCGCGCTCCTCGGAAAATATGGAAAATTCTTTTAGGCATCCTAGTTGTCATCGTGCTATTCGCGGGTTGGGGGGCATGGAAGGTATTTACGCCCTATCAGCCTGATGAGACAGCTGCGGCTGCATTAGCCGAAATAGCAGATACTGTGAAAATAAGTGAACAAGAGCATTGGATAAGCTTTGAGCCTGCCAAAAGAAGCGGATCGGGAGTCATTTTGTACCCAGGGGCGTTGGTTAAACCCGAAAGTTATGCCCCCTTGGCACGCCGTCTGGCAGAAAAGGGGCATCATGTGATCATTGGAAAAATGCCATTAAACCTTGCATTGATCTCTCCGGATTTGGCGAATGAAGTGCTAAAGACGTATCCGAAAGAAACATTTGTTATTGGCGGGCATTCGTTAGGTGGTGTGATGGCGGCTCGATATGCAGCTGCACATCCTGATCAGGTCAAAGGTGTATTTTTCCTTGCTTCCTACCCGGATAATAAGGGCAATTTAAAGGATAGACATCTTCCAGTTATTTCTTTACTGGGAAGTGATGATGGTGTCATCCAGATGAAAAATGTCGAAACTGGGAGAACTTATTTACCCGCCAATACGCTGTATTTTACAGTCGAAGGGGGGAACCACGCCCAATTTGGCAGTTATGGTGCCCAGAAAGGGGATAATCCAGCGAAAATTAGTGCCGTAGAGCAATGGAATCAGACGGTAACAGCTTTACAGGACTGGATGAAAGAAAGTGTGGATTCCGCTCCCAAGAATCAGTAAAGGAGGTGTAGGGCATGTCTGTGCTGATCGTGCAGGGGAAGCGATATCCATGCCGCGGCATCTTATTTGATAAAGATGGTACATTGCTGGACTTTCTTCAGTTGTGGGGCCCCTGGGCTCGTTCTATACTGGATATGATGGAGCAGCATCTTGTCGTGGCGGGAGCTGGTTTTACGATGGAAAAAGGCGATATTCTTGGCACTGTTCACGATCAGGAGGGACGTGTGATCGGTTACGATCCTTCTGGTCCGCTGGCAATGGGGACGGTGGACGAAAGTACGGGGGTGCTGGCTTGGCAGCTTTATACTGCGGGTATACCGTGGAATGAAGCTGTGCGGCTTGTTCGAGAATTTAATAAAACAGCGATGGCTGACGTCCGCCGGCATCGGGCAGTGAAGGTGTTTCCAGGGTTGCGGACCTTATTGGAGCAAAGTCAACATGCCGGAATAAAGCTGGCGGTTGTGACCTCTGATAGTACGGAGGCTGCACAAGAGCATTTGGAGTGGATGGGGCTGACGCCCTATTTTGATGCGATCGTCGGACATGATAGAGTTACCTACGGCAAGCCTGATCCAGAAATGACTGAAAAAGCTTGCGCGTTACTAGGACTATCGCCGGCAGATGTAGTAGTGATTGGAGACAGTAACGGAGATATGCAGATGGGCAAGCGTGCCGGAGTACAGCTAGCCATTGGATTTGCGCCGGAACTGGAACGGTCCAGACATTTGCTGGATGCGGATAAGGTTGTTCGTGGATATGAAGAGTTGGAGGTGTGTAGAGCATGAAAGAAAATACGTTGGCGGAATGGATACAACAAGCGCAGAATATTGTTTTTTTCGGTGGTGCAGGGACATCGACGGAAAGCGGTATTCCAGATTTTCGTTCGGCAGCAGGCTTGTATCAGAGTGAGGAACAATTGCCGTATTCTCCCGAGGTTATGCTTAGCCGCTCTTTTTTTGTGAAGCATCCTGAAGTATTCTTCGACTTCTATCGCAGCAAAATGCTGCATCCCGATGCGGAGCCGAACGGCTGTCATCATTTTCTCGCGTCTTTGGAAAAGCAGGGCCGTCTGAAAGCGGTTGTGACGCAAAATATTGACGGATTACATCAGGCAGCAGGCAGCGTAAATGTACTGGAGCTTCACGGCTCGGTACATCGCAATTACTGTATGGAATGTGGACGCTTTTACAGCCTGGAAGAAGTGATGAACAGCTCCGAGGTTGTACCTAAATGTCCGGTAGATGGAGGAATGATCAAACCGGATGTTGTTTTATATGAAGAGGAGTTGAATCAGGACACCATAATTCAATCCATTCAGGCCATTTCTCAAGCAGATTTGCTGTTAATTGGAGGAACGTCACTGACCGTGCATCCTGCGGCAGGCTTGATTACTTATTTTCGCGGTAAACATACGGTGCTGCTGAATACAGACCCCACCTCGTATGATCACAAGGCAGACCTTTTGCTCACTGAACCGATCGGTAAGGTTATGGAAAAACTCGCTCATGAATTGGGTCTGTAATCGTTTTCTTGTCAACGCCCGGATAAAAGCGCTATGATGATGTTGTGATGGACATAACAATGTTTCGAGAGAGGCTGTGATAGCATGGTTTATTTAGCTGGCGAAGATCGTTATGAAAGTATGAAATATAACCGTACAGGCAGATCGGGGCTTAAGCTGCCCGCTATTTCACTGGGTTTGTGGCACAATTTTGGCGGGATTAACAATGCGGAGAATGGTCGTAGCATGATTACTCGCTCCTTTGATCTGGGAATCACGCATTTTGATTTAGCTAACAACTATGGTCCTCCTGCGGGTTCAGCTGAGGAATTTTTCGGACAAGTGCTAGCCAGTGATATGAAACCATACCGAGATGAGTTGGTCATCTCTACTAAAGCAGGCTACCATATGTGGGCAGGCCCTTATGGCGACTGGGGATCTCGCAAGTATATGATATCCAGTCTGGATCAGAGTTTGAAGCGAATGGGATTGGACTATGTTGATATATTCTACTCTCACCGCTTCGATCCGAATACGCCGCTGGAAGAAACGATGGGAGCACTGGACCATATCGTACGTTCCGGTAAAGCACTATATGTGGGCGTGTCTAATTATAGTGCAGAGCAAACGGCAGAAGCAGCTCGTATTTTGAAGGAGCTGGGAACACCGATGTTGATCCATCAGCCAAGATACTCTCTGCTTGACCGCTGGATTGAAAATGGATTACAGGATGTACTTGACGAAAACGGAATAGGTAGCATTGCCTTTTGTCCACTGGCTCAGGGTCTGCTGACTAATAAATATTTGAACGGAATTCCCGAGGATTCACGTGCAGCAAGCACATCGGTTTTCCTGAATGAGAACCATGTGACACCCGAAACTCTTCGCAAGGTGCGTGCCTTGAATCAGATGGCTGCTGCGCGTGGACAAAGTTTGGCTCAATTTTCACTGGCATGGGCTCTGCGCGGCGGACGTCTGACCTCTGTCCTGATTGGGGCTAGCCGTGTAAGCCAAATCGAAGAAAATGTTGAAGCCTTGTCCAATTTGGAGTTTTCACAGGAGGAGCTGGATCGAATTGATTCGATTCTGAATGCCGGGAACGGACAAGACGGTGGCACAGCCTAATGGCAAAAGATACTTTGGAGTCATCGGCCTAATTTCACATTCTCTTATACAATATATACTTAACAGCCCGCATCCGCGTGAAGGATGCGGGCTGCTTATTATGGCAGGAGTTAGGAAACCAATACCCTGTCCTGTATTCCCAGTAAAAGAAGATCAATCATCCGTCAGAAGCAGCAGGTCCATGAAGCCTTTTCAAGCTTTCTTCACGAATGAGGGTACTGCTTAACCTTGCTTCGGTACTCGGTTGGAGACTGTCCACAGAAGCGTTTGAATTGGCGTGAGAAGTATAAAGCATCGGTTAGTCCTACAGATGCAGCCACTTGCTCGACCGACAGCTCAGGACGTTCACGCAGCAGTTGACGTGATTTGTCGATCCGTAGCTTAAGCAGATAGGTGACGGGGGAGACGCCCGTTTCCTTTTTGAATATTCGTGATAAGTATGCACGGTTATAACCAAGCCCTTCAGACATTTGCTCAATGGAAACGGGATGTGCGTACTGAGTGGACATATATTGCACCATTTGTTTGACTGTTCGTCGAATTTGCGAATCCGCCCCAGACGGATCAGTCCAGTCACTCAGGTAATTGCCTGCCTCCCCCATAATCAGGTACAGATAGCCCAATGCTGATAGATGAGAACTAGATTTTCTGCTGTAAAAGGCTAACTGCATCTGCTCCAGATAACCGGGAATGGGACTTTGATCGGCAGCGTGGAAGACAGGCTGATGAACACGCAGTCCTGCTTCCTGCACCACTTGCTCCGTATGGTGCCCGGTAAAAGCAGACCAACGATAACGCCACGGGTTCTTTTCATCAGAGGTATAGCTTACTAGCTGACCTGGATGAATAAGGAAAAAATCGTTTTTTTCAAGCTGATATGTGTGCTGTTCCGTTCGAAAGGTGCCTTTACCTGATTCTACAAAGTGAAGCAGATAATAATCATAGATTTTCGGTCCCACAGCATGGCCAGATTTGGTTTGGCTCTCTCCTGCAAAAAGCACATGCAGCGGGCTGTTTTCATAAAACACCGGATTAGAGGCGACAGCATAACTATATGAATACGCTTGCAAAATAGGGTCATCCTTCCTGCATTTGTGAATAGTTTAGCGAATGCGGTATACTTACATTGTACATATCCAAGTCACATTTATCCATAGCTTAAACACATGGATGCATTACATTGTGTGACGCTTTCATTTATACTGAAATCATAAGAGATGTCAACCTGATTAAGATATTACAGGGAAATCAGGGAGACTTTTACTAACGGTGAATGAGGTGGATGTGGATATGAACTCTACTGAATTAAAGAAACATTTTATTGAAAAATATGGTGAAAGCAGCAATGAACTGCTGATATTTCATGCACCCGGTCGTGTCAATCTAATTGGAGAGCATATCGACTATAATGGGGGTTATGTACTTCCGGCTGCGCTGGAATTTGGTACGACGCTGATCCTTCGTGCGCGCAATGATGATCAAATTCATTTTGCTTCGACAAACCTGTCGTATGAAGTGTCTATCCACCGCGGAGAAATAGGTAAAAGCAAAACGGATGAGTGGGTGGACTATCCGGTGGGTGTGCTGGTGGAGTTGGCTCAAAAGGGAGTATATCCTTCTAGCGGATACGATCTGCTCTATCATGGAGAAATACCGAATGGAGCCGGGTTATCCTCCTCAGCCTCGATTGAGGTCGTGACAGGATATGCATTCCTGACTACCGAAAAGCAGAAAACCGACACAGTCGAAATTGCTTTGTTATCCCAAAGGGCGGAAAACAATTACGTTGGTGTCAATTGCGGCATTATGGACCAATTCGCTGTAGCGAACGGAGCGGCTGATCATGCTATCCTGCTGATGTGCGATACGCTGGAGTATCGTAAAGTGCCATTCCGTACAGGGGCTTACAAGCTTGTGATCGGTAATACAAATAAGCGCCGCGGTTTGGTAGATTCCGCTTATAACGAGCGTCGCAGTCAGTGTGCCGAAGCGCTGTCCATTTTGCAACAGCAGGAGCCATCACTGGAGTATCTTGCACAACTAGATGAGGCTCGGTTTGGAGAGCTTCAGCATCATATTGCAGATGAAACAGTGCGCCGCCGGGCACAGCATGTGGTGGAGGAAAACGCTCGTGTGCTAGCCTCTGTCGATGCTCTCGCGGCAAATGAACTTGCAGCTTTCGGTCAGTTAATGAACGCTTCACATGATTCATTACGTGACCTGTATGAGGTCAGCTGCACCGAGCTTGATGTCATGGTCGAAGAAGCACGACGCATTCCTGGCACGCTGGGTGCTCGCATGACAGGGGCTGGGTTTGGAGGCTGTACGGTTTCATTGGTTCATGAGGATGATGTGGAACGTTTTGTGAAGGAAGTCGGCGAAGCTTATCAGACCCGTATAGGGCTGGAAGCCAGCTTTTACGTATGCAAGGCAGGAGACGGAGTTAAAGAACTGAAGGAGGATGAATAACATGGCCATTTTAGTCACAGGCGGAGCTGGATATATCGGTTCACATACCGTAGCAGAATTGTTGGATCTTGGAGAAGAAGTTGTTGTGCTCGATAATCTGCAAACCGGACACAAAGGAGCGTTGCTTGGAGGCAAGTTGTATGAAGGGGATTTGAGGGATAAAGAACTTCTGTCCAAACTGTTCTCTGAAAATAAAATCGACGCTGTTATTCATTTTGCTGCCAACTCGCTGGTTGGAGAAAGCATGCAAAATCCCGGAAAATATTATGACAACAACGTATTTGGCACGTTGAGCTTGCTGGAGGCGATGAAGGATGCCGGTGTAAGCAAAATTGTATTCTCCTCGACTGCGGCTACCTATGGCGAACCGGAAAAGGTGCCGATTGAAGAAGGCGACCGTACAGAGCCAACCAACGTGTATGGTGAAACAAAGCTGATGATGGAGCGCATGATGTCCTGGTTTGATAAAGTATTAGGCATCAAATACGTGTCTTTGCGGTATTTTAATGCGGCTGGTGCCCATGAAAGCGGCAAAATCGGTGAAGATCATCGGCCAGAAAGCCATCTGATCCCATTGGTGCTTCAGACAGCATTGAAGCAGCGTTCACATATCGCTGTGTTTGGTGAGGATTATGCCACACCAGACGGAACATGTGTCCGTGATTACATCCATGTAAGTGACCTGGCGGATGCTCATGTACGCGCAGTGAATTACTTGCGTGAAGGTAATGACAGCAACGTATTCAATCTGGGCAACGGACAGGGCTTCTCGGTGAAAGAAGTTATTGAAACAGCACGCAAGGTCACTGGGCTCGATATTCCAGTGGTTACAGAACCTCGCCGTGCAGGCGACCCAGCGATATTGGTTGCATCTTCTGACAAGGCCCGTTCGGTGCTGGGCTGGAGTCCAAAGCGTACTCAACTGGAGGATATTATTAGCGGAGCATGGGGATGGCATCAGTCGCACCCTCAAGGCTACGGCGACGAATAGACGGGAGACGATGACATATGAGCGAGCGCCAATCCGTAGATAAAGGCCAAGACCGGGAACTTTCCCGGCACCTGGCCCATGACATCGACGAAACTGTACAGCAATCGGCTCTATATGCAGTGGAGCAACTGGTTGCATTCGCACAAAAAAGGGGCTTGATCGGTCTGCAAGATACAGATTACAGTCGTAATCTGCTATTAGAGCAGTTCGGGTTCTCGGAACCTTATTCGGGTGGGGAAGCAGGGGGCATTATTGCCCCCGAAGCTCTCCAGCCTGTGCTTAATGTTTTGATAGATTATGGTTTTGCTATAGGGCTAATCCCTGAAAACACGGATACGTATCGTGATTTGCTGGATTCCAAAATCATGGGACAGCTAATGGCGAGACCGTCTGAGGTCATCCGTAACTTTCATCAAACGGAGGCTGAACGTGGCGTAGAGGCGGCTACAGATGCTTTTTATCAATTATCGATCGATTCAAACTACATTCGAATGGATCGGGTAGCCAGCAATGTGTACTGGAATCAGGCAACACCTTATGGTGATATGGAAATTACGATTAATTTGTCCAAGCCTGAAAAGAGTCCCAAGGAAATTGCAATGGCGAAGCTTTTACCGCCGCCTGTTTACCCTAAATGTCAATTGTGCCGTGAAAACGTTGGATACGCTGGAAGAGTAAATCATCCATCCCGCCAAAATTTGCGTATCATACCGGTCGAACTGAATGGGGAACCGTGGTTCTTTCAATATTCACCCTATGTGTATTACAACGAGCATTGCATTGTGTTCCATCATGATCATGTGCCCATGAAGCTTACAAAGGACACACTGCGGCGATTGCTGGCCTTTACGAAAGCGTTTCCGCATTATTTCATTGGCTCTAATGCAGACCTGCCTATTGTCGGTGGATCGATCCTGACGCATGATCATTTCCAGGGTGGGCGTCATACATTCCCAATTGAAAAAGCGGGTGTGGACGGCGTATACCATAATGAAGCATTTCCGCAGGTTACGGCAGGTATTGTGAACTGGCCGATGTCGGTCATTCGCTTCACCTCAACAGATGCCGAGGCACTGCTGGAGGCGGGGAATGCTGCTTTTGAAGCATGGAAGGGTTATAGTGATCCAGAGGTAGACGTTCTCTCTCATACCGAATCCGAGGGGGAAACGATTCCGCATAATACAGTAACGCCGATTGTGCGCCGGGATTCCGAAGGAAGATATCAGATGGATCTCGTACTGCGCAACAATCGAACGAGCGAAGAGTACCCGGAAGGTATTTTCCATCCCCATCGTGAGATGCATCATATCAAAAAGGAAAATATTGGTCTGATCGAAGTGATGGGACTTGCCATTTTGCCGGGACGACTCAAGGATGAACTGGATGGAATTGCTGATATTTTGTGTGGGAACGACGAATTGGCTGTGGCTATGCAGCAAGAAGGGCATCCACTGTTCAAGCATGCAGACTGGATTTACCAGTTGAATACCCGGTTTGGTCGCTTGTCTGACAAGGAGACGGCTGTTCGTACCGTACAAAATGAGGTTGGACTAAAATTCAGTGAAATTTTAGAGCACGCAGGTGTGTATAAAAGAAATCCATCCGGTCAACAGGCGTTTGGCCGTTTTATGAAACAATTGGGATATAATTTGGGAGAATAAAGTAGCTTATGCTGCACATAATACAATACGAGAACCCTCCCAAGATGTGAAATGTAACCATACTCCACAAGGAGTATGGTTTTTTTCTGAAAATAAAGCAATTTGTTTCCTGTAACCATAAAGGTTATAATAGAGTAGTTTCTTAACATTAAACATTAGACATATTGGAGGCGAGCGTTTGCGATGAAAGCATTCGAATTTTATAATCCTACACAATTGATCTTCGGTAAAGGACAATTGGAGGCTCTCAAGCGTGAAGTTCCTAAATACGGAAAACGTGTACTGCTTGTATATGGCGGCGGCAGCATTAAGCGCAGCGGTTTGTACGATAATGTAATAAAATTGCTTGGTGAAATCGGCGCAGAGGTAACCGAACTGGCTGGTGTAGAACCAAATCCTCGCTTGTCAACGGTACATAAGGGCGTTGAATTGTGTAAAACCAATCAAATCGACCTTGTACTGGCTGTGGGCGGTGGTAGTGTTCTGGATTGCTCCAAAGCTATAGCTGTCGGTGCAAAATATGATGGCGATATGTGGGATTTTGCAGAGCGTAAAGCGGCTCCCAAAGCAGCCTTGCCATTAGGTACGATTCTGACCATGGCAGCTACCGGTTCTGAAATGAATGCAGGTTCTGTCATTACAAACGAAAAAACACAGGAAAAACTGGGATGGGGCAGCGTACATGCGTTTCCTGCGTTTTCCATTCTTGATCCGGTAAACACATACTCTCTGCCACAAAATCAAACCGTTTACGGAATTGTGGATATGATGTCACATACGCTCGAGCATTATTTCCATTTGGAATCCAATACTCCGGTTCAACTGGGCTGGTGTGAAACGATTTTGCGTACGGTCATAGATGCGGCGCCGGGACTGGTTAACGATCTGGAAAATTACGAGCTGCGTGAAACGATTATGTATTGTGGTACGATGGCACTGAACGGCTTCCTGAACATGGGGCTGACAGGTGACTGGGCTACTCACAATATTGAGCATGCTGTGTCTGCTGTTTATGATATTCCGCATGGTGGAGGACTGGCTATTCTGTTCCCGAACTGGATGAAACATAACTTGCATGTAAAGCCTGAACGCTTCAAACAGCTGGCTGTGAATGTGTTCCATGTGAACCCAGAAGGCAAGAGTGACGAAGAAGTAGCGCTGGAAGGTATTCAAGCGTTGCGTGATTTCTGGAACTCGATTGGTGCACCAAGCCGTCTGGCTGATTACGATATTGATGCATCCCAAATTGATGTAATGGCTGATAAAGCTGTGAAATTTGGACCTTTTGGTGGCTTTAACAAGCTCAATCGCGAAGATGTAATCGAAATTTACAAAGCATCCCTGTAAACAGCATTTGGATCATAATAGGCACGTTTGTGCGTCATTAGACGTACGAACGTGCTTTTTTGGGTTAGTTTGAGATATTAGAGGTAAATTTTGAAACTTTTTAAGGTTGAATACGTAAACATAGTTATAGACTGGAAACCAGACTGAAAAGGTACATGGAAGGAGGAGTCGGATGGAAACCTTATTTTGGTGGTTGTTGGCAGGTGGCGCAATCTTTACCGTGGTCAGTGTGTTGATTGGAGATGTACTCGGTAGCTGGCTGGATGGGGCATTAGAGCTACCGGGCCTTGATTGGTTCAGACCTGTTGTTCTACTTGGGGCTATGACTGCTTTTGGCGGGGCTGGAGTACTACTGACAAAGTATACTGGGCTGACTATAGGCTGGGTCGTTGTGTTAGCTTTAGGGATTGCGCTTGTGATTGGAGTGCTGGTGTTTTTTGCGTTTATCAAGCCTATGGCGAATTCAGAGGTATCCAGTGGCTTCTCGATGCGTGAACTGACTGGCAGAATCGGTGAGGTCACCATTCCTGTACCTGAAGTTGGTTACGGGGAAGTTATGATCCGCTTGGGTGCAGGCAACACCATACATACAGCATCTAGCTTTGATCACAAACCGCTAGCTGCGGGAACCCGTATTGTCGTGGTTGAGGTCGCAGAGGGCGTCGTCCGCGTAGCGTACCTGGACACATAGACGGCGCATTCGCTTAACTTGAAGGGAGCGTGATCGGGAGTGTCAAGTTTGCAAGATATTGTGTTGGTCCCTGGA
The DNA here is from genome assembly GCF_050482105.1 of Paenibacillus jamilae. GTDB lineage: Bacteria > Bacillota > Bacilli > Paenibacillales > Paenibacillaceae > Paenibacillus > Paenibacillus jamilae_B. The sequence continues at coordinate 89,530 of NZ_JBCNHI010000033.1, read as the reverse complement.
ATTGTTGTCATTGTTATCGTCATATTAGGGATTGCTTTTTGGGCCCGTTACAAAACGGTAGGACCGGATGAAGGAATGATTGTGACAGGTTCTTTTCTGGGCAATAAAAATATTTCTGAGGATGAATCTGGTCGCAAAATTAAAATTGTTCGTGGTGGGGGCGCCTTTATTTGGCCTATTTTCCAGCAGTCCGAATTTATTTCTCTGTTGTCTCACAAATTGGACGTAACCACACCGGAAGTATATACAGAGCAAGGAGTACCCGTGATTGCGGATGGTGTGGCGATCATCAAGGTCGGCAGTTCCATTGAGGATGTAGCCACAGCAGCCGAGCAGTTCATCGGAAAGCCGCTGGAAGCTCTTAGAGGAGAGGCACAAGAAGTGCTGGAGGGACATTTGCGGGCAATCCTTGGCTCCATGACAGTGGAGGAAGTGTACCGTAATCGGGATCGGTTTGCGCAGGAAGTACAAGGCGTGGCTGCGCGTGATCTGAAAAAGATGGGCTTGCAGATCGTTTCATTTACCATCAAAGACGTACGCGATAAACATGGGTATCTGGATGCGCTTGGTAAGCCGAGAATTGCTGCTGTGAAACGGGATGCAGAGATTGCAGAAGCCGAGGCAGTGCGGGATGCCCGAATTCAGAAGGCGCAAGCAGAACAGGAAGGACAGAAGGCCGAACTGTTGCGGGATACAAATATTGCCGAGGCAGCCAAGGAGAAAGAACTGAAGGTGGCTTCGTTTAAGAAAGAACAGGATACCGCCAGAGCAGAAGCCGATCAGGCTTATCATATTCAGGAGGCCCGTGCCAAGCAGACTGCTGTCGAGGAACAGATGAAAGTCGAGTTGGTACGTAAGGAACGGGAGATTGATATTCAAGCTAAGGAAATACAGGTACGTGAAAAGCAATACGATGCGGAAGTGAAAAAGAAGGCGGAAGCCGATCGGTATGCGGTAGAACAAGCGGCGGAAGCCGACAAATCGCGTAAAATGCGTGAAGCGGAATCGCTGCAATACTCGATTGAAACACAGGCTAAAGCGTCAGCTGAACAAAAACGTCTGAACGGGCAAGCAGAAGCGGACGCAGAACGGGCCAAAGGTACGGCAGATGCAGACGTCATCCGTTTGCGTGGTCTTGCGGAAGCTGAGGCCAAGGAAAAACTGGCAGAGGCGTTCCAAAAGTTCGGAGAGGCCGCCGTGCTCGATATTATTGTGAAAATGCTGCCGGATCTGGCAGGACGCATTGCCGAACCGATAGCATCCATTGATAAATTGACTGTTGTGGATACAGGTAAAGGAGAAGGAGCAACGCGTGTCAGCAATTATGTCACCGAACTGATGGCGACAGCTCCCGAGATGCTTAAGAGTGTATCCGGTATTGATGTAGAGCAGTTGATCAAGGGACTAACCACTGGAAAAAAAGGAATTCATTCCGTACCTTCCTCCGATGATGCGAACAAGCTGCACAATCCAGCGACAGTTGAGGTAGCACTTACGGATAAAGAATAATGATAAGCCTTTGTGGAGCAGATTCTTAGCCCCCAAAAGACCGCTTTTCATCACAGCATTTCCTAGAAATTGTGATGAAAAGCGTTTTCTTTTTATTGACCTTTAGCGGAATATTTGGTACTTTAACGTGGATTCCTCTGAGCTTCATGCTATAATTCTTAGGATCAAGGTTCTGATAAAAGAGGTGCGGATGTGAGCAGCCTAAAAGTGGCCAAAGCGCTGAATAACAATGTGATTATAGGGATGCATCCCGAGCATGATGAGGTTGTCGTGATTGGAAAAGGAATCGGTTTCAATCGCAGAGCTGGCGATCTTATCTCGTTGGATTCAGTTGAAAAATTATTTATATTAAAAAGCCATGAAGAGCAGGAGCAATACAAACGATTGCTTCCCGAACTGGATGAAAAGCTCATTGAGGTCATCGGTGAGGTGCTTCATCTTGTTCAGCTTCAAGCAAAGAAGCCTCTAAATGAGCACATACTGATAGCTTTAACAGACCATATTGCTTTTTCCATCAACCGTCAAAAACAAGGAATTACGATTCATAATCCGTTCTTGTATGAAACCAGGGAAATATATCCTCAGGAATACAAGATGGCGGAGCAGGCTGTTGCTTTAATCAAGGATAAGATGGACGTGGATCTGGGAGAAGATGAAATCGGATTCGTAGCTCTGCATATTTATAGCGCTATGACGAACCAGCATATCTCCGAGGTTAGGAAGGATTCTCGTCTGATTGCTGACATGGTTCAGGTTGTCGAGACGACACTGGATTACCGAATTCCTCTCCAATCCCTTGATTATTCCCGTCTGCTGACCCATCTGAGATTTGCGATTGAACGTGTACGACGAGGAGAGATTGTGCAGGAAATTTACCGATTGGACAAGCTTTTGAATGAAGAATATCCAGAAATGTATATGCTGGCCTGGAAACTCACCAAGATTATGGAGAAAAGGTTACGTAAACCGGTGTATCCAGCTGAAGTTAGCTATTTGACGATGCATCTGCAGCGTTTGTCCCAGCGCAAGGAGCAGGGAGAGCAACAAACCGTGATAAAACCCGAATAAAAAAGTATTGCCTCGCATTTAGCGTGGTGCTATAATCAATTTTGCAATGAGGAAGACAACAACTAAACATTTAACGTGTTACTGATTCGATCAGGCATGAGTTGCTTTAAGTTATGATTGTTTACAGCCTACTGGGGTAAGCTATATCCCAAGGTTGTGTTCAAACATACTTAAATCGGCTTATGCCTTTTTTGTTGTTTTACCTCTCTTCTAAATTTCAGAGAAGGATGTGGAAGGTATGTTTAAAAAGCTTTTCGGCGTTTTACAGCGTGTCGGTAAAGCGTTGATGCTTCCAGTAGCTATTTTGCCAGCTGCGGGGCTTTTATTGGGTATCGGTAACATGCTGGTCAACCCTGATTTTCTCCAGTACATCCCTGCATTAAATGCGGGCTGGGTTCAATCGGTAGCGACGATCATGATGAATGCCGGACAAATTGTTTTTGATAATCTGGCGCTGTTGTTTGCAGTCGGCGTAGCCGTCGGTCTGGCGGGCGGCGAAGGTGTAGCAGGTTTGGCGGCGATCATCGGTTACCTCGTAATGAATATTACGCTAGGTACAGCTGTGGGAGTTACGCCTGGTCTGATTGCTCAAAAAGTACCAGGTTATGCGAATGTGTTGGGTATTCCTACACTTCAAACCGGCGTGTTCGGCGGGATTATTATCGGTATACTGGCCGCTGCTATGTACAACCGATTTTTCAAGATCGAGCTTCCTTCGTACCTGGGCTTTTTCGCGGGTAAGCGCTTTGTTCCAATTGCAACGGCAGTAACTTCACTGATTGTCGGACTAGCACTGGTTCTGATCTGGCCCCCAGTTCAGCAAGGACTTAACGCAGTATCTCACTTTATGGTGTACTCCAACCCGACCTTTTCGGCGTTCTTGTTCGGTGTTATCGAACGTGCGTTGATTCCGTTTGGTCTGCATCACATCTGGTACTCACCGTTCTGGTTTGAGTTTGGTGAATATGTTAACAAAGCAGGTCAAACTGTTCACGGTGACCAGCAAATCTTCTTCAATCAGCTTCGCGATGGCGTGGCACTGACAGCAAGTACGTTCCAAGTGGGTAAATTCCCATTCATGATGTTCGGATTACCGGCAGCAGCACTTGCGATGTATCATGAAGCAAGACCAGAACACAAAAAATATGTTGCAGGTATCATGGGTTCAGCAGCCTTGACTTCGTTCCTGACAGGTATTACGGAGCCACTGGAATTTTCCTTCCTGTTCGTAGCTCCATTGCTGTTTGCAGTACACTGTGTATTTGCAGGTTTGTCATTTATGACTATGCAAATTTTGAATGTTAAAATCGGTATGACGTTCTCCGGTGGGTTTATTGACTTCCTGATTTTCGGGATTATTCCAACCCGTACGCCATGGTGGTATGTAATTATCGTCGGTCTGATTTTGGCGGTAATTTACTACTTCGGATTCCGATTCATCATACGGAAGTTCAACTTGAAAACACCAGGACGTGAAGAAGCTACAGATAATGTGGATGGTGCAGCAAGTGGTAGCAGTGATGAGCTTCCACATAATATTTTGGCTGCTTTCGGTGGTTCATCGAATATCAAGCATCTGGATGCATGTATTACACGTCTTCGGATCGAAGTTAATGAGAAATCCAACGTGGATAAAGCTCGTCTGAAACAACTCGGCGCATCGGGTGTCCTGGAAGTTGGTAATAACGTACAAGCGATTTTCGGTACCCGTTCCGATACGATCAAAACTCAAATGGCTGATATTATGGCAGGACGTACACCTGCACCTGCTCCTTCAGAACCAGCTCCACAAGAGGAAAAGGAAGCCGGAGAACAAAAGCAAACGATTGTTGTGGAAGATATCGTGATGCCAGTCAACGGCGAATTGGTTGACATCTCGACCGTTCCCGATCCGGTCTTTGCAGAACGCATGACAGGTGATGGCTTTGCGGTTGTGCCAAATGACGGAACCATTGTTTCCCCTGTTTATGGTAAAGTATTCAATGTATTCCCAAGCAAGCATGCGGTTGGTATTCAATCCGATGGTGGTAAAGAAGTGCTAGTTCATATCGGGGTGAATACAGTGAAGCTTAAAGGTCAAGGATTTGACGTTTTGGTGAACGAAGGCGATCTTGTGTCAGCCGGCCAGCCTATTATGAAAGTAGACCTGGAATACGTGAAGGCAAACGCTAAATCCATTATCTCACCTGTCATTTTTACCAACCTTCCTGAAGGCTCTTCGGTAACTTTAAACAAAACTGGAGTATTGAAGGCTGGCGAAGATGGTATAATTACGATAAAATAAACTCTATGTGTTTCGGATTAGTTGATTAGGCGGTTTAAGCCGCCTAATCAATCTGTCCGGTATACTGCGTGAAACAAATATTATTTCTAGGAAAGTGGGAGGAACAAATTATGCAAACAACTTTTAGAATTACGGATGAAGACGGTATCCATGCACGTCCTGCAACTGCGCTGGTAAATACAGCTAACAAATTCAGCGGTGCTGAATCTTTTGCCGAAGCTAACGGTAAAAAAGTAACTTTGAAATCCATTCTGGGTGTATTGTCCCTGGGTCTGGAACAAGGGGATACTATTAACATCATCTGCGAAGGCGCTGAAGCTGCTGAAGCATTGAAAGCTCTTGAAAATGTAATCGTTAACGAAGGGCTGGGCGAAGTTCATGCTTAAAATTTCCGGGATTGCCGCTTCGGCAGGCATAGCCATTGCCCGGGCGTTTATCTTGGAGCATCCGAATTACGCTGTAGAGAGACGCGCGGTTGGTGATGTTGAAGCTGAAATCGCAAGATTGGATGCAGCTTTGGCAGAATCTCAAACCGAATTGGAATCGATTAAGGAGAAAACACTTCGTGAGCTGGGTGAGAAAAAAGCAGAAATTTTTGCATCTCACCTGTTGATCCTGAATGATCCTGAATTGATCGATCCGGTTAAAGCTAAAATCAGAGACGAGCAGCTCAATGCTGACTATGCTTTGAATGAAGTGGCTACACAGTTTGTTTCCATGTTTGAGAACATGAAAAGTGCATATTTGCAAGAACGCGCATCGGACATGCGTGATGTAACCAAACGGGTGCTTAATCACCTGCTTGGTGTTCATTTTGTCAGCCCTGCAGAAATTGCCGAAGAAACGATTGTACTTGCAGAAGATTTGACACCTTCCGACACAGCTCAGCTGAACCGTGAATTTGTCAAAGGCTTTGCAACCAACATCGGCGGACGCACTTCGCACTCGGCTATTATGGCTCGTTCACTAGAAATTCCTGCTGTTGTAGGAACAAAAAATATATTGTCTCAAGCTAAAAGCGGCGATTTGATTATTGTCGATGGTCTGGACGGTCACGTATTCGTGAATCCTACCGAAGAAATCGTTGCGGAATACCGCGCTAAACAGGTGGCATATGACAAGCAACGCGAAGAGTGGCGTAAGCTGCGTGGCGAAGCTACAGTTTCCGTTGATGGTGTCCATGTCGAACTGGCAGCCAATATTGGTACACCTAACGATGTAGCTGGTGTTCTGGATAACGGTGGTGAAGGCGTTGGCTTGTACCGTACAGAGTTCTTGTACATGGGACGCGACAAGCTCCCATCCGAAGATGTACAGTACACAGCTTACAAAACGGTTCTGGAAAGAATGGAAGGTAAACCGGTTGTAGTCCGTACTTTGGACATCGGCGGAGATAAAGAACTTCCTTATCTGGACCTGCCGAAAGAAATGAATCCGTTCCTCGGATTCCGTGCTATTCGTCTGTGTCTAGATCGCCAGGATATTTTCCGCACTCAATTGCGTGCTTTGTTGCGTGCAAGTGTACACGGTAACCTGCGCATTATGTTCCCAATGATTGCTACGCTGAACGAATTCCGTGAAGCTAAAGCTGTTTTGTTGGAGGAAAAAGAAAAGTTGGTAGCCGAGGGTGTATCCGTATCTGAAGAAATTCAGCTGGGCATCATGGTAGAAATTCCTTCTACAGCGGTATTGGCTGACCAATTCGCAAAAGAAGTAGATTTCTTCAGTATCGGTACTAACGATCTGATTCAATATACAATGGCAGCGGATCGTATGAACGAACGGGTTTCTTACCTGTATCAACCATATAACCCATCCATTTTGCGTCTGGTGAAAATGGTTATTGATGCCGCTCACCGTGAAGGACGTTGGGTTGGTATGTGCGGTGAAATGGCAGGAGACACAACAGCAATTCCGTTGCTGCTGGGTCTGGGACTGGATGAGTTCAGCATGAGCGCAACTTCCATTCTGCCAGCACGCAGTCAAATTTCCAAGTTGTCCCGTGCGGACATGGAGAAATTGGCTACAAAAGCTCTGGATATGCAAACAGCTGAACAGGTTGTTGAATTGGTTCAAAGCATCGAAGCATAAGGAAGGGTATCACATTTTCAAAGGTTATATCTTTTTCCAACAAAAATTGCTGTATACATACAGCAGCCGGTATCTCAACAGATACCGGCTTTTTTGTATGCTTTGGATTGTTGGGTTTGAATTTCTCCTTAACTACATGTGCAATTCAGCACAGGCTTACGGGCTGCAGTGGTTTCATCCAGGCGTGTGACTGGAGTAGTATAGGGTGCATTGAGTACCAGCTCAGGGTTTTCCTCGGCTTCGCGTGCAATCTGAATCATAGTGTCGACAAAAGCATCCAGCGTCTCTTTGCTTTCCGTCTCCGTCGGCTCGATCATGATGCATTCCTCTACATTCAGTGGAAAATAAATGGTAGGCGGATGGTAACCGAAATCAAGCAATCGTTTGGCTACATCCAGCGTGCGCACTCCAAATTTCTTCAAGCCTCGACCCGACATGACGAATTCGTGTTTACAATGCCCAGGATAAGGCAGGTCAAAATGCGGAGCCAGCCGATGCATCATGTAGTTGGCATTGAGTACAGCGCATTCGGACACCCGCTTCAAGCCATCAGGACCGTAGCTGCGGATATAGGCATAGGCTCGGACGAGAATGCCGAAGTTTCCGTAAAAGGCTTTGACCCGCCCAATAGAATCTCCCTGCTCCCGATCCCAGTGGTACATCCCCTGCGGGTCACGTACGACAAGCGGCTTAGGCAAATAGGGAATCAGCCGCTGCTTTACGCCAACGGGTCCAGCACCGGGACCGCCTCCACCGTGCGGGGTGCTCATCGTTTTGTGCAAATTGAGATGTACCACATCGAAGCCCATATCGCCGGGACGGGTAATCCCCATGATGGCGTTGGAGTTGGCCCCGTCATAGTAGAGCAGACCGCCTGCCTCGTGCACGATCGCGGCAATGTCAATAATTTGCTTCTCGAACAGGCCCAGCGTGTTCGGATTGGTCAGCATGAGCGCGGCGGTATCGTTGCCTACGGCTTGGCGGAGCGCGTCCAGATCCACCAACCCCTCAGGGGTAGAGGGAAGGGTGATTGTTTCGAAGCCCGCAACAGTTGCACTGGCGGGGTTCGTTCCGTGCGAGGAATCCGGCACGAGCACCTTGGTACGCCGCTCACCACGTGCTTCGTGGTACGAGCGGATCATCATCAGCCCGGTCCATTCGCCATGGGCGCCAGCAGCGGGCTGAAGCGTGACGGCATCCATGCCGGTTAATGCAGCCAGATCGTTTTGGAGCGTATGCAGTAGCTCCATAGCACCTTGGATGCTACCCTCCGGCTGATATGGATGGATTTTAGCGAAGCCTGTGTACCGGGCGACATCCTCATTCACCTTCGGATTGTATTTCATCGTACAGGAACCAAGCGGATAAAATCCATTATCGACGCCGAAATTGCGCTGGGACAGCGCTGTGTAATGGCGAATTACATCTACTTCATATACCTCGGGTAATGCCGCGGGCTCACTGCGCAGGGCATAATCTGGCAAAAGCTCTGTCACCGGGCGACGAGAAACATCGCACTCGGGAAGGGAATAAGCGATGCGACCCGGACGGCTCAATTCAAAAATGAGCGCTTGATCGTGCTCCTTCAACTGCTCTTGTTTCTGGTCCTGTCCGGTGTGTGTCATAGCAATCCCTCCAAGGTGTGTACAAATTGGTCGATCTCTTTTTTGGTTCTTTGCTCCGTCACGGCAATCAGCATATGACCAGCGAGTTCCGGATAGTCCCGACCCAGATCATAGCCTGCGATAAATCCGGCAGCTAGTGCATTATCCTGGAGTTTGCTTATATCTGTGCCTTCGGGCAGTCTAAGGGCAAACTCGTTAAAGGTCGGTGCATGAAACGAAGCAGTAACGCCTTTCAAGCTCAGCAATTGCTCTAATGCATAGCGGCTTTTATGCAAATTCAGCTCGGCTACTTCCTGGATACCCTGTTTTCCCATGACGGACAAGTACACCGATGCAGATAAAGCAAGCAACGCTTGATTGGAGCAAATGTTAGAAGTAGCTTTTTCGCGGCGGATATGCTGTTCTCGCGCTTGCAGGGTCAGCACGAAGCCGCGTTTGCCGTTGCGGTCTGTGGTCTGGCCTACAATACGTCCAGGGATACGGCGCATATGCGCCTGAGAAACGGCAAAGTAACCGCAGGTTGGACCGCCGAGGGAGGACGAGATCCCGAGCGGCTGCGCGTCTCCTACAACAATATCTGCGCCCTGCTTGCCAGGCGCCTCCAGCAAGCCAAGTGCCAGTGGATTGGCACTGGCGACCAAAAGACCTTGATGCGCATGGATGAGGTCTGCCATCGGCTTCAGATTTTCCACGGCTCCAAAAAAGTTGGGGCTTTGGATCAAGACAGCCGCCGTCTGTTCCGATACCGCTGCGGTCAGCGCATCGACATCCGTTACGCCGTCCGAACAGCCGATCTCCACGATATCCAAATCCAATCCGCGTGCATAGGCTGCCAATACCTGACGAGCCTCTGGATGGACAGACCTTGATACGATAAGCTGTTTACGGCGTGTGGCTGCGGCGGCCAGTGAGCCCGCTTCTGCCAGAGCTGTTGCTCCATCGTACATGCTGGCATTAGCTACAGCCATGCCTGTCAATTCGCAAATATACGACTGGAATTCGAAAATGGCTTGCAGCTCGCCTTGGCTTACTTCCGGCTGATAGGGGGTGTAGGCTGTGTAAAATTCGGAACGTGAGGTGATGTGCTGGATCACAGACGGGATATGATGATCATAAATACCTGCACCAAGAAAGCTGACATGTGTGTCTGTATTGGCGTTGTGTCCAGCCAGCTCGGCCAAGTGGCGAGTTAAGGCTCTTTCATCGAGCCGAGAGGAAAGAGGGAGTTCCCCCTGGTATCGAATAGCCTCTGGAATGTCACTAAATAGCTCATCAATGGATGATACGCCCACCACACGCAGCATTTCGGTTTGATCTTGCTGGGTCATGGGGAGGTAGCGATGCTGCTTCATAGGTTCTGGCTCCTTTCGAAAAGCAAAATGTAAATAGTAAATTAGCTAATACATAACCGTAATTGGAAAATCCAGAATTTCGTATCTGACATGATCGTTTTTTGAAATGAAGAGGATTGAGGATCAGCGTGGCCGTTTATAAAAGGGCGCTGCGACCACCTCAGCACGCAGGCGTTTTCCACGAATTTCGACCTCTAGCGGTGTAGATAGGGTGCTAAAACGACTGTCCACCAGGGCCAGCCCCAGATTGCGCTTTAAGGTGGGCGATTGGGTGCCCGTTGTGACCTCACCGATGCGTTGGCCTTCTGCGAATACCGGATAATGAGCGCGCGGGATGCCGCGATCAATCATTTCCAGCCCAATCAACTTGCGAGGAATTCCTTGTTCTTTCTGACGTTGCAGTGCTTCCCTGCCGATAAAATCTCCTTTGTTCAGCTTGACGAAGAAACCTAAACCAGCCTCAAGTGGTGAAATTGTGGCAGATAACTCCTGGCCGTACAGCGGCAGCCGTGCCTCAAAGCGCAGTGTATCGCGGGCACCAAGCCCAGCGGGGATCAGCCCATACGATTCACCGCAACGAAGCAAACCATCCCATACGACGGGTGCTTCCTTAGCAGGTATATAAAATTCAAAACCGTCTTCACCGGTATATCCGGTTCGGGAGACGAGTGCTTGTGCCCCGAACAATTGCACATTCTCATGGAATCGGAAAGATGCCAGATTTGTAATATCTACATCTGTTACGGCCGCGGCAATATGTGCTGCTTCCGGTCCTTGTAATGCCAGCAATGCGATCGCATCAGACACATTTTCCATATGAACCGATGCAGGTACGTGGCGAATGAGCCAATCCCAATCTTTGTCGATGTTGGAGGCATTCACAACGAGCATGTAGCGCTCTGGTCCTTTGCAGTATACAAGCAAGTCGTCCACTACGCCTCCATCGGGGTAACACAGGAGTGAATATTGTGCCTGGCCCGGTTCCAGTTGGCTGACATCATTCGTGGTCACCTGTTGCAAAAAAGCCTCAGCTTCTTTGCCTTTAACCAAGAACTCGCCCATATGCGATACATCGAATAAACCTGCACGTTGTCGGACGGCCTCATGCTCCTTTTGAATGCCACTAAACTGAACGGGGAGTTCCCACCCGCCAAAGTCAATACAACGAACCCCGGGCTGCGTCCCGTAGGACGAATATAGTGGTGTTCTTCGCAAATTAGACATTTTTCCACTCCTATCCAGTGTAATCGGCTAAACAAAAAAGACAGGCTGAAAAACGTATAGACGGCAGTCCATACTCTTTTTTCAGCTCTGTCCTTGATACCAGAAAGTTACCCCGGTGTGTACCAGGTTTCCCCTTGGGTGATCCGCTCTAAAACGCGAATGCTCTCCAGAGATGCGTCCGGCAGAGGTCCTTTTGCCTGAGAGATTCACATGCAATGCAAGTTTACTCCTTCGGCGCTACCTTTTGGATCAACGGTATGTTACCCGGTTTTGCAGATAACAACTTGATCCGATTTGCGTGCATAACTGTCTCCCAAACGACAACAGCTATGCAAATCTTTTGGGTAGTCTCTCCCTCCGCGTTCATCCGCGTTTGCAGTTGTCGAGGTATTTTCAAAAGTATTTGCTATAACCCATTAATACGCAAATCCATTCAAAATGTCAATAAAAATGTCATATAAAACAATTGAAAAAACAATTAATGTATAAATAAGGATATGTAAGCGTTTGTTGCAAGTTGTTATTTTTTTATAGACTACGTTAGATGAGATGATATGAAGTATTTTTGTTAGTATTATTGACATGAGTGTTCTTGTTGTCATAATCTTAACCTGTCTAATACAGGTGATCAAAAGCATTTTATTCATGTGAAAAGTGAGGCGAAGGCAGGATGAGTGAAGTGAAACAGCAACTGTGGTATACAGACGAACATGAGTGGGTTCAGCACACAGCGGATGGGACGTTGCGGATCGGCATAACAGACTTTGCACAGCATCAATTAGGGGATATTGTTTTTGTGGAATTACCTGGGGCGGGAACAACGATTGGACAGGGGGCGGAAATCGGTACAATTGAATCGGTGAAGACTGTGTCCGATCTTTTTGCTCCGGTGACGGGAACTGTTTTGAAAGTGAATGAAGCTCTGGAAAGCACACCTGAGCTGGTGAATGAGTCTCCCTATGAAAAGGGCTGGATGATCGAAGTAGAGATGAGCAATGATGTCGAGGAGGCTTTGGAGAAGCTGCTGTCTGCGGAGCAGTACGAGAAGTTAATTTCGGATGAGCAATAATAAGCAATGCAGTATAAAACAATAGCGCTTTATTCTAATTTTTTTAATGGATATTGAATTGAATAGGAGCATCGTTAGTCCGCTCGGTTTTTGTATAAAATAGTCGCTATGATCTGACATAGCGGCTTTTTTTGTTGTTTTTAAGGAGACGTAATTACGTTGTTTGATCGGTTTTAGAAGAGAGTTCTACTACAACGTTGTGCAGATTGGCAGCAATGTTTTTTCGACTAATTTCTATTGTTATCGGTCATATTAAGAAGAATTATGCAGGTATAATACGTTGTTCGTTATTTTAAATTTAAATGTTGTCATCAACGTTCATGACGAAAGTACGTTTTCATTTCGTTGATGAAGATAGCGCTGTCATTTAGTATGAATTTTAAGAAAAGGTAGTGATGCTAGTTACTCACAAGGAGGATATGAATATGAGCACAGTGGACACAAAGTCCAGTTCAAGCGGTGGCGCTCGTGTCGCCGTACAGCGTTTTGGCCGTTTTCTCAGCGGTATGGTTATGCCCAATATGGGAGCCTTTATTGCGTGGGGATTAATTACAGCACTTTTTATTCCGACCGGGTGGTTCCCGAATGAGGGGTTTGCACAACTGGTTGACCCGATGAAAAATTATTTGCTGCCGCTGTTGATCGGTTACACGGGAGGCACAATGATTCACGGACAGCGTGGAGGTGTGATCGGTGCCATTATGACGATGGGTGTCATTGTGGGGGCCGATATCCCGATGTTCCTGGGCGCGATGGTAGCTGGACCGCTGGCTGCATGGATATTGAAGAAATTCGATAAGGCCATTGAAGGCAAAGTCAGATCAGGTTTTGAAATGCTGGTCAATAATTTCTCGGCCGGGATTATCGGTGCCATTCTAGCACTACTAGCCCATGTGGCGATCGGCCCGGTCGTACAAATCATCAGCCAGGTGTTGTCGGCAGGGGTACAGTTTCTCGTGAATGCAGGGCTCTTGCCGCTTGTCAATCTCATTATTGAGCCCGGAAAAGTGCTATTTCTCAATAACGCATTGAATCACGGAGTATTGAGTCCGATTGCGCTGGAGGAAGCTTCAAGAACAGGAAAGTCCGTTTTGTTCATGCTTGAATCCAATCCGGGGCCGGGGCTCGGTATTTTGCTAGCCTATTGCCTGTTCGGTAAAGGCTCTGCGAAGTCGTCTGCTCCCGGTGCAGTCATCATTCATTTTTTCGGCGGGATTCATGAAATTTATTTCCCTTACATTTTGATGAAGCCGATTTTGATTCTTGCTGCTATAGCAGGCGGCGTTGTGGGAACCTTCTGTTTTATGTTGACAGGTGCCGGACTGGTTGCTGCTCCTTCGCCGGGCAGTATCATTGCTTATTTCCTGATGACACCAAAAGGCGGATATTTACCGATGCTGAGCGGTGTGATCGCTGCTGCGGTCGTATCCTTTGCTGTAGCCGCAGTATTGCTCAAGACAGGTAAGCATAAGGAAGAGGGGCTGGAGGAAGCCGCATCCCGTCTGAAAGATATGAAAAATCAAAGCAAGGGTGCAAGTGCTAACGCCACAGTAATGGAAGATAACCATGCATCAGATCGTGCTGCTGAGATTGCCACAGATCGAATGCTCAAGGATAAATCCGAAGTGAACAAAATTGTCTTTTCCTGTGATGCAGGTATGGGTTCAAGTGCCATGGGAGCCTCAATTTTACGCAAAAAAATGAAACAGGCGGGCGTAGACGTTACGGTAACGAATACGGCAATCAGTGAAATTCCACAGGATGCGGACATTGTCATTACGCAAAAAACGTTGACAGACCGGGCTAAAACGGTAGCTCCGAATGCTGAACACATTTCCATTGACAATTTTCTGAAGAGTCCTGAATACGAAGCGCTGGTTGGACGGCTGAAATCCGATTCTTAATCCCTATAAAGTCAGGCCGTTTGTGTTTGTGTACAGTTTATATTTCCAGCTGAAAGGGAAGAGAGCATGGGAAGGAACGGTATGCGCTTATGAATATTACGAAACGACAATCTGACATCGTGGAGTATCTTCTGGAGCAGCCCCAAGAGGTTACAGCCGGGGAAATTGCCGAGAAGATCAATGTCAGCACAAGGACGGTCCATCGGGAACTTGGCGCAGTCGAGTGTTGGTTGGCGGCTCATGAGGTAAAGCTGGAGAAAAAATCAGGGATCGGTATCTATGTGGATGCCGCCCCGACCCAGCTTGCAAGTCTGCGGGAGCAATTGCTGCATACGAAGTCAGACGATTACTCGGCTGAGGAAAGAAAGATTGTAGTTCTGTGCATGCTGCTGGATACACAGGAGCCGATCAAGCTACTGGCGCTGGCGTCGGATTTGAAAGTCACAGTAACTACAGTCAGTCATGATCTGGACGAATTACAGGGCTGGATCGGAGATCGAGGGCTCGTGCTTGTACGCAGGCGAGGATACGGTGTCGAGATTACAGGACGGGAGATAGACAAAAGACGGACGATTTCTGAGCTGGCTCTCGAACATTTGGATGAATCGGATCTGTTTTCCGGCCGAGAGGAGCTTCGTCCCGTGACACGTGTCACTGAAAAGTTGCTTGAGATGATTGGCAGAGGGAATCTGCTAACCGTGGAAAATGCCCTCTGGCAGCCTCATGATCAATGGATGAAAAACATGGTGGAAAGCAAATATATGGAACTACTGATTCAAATTTGCGTTTCGCTGACGCGTCTGCGACTTGGGTACGTTGTGGATCATCGTCTCTCGTATTCGAAAACAGATTCGCAGGAGAATATCATGCTGCGCACAGCTATGGTGGAACGAATATGCACAGAATTGTCAGCAGCGCTGGACATTGACTTTCCAAATTCAGAACGATGTTATTTCGGGCTACTGTTCCGTGATGCTGAGGATCATTCCACTCGTCTGCTGCCACTGGATGATCTTGTACTGCTGGAGTCGGTTCACGAGTTGATTCGTCGTGTGGAGGCAGAGACAGGCACACCATTGGCAGAAGACCGCGTTTTGCGTGAAGGATTGATTGCCCATATGGCTCCGGTGCTCAAACGCTTGAGGGAAGGGCGGTCTATCCGTAACCCGCTCCTCCAGCAAATCCGCAAGGATTACGGAAGTTTATTCGACTCGGTCAAAAAGGCTGCGGCGGATATGACAGAAATGGAAGTACCGGATGAAGAGATCGGATTTCTGGTCATGCATTTTGGCGCTTCGCTGGAACGGCTGAGACAGTTGCAACGGGAGGTGCGGGCGATTGTCGTCTGCACAAGCGGGATTGGGTCCTCCAGACTTCTGGCAACAAGACTGGCCAAGGAGCTGCCACAGATCAAAATTGTGGATAGGGCCTCGTGGTACGAGGCGACGCGGATTCCCAAGGAGGATTATGATCTGATCATTTCGACAGTAGAGCTGCCGCTTGAACCGGATCGGTATCTCAAAATCAGCCCGCTGCTGACGCAAGAGGAGAGTGACCGTCTGCGTCATTTTATCCAGCATATTACACTCAATCAACTTCATGACCAACCTCAGGTACAGGCTATTTTGCCTGGCCAGGGCATGGAGTGGCTTACCGGTCTACGGAAAAGCCTTGAGGAGATTGTGCACATTGTACAGCAATTTCAAGTGTATCCGCTGGAAAACCAAGGATTGGATATGCCAGCTACTATAGAGGCTATATGCATGTTGGAGGCAGGGCGGGGCAATGTCACAGAGCCTTCTGTTGTTGCTGAACAACTTATAGAAAGAGAGCGTCAAGGTAGTCAGGTGATTTCTGATACCTCCGTTGCTTTAATTCATACGCGTAGTCCCTATATTCGCCAGCCTTCGCTGACCTTGTATAGGTTGGCTGAGCCGCTGCTGGCGGATGTAGACGAACAGGTAGAATGCGTTCTGCTGATGTTGGGACCTCGTGAGTTGCCGAAAGAAAGCTTGGAGGTATTGAGCGAGATTAGTGCATTACTGTTGCAGGAAGACATGATTACGCTGCTGGAACATGGTAGCAGGGATCAGATTGCCAATTATATATCCAGTGAGCTGGCTGAATTTTTTCACAGTAAATTAGGGACAGGGAGGAACCTACCGTGAGTATTATGACGATAGACAAAATAAAAATGAACGCAACCGCCAAAGACAAATATGAGGCGATTCGTATGGCAGGTCAAATCCTGCTGGATGCAGGCCATATTACAACTGAGTACATTGACAAGATGCTTGAACGCGAGGAGATCGTATCCACCTATATCGGAAACGGGCTGGCTATTCCACATGGTACCAAGGAGTCCAAGACGCTTGTTCAATCCACAGGCATCTCCATCGTTCAGTTCCCGCAAGGCGTAGATTTCGGGGAAGAAAAAGCATACATGGTGATCGGCATTGCAGCCCAAGGCGGCGATCATATGGAGATTTTGACGAGTATCGCTGTGGTATGTGCGGAGGAAGAAAATATGGACAAACTTCGCAACGCGGCGACCCCGCAAGACATTATTGATCTGTTCGAAAGCGAGCTGGAGCTATGAGAGCCGTTCACTTTGGAGCAGGAAATATAGGTCGCGGCTTTATTGGGCTGATTCTGTCGCGTGCAGGCTATGAGGTTGTCTTTTCAGATGTCAACGAGACCCTTGTATCCGAGTTACGACGCCGCAAGCAATATACGGTAGAGTTGGCGAATGATACAAAGGATATGGAGACGGTGACGAATGTAACCGCGATTGATGGCAAAGATGCATCCGCTGTAGCGGATGCGGTAGACCATGCTGATCTGGTAACGACCGCGGTAGGTGTCAGCATTCTCAGACATATTGCAGCAGGCATTGCCGAGGGGATCGCACGGCGAGTAGAGCGAGGGGCAGGCCCGCTGCATGTCATCGCTTGTGAAAATGCAATCGGAGGCAGCGCCCAACTGAAAGAGCATGTTTTTGCACTACTGGATGAGGCGACTCGTGCCAAGGCGGAGGTTTTGGTATATTTCCCCAATGCTGCGGTAGACCGGATTGTGCCGATCCAGCATCATGAGGACCCTTTGCATGTGCAGGTAGAACCTTTTTACGAGTGGGTTGTGGATCGCTCGCAAATGGCTCCTGACCATGAGGAAATCGAAGGCATTCTTTATGTGCAGGATCTGGAGCCTTATATTGAACGCAAGCTGTTCACGGTGAATACGGGGCATTGCGTGGCGGCCTATATTGGTTATATCGCAGGTTATGCCACGATTCAGGAGGCCATGAAGGATAAGAAGTTGGTGGATTCGATCCAAGGGGCGCTGGAGGAAACAGGGGCGGTGCTTGTAAGGCGTTTCGGTTTCAACCAAGGGGAGCATAAGAAGTACATCGCTAAGATTCTGGATCGCTTTCGCAATCCTAATCTGACAGACGAGGTTACTCGGGTCGGGCGTTCACCGCTGCGCAAGCTGTCTCCCAACGACCGTCTCGTACGTCCCGCGCTGCAAGCACAGGAGTATGGCATCCCGACCAAACACCTGGCGTTAGGAATGGCTGCTACCTGTAAATTTGATATTACGGAAGACCCCGAAGCGGTTGAGCTTCAACAGGTGATTCGCAGCCAAGGGGTGAGTGTAGCGCTGACACGTTATACGTCCATACCTGCAGATGACCCGTTACATCGGCAGGTATTGGAGCAATATGATATTATAAGTTCGTAAAACAACGTAATAACACGCACTTATTTCGATTATCCTCTTGAAGACAAAACATCTATATGAGCACGAAAGTGTTCTGTAGAGTTGAACTTCAAGAGGATTTTTATCTGCGTGATTTACATCACATAACAACCTGACTAAATTATATATATTGATAATGATTATCATTATCTATAAAATAATCATTAACATTATATATATTAGGGGGATTATAGTGAAACCGATTTATATTACCTTAGGGTTTTTATTTTTGGCGCTGGGAGTGATTGGCGTAGTGGTGCCGTTGCTGCCGACTACACCGTTTCTGCTGCTGGCAACCTTTTTCTTTATGCGGGGGTCTGAAAGGATTCATCAGTGGTTTTCGAATACATCTTTGTACCATAAGTATCTGGAAAGTTTTGTACAAACCAGGTCGTTGAAGCTGTCTACAAAAATTACGTCATTGGGCTTGGCGTCAGCTATGCTGATTACAGGCTTTATCTTTACGCCCATTATGTGGGGGAAGATACTCATCGTTTTGGTCATCCTGTTCAAATATTATTATTTTATATTCCGAGTCGGAACGGTGAGAGGAACTGAGGTGGAAATTCCGTCTTCACCTGAAGCCGCCCTTACTCCAAAAAAAAGGTCTAAAATGGTCGACAGTCGTCTGCTGGGCTTGGTGGAGCATTCTCGAAAATATATCATCCTGGGTGTGCTCGTACAGTGGGTCGGCCTTTTAGGGAGTATAGCTGCTGTTTTGTCTATGACCTTTGTGATGCAGCAAGCATGGGAAGGACAAGTGAATCGCCAGTTGATTATATCCATGACGGTCATTGTTATTACTGCTATTGCCGTTCGCTTTCTGAGTAATTATGCAGCCAGTATGTTGTCTTATCGGGCTTCAATAAATGCTAAAAAAACGCTGCGCTCACAGATTTACAGTAAGCTGCTAAAGCTGGGACCCTCTTATACGGATCATACCTCCACCTCGGGGGTTATTCAGGTTGCTGTAGAAGGAGTAGAGCAGCTTGAAACCTATTTTGGCAGATACATGCCTCAGCTATTTTATAGTCTGCTTGCACCTGTAACGTTGTTTCTCACCCTCTCTTTTGTCAGCTTCAAAGCGGCTATTATTCTATTGATCTGCGTTCCCTTTATCCCAGTGTCCATTATTGTCATTATGAGAATGGCTAAAAAGCTGTTTCGGAAATATTGGGGCAGCTATGTCAATTTGGGCCACAGCTTTTTGGAAAACGTACAAGGTCTGACTACGCTTAAAATTTACGGGACAGATCAGGATAAACATCAGGAGATGAACACAGCAGCTGAGGATTTTCGCAAAATGACAATGAAAGTCCTGACCATGCAGTTAAACTCCGTGGCTGTCATGGATCTTATCGCATTTGGTGGGGCCGCCGCAGGTGTGCTGGTCGCGGTTAGCGAATATTCTTCGGGTCACATTGGTTTGGCGGGAGCGCTCATCATTGTGTTGCTGTCGGCAGAGTTTTTCATCCCGCTGCGTCTGCTCGGTTCCTACTTTCATATTGCTATGAACGGAATGGCAGCAAGTGACAAAATATTCGAAATGTTGAGTACAGAGGATCTTGTACAAGGACAACAAAGCATAGCAGCCACAGACATTCGATTGGAACGGATAAATTTTGCTTACGACGAAAGAGATACCCTGCGTAATATATCCATGGACATTCCTCAAGGCAGCTTCGTTTCCATTGTTGGAGAATCAGGCTCAGGTAAAAGTACGGTAGCCGGATTGATCGTTGGACATCATGAGGGTTATCAAGGAAGCCTGACGATCGGAGGAACCGAACTGACCTCTATTTCGGAAGAAAGCCGTATGCGTCATATGACCTGGATCGGTTTTAACAGCTATATTTTTAAAGGCACCGTAGAAACGAATTTGAGAATGGGCAATGAGCACGCGGATGAGCAGCAAATGCTGGAGGCGTTGCGGCAAGTGAAGCTGTATGATTTCATTCTCTCCGAGGGAGGATTGGAGGCAGAGATAGAGGAGCAGGGAGCGAATCTGTCAGGAGGACAGCGCCAACGGCTAGCACTGGCCAGAGCATTGCTGCACGACAGTCATGTATATATTTTTGATGAGGCTACTTCTAACATTGACGTTGAGAGTGAGGAAGGAATCATGGAGGTCATACATGCACTGGCAGGTCAAAAAACAGTGATTCTCATCTCTCATAGACTGGAAAATGTAATTCAATCCGACTGTATTTATGTGCTGCAAAATGGTTTGGTGGCAGAATCCGGAACACATCAGGAGCTGTTGAGCCAGCAAGGACATTATGCGGAGATGTATCTCAGTCAGCATAGGATGGAACAGTTTGTAAAAGGGGGTGCTGTATATGCGTAGACACGGTTTATGGATCATGGGTCAATTGTTGGTCTTGGCGAGACCTCTTTTACCTGTACTGCTCATCACGATTGTTACAGGAGTGCTTGGCTTTGTTTGTGCTATTGGCATTATTGTGTATGGGGCGCTTGCCCTACTGGCAGCAACGGGCATCACGACAGGCTACAGCATGACTTTTTTGCTGGCTGCCATCGTGCTTTGTGCTATATTGCGCGGCGTATTTCGTTATGGCGAGCAAATGAGTGGTCATTATCTCGCTTTCAAACTGCTGGCTGTGCTGCGTGACAAGGTACTTCAAGCCTTGCGCAGATTGGCTCCAGCCAAGCTCGAAGGCAAGGATAAAGGGAATCTGATTTCGCTTATTACAAGTGATATTGAGCTGCTGGAAGTATTTTATGCGCATACGATAGCCCCTGTTATGATCGGTGTTATCACTTCACTGCTCATGGTATTGTATATAGGCTCTTATGAGCCTCTGCTAGGCGGGATTGCTGCGCTTGCTTACACAACCGTCGGTTTGTTCATTCCGCTGCTTACGTCGCGTATGGGCAAACGTCAGGGAATGGAATACCGAAGTAGCTTCGGCCAACTGAGCAGTTATTTTTTGGACAGCCTACGCGGGATGAAGGAAATTGTGCAATATGGGCAAGGGGAACAACGATTGAATGAGATTAATCGTCGTACAGATCAGTTGGATGCCAAGCAGAAGGACTTGAAGCATCATGAAGGCATCACAAGAGCGGTCACAGATGCGGCTGTAGTCGGATTTTCATTACTGATGCTGCTAGCTGGATTGTATGGCATGTCTAAAGGACAGATGGATTTTACAAGTATGCTGATTTCAGTCATTGCCCTGTTTAGTTCATTTGGTCCGGTGGTTGCGCTGAGCAATTTGTCCAACAATTTACTTCAAACGCTGGCAAGCGGGGAGCGAGTGCTAAGTCTGCTGGAGGAGACCCCAGAGGTAGAAGAAAATAGGGATGGAATGACCGTTGGCTTTACTGGAGCGCGGGTAGACAAGGTGACTTTTGCATACGATGGTCAAACGGTGCTGAATGATGTAAGTCTCACGATTCCGCACAAGCGAATTGTAGGGATTCAGGGGAAAAGCGGCTCCGGTAAGTCAACGCTGCTGAAGTTGCTGATGCGATTCAGAGACCCGCAACAAGGTGGAATTTTGCTATCTGAGCATGATTTGAAGGACATTGAGACCCGACATTTGAGAAGCTTGCAGAGTTATGTCGATCAGCATACGTTCCTGTTTGATGATTCCATTGCAGCTAATATCAAAATCGGAAAGCCTGATGCGACACATGAACAGGTTGTAGAAGCAGCCCGCAAGGCATCCGTACACGATTTTATTATGACATTGCCTCAAGGATATGACAGCAGAGTCGGAGAGCTGGGAGACAGGCTGTCAGGTGGAGAACGTCAGCGCTTGGGGCTGGCCAGAGCCTTTGTCCATGATGCGCCTCTCTTCCTGCTGGACGAACCTACCAGCAATCTGGACAGTCTAAATGAAGCAATTATTTTAAAATCGTTAAAAGAACAGCAACAGGATAAAACGATTATTCTTGTTTCGCATCGAAGCTCTACCATGCGGATAGCTGACGATATGTTTCAAATGGATAACCGCCGGCTCTCCTGAACGTGATGAAGGCTGGGAAATAAATGTGATGCTTTGGAGGCAAAAGCTGTAGCCTGTTCATCGTTTTGTCATAAAATGGAGTGTGCGTGTTGAAATGAGAGCGTCATCCTTATTTAAATCATCCAGCTTTTCAAGCTTGTCTTATTTTGATAGCCTATGAGGTAAGGATTTTGCAAATCCTGAGGTATATTGACAAGTCATAAACATCATAAATGATGGATGAACAGAGGCTATAAGCCGATGTATAGAAATGGGTGGTGAACAGGAATGACTGATTTCAATCAGCTCAAGGGACTTGAGCACACAGCATATCCCATATATGAAGGCTATGATTTGGGTCTTACTTATACGCCTGCGGGCAGCAAATTTAAGGTATGGGCACCGACTGCACAGCAGGTTCATATCGCGTTGTATACCGACGCAGGGGTGTACGATCAGGAAGGAATCGTTCAGGAGCACGGCGGGGGTCAGGAATTTCTCATGAATCGTGATGGTCACGGAGTATGGTCTATAGAGCTGGAAGGCGACTGGAACAGATATTATTACATGTACAGGCTGGAGTGGGCGGACCACAGCATTCATTATGCTACCGATCCATATGCCAGAGCGGTATCAGCCAACGGGCAACGTACGGCTATCATTGATTTGGATCGAACGAACCCGGATGGATGGGAACAGGATGAGGGCCCCGTACTTGAGCGTACGACAGATGCTATTATCTATGAGCTTCATGTGCGTGATTTTTCGATGGACCCCGATTTTAATACGGGTATAAAAGATTTATCTACTGCTCAGGGGCGGTTTGCAGCTTTTACGTATACGGGATTAATGGATTCCGAGGGTAACAGTGTCGGACTGGATCATTTGCTGGAGCTGGGCATTACACATGTTCATTTGCTTCCAGTGGCTGACTTTCATACGGTGAATGACTTTTCGGAATTAGGAACTGAATATAACTGGGGGTATGATCCGCAGCACTATAATGTGCCGGAGGGGTCTTACTCTTCTAATCCGGCTGACCCGCAGACGCGTATACGAGAGCTGAAACGGCTGGTACAGTCTCTGCATACTGCCGGCATCGGTGTCATTATGGACGTCGTGTACAATCATACGTATTCAGTGGAAAAAGGTCCGTTTGAGCCGGTTGTACCAGGATATTATTACCGTACGGATAAGCAAGGGAAGCTCACCAATGGATCAGGTGTTGGTAATGAGCTGGCAACCGAACGTCCGATGGTGCGCAAGTATATCAAGGATTCTCTACGCTATTGGGCAGAGGAATATCACATAGACGGCTTCCGGTTTGATTTAATGGCGTTGATTGATACACCGACTGTAGAGCAGCTTACCCGAGAGCTTCGCGCTGAAATACGTCCCGATCTGCTGATCTATGGTGAGCCTTGGACGGGAGGAGAGTCTCCCCAGCCTTTGCTTACATTAAAAGGAACGCAGCGGGATAAAGGCTTTGCTGTCTTTAACGACAATTACCGCTCTGCTATTAAGGGAGATAGCGACGGTACAGGGAGCGGATTTGCCACAGGAGCAGAAAATCAGGAGGAACGGGTACTTCAAGGTACTTTTGGAGCTATTTATGATTTTACAGCTCAGCCATCAGAGGCTATCAATTATGTAACGGCTCACGATAATCTCAATCTGTGGGATAAAATTTTGACAGTGAGACATGTGCGGGACAACTGTCGTTTCCCCCAATGGGAGCAGGGGAACCCTCAAGACGGAAGGACAGCAGAGCAAGCCGTAGCAGAAGCAGACCCGTATCATGAGCTGGATGAAAACAACCTGCTAGAGGACGAAAACGTACGCAAGTCCCTGTTGGCTAACGGCATGATCCTGACATCGCAAGGCATTCCTTTTATCCATGCAGGAGATGAACTGCTGCGCTCCAAATATGGAGACCATAACAGCTACCGAAGCCCTGATGTGGTGAACGCCATTCGTTGGAATAACAAGGCGAGGTTTCGTCCTGTGTTTGATTACTACCAGGGCTTAATTGCTTTGCGACGTAGTCATCCGGCATTCCGTATGGATCGACGTGAACTGGTGGAGCAGCATATGGAAGTCCTGCAAAGCAGTGGACATGTGGTCGCTTTTGCTTTGAGACACCATGCTAACGGCGATGCCTGGAATCATATTGTGGTGATTTATAACGGTTCGGATACAGAGCAGACCATATTATTGCCTGCGGAATCGGATCGTTGGCATGTAGTCGTGGATGCACACGGGGCCGGGAATGAGACACGCTATGAAGTGGTAGGCCATCGTGTGACTGTATCGCGCTGGTCGATGATGGTGTTGTATGATCAGGCTGGACCTCCCCAAGCCTCCTTTTTGACTGAGCAAGATCAAGCTAATGAGCAAGCGGATAACGAAACGAAGGGCTTGGATGAGGGGACGAATCAAGAGATTGCAGGTACAGCAATGACAGATACCGAGCTAGGAAACGATAGAGCGGTTATTCCGTTTCGTACGATTGAACTGATCTACGAGCGTGCAGACCGGCAATACTCAGGCTGGAATGTGTGGGTATGGGGCACCGGGCACCAGGACGGACATGTTGAATTTCACGATTGGGATAATGGTCGGGCAGTAGCACGTATTCGGGTGGCACCTGATGTACAGCGAA
The DNA here is from genome assembly GCF_050482105.1 of Paenibacillus jamilae. GTDB lineage: Bacteria > Bacillota > Bacilli > Paenibacillales > Paenibacillaceae > Paenibacillus > Paenibacillus jamilae_B. The sequence goes on along the minus strand of NZ_JBCNHI010000033.1, from coordinate 65,009 downwards.
TTGGCTACATTGTCCGCCTGAATCACTGGGATGCCAAGGATGTGGAGGCAGATCGATATATCGATGTAGACCCGACCCAGTCTGTGATGCAGGTATTGATTCATAGTGGCAGAGAGGAATATTTATTACTGGTTAATGATAACCGGGCGGGATAGACTTGTATGCCTGGTTGCCATATACACGAGAAAATAGCATTTTCGATCATTTCGAAAAATGCTATTTTTTATGCAAACGTGCGTCAATTTCAGAAAAAAGGGGTACAATAGATTTATGGACTTGTTTAGCTTTGCCAGCTTGCTGGCTTATATTCTGTAGTACAACTGGTAAACAAGCAAGATTCTTGGAGAAAGACATTAGTAAGGTAACCTAAGGAGGTTGTAATCATGAGTTCTAATGGAGGAAGTATTCAACTGACCGCCCAGCCGAGAACAGAGAAGAAGGGTTCGGCCATTCGTGGATTGAGGTTAAAAGGACGGATTCCAGCTGTGGTTTACGGCTCTGAGATTGAGGGTACTCCTGTACATGTTGATGCCAAGGAATTTAGTAAAGTCGTCAAAACTGGACGTTCAGAGGTATTTAACCTCACAGTAGAAGGCGGAGACACGATTCCAGTTATTATTAAAGACTATCAACAGCGTGACAACCAATGGTTGCATGCCGATTTTTTAAAGATTTCCAAAAACAAACCGCTTCGCGTACGTGTTTCTATTGATTATCAGGGTACACCTGTTGGCACCAAAACAGGCGGGATTCTGCAAATTCAAGAAACCGAAGTCGAAGTTGAAGGTTTGCCTTCGGACCTGCCTTCTACCATTGAAGTGGATGTATCCGCACTGGACATTGGTGACAAGCTGAGCGCAAGCGATTTGAAGCTTCCTAAAGGTGTGACGCTGCATGTTTCTGAAGAAGAGCTGTTGGCATCCGTGATCGTTCCGCGTGCAGTCGAGGTAGAGAATCCTGCGGTGGAAGGTGATGCAGCAGCAACTGAAGACGCTAAAGAGGCTTCCGAAAACAAGGAATCCTAATGTAGTGGTACATGAACGTCTGCCAATTTAATAAGATGATGTAAACTATAAGTCAACACCGCTCCCTGTTAGGGAGCGGTTTTTCTTTAAAGCACCACTATCATTCAATACGCGTTCTGATATGACGATATATATAGTATGGTATTTACATTTTTATTTTATAAATACCTAATATATCTCTAAGGAGCGCGTACACAATCATGGACAGAACGAATGAATTGTTGTGGCAAAGAAACAAATTAGTGATCATTATTTTTTGGATTATGGCTTTGAGTGGCATCGTCCCGGCATTATCTAATCCTTCGATGTGGGTATCTAATGGTGTAGGATTTGTAGTCGCGGCAGTTTTGACGATCCTGAATATAAAAAAGAAAGGCATTCGCTTTATTCCGTGGGTTATTACGTTTTTTAGCGTATTAATATGTATATTTTTGAACTTATCTAGTGTCGAGGTAATAACTACCATCTTAATTTGCTCTTTGTTGTTGCTCTACCCGTCTTACCGATATTTTTTGGTGGCTATGGCCTTAAATCTATGTAATATATTTATACAAATTACTATCGGTACGCCTGCAATTACGCCAGCTACCGGTTCTTTGCGTTATGTGCATGAGTTTATTATTGTATTGCTGATTGGGCTGCTATTGTTAGTGGTATCGGTGTTGAATCAAAAGCAGTTTAAGCTAACGGAAGAGCAAAATAAAAATATGGATGCCACAAGGCAACGTATTGAATTTCTGTTTGGGCAAGTTAGACAAGCTGTAGCTGGATTACATAACTTTACAGAGCGATTCAGGAATCAAGTAGATGCGACGGGCAACGTGACGAATGAAGTTGCCATCGGGTTTCAGGAGGTTGCCAAAGGGGTAGAAATGCAAGCTTCGAATATCACTGAGGTAACGGATAACTTGGCTCAGTCTGACCAGCACGTGCGCGAGGTTGCCGATCATTCCCGGGAATTGAAGCAACTCTCCGAAGATACGAAAAGTGCCGGGAGCAGAGGGAGCAGTCAATTGCTTGCATTAACGTCCCAAATTAAAGATTTGGGTCAGGTGATGAGTCGTACCAAAGAAGAACTGGATGAATTTAAAGTGCAGAGTGACAATATGTCTGCCATGCTTAAAGATATTACTCAAATCTCTAAGCAAACCAATTTGTTGTCCTTGAACGCATCCATTGAGGCTGCCAGAGCGGGAGAGCATGGAAAAGGATTTGCGATCGTGGCTGGAGAAGTGCGTAATTTGGCTGAAATGGTGGGGAACACCTCAGTGGCAATGGAGGGCATTTTGGACCAACTGAGAATACAGATGGATTCCGTAGTAAGCCAATTTGATATGGGACAGGAGAGACTGCAGCAAAGTATGGAGTCTGCACATTCGACCGAAATAGTACTGGAGGATATCCTGCAAAATGCCAATAAAGTATTGGTGCAGGCCGTGGAGGTGGAGTCCAGTACGAATAGTATGCAGCAATTTTCGTCTCAGGTCGTTCAAGAGATGATGGAATTTTCCAGTGTGACCGAACAAGCAAGTGCAGCGTCAGAACAAATATTGGCAGGAGTAGAGGAGCAGCGAAATATAACCTCCAATATGGTGGCGGGCTTTAGTGAACTGGAGGCATTAATTATCCAGTTGAAAGAACTGGTTCATGATCAGAATGAGGACAGCCGTTCTAGTCAAATCAGTAAAAGTAAATAATCGAGCAGTTTCGTCATTGGAATAGAGATCCGGGGTTTATCGCTAACAAGCGGTAGCCCCGGTTTTTTACTGCGTTTGGGAAGAAGGGAAATGAAGTGGAAAGTTTTAGAAGCTATAATTAGTTGGAAGTTGATGGTATAATTTGTGGCAGTTTAAATGCTTTATAACAGGGGGAAATGCCATGATAGTGGGAAAGCAGGCACCTAAATTAAAAGCTGGGGACGAGATACGCATTCTTTCGCCGTCCAGAAGTTTGTCTATCGTTTCTGAGGAAAATCGCCTGATTGCTCAGAGTAGACTGGAGGCGTTTGGGTTTAAAGTGAGCTTTTCACAGCATGTGCTGGAAAACGATGATTTTGCATCTTCTTCAATAGAGTCTAGAGTAGCTGACTTGCACGAAGCTTTTGTCGATCCAAAGGTAAAGGGCATCCTGACCTCAATTGGGGGGTATAATGCCAATCAGCTCCTTGCCCATCTGGATTATGATCTGATAGGTGGTCATCCTAAACGATTATGTGGATATTCGGATATTACGGCGTTAAGCCATGCGATTTATGCCAGAACAGGGCTTATCACGTATGCAGGACCTCACTTTTTGACGTTCGCTATGTTGCGAGGGAATGATTATACAACGACTTATTTCCAAAGGTTAATGTTGGAAGAGGGCAGCATTCAAATCCAATCTTCATCGGAGTGGAGTGACGATACTTGGTATCTGGATCAGGATAAAAGAAGCTTTCACCGCAATGCGGGGCCATATGTGATTCATGAAGGAGAAGCAGAGGGTACGATTGTGGGTGGAAACTTGTGTACTCTGAATTTGTTACAGGGCACCTCGTACATGCCAAGTCTAAAAGGAACCATAGTGTTTGTTGAGGATGATTACGAAAGCTCTCCCGCTACATTTGACCGGGATTTGCAATCATTGTTGCACCAGCCTGAATTTGATCAGGTTAAAGGAATCATCATAGGTCGATTTCAGAAGGCTTCGCGTATGACAGAAGAATTGCTGCGGCAAATCATTCGCTCGAAAAGAGAATTGGCCTCTATTCCCGTGATTGCAGATGCCGATTTTGGCCATACCACGCCGCAGTTTACATATCCGATTGGCGGGAAGGCGCTTATTCGCGCTCGTAATGGCGAGGTGGAGATTGAAATACGTGAATGATGATAGAGTGATAGAGAATTTATCGTACTGGGGGAGAAATTCCTGTGGAGCTTAAATATTTGTTAATCGGCGTGCTAAGCCTATGGGGTAGTGGAGTGATATATACCATGGAGCGGTATGAACGACGAACACCATAACATAATGTAAGAAGGTATATCCGTTTTGATTTGGGAGGAACACATGTGAACGCCTTGTTGGAAATGCTGATGCAGCTATTTGAGCGCGCGGCTTTGTTGCTGATTTGTTTGTTTTTTATTACACGCATCCCACGTTTTAAAGAAACCTTGCAGAAGAACAGTCATTCCCCGGCGGAGCTGACAGTCCTAACATTGATTTTTTGCATGTTTGCCCTATTTGGCACCTACACCGGGATTGAGGTTGAAGGCTCGCTTGTTAACGTTCGTATCATTGCAATAATGGCAGGCGGTATTTTGTTTGGACCTTGGGTGGGGATTATTACAGGTATTATATCAGGGATTCATCGTTATCTGATTGATATCGGGGGAATCACCTCGATTCCGTGTCTGATTACGAGTATTTTGGCAGGTGTGGTGTCCGGCTATATCGGTCGCCGGGTCCATCGTTCCAAGAGATGGCTGGTCGGTATCGCCGCAGGTATGGTCTGCGAAGCATTGACGATGCTGCTCATTCTGGTAATGGCGCAACCCCATGGCCTTGGTGTGGACATCGTCTCCAAGATCGGTCTACCAATGATTATCGGAGAAGTCAGTATCGGTTTAATCGTTCTATTGATCCAGAGTGTGGAAGGGGAAAAGGAGAATATCGCGGCCAGACAGGCCAAGCTGGCATTGGATATTGCCAACAAGACGTTACCTTATTTTCGTTCGATTAATGCGGAATCCTTGCATACGATTTGTTCGATTATAAAAGAAGACATCAAGGCGGACGCGGTGGCGATTACGGATACCCGAGATGTACTGGCTTACGTCGGTTTTGGCGAAGAGCGCTATCATATCGGGGATGAGATCATTAGCGATGTGACTAAATCGACGATCCGCAGTGGTAAAATTACAATCCGCAACCATATCGCTGACGATAAAACGCCCCAAATCCAGTCTCTGCTCATTATCCCGTTAGAGGAGCGGGGAGAAGTAACTGGAACTTTAAAGATTTACTACCGGAAAGCTTATAAAATCACGTATCCATTGCAGACGATGGCAATTGGCTTGTCTCAAATCATTTCCACGTTAATGGAAGTGTCGCGTGTGGAGCAAATTAAAGAAGCGGCGAATAAGGCCGAGTTAAAGGCACTCCAGACGAAGATCAACCCCCATTTTCTGTTCAACGCGTTGAACGCCATTGCCTCGACGACACGTACTAAGCCGGATAAGGCGCGCGAACTGATCATCAATTTGTCGGGCTATCTGCGTTATAATTTGGAGCTGAATGATGATTTAATCGAAATTCACAAGGAACTTCAGCAAGTGTCTGATTACGTGGAAATTGAAAAAGCACGATTCGGCAACCGGCTTCAGGTGGAGTATGTAATGGATGAGGTGTCAGTGCGTATTCCGAGCCTAATCATCCAGCCCTTGGTTGAGAATGCGATTAATCATGGAATCCTCAAGAAAAAGGGGCCAGGGACAGTAACCATTTCTGTAAAAGACCGTGGCGATAAAGTGCGTATTTCTGTGGCGGATACCGGGGTGGGTATACGGGATGAGGTTGTGGATAACCTGTATCATGATCAAGTTCCGGCTAAGCAGATCGGCTTGTACAATGTGCACAGAAGACTCAAGCTGATGTACGGTGAAGGAGTCATTATTCTTAAACATGATCCTGGCACCGAAGTTTATTTTGACATACCAAAGGAGAAGTCATGAAAGCCATAATTGTAGAAGATGAGCTTCCGGCGCGTGAAGAGCTGGAGTATCTTATTCAGACGCATAGCAGCATTGAGGTGACCGATAGTTTCGAGGATGGGCTCGATGTCTTCCGGTTTTTGCAGGATCAGGAGACGGACGCGATCTTTCTGGATATTAACATTCCCTCATTGGATGGGATGCTGTTGGCACAGAACATTAGCAAATTTGCTAAAAAGCCCTATATTATTTTTACGACCGCCTATAAAGAACATGCAGCGCAGGCCTTTGAACTGGAGGCGTTTGACTACATTCTCAAACCATATGATGAAAAACGGATCGCGTCCATGCTGCGCAAGCTGGAAAATGCTTATGAGCAGCAAAACGTTCAAATACAGGAACCGGTCCAGGCTGGACAACCCCGAGTTGCTGAAGCCAGTACCGTGGCTGCTCCGGGACGTATTAATCTGCTAAAAAACGACAAAATTATCGTAACGGATGCGAACGATATTTACTATGCGTGTGCGCAGGAAAAGGTGACTCGTGTCTTTACAAGGCACGAGGTATATACGATGCCCATGAGCATTTCAGAATTTCATGCCCGGCTGCCGCAGCAGGACTTCTTTCGCTGTCACCGTTCTTACACGGTGAATCTGTCGCAGATTCGTGAGATTGTACCTTGGTTCAATCATACGTATCTTCTGCGCTTGCGTGGACTAGAAGCTGAAATTCCGGTAAGTCGCAGTAAGGCCAAGGAATTTCGGCAAATTATGCGACTTTAAAGGCATTTCATTCCGCTATATGTGCATTTCATTCCTCAAACGATTTCTGGCTGACATGCAGGGTTATAATAACCGTGTAGTACAGAATCCTTACAGACGCTGTAGAGCCGGAATGAAAAGAGGAGATCCATATGAAATCAAACAGCGGAAATCGCCTGCTGGTCGTACTTGGAACGATTATTGTCCAGATGGGCTTAGGTACCATTTACACATGGAGTTTATTTAATCAACCGTTGGTGGACCGTTTTGGCTGGAATCTTAGCTCGGTTGCCATTACATTTTCAATTACCAGTTTTGCACTGGCGTTTGCTACGTTATTTGCTGGCAAGATCCAGGATAAATGGGGACTTCGTCGTCTGATTTTGTGCGCAGGTGTGGTGCTAGGGTCAGGGCTCATGCTCAGCTCACAGGTAACTTCATTATCCCTGCTTTACATTTTGGCGGGTATTGTCGTAGGTTTTGCGGATGGAACGGCATATATTACATCACTGTCGAATCTAATTAAATGGTTTCCTGAGAAAAAAGGACTTATTTCTGGTATATCAGTTGGGGCCTACGGAACAGGCAGTTTAATATTCAAGTATATTAATGGTTCGTTGATTCAGTCCGTTGGCGTATCGCAAGCGTTTCTGTATTGGGGAATCATCGTGCTGATCATGATCGTCGGCGGTTCTTTCCTAGTGAAAGAAGCAGTAGTTCTGAATAAACCTTCGGTACAAAACGGGGCTGTACAGCGGGACTACACCGTTAAAGAAATGCTGCGCACCAAGCAGGCATACCTGCTGTTCGTTATGTTCTTCACCGCTTGTATGAGTGGTCTATACTTGATCGGAGTGGTCAAAGATATCGGTGTACGGATGGCCGGTTTGGATGTAGCAACAGCCGCTAACGCGGTCGCTATGGTCGCTATTTTTAATACGGCGGGTCGGATTATTTTAGGTGCGCTCTCGGATAAGGTAGGTCGTCTGAAAGTGGTAGCAGGTGCACTTTTAACAACGGCAATTGCAGTTACAGTACTGAGTCTGGTACCCCTGAATTTTGGTTTGTTCTTTGCCTGTGTAGCAGGAATTGCTTTTTGCTTCGGCGGCAATATTACCGTCTTTCCTGCCATTGTAGCTGATTTCTTCGGTCTGAAGAACCAAAGCAAAAACTATGGTATTGTGTATCAGGGCTTTGGTCTTGGTGCACTGGCGGGGTCATTTATCGCAGCCTTGCTCGGCGGATTTATCCCGACCTTTACCACGATTGCTGTGCTGTGTGTCGTATCGTTCCTGATTGCCCTCACCATTCGCACTCCGGAACAAGGTAAAGGCAAATTGCGTAGCGAACGGAAGAAAAATACCAACAGTGTACGCAGCATGAAGCCAGGTACCAAGTTAGGTTAAACGACGATTTAAGAAAATAGAACCAGTTGAATGCCAAAAGACCTGTCATCATTTCTCTAAGGGAGATTATGGCAGGTTATTTGTTTTTCCAATAACCTAATTTACGGTATAATAAAAAGACATGTAATAAGCCGATATATACAAAAGACATAAGCTAAGAACCTGACAGGAGGACGAGTCATGATCGTGGATACAAGCGGGAATCTGCTTGCCCGCAATACGAAGCTGCGAAATACATATCAAATTCGAAGCGCCTTGTCCCGCAGTGAGCTGGCCATCGTGTATACGGCAAGGCTGTTGGATAACCGAGAAAAGGTCATTGTAAAGGAATTTTTCCCAAATGCACTGGCTTTGCGGGGAATGGATCGAAAAACGGTCACGTGCAGCGCTTCTATGCAATCCAAATATGTGGAGTTTATGCATTATTTTTTGCGTGAAGGGCAAATGCTGAAGGAATTAAATCATCCGGGGGTTGTCGGTTATATAGATCATTTTGAGGAAAATGGAACAGCCTATCTGGTCATGGAATACTGCGCAGGCAAGACGCTGGATCGAATGATGAAAGAGGAGGCTGTGCCCACGTCTGACCCGGTTTTTTTATACCAAACGCTGCTGCCTTTAATTGACGCCTTGGAGTATATTCACAACAAAGGAATTATTCATCGGGATATTAAGCCAGGCAATATTATGATTGGGGAACATGGCAATATCAAGCTGATTGATTTTGGCTCTGCTGTGCATTTTGAAGGCAAGGAGCATCCGATCTTCACCACGGCAGGCTATTCTCCGCTGGAATTTTACTCTAACCGTTCACAGCAGGGACCTGTGTCGGATATTTATAGCTTGGCCGCCACGCTGTATTATTGCCAAAAAGGATCGCCTCCACCGGATGTACCGGGCAGACTATTTGCAGATCGGACCGAACGAATTCGGATCGAAAATGCAGGGATTTCATTACTGCCGTATGTCATTCGGCGCGGTCTGGAAGTGCAGGCTACCAAGCGTTGCCGCTCACTTCGATGGTTTAAAGCCGCCCTACGTGCAGAATATTGGATAAAAAAAGGGAAGCGCCCTACTCTTACGGTTCGTTAGCCGTAAGAGTAGGCGCTTCTCTTTTTTTCGGACAGACGTTATCCTGTCGGAGCTTGAATATGGTCGGTGTAGACTGAAGTATTCGGCTTAATCGCTTTGTAGCGTAGCTCAATTTCAGTGACGCCGTCCTCAAATGTGATGTACAGCTTGTCACCATACTCCATGACCGCTTTTTTGTTGCGGGTCAATCTGACTTTTCCATGCTGTAGGGCGCAGCGGGTATCATGCTTTACGATCAGAGTCCCTTTTTTACCTGCGGAAAATAGGATGCGTTCCGCTTCTGGCAACGGTTCGTGGACGTCAAGGGTAACAAACAATTCCTGCAAGCTGACCTTACGACCCGGAAAAGAGGTGAGCGGCCAAGATTTTACCGGAACTTCCTGTCCACTTGCTGTAGCGAGAAAATATCCTTCGATTCTTCCAGCAAACTGCGGCTTTGGTCGTAAGAACCAATACAGAAGAGTGGCTATCACAATGCTGATGGCAACCGTCCATTTAATGGCTGTATACCGCGATTGTACAGATACGGTCAGTGTAGCGCTACTGGATGCACCTTCCGGATCAGTAGCAATAATCTTAAGCTTCGTGTCACCTGTGTGAAGCCCGGATAGCAGTAGGTTACTACCGTTAATCTGGGCATTGATCGTATCCTCAGAGGCTTCTGAATCGAGCTTATAGGTCAGCTGGTCTTGATTAGGATCAACAATAAAATTTGATAAGCTTCGACGTGAATCCCCATCTTCTTTTACCAAGTGAATCGTCAGGTCTTTTAAAACCTGTGGTGCTGCATTGATGGCATGAATCTTATGTACAGTTCCCTTACGGTACCACTGCGGACTATCCAGAGATAGCTGCCATGTATAATCCCCCGTTTGTGGGAACGCATATTCGGTATGAAAGGCTCCTGACTTATAGGTCATAGGCACCTTTTTAGCTGTACCGCCCTTTGCAGGGATAACTATAATATGGGCTTGGAGAGAAGTATATACGGCTTCATCTGCAAGCTTTTGACCATCCGGTAACAGGAGCTGAGCTTGAAACGGTATAGCTTGTCCTTTCAGCAATTGCATAGGCTTGTCATCATGAGCTGCTGTTGCTGGCGTCCCTCCCATAGTAGCTTCGGCTTCCAGTCGATAGCTGCCCAGCAGATTGATTTTAACCAAATCTCCGCGTGTGCCCCGCAATTTCAGCTTCACCTTACCTGCTTGTGGATGCTCAATTTTCAAAATCGCATATCGGCTCGACTTGTACCTGCGGACATTTTCTGAATTGGAGTATAGCTGGGTTTCCAGCAAGGGATGCTCCGACAAAAGCACCAGATTGGCTTCTTCCATACTAGAGTCCGGTAGAGTCACAGTTAATTCCTGCATCTCGCCAGTGGTCGTAATTGCAGCAACTGGAACGAGCTTGGAGCGAATTTGACTGGCAAAAATACGGTTCAGAATTTCCGGCAGATCCTCAGCACTACTTGTAATAAAAGAAGCTCCCCCCGTTTGAGAAGCGATCCGCTCAAGCTCTTGCCGGTTCACTGTGCCGTCATGGTTCAGACCGATCGTATACACAGGATATCCCTTGGTCTGTGCAGATTGGATGACGGATGATACATCGTTATTGGAGTCAGCTTTGGAGCGAGAACCAGAAGAGGCACCAAAATCGGTTTCTCCATCTGATAATAAGATCATAAAAGGCTGACGCCCTTGGGAAGCTCCTGCGGTTAGCAGTTCCGAACCTTTACGCAGCCCAAGCCCCAAATCTGTATAGCCAGAACGGTTCAACGTTCTGATTTCCTGCTGAATCTGGGATTTTTGCGCTGCCACGCCAATTGAGGTCAATGGTTTTGAGGCGACAACGTGATGGTTGTAGGCAACGAAACCTACGCGTGTACGGTCTGCATCACTTAAGTCCATAAACATACTGATGACTTCGGCGGCAATGCCCTCGGGGTCAGTATCCCTCATAGAATAGCTGGTATCCAGTACAAAAACAGCATCGTAACCCTCGATCGGAGCAGTCCCCAAAGATGCTGCATTAGCCTGATTTGCAGTGCAAATGGCCCCGTTTAAGCCCGTTTGTAAAAATAGTACAAAAGTCATGAAAATGATAATTCCTAGTTTCCTTATTCTGAACATAGGCTCCTCCATTGGCGAGACCAATGTGGGTATAGCAACTCTCCTAATCCTTGGGATATAAGGGATAAAGGATCAAAACAGATGAAAACCCTCACATTAGCCATGAATTTGATACTTTTACGCTTATCAGAAATATCCAATGAACTTCTATCGGTAATTGGATTCCATTTGTGAATATTTCCCTGAATAAACAGGTCTAACATATCATAAAAATTACATATTTACGCATAAAATGAGTCAAAATGCCCTGGTTCGATCTGAGACTACAGAAATTGACAAAACTGAAGGGTGCTTTGTATGATAGCTCTCGTATCAACGGCAAAAATTGGGATTGAAGTTAGGAATACGAAATCATATATTTGAAATTTCTGTGTTATATGACTTTTGTTCTTGAAATTTATCTCGTATAAACGCTTTGCCGTTAAAAGCCGAATAACGCTTCGGACCGATTTTCGAGGTTACATGCCTGTACCATGAATGTGGTATAAGCTCAATCCTTTGACGAATTTAAATGTTAAGTAGGGGGGAGGAGGCAAAAGAACTAAAGATGAATATTCGTCCGTTCCAGATTGGACATCCCATGTCCGTTCATGGAGCAATGGACCTATAACTCATGCTTTATTCATTTGCCGACAGCGATGGAAATCATTTATCAAACCAACCGGACAATGCTTTTTGAAGAGATTAACCCGGAAAAGCTGGATCTGATCACCATTGTAGGTGATGTGAAGGGTATCGACAGCTTGAGCGATGAGAAGATCAAGGAAATTAATCAGCACCTTCTGGTGCGCAGCTTTGACGAATTTTTGGATAAGTTTTCACCGACCGTATATTCCTTTTTTAACGCGGCCAATCAAAAGGTCGTGTACACCCTTAAAAAGCCTGAAGGAATTGATGAGGATAGCATTTCTGAAATTCGTATCAATCAAAGCAATGATTTTCTGAAAATGTTGTTTACGCTCATTGATACTAAGCGCAGTCAAGGAATCACCAATGTAGATTTCAAGTTTGAAAATCTGCTGGATATGATTTCTCCGAAAAAGGTTATGGACGATATCCGTCAAGTCCGCAAAGAAATTCACTATATGTACGGTGAATACGACAAGCTGGATGATGGCGATCCAAAGAAACTGGACATGGGTGACAAGCTGAATGCCATGTTCGAGGAAGCCAGCCAGAACTATAACAACGTCATGGCTATGCTGCCATTGGCAATTGAGGACATCAAAACCCGACTTCTGCTCGGTGGGGCCCAAGAGGAAAACGCCGGCGAGTTGATCCAGGTGGGTATGCTCTCCATTGGGGAAAGCGGCGAACTGAAAATTATTGAAGCGCCGAAGAGCGAAAGTACTGAGCTGATGCTGTTGGATGAGAATAGCACTGGCGATCTCTCCCAAGTATTCGAAGAAGATTATAACTCTATTACAGATACGCCTTCTGACTATGTGAAGGACTTGGTGGTTCGTACGTTTGTGCCGCTGCCAGCTGTTCAGGCCAAGGTTGACACAGCGGTTGAAGTTCAGAACTACAACACGTATCTGGAGTTCTATAAAAATGCCAAGGATGATTTCGTAAAGGCGGTTAAGCCGCTGGTAGAAAAAATCCTCGGTGTCAAAATGTTCTTCGACCAATATGCGACGAAGAGCAAAGGGATGCTGCCGACAATGCTGGTGGCAAATAACAAGCTGGACATGCTGGTGAAAAGCAGCAATATCCCGCGTCTGGAAACGTACCTGAACACCGTAAATGCCAAAAATGAATTCAGCGACACCATCTGGTTCGGAATCGTTCCATCGATCGAGCTCGAAGCAGCCGGTAAGGTAAAGGTTTCCCGTGAACGCTTTAAGGGCAACGAGAAGGTCGTGAAGCAGGGCGGAAATTCAATGGAATCGCTCTCGATGCTGCTGCAAGTCGTGAAGGATTACAAAATTCAAATGTTCTTTAACTTTGAATCCGGTGAAGAGACGACTTTCAACAGTATGGCGACAGCAGGCATCGACAAATATGTCGATAAATGCGCCAGTCTTGTGCGCAGAGAATATAGCGAATTTGCGATTCCTTGTGTACCGAACTTTACCATTATTCCGAAGGATAAATCAGGTGTCATCATTGATAGCAAAATGCTACAGACCGAAGACGGTGTGCAGCTCTCCAAGGAGAAAGAAGATATTCTCAAGCTGTGGATTGAGGGCGTATATGTAGGCGCTGCCTATGTGGCCGCTGGCTTGGTCGCTTCCTATCAATGTCCTGAATACCTGCGTGAAACGTTCAAAACGGTCAATAAAAACTTCCCTGGCGTACGCTTCGACATTGAAGCTGGAGACAACAGTTTGCGCACGGTGACAACGATGGCCAAGGAAATCACCGGGTTCACCAATACGATCAAGGATGCCATCAACCGTAAAAACTTTGGCTTTGTATTCTCGTCCGAGAATGCTCAGATTCAGGACAAGGATATCCGCCGAATTACTGTCTACAAGGCAAGAAGCATGGCGATGTCCGAGGATGGCTTTGATTCCATCTACAAAACGCTGGTCAGCACGTACATTGAACGTATTTTGCGCTACCAAACCGGAGACTTCAAACACGAAAATATCGTCCGCTTCTTCAGTAACAATCCGAGCAGTCAGAAGAGTAAGTGGCTGAGCAGCAGAGGATCTGTGAACTCGATCATTCAGGACGGAGACGATATGAGCTTCATTATTGACGAGAAAAGCAACATGTGCCATATCGATCTAGTCTTCAATGGTAATGTGAAGAACCTGGAAGTCATGATCACTAAGGGAACCAGCTCGGTCAAATCATGATCCGAGCATTACGAAAGATGGTAGAGGCGTTTCTATCCAGAACCGCCTTTATACATAAATCGCGGAGAAGCACTGCTTCTTCCGCCATCATTTTACCTAATATCAAGGAGGCAACACACATGGGATTCAGATTGAAAGTAGAAGGACAAGAAACAATCGAGCTGGGCTTGGATAACATCCAAACGGTTATTTATGACACCGATACACCGGACGATTCCAATGCACGCTCCACTGACGTAGGCTCCACCCTGCGCATCAGCGGTAAAATCATCACAGCAGTAGACGGCGACAGCGCGGATGACACGCTGAAACTGGCTTTGTGGTCTCTGGTTCCTGCTGAAAAAGCAGACAGCTACCGTAAAGTAACACTGGAAGTTATCGCAGCTGATCAAGTGGTGCGTAAAATCTACTTCCCCAATGCGTTCGTTGTAGACTACAACGAGCACTTCGGCGACACAGAAGGTGTAGGTGCGTTTACACTCTACATCAAACAAAAGAAAGACAAAACCGAGCTGGCTACTATCGACGGTGGATATCCAGTTTAAGCTTAATGTCTTAACGTTAAGCGCAGCTTAAACACACACTCACCCAGCGCTTACGTGATGGGTGGATAAATATTAAGAGGCCTGCGGGTCTCTTAATATTTATTTTTTTCGGAGAGGGGAACATCACACAATGACCAACTACTATGAGCTGCTCGGTGTCGGCCGGGATGCTTCGGAAGCAGAGATTAAGCAAGCTTACCGTAAACTGGCCAAAAAGTATCATCCTGATACCAACCAGGGAAGCGAGGAAGCAACGCGCAAGTTCAAGCTGATTCACGAGGCTTACAATACCTTGCGTGACGAAGCATTGCGGCAGGCATACGATGCTGAGCTTATCCGAAAAGCAACGGGAACTAGCGGAGACCAGCAAGAGAGAGCGAGAGAGGCTGCACCTTCAGGCGGTACGCGTAAGACAGCCAAAGGATTTAATCCGGCTGACATAGGCGCTGATTTTGAGCAATTTTTCGGCTTTCATCCGAAAACCAAGGAGGGCTCGCCAGGGAAAAAAACAAAAAAATCCGGTGATCCTACGGATACCTCAGCCATGTTCAACCAATTTTTCGGCATTCGTAAAAAGTGATGATCAGGATAGAAACGGGGGAAGCAAGCAGTGAAAACGGCGCAGAGCAGATGGGTGTTCATCATAGATGTTGCCATGTTCGGGCTGATGCTGGCGGTCGCCTTTTATGTGTTTAAGCGTACAGGCTACAGCGGTTTGAAAACCGTGGTCGCAATAGGAATAGGAATCGGCGTGCTCGTATACATACTGCGCAATCTGGTGTCCGTGGTACCTGTGCCTAAGCCAAGGTCAGAGCGTCATCGGATTGCCAAGCTGGTGTTGATTGATGAAGAAGGCGAATCTATTAAAGAATGGTATATCGAAGGTGAAACCTCATTGTTAATCGGCAAAACAACGTCACGCTCTGAGGCGGATATTGATTTAGCAGGTACAGATTATGCTTCTTTGATAAGTGTGGAGCATGCGGTACTCAACCGGGTAAACAGCGACTGGTTTGTGGAGGATGTGGATTCCGGCAACGGGACCGGGCTGCGGCCTGCGAACGAAAGTGCTACCAAGAAGCTGGAAAGCGGTGAGCCTCACCGAATTTACTCAGGCGATTTAATATATATTGCCAATACCAGGCTGCTTATTAAATAGTTGAAGATGTTGCACAATCCTTAAATCACTGTAAAGACAATCATGACAATGGGGGAAGGAACTGACTATGAGTTTGACAAGATGCCCGAATGGACACATGTTCAGTACAAGAAAGCACGGAAATACGTGTCCTTATTGTAATTCGGTAGTAAATATAGCTGCACCCAAAAGCGCGGAACCAGCAGCGAAAACAAACGTTGCGGGAGACGATGACAAAACGATGCCGTATTTAGGTGAAACGGTGGGAATTCACCCGGTAACCGGATGGCTGGTATGTATTGAAGGAGCACAGGTGGGTCAGGACTATCGCATTATGGCGGAAAAAAACTTTATCGGGCGCGCAGAGGAAATGCATGTCCGTATTATCGGGGACAACACGATTTCTCGTAGAAATCATGCGGTCATTGTGTATGATCCAAAGAAACGCAACTTTTACTTGCTGCCAGGTGATTCATCAGGCTTAGCGTATCACAATAACGAGGCAGTATATTCACCAGTGGAGCTGGCTGCTTATGACGTGATTCAGCTTGGGCGAAGCAAGTTCATCTTTATTCCCCTGTGCGGCGCTCATTTTGAATGGGATAACGAAAACTAGGACGGAAGTGGGCAATGGTGCAGGGAGGTAACGATATGCAGCCTTATTATGTTGTATGTGGAGCTGCGGTGCTAATCGCTGTTCTTCTCATCATCCGTATACGACTGACGCGAAGCTCCGGCAGCCATACCGTGAGTGGAATTGAGATCGGCAATGGTCAAACGATCGGAAGCCGGAGCGAGCAGGATGATTATTTCTCCAGTATAACCACTCCTGTCGGTACGCTGGCGGTAGTCGCAGACGGGATCAGCGGGTTGGCCAATGGACGCATGTCCAGTACCTTGGCTGTGACGACTTTTACGAAGGCGTTTGCCAAGTTAGAAGATGCAACGAATGTGAACGGGTATTTTGCAGAGGCGGCTACCCAAAGCAATCGCGGCATTTTACAAAATTTGAATGGACAGGGCGGGGGAACGACGCTCGCGGCGGTCATTGTGTGCGGCTATCAGCTGTATTATGGAGCGGTGGGTGACAGCTTGATTATGATATACCGCAATGGTCACTTTCAGACAGTTAATTCCAAGCATACAGCGGAAACACTGCTGGAGGAACGAGTGCTTGCTGGACAAATGACCTCAGAGGAAGCCAAAACGAGTCCTGTACGTAATCAACTGGTCAACTACTTGGGCTATGAAGGCTTTGAGAGTATGGAGCTGGGGAATGCACCGATTCGTCTGTATTCGGGCGATTATGTACTGTTGTGCAGTGATGGTATTCAGGAGGCGCTGACGGAGATTGAGCAGGAGGAGATCATGCGCAAGGGTGGAACACCGCAGGAAATGGCGGAAGCCATGATCGATACCATTAATGATAAAGGGTATAAAAGTCAGGATAATGCGACAGTGCTTATTTTGGCGATAGGATGAAACAAGAAAGACGGGGGTAGCGATGCGCAAGGACAACAGCGATTTTAGTACCGCCTTTGTGTCGGAAGCGGGCTCTTACATAGACAACCGGGACTATTTTGCATTCATGGAGACGGACGACATGGCCTGTTATGTCCTCGCAGACGGTCTGGATTCGGATCAGGAGCTGCGCAGCGCAGAAATGGTTGTCAAAACGGTGCTGGAAAACTTTATGGAGAAGCCTTCCATGTCCAAGCGGCGCTTGATGAGAGATCTACGTGAAGCGCAGGAATGGCTGCAATTTGAAAGTCGTCGCGTTCGGCTTAAGGCCAGTTTGCTGATGGTCGTGACCAACTACAACAAAATGGTGTACGTTTCGTGTGGTAATGTACGGCTATATCATTTTCGCAATGGAAGGCTTAATTTTCGCAGCAAGGATCATAGCTTGGCCCAGTCATTAGCAGATGATGGTCGAATTCCAGACGAAGCGACCAGTACACATGAGGAACGAGGCAATCTGCTGGAATACCTCGGGAATCCGAATGGGGTTCATGCCCATTATGCCAAAAAGACGCAGCTTGCAGATGGAGATGTCATGCTGCTCGCTACATCCGGGATGTGGGAGGACGTTGAACTGGCGGAAATGCTGGGTGCGCTGGAGGAAGCGAAGGACCCGGGTATGCTGACGGATACGTTAGAAGAGGTCTTGCTAAGCAAGCAGCGTCGGACGGTAAATAATTACACGGCTGCTGCCATTTATGTAAACAAAGTTTTTCAGGAAAAGCCTAAAAACCGTCGTAAGCTGATCAAACGGATCTTGATTGCGTTAATTGTCTTTATTGTGATGGGTACAGGAGCTTGGATTACATTGGCACGTATGGCTGCGAACAAAGCGGCTGCGCTGGAAACGATGGTCGAATCGGCTCAGGCAGCTGATGATTATGCAAGGACTGGCGATTATGCAAAAGCGCTCAAGTCCTACAGTGAAGCGAAAAACGCGGCAGCTAAAATCAACGATAAAATCCACAAGCGATTGTACATGGCAGAGCAGAAAGTATCTCAACTCATGGTTGACGGGGATGGCTATGTGGAAAAGGCCGATTTTACCAAAGCTGAAGCCAGCTACGATAAAGCACGGAAAAGCGCCGGGCTATATCCACCATTTAATGTGAAGGACATAGAGCATAAAATCGACCAACTGGATAGCTATGCTGAGACGGCGAGCTGGATGAAGGACGGAGATTTAAAATTCCAGGGTGGCGATTATAACAACGCGCTTAAGCTATACAAGAAAGCCAACAAGGCTGCGATGGAATCCGGTTATACGTCTGCGCAAAAAGAGCTGGAGAAGAAAATATCCGAGACCAATGATAAATTGACATCCATCCAGCAGCAGCTTAAGGAGATTCAAGCTGGCAAGCTTCAGGCCAAAGGGGATCGGCTGATGAAAGATCTCGATTATGAAGGAGCCATTGACGCTTATAGCGGAGCACAGGAGATTTATCAGGAGATCGATAAGCTCGAAAGTGTTCTGGCGCTGGAGCGGAGCATAGCCAAGGCGGAGCAAAAGCAGAGCGCGGAGCAGCAGCAAAATGGACAGCTCCCTGCTGGATTGGGACTGTCTGACGGAGCGTTGAACGACACCAATGCTGAGGGCACAGCGAGTGAAGCTTCATCTTCCGCTGCCGCAACCTCTGCTGCTGAACCGCAAACGAAGGCTGCGCCGACGGCTTCAACGGGGACTGCATCCGCGAAGAAGGAAGCCTCTCCGGCTGCAAAGAGCAGTGGTACGGGGGATGGCAATGCCGCTTCGACCAAGCCGGACACCAGCAAAGAGCAAGGAACTGTTGGGTCTGCGTCTAAAGCAGCCGGGGCGACTAATTCAGAGAGTCAAGACCAGGCTGCTGCGAACGGAAAATAAGTTTCCAATGAATGCTGGAGCCGGAAAGGAGTGAGACGTCGTGAAAGAGCTGGTACAGGACCGTTTGAGCAAGATGGACGATTTAGAGCAGAGACGTTTACTGAAAAATATGATGGCGGGGGTATTTATGAACCTCGTCGAATATCAGGAAGAAATGACCCGCCAGCTAGAACGGCGGGTATTTGAGGAAATGGAGAATACGGAAGAAAAGTTTGATGTGTATGTGTCATTGACTTCGCGTGAGGACTATGACCCGATTCATGAATTTTTGTATCCTGTGTTGCCCTCCGATGCTGAAGATAAAAAGGTAGACATTAGTCGTGTGGCAGAGGTGGTGCGCGAAAGCGGGGAGATGCCGCTGTTTACACTTTTTCTCGAGATGGAGACCGAACGAATCTCGGCACTGGTACGCAGCAAACGAATTTTCTCAGGAATGCTGGTCACGGAAACTGCCAACTATCCGATTCGTTTTCGTCTGGAGCATAACCGATCTTATATGTTGGAGATTGAGCAGTTATATCATACGTTTATGCAAAATGGCATGCCGTGGAAAACGATTAATCTTCCATACGCTTATAAATTTGTGGATTGTGTATTGATTGGTGGGGACGGCGAGCCGGCCGCTCATGAAGAAATCCATGAAATCTCGATTTCGTTGGAGGAATTCGACATTTATAAGAAAGCCGATGTTTTTCCGCTGTGGAACATTGAAAGGCTGGCTTTAAAAAACAGTGGTTTTCCAATTCCCGCTATCGATCGTGTGAACTATGAGCATGTGCTGCCTTTGCGTAAAACAGGACCAGAGCATGGCTACCTGGTTGACGGGATTGAAAGTGATATCCGCTATATCAAGCGGACAGAAGAGGAACTGACGATTGTTACACCACGTGATAAATCCGGCGAATGGAATGTGTTGAAGGTTACGAAACCAGTTACAACCAAGCTTAGTCGTCAAATCTATCCGGTATTGTCCAATCGGCGGCAGGACAGCTTTTTGGGTCGCTATGCGGGGAAACAGGCCGTGATTGTCCGCGCTAAAGCAGAGATCACGCGCATCGTCAATTCATTCGAAGCAGCACAGGGTCTGGAGCTAGAGCGGGTGGAAATTTGGGGAGGTGCAGGGAGGAATGATGTAAGCAACCTTGTCGCCAAAACTCAAACGTACCCATTAAATCCGTTTGTCAGTGATAATGTACGGACAGAGGATGGCAAGCAGATCATGCGATTGGGGTTCAGACGTGGTTCTGAGGATGTGTTGCCAACCGCACCTGCATACATTTTATCCGACTTAATGAGCTTTCTGGTGTCGGAAGTGCAGATGTATTTTCCAGAGTACAAGTGTGAAGGAGAATGGGTGTGAATTATGTTTGGGATTTGCTCATGCGCGCAAGGAAACAGGGGCTGGATGTAGATAAATTCCGCTTCGTACCCGCTGTCAGCTATTCTCCGTATATGGAGCTTAGCTTGGCTGAGCTGAATACGTCCCATTTGGAGCAGGTAGTGGAGATTAATCCGTACTACCGCTTTTATTCTATTTTTCGGGATCTGTTTCCACCGGATGCAGCAGACGATCTGGAGCTGAGAGAATCCTTATTTGATATTGTGATGCATTTTCTGGCGGAAATGGATATGTATCAAGGGATGAATCGGCGAGAATACCATATCCGGTTTGTTCAGCGTGATATTGCGGATGGCATTTTTGGCCCGAAGGTAAAGGAAGCCTTTGAACAATTAAACCGTGACGAACAGGACGCGATTGCTGAAGGGCTGCTGCGCCTGTATGAGACGGGGGAAGCTGTTCATCTGCTAAAAGAAACGATGCGTCGCGTCTTTCATCGCTCGATCATTTACACCAACTGTGAGGAAAAAGACGAACTGCTTATATATATTGGCCAGGAGGAGACGATGCTCTCACGAATCAAAGTGGATTTGGTTCTGGATTTGTTTCTTCCAGCACGGTTTACGACGGAATTGTATTGGACCAGTCATTTCGGCATTTTGGAGGAAGACCCTACGATGAAAATAGACGCTATCGCCCTCTATTAAGGCTAAATGGCTAAGAAAGGACATGTGAACGATGAACGGACCCTATACATACAGGTTGCTAGACCCGCTCACCGATCGAAAAAACGTTCGCAGCACGACAAAATACACACGGGCGGAATTGGAGCAAATGACGACCTTTCAATTGCGCGGGATATGTGATAAGGAGCGACTGGTCGAGGGCTTTGCGAATCGTCTGGCACGCGAAGAATTAATTCGTGTGATTTTGCGATTTCGGAGTGCAGAGGAGCATCTGCTTATTACAAGGTCGAATCCTGGCGGTTTTGAACGGATGGAATTGGCACTACAGCGCAACTGGAATGACCGCCGGCAGGAAAGCGGCGGCATTCGGGTTCCCGCTAAAATCACACTGTATCAGGGTGTGCGCACAGGCCGCATGGACAACTATCGGATCGAATCCGATTTGCCGTGGCTGAGCTCATCTAATGTGCTGCTGGTGAATGCGACAGGAGAGCTGTGCGGTGTTTTGAATTTGGTAAAGGATGAGAGACGAACAGGCGTATATTATCTTTCTCGTCACCGCGATGCTGAACTGCGAGAGACGTCCAATCATAGTTATAGCCTGCTGTTTCTGCGAAGACAGGAGTCAGAATATTTTTATAACCTCTATTATGGGGATAAGCCAATGCTGCCGCTGAAGCTTCAGGGTTATCGGATTCCGGTGGCAGAGCTGATCATTCGTGGCACGGAAACAACCGATGCGGTACTGGCGATTGATTTTGGCACCTCAAACACCACGGCAGGTGCTTATTTGGATCGTTCCTACGTTACGAATCCTGATATAGGTATGAGCAGCTCAGTCAGGTTGGACGCTATCAATTATGTGTCATTCCCCGGTTCGGAAGGCATAGAAGGCGACTGGATCGAAGTGTTGCCGACCGCCATTCGCGTTGCGGATTGCTCCCATCCTGAACATATTGTTTATGTATTTGGAGAGGAGGCACTACGTGGTAGCGATGTCGCAGGTAGCCGTGCAACCGTATTGCGGGGAATTAAACGTTGGGTTAACGACTATAAGCGAATTGAAGAATTGATGGATTCTGAGGGGAACACAGCAACTGCTTCCCGTAGCGATATTTTAGCGGCATTTATCCGTTATGTGATTACTACAGCCGAGCAGCAATTCAAATGTCGGTTTCGCAATTTACACTTTTCTGCTCCTGTCAAACTACAGCCTCAGTTTACAGAGATGTTTAGCGACATTTTGCCCGATTACCAGATTGAAGCGGAGGATGCGCTGGACGAAGGGCTGGCAGTGCTGTACAACACGTTGGCAGACCAGATGGAACGAGGAACTTTTGCGGACGGTGAGGAGTATCAGGCTCTTGTCATTGATTGTGGTGGGGGCACGACAGATCTGTCTTCCTGCCGGTTTCGGATTGAAGATGGACGAATTGCCTACAAGCTGGATATTCACACAACGTATGAAAATGGGGATACCAATTTTGGTGGGAATAATCTGACCTATCGAATTATGCAGTTCATGAAAATTGTGTTTGCAGGTTATTATGCTGCGGAGACGCGTTTGCCTGACACCGATATTGATGCCCTGATCGGCATTCCTTCAGGAGATTTGTACCGCCATGTGGATGAGTTTGGTGTAGATGCTGTATATGCAGGACTGGAGGAACGTTATCGTGAGGCTGAGGCGATTTTGCCAACCGCGTTCAAACGGTATGAGCATGCTACGCGGGATGAATATCAACGGGTGCTGAGTAATTTTCATCTGCTGTGGAGTGCGGCAGAAAATATGAAAAAGGAGTTTTTCCTACGTACAGGGATATTACGCAGCCGCTTTGAAGCCGAGCAGGTATTATCCGCTGAAAGCGACCTGAACATTGCCGTAATGGATCGTTGGCTGGTTTCGGTCATCGAGAACGGACGGTTCCGTGATGAATATGGTCTGCCTGACGTGGTGTTTAACATTCGGGAAATACAGCAGCTGCTTAAGGCAGATATCTACAATATTGTGCGCAAGTTTCTGGATGATTTTTATTTGGAGGGGCGCTTGCAGGATTATTCGATTATCAAACTGACCGGGCAGTCCTGCCGGATAGACGTGTTCCGCGAAGCACTCAAGGAATTTGTGCCTGGGCGCAGTATTGAGTTCCGACAAAAGGCAGAAGACCTAAGCCGGGTACCTGAGTTGAAAATGGCCTGTTTGCGCGGGGCGATCCGTTACCTGAACGCTAAAAAAATGGGGACCATTGAGCCTGTCATTACCAATCATATTCCAGCTATTCCGTATACGGTCAGCGCATGGACGCACACGGGGCGTGAGAAGGAGCTAATTGCGAGTTTGGAAAGCAACCGGGTACGTGGTTCGATTTCCCGGCCGTCTCGTGCGGCCGAAGTGGAATTTTTCCTGACGACCAACGAGGGCAAGCTTCGTCAGCGCCATGTGTACCGCAGTCGGCCAGATGCTTTTGAACCCATGCCGTATGAAGAAATCGCAGAGCTGTACGGCCGGGATATCCCGCAGGATGATACGGATTCCATCCGTAATGAGGAGACGAAATATTTTGTTTTTGTCGGAGATAGCCGTTGGGGCTTTTATGTAGTGCCGATTACGCGCCGTGATGAATTGCTGTACCTGGGTCCGAAGCGCTTTTTTGCCTTCGAAAATGATCTCTCCGAGCTGGATTTCTTTGACGGCACGAAATAATAAGATTTTGCAAAATGCAGAAACCAGAAAAGCACACAACACTTGGAGGGGATAACATGCTGTATGCAGGTTTTTGGAAACGAACTTTGGCTTATATCATTGACAGCCTTAAGAAATTTCGTCGATTTTCTGCATTACTTGGAGTAAGTAAAGCTCCACCTACCACCAAAGAGGACGTCACTGTTCCACCTCCTTCGCCCGGTGTGAATCGGCTATCTGTTCCCCTACATAAAGAAGAATAGAGAAAGGAGGGAACCCCATGTTAACGCATATCGTTCCAAAGTTTGAAAAAGGTCGTATTCTGAAAACCGAGATGCTGGAAAATCTGCGGGACTATCCTCGCAGTTTTCTCGATATCCGGTATCAGGACTATTCGGATGGCATTATTACTGGAATGAACGTGACCGTCGGGGAACAAGCGCTGACCGTAGGCAGAGGTATTGTAAAGCATAAGAATAGATTATACCTGCTGGAGCAGGAACAGGAAGTACCATATGCGGCCACGGGGCGGCTATCAGTATTGAAGCTGCTCTTTTTGGAACAAAGCGATCGCCCGGATTTCACCATGCATCATGCAGATATTGTGCTGGGGGCCGAGGCTGAGACCGGATTGGATGAACTGGAGCTGGGCCGGTTCAAACTTAAAGATGGAGCCGTGCTTCGCTCCAATTATCAGGATTTTGCCGATATAGCTACTGAGTTCAACACATGGAGTGATATTCATGTCCCGTTTGCGGGGTTGCATCAAAGTACATTGCGCCCGGAAACGATGCGCTACTTTGCATCCGAGCTGCTCAAAAGCGGTACAACCGATCCGATGGATTGTATGTTTGCTATGATGTGCCTGAACCTGGAGGCTGTGGACAGAGAATCTATTCAGCATTATATCGCGAACCGAACTGGGGCGGAATATAAGGAATATTCACATGCTCAGCTCCATAGGCAGCTGGTGCTGATTCTGGAAGGAGCTGGTCGGGGGAAGCGCACAGCAGGCCGCTGGCAGGGCGGTGGAGCCGGACGGATGATTGTGGATTAGAAATCAGATAGAGGAGTGAAATGTGCATTCCCTCTATCTTTACTTCTATGCCCAAGCATTTGATACATCAATCCGGTGTAAGCCTATATCTTCTTTTGAATAAAAAAGATGACATATGTATAAAAACAGGAATAAAGTCACTAAGACCATTGTCGCTTGTTTGGTGAAGTATGCATTCCTTAATCTGCTGAAATTCGACATTTTTTATGCTAGATGGATGTGTACGAGCTTAAGCTTGGAGTCAACGGAGTTGTTGTATCAAGGAATATGGCCTTTAAGCAAGCATTAGAGAGAGACTTGAACGGATAAGTTACAGTCATTGCGCATTTGTGTTTGTCCATGATGAGTCTTTTTATATTGTTCATCCATATAATGTAAAACAAGTTCGATTAGATTAGAAAAATTGCATACATATGTATAAAAATGAGTATTAAGTCTCAGGAACCTCCTTTACTACTGTAAATTGACAAAATATGAAGCAGTGGATAATATGGTTGGGGACACGGGAGATATTGGAATTTATAAAGGGGTAATGAGTTTTGAACAAGAGACTAGATAACAGATGTAACAACAACATGAGATGGGGCCAAACGATTCTGGGAGCGCTGTTGGCGCTTAGTCTGATGTTACTCAGTGGAGGTCATGCGTGGGCTTCATCCAGTGAGCAATTAAAATGGATTGAGGGTGGCCGAAAGGTAGACCTGGGAAATGTGGCTGCGGTTGATTTAGACTCATCTCTTCTTTTTTTGGATGCGGCTAACACTGCGAAGGTAAGCGAGATGAATCACGAGAAACCATCTGGCAAGGAAATAGGAAGTATATTTCCGAAGGATGAAAATCAAAATTGGGAAGTTGTTTTTGAATACTATGAACTTGGACATATCAAGGATGATGAAAAAGAAGACATCGATGCAGATGCCATTCTAGATAGTTATAAAGAGGGTACGGAAGAGAGTAACAAGGAAAAAGCGGAAAGTGATCGCCTGTATGTTACGGGTTGGGATGTGGAGCCTTTTTATAATGAAGCGACCCATAATCTAACCTGGTCTATGCTGGCAGAGGATGGGAACAAGGAAAAGCTGATTAATTATAATGTTCGCGTACTCACTCGTCAGGGTTATATCTCTGCCATCTTAGTGTCTGATCCTGCACATTTGGAAGCGGATAAGAAGTTTTTGAATGACCACATATTACCCAAGTTGAGCGTCAAATCAGGGGAACGATACGAGGAATTTAATGCTTCAACAGACAAAATATCTGAGTATGGCCTGACTGGACTGATCTTGGGAGGAGCCGGCTTGGCAGTAGCTAAAAAGGTAGGCTTGTTGGCATTAATCCTTGCTTTTGTTAAGGGCGCGGGAGTTAAGGTGCTCGTTCTCATTGGTGCTGCTTGTGCAGGTGTGTTTGGTGTGATAGGCAAGTTTTTTGCTAAATTGTTCCGCAAGAAAAAATCAGAATCCATGCACCATGAAACGAATGCTCAGGATCAGTCAGAAACCATACAGTAGTTATAGAGAAACACGCCATAATAAGATTACTAACCAAAAGGTCAGGTAGATTGATCAGTACACACCGATATGTAGCCGGACAAGAACCATATAAACAGATGATCATGGTGACGATAGAACCATGAATCATCTGTTTTTTCATTTATCCCTTGTAAAACTTTCGGTACACCGCGGGTGTTGTACCTTCATACTTTTTGAATATTTTAATAAAATACCCCGGCTCATTGAAGCCGAGCTCGCTACTGATCTGGGATACCGGAATATCTGTAGCTTCAAGCAGTTGCTTCGCCCATTTCATCTTCAAGCGGGCAAGATAGCTGGAGAAATTCTCACCCGTTTCTTTAGCGAACAGCCGACTAAAATAGCTTGGACTAATGTGACACAAGTCAGCCATGGCTTTTAGAGAGAAAGTTTCACCCTTGTGCTCATAAATATATTCAAAGGCGGGTTTGAGTACAGAATTTCCATATGGAATATCCTCATTCCCAGAGGAATTCAGATAGGCATCTGCTAAGAAATTATTCATTTCTTTCTTAAGGCTTTCAATATGCTTCAGTGAGTAGCCAGGAAGGATCTCGGACAACTGCGGACTGGACTGCATAGCCGAAGCCTTTTCGAACATTTCTGCGAGAAGATTTTTATTCATCGCTTCTTCAACAATATAATTACACAATAAGGACAACATGTTGGAGATCATCTGAATTTCCTGATAGGTCATTGTCGGCAGATCGGCATAGTAGTCCTTAAGCTCCTCCCATTTGGAGCTGTACAGTTTTTCATTTTTTGACGTGAGGATTTGTTCTAGCTGTAAGGCGTTCGAAGGATCGGCTAGGCGAACCTGACCTGCCATGACGGCGCCGATATACTTATCGTCGATAATGATCGGCACCGCGATGTCGACGATGTCATAATGACAGAGATAAATATAAGGTTTGTTGGAACGCACCGCTTCAAGTCCACCACGAGAATCACATTTTTGGCAGTAGGGGAGGAGATTCTCATCTTGGCGAACCTTCTTGCAAAACGATTGGCATTGGCTGTGGCTGGTTACAGGATTCCCTTTATAATCGACGGTGAGAATGGCTAGTTTGGTAACGGATGCCAATGAATCCTGCAACTGCTCCCACTTCTTCAAATCAAAGATTTTCTGGATGCTCAAATGTTCACGTATCAAGATTCTCATCCCTTAATGGTAAATTCTCCTGTAAGCAACAACAAAAAAGTACAATTTGCATTCTTCAGTGCAAAAAAATACGATTGCAGATTATAATATATTCCTTGATTCCTCCAATGTAAAGTTCACAGGGTTCGTTTATAGTTTTAATCAGAACTAAACCAACACAACTAAAGGGAGGAATTATAGATGAGAAAAGCTTTTATCAGCCCCAGCAAATATGTACAAGGTGAAAACGAATTGTTGAATCTGGGTTATTATGTGAGCACCTTTGGCAAATCTGCTTTACTGATTGCGCATCCGGCCGATGTGGAGCGGGTGAAAGATAAGCTTGATTCCACCACGGAAAAATATAATGTGACTTTTATTGAAAGCGGTTTTATGGGTGAGTGCTCCAGACAGGAAGTGTCCAGACTTCAGGAAATCGCCACTGCGAACGGATGTGATTGCATCGTTGGTCTCGGCGGTGGCAAAGCGATTGACGCGGCGAAATGTGTGGCACAAGGAGAAGCACTTATCATTTGTCCGACGATTGCTGCGACGGATGCGCCGACAAGTCACTCGGCCGTTCTTTATACTCCAGAAGGCGCCTTCGACGATTACGCCTATTTTAAACAAAGCCCGAGTGTCGTATTAGTCGACACCACCGTAATCGCCAATGCACCAACCCGATTCCTCGTGGCAGGTATGGGTGATGCACTGTCGACTTACTTTGAAGCCCGTGCGACCTCTCGTTCTTACTCCAGGGTCAACGCCGGACTGCCTAACGGAGTACGCGAGGGGCAGTGTGCGCCAGCCGTAGGGACGAATGCGGCAATGGCACTTGCAACGTTATGTTATGAAATGCTCTTAAAAGACGGCGCCAAAGCCAAAGCGGCATGCGACGAAAATCAAGTTACACAAGCGCTCGAAAATATCATTGAAACTAATATTTTACTTTCAGGTCTTGGCTTCGAAAGTGGCGGACTTGCTGGGGCCCATGCGATTCATGATGGACTCACCATTTTGGAAGGCACGCATCATTATTACCATGGAGAGAAAGTCGCATTCGGTACGATCGCACAGCTGGTGCTCGAAAATGCACCAACGGAGGAATTGCATCAGGTACTGGATTTCTGTTTAGCCATCGGTTTGCCAGTCTGCTTCGCCGATATCGGCGTCGATCATATCAGTCCAGAAGAACTCATGGAAGTAGCTGCCAAGGCCTGCATTGAGGAGGAATCGATTCATGCCATGCCGTTTCCGATCACAGTGGAGCAGGTTGCAGCGGCAATTGCTACGGCCGATCGGATCGGCAGCCAGTACAAAGCGGAGGTAAAGTAGCATGAAAAAAGTTATCAATCGTGCGGAAAACCTGGTCCTCGAGATGTGCAGCGGTATTGCGCTCGCGCATCCTGAGTTGGAATTTCTACCAAAATATAAAGTGCTCAAGAAAAAGGAACTGAACACGGAGAAAGTAACGCTCATCAGCGGTGGTGGTAGCGGACATGAGCCCGCTCACGCTGGCTTTGTCGGCACAGGGATGCTCGATGCGGCGGTCTGCGGTGATGTCTTCGCCTCTCCTTCACAAATTCAAGTGTATCAGGCCATTCGAGCAACAGCTGGGAAAAAAGGCACACTGCTGATTATCAAAAATTACAGCGGTGATATCATGAACTTTAGAAACGGCGCCCATCTGGCTACTGAAGACGGTCTGGAAGTGGACTATGTAAAGGTTGAAGACGACATCGCTGTAGAAGATAGCTTATATACGGTTGGACGGCGCGGTGTAGCGGGCACGGTACTTGTGCATAAGATCGCGGGTGCAGCGGCAGAAGAGGGCCGCAGTCTGGCGGAAGTCAAAGCAGTGGCCGAGAAAGCTGCTGCGAATGTACGCAGCATCGGATTCGCATTGACGTCATGCACCGTGCCGGCGAAGGGTTCGCCAACGTTTGAGCTTGGGCATGATGAAATTGAGTATGGTGTCGGCATCCACGGTGAACCAGGGATCAGACGCGAGAAGCTGACGGATGCGGATACGCTGGCAGACAGAATGGTGACCGACCTCCTTCGGGATATGCAGATTGAAAATGGATTCGGTGGAGAAATTGCTCTGCTGATCAATGGTTTCGGCGGTACTCCCCTGCAAGAACTGTACCTCTTCAATTATGCGGTTACTCGCAAATTAGCAGCGAAGGGGATCAAGATCAATCGAGCTTTCGTCAACAATTATATGACGAGTATTGATATGGCGGGCATCTCAGTTTCCATCATGAAGCTGGACAACGAGCTGCAAACCTTACTTTCCCATGAAAGTAACGCGCCTGCGTTCAAGGTGTCTGGACCTGTAAATCATGTTGAATTCACGGAGCTTTCAACTGTAGCAGACGAAAATCGGCAAGTATCTTTTGAAGTGGAAACCGCCCCTGCTTGTGCGGTTATTGAAGACAACAAGATTACGTTAAACAATTTGATCTACCTGGTAGACAAAATGAGTGCGGTTATCATCAAAAATGAGGTGCCTTTCTGCGAGCTCGATTCTCATGCAGGCGATGGCGATTTTGGCATGAGCGTTGCGAAGGGATTCCGTCAGCTGAAGCGGGAATGGAGAGACATCCTGCACCAAGACTCTTTGACGATGGGAAGCTTTCTCCATTCGTGCTCGCTTGTCATCATGGAATACTGCGGCGGCGCTTCGGGTCCGATCTGGGGCTCAGCATTTCGCGCAGCGGCACGATCTGTGGGTGAACGACGCGAACTGACCGTTACTGAATTCGCGGATATGATGCAGGCTGCGGTGCAAGGCATACAATCGACAGGCGAACGTTCTTTCGGCAGAGGGGCCGTCGTTGGAGATAAAACGCTTATTGATGCATTAGTGCCTTGTGCGGATAGCTGGGTGGAGAGCGCAAAATCAGATGTTGACGTGAAGGCAGCCTTTGTACGAGGTGCTCAAGCCGCTGTACTAGGAGCCAAGAAGACGGAAGACATCGTGGCGCGTATGGGACGTGCCGGAGCGGTCGGAGAGAGAAGTCTTGGTTATCCAGATGCGGGGGCTTATGCGCTTGGAGTGATTTTTACAGAGCTTGCTGAATGTTTGAACTAATTCGCTAATTCTTAAAAATTCAAGGTTTGTTCATTGCAATTGGGATGTATAAGGTTTATAATTTCAGACGGATTCAAAGGGCTTATCCCTGAATCCGTGGGAGTTCATCCCATCTGAGCAGGCTTACTGCATGCTCAAATAAGAATTAAGCGAGGGATTTACAATGAAAACCTGCTGCACCATCCAAGTTGACGAAGACAGTTTAGTTATTGATTTGCCAGAAGAAGGAACCACGCTAGAGTCCCTGCTCGGTGATATTGAGAGCTGTGGAGGCAGTGAAGAACCTTGGCTACAACTTATTGACAAGGTAATGGGTAATTCATCTGAGACTGTACTGACAGATCAAGCGACGGATGGCGGCGATATGAACGAAGATCAGGCAACCCAAGAACCTCAAGCTGCCGCTAAGGGATAATAGGGACACCATACGTTACGTTAAGATAATATTATTAAATTATCCAATCACATATAAGATCATGATTAAGACTGCTGTACCGTGCCTTGGCATCGGGAAGCAGTCTTTTTTTAGGTTCAAGAGTTGCAATAGAGACTTTTTTAATCTGCTAACCACCCAAGATTAGCCAAATTTCTCAATAAATAAATGAGACTTTTGTCCCTTCAGTACTCTACATATTCAACGAAGGGATACCTATCCCAAAACAGTGACTTCTTGTTCATTTTCTGGGATAAAGTCGAAATGTAACATGGAAATAACTATAATAGTAGTAACATCCATATACAGGTAAGTGACATCGAATGTGGAACCTGATCCTCTTGTTGTATAAAGGAGGGAGCAAAAGAGCGGAGAACAACGTACTGATAAGTCTCATCTACTTTATTAAAAGGAAGGAATGTGTAAATGATGATTAAGCAATGGGTCCTGCCAAGGATCGTAAAAAGAGTAGCAGTAATGTTAACAGCAGTATTGCTATTAACATTAACGAATGGGTTCAACTGGAATGCACAAACAGCAGAGGCAGCCGGGACGACTCCTGTGGAACGTTACGGACAACTTTCAGTAAAGAACGGAAAATTGGTGGATAAAAATGGACAGCCTATACAGCTCAAAGGTATTAGTTCTCATGGCGTTCAGTGGTTTGGGGATTTGGTAAACCAGGACACTATGAAATGGTTACGGGACGATTGGGGCATTTCCGTGTTTCGAGTTGCGTTGTACACTGAGGAAGACGGATATATTGCCAACCCTTCTTTAAAAAATAAAGTGAAAGAAGCAATTGAGGCAGCACAGAAACTGGGCCTGTATGTCATTATTGACTGGCACATTCTTTCAGATGGCGATCCAAACATTCATAAAAATGAAGCCAAAGCTTTCTTTAATGAATTTTCTACTAAGTATGGTCATTTGCCTAACGTAATCTATGAACTTGCTAATGAGCCAAATGGGAATGTGAACTGGAACAATCAAATCCGACCTTATGCATCCGAGGTATCTCAGGTTATCCGAGCTAAGGACCCGGATAATATCATTATTGTAGGAACAGGTACCTGGAGTCAGGATGTGCATGATGCAGCAGACCATCCACTTCCAGACAAAAATACAATGTATACTGTGCATTTCTACGCGGGTACGCATGGACAATATTTGCGGGATCGGGTTGATTATGCACTGAACAAAGGTGTAGGCATTTTTGCTACCGAGTGGGGCACAAGCGACGCTTCGGGTAACGGTGGTCCGTTCCTGAATGAATCCAAAGTATGGACAGATTTTCTGGCCAGTCGTAAAATCAGTTGGGCCAGTTGGTCGCTTGCCGACAAAAATGAGACCTCTGCTGCGCTGTTGCCTGGTGCCGACCGCAAGGGCGGATGGCCTGATTCACAATTAACCGCTTCCGGTAAATTTGTAAAACAGGCGATTCTGGAAGGCTCCAGCAGTCATGGTGGAGGAAGCAACGGCGGGAATAACGGCGGAGACGGCAATAATGGTGGTACTAACGATGGTGGAAATAGCGGTGGCGATCACAGTGGAAGTACACCAGGGGGTAACAATGAAGGGATTGCACTTCAATATCGCACCGATGACACGAACGCCAAGGATAATGCAATCCGGCCTCAATTTAATATCAAAAATACCGGAAAAACAGCTGTGAAGTTAAGTGATCTGAAAATTCGCTATTATTACACAGATGAGAGCAAACAAGCTCAGCAGTTTTTTGTAGACTGGGCCAAGCTTGGCAATGATAAGGTAAAAGCAACTTTTGTAACATTGCCAAATCCGAAATCCAAGGCAGATAAATATGTGGAGATTTCTTTTACAGATGGAGCGGGAACGATTCAGCCCGGTGGCGAAACCGGAGAAATTCAATCTCGTATTCATGCAGCGAATTGGAGTAATTTTGATGAGACCAACGATTACTCGTATGGAGCTGCCCAAACAGCATTCGCAGACTGGGACCATGGCACCGTATATCAGCAGGGTAAGCTGATATGGGGCATAGAGCCCTAGAATTTGCCATAGCTTATACTAACTATAGTACGAGTAAAAGATATGGGACTTTGGGTTACGGTCTTTTGAAGATATGAAGTATATCGTATGCGCCTTTGGTGTATGACATATAATACCAAAGTGCCATATGACATTCAACTTTTGTGGTGTATACACTACTTCTATAGTACAGATGGGTTGGTTCTAATGAACCGATCCTCTATAAACAAACCCCCGCTGTTGCCGTTATAGGCAGGCGGGGGTTTTAATGTTGCTGAAAATTAGCCTCAGTTCAACCGGATGTCTATACCAAATCAAAAGCTTTGGCCAGCAGCCGATAGGACTGAACACGTTTATCAAAGTCATGAATAGAAGAAACGATCAGCAACTCATCAGTGCGGTACTGCTCAGCCAGTCTTAGTAGCTGTTCCTTGCACTGTTCAGGTGTACCTACAACACGCCATGCTGAGGATTGACGCAGTCGCTCACGATCAAATTCCGTATATGGATAGGACATGGCTGTTTTCACGGATGGAAGAGAAGTCATCTCTTTACCCTGCATGAGTAAAAGGAAATACAAACTAGCACTAGACGCCAGTTGCTCAGCTTCCTCTTCAGTTTCAGCGCAGGCGACCGTAACTGCCGCCATAGAGTGCGGCTTATCTCCTAAGATCGAAGGCATGAATTGCTCATGATACCGCGCAGTAGCTTCTACGCCGCCCGGAGTACCGAAAAATTGGGCAAAGGCATAGGAAGCGCCCATCATCGCGGCCAATCTGGCGCTCTCTCCGCTGGAGCCAAGCAACCATAGCTCAGGTACGGTTGATATCATCGGGGAGGCATGAAGACCAGCAAACCGATGATTGTCAGGCACTGAATCATGGAAGTAGTCGATTAAATCTAGAATCTGCTGTGGATATTGTTCGACAGCTTGGTATTTCCCTTCCTGCAAAGCGCGAGTAGCCAGCGGCAAGCCGCCGGGAGCACGCCCTATTCCCAAGTCAATGCGTCCTGGGTGGAGCGCTTCCAGCAAGCGGAAGTTTTCAGCTACTTTATATGCGCTGTAGTGTGGCAGCATAATACCACCAGAACCCACACGAATACGCGATGTATGAGCAGCCAAATGGGCAATCAATACCTCAGGGCTGGAGTGGGCTAATGTTTTGGATGCATGATGCTCGGATACCCAATAACGGCTATACCCCAGTTGATCAGCTTCACGTGCTAAATTTGTTGTATTGGATAATGCATCTTGAGCGGTACCGCCTTCAGGAATATGAGATTGATCCAGTATACCTAGTTTAAGCATTTTACAATCACCTCTTACACAACTGTATCAGACACAACTCATTAGGTCAAAATTCAAAATGGCTAGGTTGGAGTTTGGGGATCTTTTCGTTATAATAAAAGATGCATAAGGGATGAGAGAAACATCTCAGCTCATGGAGAGGGGATTAAATTTGTGTTAAGAACACCTTTGGGGCGTGTCCGGCTCATGCTCTGGATTCAAGCTATAGCGTATTTGGCAATACTATTTACCCACCAGCCGCTGCAAGCTGCGGGCATGACCCAGGCGGTTATGGTGATTGGTAACATATACCGGGTGAGCTTTCTGTTGCTCCTCGTTGCTTTGATCTATGGAAAAACCGCACTACATTGGTCTATACGGAGACCTCTTTTCATTATGTTTGCATCCTTCATTCCGTTTGGTCTGATGATTATGGATTTTGTTTGGGTGAGAAAATGGACAGGGGATTCGGCAGCAGAACAGCGAACTGCATCGTAAACTTTACAGAGGTGCTTCGCTGTGAAGTGACGAGAAGCTTGTCTGTGGAAGTGAGACTGGCTCCGATGCAATAGAAAGAACATTACGCAGATGGATGCGTGGTGTTCTTTTTTTATGCACCGGAGGAAACCATGCACTCAATGTAATGCTAAGGTTTGAACTAAAAACTCAGCCGTCTTGCGTCTGTGGAAACCTTCAACCCAATGTCCGGTGAATGGATAAATTTCGATCATTTTCGGTGACTCCATGCGGTTGTAGGCGGCGAAAATCGTTTCTGGCATGCACACCGTATCCTTCAGCCCTACAGATACCATGACCGGAATACGGATACGATGAGCCAGATTCATCACGTCAAAGTAACTTAATGTATGTAGTACCTGTTCTAAATGCTCAGGGAAGCGGTTTGCGAATTCGGCAGCTTCTGTCAGTGAGCTGGTAGAATTCATCATGCCAAAATCCATATGACACATATTGGGGATATCTGCTGCTACAGTGGCAGCTTTATCGCTGAGCGCAGCCACCATTAATGCAAGTCCACCGCCCTGGCTGGCGCCACTGATTACGATTTTAGCTGAATCGACATCGGATTGCTCTGCCGCCCAATCTACAGCTCTAAGGGCATCGGTTGTAATCGTTTTGTAGTAGCAGGTATCCTTGTCCAATATTCCTTTCGTGACCCAGCCTTTAACGGTCCCATGAGGATCATTCCGACGATCCCCCGTTTCTCCTCCCTGACCTCGGACATCTACCGCCAATACTGCAAAGCCAAGCATCAGCCAGGATGAATAATCTTCAGGATAGCCTTTTCCACCTGTATAGCCATGAAATAGAACGATGCACGGCAGCTTTTGGTCTCCAGCAAACCGAGGGCGTACATACCAGGCATGTAGTGGCGTATCATCAACACCCTCAAAAGTAACCCGATAGGCCATCATGTGAGGATACGGTGTTCCTATGGGCGTTTTGAACGCACGTACAGGTTTGGCGTGAGCTTCTTTCAGTGTTTTGTCCCAGAATAAATCCATATCTTTAGGGGTGGTAAGATCGGGAGCATACTGCTTCAATTCTGCAATTCTTTTTTCAATAACATTCATAATCAATATTCTCCTTCATATAGAATGAGTTCGCCTTAGCTTTAACTCGGTAAAGTGGATTTCTCCAGCTTTCTCAGCAGCTCAAATGCTTGTTCATTAGTGTTTCCGCATGTGTCCTCATCAGCATGAAAGCCACTGCATACGGCGGGTCGCTCAGGCTTGCCGAATAATTGGCAACGGTAATCGGGCGTGAGCTGAGGGCAAGGAACACCAGCGGGTTTTCCATCCGGCATGCCGGGTATAGGGGAAGAAATCGTAATGGCAATGCAACACGCAGCACATCCTACTCGACACTCCAATGGGGGTCACTCCTTATAATCTGTTATTTTTGTAACTTATGCATGAAGTGACTTCAATGAAGCCATAATGTGAGGATGGCACAAAAAAAGCAGGAATACAAGGATAAACGAATAGGAGACACACTTTCCACTTAAAGAGCATAAATAAGATGGGAAGTACGTAGGATGGTATCATCCTACGAATCAGCATTCCATTGAGTGGTAATATTAACCAATTGATCTCTGTGTGTTCAAAAGGAGTTCGAGTGGTTAATAATAGAACACAACGATAAAAACTTAAACGAGGTGACGCAAAATGAGTTGGTTATGGGCATTGATTGTTGGTGGTATTATTGGTTGGTTGGCAGGAATTATCGCAGGTCGTGATGTTCCGGGTGGCGTGATTGGTAACATCATCGCTGGTTTTATCGGTGGATGGTTGGGTAGCTTGATTCTGGGAGACTGGGGTCCTGAAATCGGATCGTTCTACATCGTTCCTGCATTAATCGGTGCGATTGTGCTGGTCGTGATTGTAAGCTTGATCTTCCGTTCCGTTGGACGGAGCAGAGGCTAACTTTGCGAATTATTGAATAGACCCGTCCCAATGGGGTGCGAGTTAAAAATGGAAAAAAGCTGCTTCCGCAGGGTTCACAAATGAACCTGCGGGAGCAGCTTTTTTCTTGAGATACAGTTACATAGTTCCTATTGAAATCGTCTGATATGAGGAACAATTAGCACGCCCAGCACGATACACATGCCGATGGTTGCAAACATGCCAATGGTGAGGATGCCGCCAAGCTTGTCCGCCACGGCACCTACGACCAGATAGCCAACAGGAAGTAGTGCAAAGGAAAACATCAGATCCAGACTGGCTACACGTCCAAAGGATTCAGCGGGGACTAACTCCTGCAGGCTTGTCTCCCAGATAATCGCAAATATCATAATGCCAAATCCTTCGAGCATCATGCTCATAATTAAGCCTGGCATCCAGGTGACTATAGACAACAGCAGCAAGGCAAAACCACTGACAAAAGCTCCTAAGTAAGCGAGCAACCCACGGTGCTTCCAATGCTTGCGCGATCCATACACAAAGGCGCCCAGCATGGCACCAATACCACTACTTGCCATTGCGGTCCCGTATACAACTGGATTATAGCCATGATGAACCTTGAACAGCCACGGAATGAGTACAGCAATAATACCTGAATAACAAATATTAATGAAGGAAAAAGCGAGAATCGTAATCCATAGCCAAGGATGGCTTTTGAGAATAGCAAAGCCTGCTATAAAATCCTTGAGAAAATGTTGTCCACCTTGATCCTCCTGTTCTAAATCGGACTGACGCTTGCCGATGACGGAGGCCAAATGAGCGCTTAGCATCCAAAAGCAGGAAAAGGATACCAGGTAAGCAATAGAGTCCAGTCCAAAGCCGACACCTGGGGAGGAAAAGGATACGATAAAGCCTCCTAACGGCGGACCGAGAAGACGAACGGCTTGTATACTGATTTGACTTAGCGCATTGGCAGCATTGCGGATGTCCGGCGTGAATACCTGTGCACGTAAGGCCGAATAAGCCGGATTAAAGATACCATCCATCAATCCATACAATGCGAGGCCTACAAAAAGGAACGGCAATTTCATCCCGTTAGAGAACATCAGCACAGATGCAACGAACATCAGGCCAAAGCGGGCGATGTTCGTGAACAGAAGGAGACGAATCCGGTCAATTCTGTCCACAATCATTCCTGCGAAAGGAAGAATAAGTACGTTTGGCAGCATATAAACCGTCATCGCTAGTCCCATGATGGTTGTCGAGCCTGTCAGAGAATAGATAACCAGTGGCAAAATGACTGTCGTGACGGAGCTCCCTAGCATAGCGATCCAGTGTCCAAGCCACAAGAGGGTGAACGCTTTGGATTGCTTTAAAGGTGAAGTAAAGGTAGCCCAGGCTGAGTGCCTTCCTTCGTGGGATAAAGTTGAATTTTGGGTATCCATGATCACGCTCCGGTAAATATTTCTAATTTGTAATCCGCATATTAAAACCTATTATACGAAATCTCTTAGGTGATGGTACACAAAAAGTTACTGCAAGGGGAGCAACAATGAATAGCCTGCCTATGATTGAGTCAACCTAGAATAGCATTAGATGAAAATATAATAACTAACCTTTTAGATAGGGATTATTGGATAAAAGCATTGACGTACGAAAATGGATGATGTACTATTCAATAACCAACTTGCGCTAGGTTATCAAGAAAAAGGAAAAGAGTGTGGATAATATGAGAAAGTTTAGTCTTTTACCTGTTGTACTCATTGTGATGGCATTGCTGGTTTCGGCTTGCGGTAACAATGATAAAGCCGCTGGTACGAATAATGCATCTACCGGAGAGAACGGTTCTAATAATGGAAAAGCAGATACAACGGCTGCAGCTACTCTTGAATCTGTAAAAGCGAGTGGCAAGCTGAGAATCGGTACGGAAGGTACCTATGCTCCCTTTACGTACCATGATGCTGCTGGAAAACTGACAGGCTTTGACGTCGATATTGCAACCGAAGTAAGTAAGCGTCTGGGTGTGCAACCCGAATTTATCGAGACACAATGGGACGGAATATTTGCAGGCTTGAACTCCAAGCGGTTTGACACAGTATTCAATGAAGTGTCCATAACAGATGAGCGCAAGCAAAAATATGATTTTTCCGATCCGTACATTGTCTCCAAGGCGGTTCTGATCGTGAGTGAAGATAATACTGACATCCACAAATTCGCTGATCTAAAAGGTAAAAAGGCAGGACAATCCCTGACCAGCAACCTGACTCAGATCGCCAAAAGCAACGGTGCGGAAATTGTAGCAACCGAAGGATTCAACCAAGCTATTGATCTTCTTACTTCCAAACGGGTAGATGCGACCGTCAATGATGGATTATCCTACCTGGATCTGAAAAAGCAAAAGCCTGATGCTCCAATCAAAAAGGTGGACGAATCTACAGATGCTTCACACAGCGCAGCCGTATTTAACAAAGGCAGCGAAGATTTGATCAAGGAAGTCAACAAAGCATTGGCTGATATGAAGGCTGACGGTACGTATCTGAAAATTTCAGAAAAATATTTTGGAGCCGATGTGTCCAAATAATAAAGGATGTCTGTACAATGGATGATCGCCAAATACAAATTATTATGGATTCATTATTGCCTCTGCTAAAAGCAGGGGTTTCTTTTACGATTCCGCTCACGCTGATCTCATTTGCCCTGGGACTCGTGCTGGCGCTAATCACTGCGCTCGCCCGGTTGTCCAAATGGAGAATACTCAAGCTGATTTTCGGCTTCTATGTATGGGTGATTCGAGGTACCCCTTTGCTGGTGCAATTGTATATTATTTTTTACGGTTTACCTTCTGTTGGTATTACACTGGACCCGTTTATTGCTTCAGTGATCGGCTTTACGCTTAGTGTGGGGGCCTATAGCTCTGAAATTATGCGTGCGGCTATTATTTCCATTCAGGAAGGTCAATGGGAGGCAGGATATTCCTTGGGAATGACACGCTCGCAAGTACTGCGGCGGATTGTGCTTCCTCAAGCTTCCCGTGTATCCGTACCTCCGCTTGCGAATTCATTCATCAGCTTGGTAAAGGATACTTCACTGGCTGCCACTATCACCTATGTGGAAATGTTTAGAACGGCTAATCAGATTGTAGCTACCACATACGAACCATTGTTAGTGTATACCGAGGCAGGAGTAATTTACCTGCTGTTTAGCACGATATTGACGGTGCTGCAAAATGATTTGGAAAAACGTCTGAGCCGTTTTTCCGTTAGATAAAGGAGACTGTACCGGTGATCCAAATTCGGAATATACACAAGTCGTTCGGCTCGCTGGAAGTGCTTAAGGGTATTGACGTGACGCTCGATAAGGGAAAAGTGCTTGTAATTATCGGCCCTTCCGGTTCTGGTAAAACAACGTTTTTACGCTGCTTGAATTTGCTGGAGGTTCCCGACCAGGGGGAGATTCAGGTAGGTGATATTGCACTGAATTTTGCGAAGGGAACGAAGCTCCGACAAGAAAACATTTTGGCGCTGCGTAAACGGACAGGGATGGTATTTCAATCCTACAACCTCTTTCCGCATATGACTGCCGTGCAAAATGTGATGGAGGGGCAAGTCACGGTTCAGAAAAAAAGCAAGGACGAGGCGCGCAAACGGGCATTGGAACTGTTGAAAAAGGTAGGATTGGCTGATAAAGCAGAATCCTATCCGCATCAATTGTCGGGAGGACAGCAACAACGGGTCGGTATTGCCCGGGCAATGGCAGTCCAACCTGAGGTGCTTTTGTTCGACGAACCGACCTCTGCTCTTGATCTCGAGTTGGTAGGTGAGGTGCTCAAGGTCATAAAGCAGTTGGCTGCCGAAGGGATGACGATGGTTATTGTTACCCACGAAATGAAATTTGCGGCAGAGGTTGCGGATCATGTAATCTTGATGGATCAGGGCGTAATCATTGAGCAGGGTAAGCCACATCAGGTGCTGGAGCAGCCCACCAGTCCACGGGCCATCCAGTTTCTCAATCGATTGAGTGGGGAAACGGAATAAACTGAACAGAAAGGCAGCTACAGCCAGGGGATTGAAAATAACGCCCCAGGCCAGTAGCTGCCTTTTATTCGTCAGTGGTCCTCTCTTTTATTTCACTTTCATTTTTAATGTAATCAAAAAGGTAATTAAAAGAATACAACAGCCTGTTAGGAATGGAGCAAACATATTTGCATCAAATAAAAATCCCGCTAGAGTAGGACCTAAAATATTTCCGACACTCATATAGGCATTATTCATACCAGCTACATACCCTTGCTCATTACCTGCCATCTTCGACAATTGTGTATTAAGAGCTGGACGAAGCATAGCGGTGGCAAAGAAAATAAGGGAAGTCACAAGAAAGATACTCCAAAAATCTTTGGCAAAGAGAAGTAAAATATAAGCGGCAGAGGTGAATAGAAGCGAGCCTTTGATCAACCTTTTTTCACCAAATTGATGGATCATTTTCGCAACAACCAATGCCTGCATACCGACGCCGATCATAGCACCTGCCGTTAAAAGGATTGAAATATGTTGCGGTGAGAATTGGAAGCGATTCGTTACATATAAACCAAGAACGGATTCAAAATTAGCGAGTCCAAAAGTCATCACCAGAACAATGACAAAAAACATCGCATATTTTGACTTCAATGACCTTGCATACTGTTTGAAAATAGATTCTCTTTGATGATTAATTTTTGCCCGTGCTGCCTTCATTTGTTCTTTCGATAAACTTTCAGGTAAACAAATGATTGAAAAAATAACTGCAATCATAGCTGCACCTGTTGCTGTATACAGCGGCATTCTCGTTCCATATGCTGCAAGGAGGCCGCCAAGTCCTGGACCAATAACAAAACCAAATGACATCGCTGCCGCTAGTAGGCTATTCCCTTTGGCACGTTCTTCGGTCGTAGTAATATCAGCTACATATGCCATCATGGGCGGAATAATCAGGGCTGCTGCCACTCCTTCCAGAAGTCTTGAGGTATACAGCATCCACAGTTCATCTCCAATAGCAAAAATAAATTTAGCTACCGCAAAAATAATAACACCTACGACGATAAAAACTTTTCTCCCATATCGATCAGACAGCTGTCCCGTCATGGGCGAGAGCAGGAATTGCGTTATGCCATAGGCTGCCACCAATAAGCCGATGGCTCGCCCACTGGCACCAAATTCAATGATTAGTTCCGGCAGAATAGGAGTAATCAAACCAACGCCGACCATCACAATGAATATATTGATCATGAGAATTGCGAGTATTCTTTTCATACTAAAAAACCTCCTTATCCATTGGTTTCTGGATAGGAGGCAGACATACGAACAAGAAGATACACTGCTCCCGTCAAAGAAGCAATGCTCTTATCGTTAATACCCAAAAGCCTACACTAATCCTATCCAGAAAATTCGTAAGATTACGTTTTTTCTTTGGAAATAGGATTAGTAGATCATTGGCTTAAGGTCACCCTTTCGGTACTTTATTGCTTATCAGTATAACATAAATTTCATAATAAGACAGTAAAAGGATTAATCAGAAGAACCCAACTCTTCCTTCGGAGGCATTTTTTAGCCAGTCCTGCTTGCGGCTTTTATCAAGCTCGCCCCGCATGCCTTTAATAATCAGCTCAATATCGGCTTTTCCTTGCTCATGCCATTCTAGAGCCGTGCTGACATACAGTTCACCAAGCTGAGCCAGGGAGAAGCCGTCCGTCATCGTTGCCGCCTTCTGTGTACCTGTCTCACCTGCAAAAACAAGGAAGTTACGCAGCTTGAGATACGCGAGTCGCAGCGCTTCGTCAGGCAAACTAATTTCGTAAGCCCGATCGAAACGCCCCGCCCGGTTCATCAGTCCCGGATCAATTTTTTCGGGATAATTGGTCGTTCCGATCAGGAAGATACCCTCCTTGGATGTAGCGCCGTCGAGCGTATTCAGGAAAAAGGAACGAACCTCCTGAGGCATAGAATCAATGTCCTCAATGACCAGCACCATTGGAGCCAGGCGAGTAGCTGCCTCGAACACCTCTTTGACTGATTCACTGGTTGTATATTCTGTAATTTGCCAGTAAGCGGCCGGACCCGGTACACTGCTGGCAATTGATTTCACAAGTGTTGTTTTGCCGTTACCTGGATGGCCGTACAGTAGAATTCCACGCTTGTAAGGAATGTTATAAGTCTGATAAAAGGTACGATCTGCTTCAAAAAACTGATCAAGTGATCGGAAGATATCCCGCTTGATTTCCGCTTTCAAAATCACATCATCCCGCGTAATGGCGCGGGTTATCGGCTCTGCCTGCCGGGAGAGTCCTCGGCTTGTATCGGTGAAGACGGTGACACGCTTCATATTTTGCTTGCGTTCACGACCGCGTACGCCGGCGAGGAAGCTTTGCAGTTCCTGGTCGCCTATGGCAAATACGTAATCTTCATTGTATACGCCATTTTCACGGAAAAAGGGGACTCGTGCCAGTGCGATCCCCCACTTGGGATAGGCAAATACATTATTGCGCATCGACAGATGCACACCATATTCAGGCGTTGGCCCGTCATCGTCATATTGAATGGTGCGTTCCTCCAAACGATCGAAGACCCGTGCCACATGCTCCAGATCAGGGCTGCCTGAACGAATATCCTCCTCCAGCAGATCCCAATATTCAATATTGGGATCATCACTGGCATACAGCTCATATTTTACGCCATAGCGGTTATAGAGTGCTTCACTAATACCGTCGATCAGACGGGCATAAGCGGCATAACCGGTAATGCGTCCATCTGTTTGTTCGTCAAATTCATAAATAGCTGGGATGTCTATACTCAACATTATTTTGCTCCTTTCAGGGCGGCCAGCGGTCTACATTTGGCTACAACGGCTGCGAGTCCTGCCCCGGTAACACTTTCAATAATATCATCTACATTTTTGTAGGCTTGTGGAGATTCGTCGATAATACTTTCCAGAGATGCCTGGTTGACCACAATTTCGTCGTCTGTCCCAACACCCAGGGCACCTGCAAAATCGTCTACACTTACAAGCCGCTTGGTCGCAGAACGCGAGCGAATACGGCCCGCTCCATGACAAATGGAGTGAAAGTTATCCTGACCGCCCGGTAAACCTACCATAATATAAGAGGCAGTCCCCATAGAGCCGGGGATCAGGGCCGGATGCCCTGTTGCCTGATAAGGCCGCGGATTGTCGGGATGTCCAGCTGGAAGAGCGCGTGTCGCACCCTTACGATGAACAAACACGCTGCCATGATCCGGATGGGACTCATTCCAAGCATAATTGTGCATCAGATCGTACAAAGTACGCAACTCGCACTTTGTACCAAAAACATCACGGAAGGCCTCTCGCACGGAGTATGCAATCAGATGTCGGTTCACCACAGCATAATTCAGCGCTGAATACATCATATCCACATAATGTGCTGCCTCAGGATGATCCAGCGGTGCGAATACCAGTCTCGGGTCGGAGGTGCCAAGACCGAGACGGCTCATCACTTTGGCAATGGCAGATGAACTGTTCTGGCTGACTGCTCCACCCCAAGCACGTGATCCGGAATGAATCATCACAGCTACCTGACCATCAAACATTCCCCAAGCTTCAGCGACTTCTCTATTTTCCTCC
Source organism: Paenibacillus jamilae (assembly GCF_050482105.1). Lineage (GTDB taxonomy): Bacteria > Bacillota > Bacilli > Paenibacillales > Paenibacillaceae > Paenibacillus > Paenibacillus jamilae_B. The sequence goes on along the minus strand of NZ_JBCNHI010000033.1, from coordinate 20,724 downwards.
GCAATTTCAATCGCTTGAATTTCCACGAAATGATTGCCTCCACCCAACGTACCGAGCTGCCGATGAGCCCGGTGCCAAGTACGGTCTTCGACAAGATTCAGCACTTCCTCGTCAAAGGAGAACTTACTGTGCTCTACATGGGTCAGTGAGGTAGATTTCTTAGGAGTGTAGCTATCGGGAATGTATTTATTAGGCAAGCCATGCAAACCCTTGCGTACAATATGCTCCAGTCGTATATCCGAATAATGTCCGCGTTGGTGGGCTTCCATTGGCAAGTATTTGTCGATCGTCTTAACCAGCTTGCGACGCAGCTTAATTTCCTTCAAAGCATCCTTGTGCAGATTGGTCAGGTGTACGCGCATGCCACAGCCAATATCGCTGCCAACGATGGAGGGAGATACATAGCCGTCTTCCATTCCCCACACCGCAGTTGTACCGATGCAGGTTCCGACGCCTACATGTACATCCGGTGTGTATCCCATATAGCGGATTCCAGGAATTTGTAAATTGTTGTTAGCCATCTCGAACACTTTGTAATCCAGTGAGGAGAAGAGTTGCTGCGAAGCGTACACGGTCAAATCTCCTGCTGGAAGCTTCATCAGATGGCTATATGGTCCTTCATGCAAAGATGAGTTGGTCATAGGTTGTATATTCATAAAATGGGTAGTTCCCTTCTTCATGTAAATTCATAACATCGTATAGATAGATTTGAAAAAAACAAAAAAGCCGCAGACTTGTCGTCTACGGCTTCCTGCACCGAAAGTGTCATTACATTTTATGATCAGTACATCATACAATACATCATAAAAACATAAATAACCTGTTCTTTCAATAGCATAAAAAAATAAAAAAGCCTGGTACATCACGCCGTCAGACAGCGTGACATCCCCATCATGTCGCCCGAACGGGACCGATGAGACGAAATTTCGAATATGTGGTTGTATCTTGCTGACTAATCGTCGTTAGCGTGTAAAGCTTGATCATGTCTGTCGGCCCCCTTTTCTTAAAGTTAATTGCTATGTTAATGGAAACCTGTGGAAGCTGTCAACCCTGAAAGGTAAAAACGTGGAAAAATGTGACTATACGCATGGTGAAGTGTGAGTAACATCATAGTTCAATTGACCCAAAGCTGTTATTGTACTGAATATTCAAATATTCAGATATTGTTGATTGTTATGAAAACAATTCTGTGAGGAGGACGGCGCAGGCATGGAAGGAGATCTCCAGAAGTTTAAGGCTGACTTTTTCAAAGCGTTGGCTCACCCTCTGCGCATCCGCATTTTGGAAGTGTTGAGTGAAGGGGAACGGAATGTGAACGAGCTGCAGACTGCGCTTGGTTCCGAAGGTTCTGCTGTATCGCAGCAATTGGCTGTTTTACGTGCTAAAAATTTGGTGAACAGCTTCAAGGAAGGCACAACGGTCGTGTATTCACTACGTGATCCGCTCTTAACAGAGCTGTTAGCGGTGGCGCGGCGGATTTTTGACAATCATTTAGTCGAAGCGATCTCGTTGCTGGAAGGAATACGTAACGAGAAGTAATGCTACTACAGAAAAGAAGGGTTACAGGAATGAAGTGGATAGGAAGGTTCGAAGGCTATAACGCAGGGGCTTTACGAAAGGATCTAATTTCTGGAAGCATTGTAGCGATTGTGGCCATCCCGCTCGGTATGGCGTTCGCCATTGCATCGGGGGTAAAGCCGGAATATGGTCTGTACACAACCATCGTGGCGGGGATTGTGATTTCACTGCTGGGTGGGTCCAAATTTCAGATCGGAGGACCTACAGGTGCGTTTATTCCGATTTTGCTGGCTATTGTTATGCAATACGGGTATGAGAATCTACTTATAGCCGGTTTTATGGCAGGTATTATCCTCATTTTAATGGGTGTTCTTAGGCTGGGGGTGTTGATCAAGTTTATTCCCAAGCCAGTAACCATTGGCTTTACAGCTGGGATTGCCGTGACAATCTTCAGCGGTCAGATTGCTAACTTTCTCGGCTTGCGCGGGGTAGAGCGACATGAAACTTTTCTGCCTTCGATGGCAGAGCTCGTCCATCGACTTCCTTCACTCAATGTGTACAGCATCCTGACAGCCTGTATCTGTCTTGCTGCGCTTATTGTGGTGCCTAAAAAATGGCCCAAGATACCTGGCTCACTGGTCGGCCTACTCTTGTCAACGCTGGTGGCAGCTTTGCTTTTTCCTGGGCAGGTGGCTACGATTGGCTCTGCTTATGGCGCAATTCCAGCATCTTTGCCTGAGCTGCATGTTCCTACGATGACGTGGGAATTAATCGTGAAGCTCTTGCCGCCAGCCCTTGTTATAGCGATGCTGGGGGCTATTGAATCGCTACTTTCAGCGGTGGTAGCTGACGGGATGACGGGAACCCGCCATAACAGCAATCGCGAGCTGGTTGGACAAGGGATTGCCAATGTGCTGACACCACTATTTGGCGGCATTCCTGCGACAGGTGCCATTGCCCGTACGGCCACCAATATCCGCAACAACGCGGTATCTCCTATGTCAGGCATTGTGCACGGGGTCGTTGTGCTCCTCATTCTGATGCTTTTTGCACCTTATGCATCCAATATTCCGTTGGCCAGTATGGCACCGGTGTTGATGGTGGTCGCCTGGAATATGAGTGAGCGCAAGCATTTTGCACACATCCTCAAAACACGGACAGCGGATTCTATTGTGCTGGTCGTCACCTTTTTGCTGACGGTTTTTACGACGCTGACAACGGCTGTGGAGGTAGGTCTAATTCTGGCAGTTGTACTGTTTGTCAAACGCATGAGCAGTACGCTTTCAGTAGATAAGGTGCTTCCTGACCCTTCTGTGAAGCATGAAAAGGTAGGCGCACATATGGTCACAGAGCAGCACGATTGCCCACAGGTGGCTATTTACAATGTGGAAGGCCCCCTGTTTTTCGGTGCAGCTTCGACGTTGGAAAACTCAGGTGTAGGGGGACAGACTGGCCACCTGCAAGGGATTTTGTTGTTGCGTATGGGCAAGGTCCCTTTTATGGATATGACGGGAGAAGCTAACTTTACTGCCTTAATACAAAAATACCGGAAGTCTGGTGGCACAGTGCTTGTGTCCGGGCTTCAGCCTCAACCGCTGGAATTGCTGCAGAAAACCGGATGCTACGACATGATCGGACAAAATCACTTTTTTGAACATACTGGAGAGGCCTTAACGGCAGCTCTTGCTATGGTGAATCAGGACCGGTGCAGTGGGTGCAGACAAATGGCTTTTCGAGAATGTACGAGCCTGTGTCGTAGAACCCAGGAACCCAAATCTTCCTTTCCAGAAGGAGCCGTTTCGGTTCCCATACCTGTAAATAGCAGCAGATAGCGCCCTTCTACTTTTGCTGCTGAATGCCGAAAACCTCTTCTATGATCCGAAACAAAATGCAGTATGAAAGACTCGCATTGGTTTCGAAAATGGAAGAGGTTTTTCACTTCTTCAAGAAAAAAAGGAATAAAATTCAAAAAAAATGCTTGAATATCTGATTTTGTGACACTATACTAGATTCAAAAGATACCATATGTTTCATTCTTTTGTTTTAAATTGTATTTTAATACGTGATTACCAACCTCCTCGATCACTTCTAGTATTCTACCCTACCTTTTTCTTCATTTTTTCACTTACTTTTTCCTAGACCTGTCACAGCTCTTGCTTGAATGTCGTTTCTTGTGGTCTGCACCAAAGGTTATTCACCTCAGAATATGACCTATGGATTTCACCCCAGAATCTATATTTTTAAAGGAGGTGAGTACCAGAGGCTATTTGTGAGTTTTTGACGCTGCTGCCCTTAAGGCTGTCTTTGAGAATCCAAAAAACCAAGTAAAGGGAGATGAAAAGTATAGTATTGATTAAGTCGAAAAATGTTAAAAAGACGCTGTCGGTTGGTTTTACCGCTATTCTTGCTTTTTCTCTGATTTCTCCGGTGTATGGAGATTCCAGCACAACTTCCTCAGCAGGAGCATCGACGATTAGCGCTAAGGTTTCAGCCAAGCTGAACCAGCAATTCAGTACCAGCGAGTATGTCACTTATCTGGTTAAATTAAAGGATCAGGTAGACACGGAGTCTGTTGCTAAGCATGCTTTTCAGAAGGCTTCCGCCGAGCAGATTTCCCCTGCTGCTGCTAAGCTTTCTGTACGCAAAACGGTGGTCAGCTCTCTCATGGATACCGCAGAAAAAACTCAACAGTCTGTGGAAGAATACTTAAAGAAGGAAGTCAACAACGGAAACGTCAAAAAGTATAAGAGTTACTTTATCGTGAATGCATTTGCGGTAACCAGTACCAAAGAGGTCATGGATAATCTCGCTACCTTGCCTGAGATCGACAAAATTTTACCGGATGAAAAGCGGGAGCTGCAAAAGGTAGAAATCGATAAGGATGCCCAGCCGGTAGGGGAGCAATCAACAGCAGACCAAGCAGTTGCAGATCAAACGGCTGTTGATGCGGCTGTGACGGAAGAGAATGCACAAAAATCAGTGGAAGAATCCGTATATAAAGATGCGGTAGCGCCAAGTCGTGTCGAGTGGAATATTTCTAAAATCAAAGCACCACAGGTGTGGGCCAAAGGTATTGACGGCAAGGGCGTTGTCGTTGCCAATCTAGATACAGGTGTTGAATATACTCACCCGGCACTGAAAAGAAAATGGCGGGGGCTTAATGCTTCTGGACAAGTCGTGGACCCTGAACTGAGCTGGTATGATGCGGTTAATGGAGCATCACTGCCCACAGATTCCAATGGACATGGTACACATACGATGGGGACAAGTGTTGGCTCAGACAGCAACGGTACGAATGAAATCGGTGTTGCTCCAGGGGCCAAGTGGATTGCCGTTCGAGTATTCAATCCGGATACCACAGACTCCATCTTGCTGGACGGTGGGCAATGGATTCTTGCGCCTGTAGATAAAAACGGCAAAAAGCACCCTGAGCTTGCACCAGATGTGGTGAATAATTCTTGGGGTGGTGGACCTGGCCTGGACGAATGGTATCGCCCAGTCACCAAGGCGTGGAGAGCAGCTCAAATTTTCCCTGAGTTCTCTGCAGGCAATACAACACTGTCGAATCCGGGTGGACCTGGATCTGTGGCCAATCCGGCAAATCTACCGGAAGCCTATGCCACAGGAGCCACCGATATCAATAACAAGCTGGCCAGCTTCTCGTTGCGTGGTCCTTCTCCTTACGGCGAAGTGAAGCCAGAAATTTCGGCTCCTGGTGTAAAAATTCGTTCTTCTGTACCTGGAGGAGTTTATGAGGGTGGCTGGAACGGCACCTCTATGGCAGGCCCGCATACTGTCGGATTAGTGGCATTGCTGCTTCAGGCTAAACCATCATTAACCGTGGATCAATTGGAGGATGTTATTTCAAAAACAGCAACACCGCTGACAGACACCCAGTATCGGACCTCACCCAATAATGGTTATGGATATGGTCTGATCGATGCGCTTGCTGCGGTGAACTCCGTACTTAACTAAAAATAATCAAAAGATGTAAGAAAGATCCCCGAAGATCCCTTTGGGCGGCTCGTACAAGAACGCATGCACCTGTTAACTGTGTGTTGCACTCATGACGTAGCCGCTAAAAAGGGGTTTTCGTACATATATGAATATAAAATTCATAGAATTTCAAGAAAAATGCAAAAAAATGACTTGTATATCTGTTTTGATAACTTTATACTATCCATAATATATGCTGTTATATCAATTTTTAATATAAAATGTAATGATATAACATGTTTTTTTCTTCGAAATGCTCCTGCTTTTTCTCCTAGGTATCTACTGAATTTCATCGCTTTTCTATTGCATTAAACTCACCTATGAAGAACTGCCATCTACGAACATATCTATATATTTTTGTGTCTCTTTATAATCTATGAAGGAGGTGGTCGCAACACATCATATTGCGCAATTCGTGTGTTTGATGTGCAAGGCATGAGGTCTGACTCTTGTACAGGTTATTCCGGAATCATTAAACCTAGTAAAAGGAGTGGAGAAGTAATTGATTAAACCTAGACGTTTCAAGAAACCATTATCTATTGGACTCTCTTTGCTTATGGCCTTTTCATTTGTTCAACCCGCTTTAGCGAATAACACCCCGGATGGCTCCAAGCTGGAGCTAAAATCAGCCTCGCACAAGGTCACGACCGCGAAGGTATCCCCGAAGCTGACCAAACAGTTTGAAGAGAGCAACTATGTTACCTATTTGGTCAAATTAAAGGAACAGGTAGATACCGACAAGGTTTCCAAAAATGCTCTCCAAAAGGCTTCACTTGAGAAAATAACCCCTTCCGCTGCCAAAATGGCTGTGCGCAGCCATGTAATCAGCTCTCTGCGTGAAACGGCTTCCAGAACCCAATATGGACTTGAAAGCTATTTGGATAAGGAATCGGAGAGCGGCGGAGTAAAGGAATATAAAAGCTATTTTATAGTCAATGCTTTAGCTGTCACGAGCACCAAGGAGGTGCTGGATCATATTTCGAAGCTGCCTGAGGTCGATAAAATTTTGCCGAATGAAACACGTTACTTGCAAAAGGTAACGATTGATAAGCAGCCAGAAGACACAGGCACCAAAGCGACTGGAACAGCTACGGCAGCAACAGCGGAAACGTCAAAGTCTGACACAGCACAAAAAGCTGTAGAACCGAAAAAGGACGATGGCAAAACATCGGCATTGCCCGGCAATACGGGCAAGACTGCGGTGGACCCGTCTACAGTGGAATGGAACATATCCCATATTAACGCACCTCAAGTGTGGGAAAAAGGAATTGACGGAACCGGAATCGTGGTCGCCAACCTCGATACAGGCGTTGACTATACGCATCCGGCCCTGCATCGCAAATGGCGTGGTCTGGACGCAGCAGGCAATATCGTGAATCCAGAGCTGAGCTGGTATGATCCGCATAGCCATGCGGCGCTACCAGTCGATCAGGAAGACGATTCCCACGGAACGCATACGATGGGCACGATGGTTGGCTCCGAGGAAAATGGAACGAACCGAGTGGGCGTTGCTCCTGGTGCGAAGTGGATTGCGGTTCGGATTTTTAATCCGGAAACGACGGATGCCATTATACTGGACGGTGGTCAATGGCTGCTTGCGCCAAAAGATGCCCAAGGTAATCTTCATCCCGAGCTTGCTCCAGATGTAGTGAACAACTCGTGGGGAGGCGGACCGGGTCTTGATGAATGGTTTCGGCCTGTAGTTCAGGCATGGCGGGATGCTCAAATCTTCCCCGAATTCTCCGCAGGGAATACCTCTCTCTCCAATCCGGGTGGACCTGGATCAGTAGCCAATCCGGCTAACTATCCGGAATCCTTTGCCACGGGGGCAACCGATATCAATGATAAACTGGGAAGCTTTTCGTTGCTGGGACCCTCACCTTATGGTGAGATCAAGCCCGAAGTTTCCGCACCGGGAGTAAATATCCGATCATCCGTGGCTGGTGGCGGCTATAAAGGTGGATATAACGGTACTTCCATGGCGGGGCCTCATGTTGCGGGTCTTGCTGCTCTATTGCTGCAAGCGAATCATTCTCTTACCGTGGATCAGCTGGAGGAAATTCTGGAAAACACAGCTACCCCTCGGACAGATAGCACATACCCTACTTCGCCAAACAATGGGTATGGACATGGCGTCATTAATGCACTTGATGCAGTCGGATCTGTCATGCAGGGTCTGGGCTCTGTATCTGGTAAAGTCGTAACGGGTGGCGACGATCTGGAAGCGCCTGTTCTTGAGCATACACCGCCTGCAGCTGCATTCGAGGGTATTGATATACCTTTAACTGCTCATGTAACAGATAATGTAGGCGTAACAGCCGTTGAGGCATTTGCCAAAACAGCAGGTTCGTCAAACTATGTGTATATTCCGTTGGAGCGGACTTCTGGAGACAGCAAAGACGGTACATATCAGGCGTCCATTCCGACCTTTTTGGTGGATAGCAAAGGTTTGGAATACTATATTCGTGTAAATGATTTCGGCAATAATGGCTTTGAAACGGAAGTATATAAGGTGAATGTCTCCAAAGGTGTTAAACCGGGCTACACACAAGACTTTGAGAAAGACATCGCCGGTGTCAATATCGGGGGTCAGGGCAGTGTTTGGAAATGGGGAACACCGACAAGCGGCCCTAAAGGCGCACATTCGGGTACAAAGGTCATTGCGACCAATCTCGAAGGCCAATACCAGACCAACTCCAACAGTTATTTTGTGGCCCCTCCAATTGATCTGACTGAGAGTTCCAAAGGGGCACTGGTCAGCTTCAAACATTGGTATGATCTCGAAAATAATTCTGATTTCGGCAAAGTGTATGTAGCGACCACTAACAATCAGAATGCGTTTGAGCAGGTATTATCGTTTACTGGAACCAGCAACGGCTGGAAAACACAATATCTTGATTTGCGAGCATTCGCGGGGCAAAAGGTATATCTCCTGTTCAACTTTACTAGTGACAATACGATCGTGAAAGATGGCTGGTATATTGACGATCTGTCCATTCAGGAACCAGACAGCGTTGCACCTGCTGCCCCTGGCCATTTGACTGCAGAAGCAGATACTGTGGGCAATGTCACACTCGCCTGGGGCGCTTCCTCTGATGAAGATGTGAAGCAGTACAAGGTGTATCGTTCTACCCAGTCCGGCAAAAATTATACTTCCATCGGTACAACCACTGGGCTGACCTACACGGATACGATCACCGTGGGTGGTGCGACCTATCATTATGCGGTGGCGGCCGAGGATTATAGTGGTAACGAAGGTGTCAAGTCGAACGAGGCTTCATTGAGAGTGGACGTGCCGGATACGCTGTATAGCGATCATTTTGACGGCAGCTCAGACAATGGCTGGACTCATTCCGGTACCAAGGATGAATGGGAACGCGGCATTCCTAAGGAGGTAGGACCGGAGAGCGCAGTGTCCAAACCAAATGTATGGGCCACCGATCTCGATAGTAACTATGAGAATGGTGCCGACTTTTCACTGGTTTCTCCAAAAATTAATTTGAATGGTATACGCAACGCCACGCTGACCTTCAACCACTGGTTTGAAATTGAAGGCGGCTATGATTACGGATATGTAGAAGTATCCAAAAACAATGGCGACACATGGAGTGAGTTGGGTAAATTCTCGCATAGTACAAGTGGTAAAAAATGGGCTCCTGTTTATTACAATCTGGATAGCTATACCGGCAATGAGATTCAAGTTCGCTTCCGCTTGAAGTCGGATAATAGTGTGAACAAGAATGGCTGGTATATTGACGATTTCCGTGTGCTGGGTGTTCCAGCTTCGACCGTGACCAAGGATATCGTACCTGAGTCCAATATCAAGCTGGAAAAAGCGGAGGAACAATTCCCGCTGTACAAAATTACAAGCACTGAAAAGAGTGAATTCCAGGAAAAAGTGAAGCCGGCAGAAACATCGGTGGATCGTGGACGTGTCGGTCTCGACAGTCTTCCAGCTAGTGCTACGGTTACGGTACTGGAAACCGGACGTTCGGTGAAAACAGACCCAACCACAGGCAAATACAGCTTCACTCATGTAGCGGGTGACTATACGCTGAAGGCCGAAGCCTACGGTTACGTGCCTCAGACCAAAGCAGTTACGATTGAGAATAACAAAGTCATCAGAGCGAACTTTAGTCTTCAAGCTGTCCCACACGGTACGATTCATGGGGTTATCACCGACAAGCAATCTGGTGAACCGATTCAAAAAGCGAAAGTATTGGTGCTGGAAGATGCACGTATTGCTCCAGTAGAGACGAATGAGGCTGGAGAATTTACGCTGGACGTGCTGGAAGGAACATATACATTGTCCATCGCAGCCGAAAATTATTATAGTGACAGTATTTCTGTCACGGCTCCTCCAAACGGTAATGTTGAAGCGAACATCACGTTGAAGCCTTTCATCGGTTTTCAAGGAGGCATCGCCTACGATGACGGCACAGGAGAAAATGCCAGAGCCTTTAACGCAGCAGGCAATTCATGGGCGGTGAGAATGACGCCTGAATCGGAAGTGGCACAAGTGACAGGAGCATCACTGCTGTTCTGGAACCCTGCCTTCCCGAATCCGGGAGGTACGGCATTCCAATATTCTGTCTATGACGCTTCTGGTGCAGCAGGAGCACCTGGACGACTATTGGCTGGTCCATTCGACGGAACCGCCGTACGGGATGAGACACAATGGACGACGGTGCAGCTTCCAGAGCCAGTGACGGTTCAAGGTGATTTTTACATCGTATATACACAGTCTGCTGTAGGCACACAGTCGCCAGGTCTTGCTACAGATGAAAACAGCCCTAATGCGCTTCGCAGCTGGCAAGGTGTCAGCGGCACATGGAGCCAATCGCCTGAAGAGGAAGGGAACTACATGATCCGGGCGATCGTCAGATATCCGGTGAATGCTCCAACGATTACAACTCCTACAAAGGCAACATATACGCAGGAAGATACGATTACCGTCACAGGAACTTCTCCGGCAGAAGGAGCTGATATCCAGCTCTTTAACGGCAAGGAACTGGCTGGCACAACAAAAGTGAAGGATCGTCAATTCAGTTTGGCGGTCGATCTTCAGCCAGGTGCTAATCCGTTAAGTGTTCAAGCGGCAGTATACGGCAAAGTAACAGATCGATCCGAGCCTGTGATTGTGACGCTTGATCAGACTAAACCGGGTCTGATCCTGACTTCACCTGATGAAGGAGCCCGTACGAACGCAGGTGTGGTTAGTGTAACCGGTACGGTGTATGATGAGTTTCTCAGCGAATTGACGATTAACGGGGAGCCCGCTGAATTCGGAAGCGACGGCAGCTTTAACAAACGGTTGCTTATTAATGAAGGTGAAAATCAAATTACGGTGACGGCCAAGGATCTTGCCGAAAATGAAACGACTGTTACACGCTCCGTGTATGTCGATACAGCGCTGCCGAAGCTTGAAAATATTAACCCTGCTGAGGATGTACGCATCACTCCAGGGCAGCCGGTACGAGTATCTTTTGACAGTGCATCTGGCTTGGAGGCATTCTTCCATGTGGAGCTGCCCTTTAACCTGTCGACTCTGGCCCGCAACGAAATTCCATTAAATGAAACCTCGTCAGGCCACTATGAAGGTACTTATTTCACTTCATCTTCTCTGAACCTGGAAGGCGGAGTCATCGTGATCCGGGTAAGGGATGCAGCGGGGAATGAAATGGAGACGGAGGCGCCAGGAAGATTGTATGTAACCCAAGGTGGAGGAGAGGATCCTGGTCCGAATCCACCTACATCGAATGAAAAGCCGGTAGCTATTATTCAGGCGAATGACTCAGCCAAGAAAAACAAAAATGTACAATTTAATGCCAAAGCTTCCCGTGATGTGGATGGTGAGATCGTCAGCTACAGTTGGAATTTTGGTGATGGTGATACGGCAGTTGGCTCGAAGGTGAAGCATAAATTCACCACAGCCGGAACGTATACCGTAGAGCTAATGGTGACGGATAATGACAGCGCAAGCGGTAAGGCAGTGCATACCATCACGATCCGTTAACAGCAAGTAAGGGGGTAGAAGATTTTTTAGAATACAATGCAGGCCCACAGCAAGCCACTGTTAAGAGAGGCTGCTGTGGGCCTTTTTAAATTTGTCCAACAGTTCAGGAAGCGATACAATGAATAGTACTCTATAAAGTGAATCGTTTCACAACAATAATTTTTAGCAGGAGAGGATCATGTTGATTCATTTGCAAAAAGAAAGCGGACGTATCCGTCTTGTGCTGGATGCTTATTTTATGGGAAAAGATATCGTTGTGCTTATTTCAGGCGGCGATCAGCCTCACTTGGGGACCATCACAGCAGGAGCGAGACTCGAACCGATTCAAACCGTGCAATTGCAAAACCACAAGGAATTTTATATTACCGAAGAAATTGCAGTCCGCTTGCGAAAGGAGTTTGCAGGCAACTTTGCCATTTGCAGCGGGGCACATTTGGATCATGCAACCAAGGACGAAATCCAAGTGCTGACAGACATGGCTATACAATTGGGAAAAGAGCTCATTCAGGAACTTAAGCAAGTACGCTTATAGCGACCTTTTTAAGTGAACTCCTGAAAGAGTAGATTGCGATAGGGATATTTACTAAAGGGATACTTAAAAAGCAATGCAAATCCATGATCCTCAATGTCTACAGATTTTAGCGCAGAGGATGGAATTAAACTACGGATCATTACCTGAACGGCACGCTGATCCTGCCTATTGATCGCTTTGGCTAAGGCAGAAGCAAAGCATTCATTGCGTGCCAATTCGCGATACAGCGGAAAAACGGCTTTGGCAATGGCGCGATGAACCTTCGGCTCAAATGTAAACTGCACCGTCCCCGGTGGAATCGTCGTACCGTTCGTATAATAGAGCATCGGTGGCTCAGTTAAAAAGGAAATAAAGTAGCCGATGCCATTCGTGCCTAAGCCTTGTTTGGCGGCAAATGGCGCTACTGAGCAAAGGAGGGATTTCATCCGATCCAAGTTGCCTTGAACGACAGCTCGCGACCATTGGGCGGCAAAAGCACGGCGAGTTGCAATAGCTTTATAAAACGGCAGCATGGCGGCAGATATTTTCCGAAGTGTCTTTGCACGTAAACGTTGGTGAGGCGAGCCCTTTCTGCGGGATGTTCCACGATATAACATAGCTCCGACCTCCTTGGCAGGATGCTCTCATGGAGCGCAATTTATCTGTAATAGGTACAATACTGTATGCCCGGCTATCTACAAAAGTGCTAAGAGAATATACTTTTCTTCTCCATGTTCTAATTTAAAAAAACCGAAATAAGTACTGTCCTGATTTGTAAGATTGTGGTACCCTAGAACTTATATATTGTTATTATAATTATTGGAGTTGAATTAAACAGATGAGTGACTTGTACAAGGAGCCTCGATCTTCCGATCCTTTTCAGGAGCCGAACGATTATAACGCCCCATTTAACCAGCCCCCAGTAGTTCCACCTACAAACAGTAAAGCTGTTGCCTCGATGGTGCTTGGGATTCTGTCTGTTGTCATTCCCTATCTTGGGTTGATTATTGGAATTGTGGGCATTATTTTGTCTAGTCTTTCCCTGAAGGAAATTAATCGTCATGGCGAGCAAGGCAGAGGTATGGCTATTGCTGGACTGGTATGTAGTATTATCGGCACACTGATTTATGCACTGATCATTATTTTCTTGGTTATTGTTGTTATTGTGGCGGCCTCCAGTGGTGACTCGGATATTTTTTCCGACATTTAATGGATTAAAGAGTGCTGGAGTCAGACAAACCATTCACGATTTGCCTATTGGATGCTATGATAAAAGGAGTCCAATCAAGGAGAGTGAAACCGTATGGCACGTACTCAAACACAAAAGGCGCTGAGCAAGGCAAAACGCGCCGGGATCTATTGCGCGGCACAGAGTCGTAAAACGAATGATCATTATGGCGAGATTTCACAGCACACGCGAATAAAGCCGACCAAGCAGGAACAATTACAAAAGGTCAAGCACAAGAAGCGACTCGTTCAGGGTGACGCTTCTTTTTTTTTGTCTTTATTTAAGCCAAAAAGAACTTGATAATAATTATCATTCTTGTTAGAATTATAAGAAAGAAGGAACCCTGGCAGGGGCCCCTTCATGATACAACTATGTTTGTGCTTGAAAACTAAGGTTTATTTTGCTTCAAAGGTTTTGCAGTCTGTTTCTTCGGACGTGTGAGTGTTCGCAGGCTTGTTGCTTACGATATAAATGGAGCTCGCGCTGCATTTATTATCCTGAGCCCAGTACGTGCATGAGTTGACTTCGCACAGAACGTCTTTTGCCATATTGTTCACCTCCTTACAGGGATGTGATGGCTGAGCAAATACAATCATGGTCAGTCAAGGTGGAACTTGTCCAACCGTGTTTACCCTCTTGGTAAGAAGAGGGATTTTGCTATGCCTACTTGTACAATATCAAATGAATTTTAAAATTGCAATGTTTGCATCATGTTGCAGTCCAAAACAGACACAAGAGTTCCCTTTTAATTAAAAACAAAAAGCTGTCCCTATGCAGAGCGAAATGTTCTTCTGCCAGAGACAGCTTTTTTATTTTTTCGTATAGAATGGCGGCACTAAAAGACTTAGCGCACGTTAGGAATATTTACGATGGGATCAACATCAGCATCGTAGTCCACACCCTCAAATTCAAAGCCGAACAGTTGGAAAAATTCGCGACGATATCCTTCGAGATCGGATAATTCATAGATGTTTTGGGTCGTCAGTTCCTCCCATATTTTCGCAACCTCTGTCTGCACATCCTCGCGCAGTTCCCAATCATCAATACGAATACGACCTTCTTCATCTACAGCAGTTTCTGGTGCGTACAGACGCTCGGCAAACAGGCGGTAGCTCTGTTCTATGCACCCTTCATGCAGCCCTTTGTCCTTCATCACCTTATATAAAGCGGAAATATATAGAGGAACGACAGGGATGGCGGAGCTGGATTGGGTCACGAGTCCTTTGGTGACTGCGACGAAAGCACGTCCCCCCGTGATTTTCAACTGGTCGTTCAGTTGACGAGCTGTCGCTTCAAGATGATCTTTTGCATATCCGATACTGCCTTCTCTGTAAATGGCTTGGGTAATATCGGAACCGATATACGAAAAAGAGAAGGTAGTCGCGTGATCAGCGAGTACACCGCCTGCACGCAAGGCGTCAATCCACAATTTCCAGTCTTCACCGCCCATAACCTCCACAGTTCCCTGTACTTCTTCTTCTGTTGCCGGTTCGAGCGTCACGCTGCTGACTTCACCGGTGTGGAAGTTAACGGTCTTATTCGTGTAGGGCTCACCAATAGGTTTGAGCACGGAATTAGACGTTTCGCCTGTGCGAGGATGGATACGGCGACCTGAAGCAACACTATAAACCACCAGATCGACTTGTCCCAGTTCTTCGCGAATGGCTTCCACCGTTTTGGCTTTGACCTCATCCGAGAAAGCATCTCCTGTCACGCTTAAAGATGTAAGCCCAGCTTCCTGAGCAGCTTTTTCAAATGCAGCAGAATTGTACCAGCCGGCTGATGCTGTGCGTGTAGCCGTAGCATTGCTAGGACGATATACACCAATGGTATTGGCACGCGCACCAAAAGCGGCCGTAATTCGAGAAGCCAACCCATATCCGGCAGATGCCCCGATCACAAGCACATTACGAGGTCCCTGGATAGCAGGACGGGCTTGTACATAGTCAATTTGCTCCTGAACATGTTGGGCACAGCCCACTGGATGAGCAGTGGTGCAGATAAAGCCACGTGTTCTTGGTTTGATAATCATGTTATTGTAGTTCCTCTCTTCTTGTAGCAATCTTCACCCTTACTATTTTAACTTTTAACAATTTTTTTTCAAACGTGGATTTCAGTAAGTATCCTTTTTACCCAAAAGTGTATCCCTGTACAGGGTGGCAAGTGCCTAAGAGCCTGCATATGATGCTGTAACGATAAACATGAGAAGGGAGAGAGCTGCTTGAAGAACAAGAGCCGCAAAACCAACAGAAACAAAAAGCCGCTCTATCGTGTGATTGACCCGGATTTGAATGAGTTAAGTATGATACAACGCTCAAAGCCACTGCCTGCGGAGAGGGACACAGAAGCAAGACTTCATCAAGTTGCTTCTCCGCCTCCCCCAACTACAGTGGAGTCGGAGCTACAGACAGTTGTCGAGCCTGAAGTCGAGGCTCTGCATGAAAAAGAGAATGAGGTTGCAGATGTAGAGGAGACTTCAGCTTTGATGGAAGAACCTCCACTGCCAGAGCTAGAACCAGAGCTGGAACCAGAACCGGAGCCAGAACCGGAACCAGAACCAGAGCCAGAGCCAGAGCCTGATCCAATTGATGTGGAAGAAATTTTGAACAATAAGAAGGCTCCACATGTAAACAATGCTTTCATCTATACAGATGATCTGAGTGATCTCGCTGTGACAGGTGAAAAGATTGCTCCCGCTTCCATAGATTCCAGCAAGCTGAAGCAAGAGAGTATCCACACAGAATCTCTAGCAGATTATGCGGTTCATACCATTAAAATAGCTGACGGTGCTGTGACTGCTTCAAAGATTGCTCCCGACTCCATTACGGTTGAACATTTGTCGGACGCATCTGTGGCAGGCAGTAAATTGCAGGATCGCTCTATTAGTGGTGAAAAACTTCGGGATGGCAGCATCACGCCCGAAAAGCTGGCGGATAAAATTATTAGCGGCGATCATATTGCGAATGGCTCGATCGAGAGCCGTCACTTCAAGCAATGGATCGTGTCTTCAGATATGCTTCAAGATCAGTCGGTTACCTCCGATAAAATTCGCAGCGGAACGATTCAATCAAACAATTTGGCGAATGAAGCTGTCGATAGCTCCAAGCTGGGCGATCAGTCTGTGACCACCTCCAAACTGCGGGATGGTGCTGTGGATGGAACTAAAATCCAGGCAGGCAGCATTGAGAGCGCACATCTGACCGAGCATGCCGTTCATGCCCGGCATCTAGCTCCTGGTTCGATTAATCGCCAGCAGCTGACCAACGGAATTGTAGGCAGAGAACAATTGGAGGAAGGTGTTGTCAGCGGGCGTCATCTGGAAACTGAGGCAGTCACCGGTGTGCATATTCAGGCAGGATCGATTGAAAGAAAGCATCTCAGTCCTGGCTCTGTTGGGGAAGAACAGCTCGGAACGGGCCAAGTGACAGCCCGGCATATTGCGGATCGGAGTATTCAGTCCAATAAACTGGCAGATCAGTCTGTAGGCTCATTGCAAATTGTCGATCAATCCGTAACTTCATCCAAAATTTCGGATCAGAGCATTCTCCCACACAAAATTGCCGATGAGGCAGTACTTACCAGACATATTGCAACAGCAGCCATACAAGGAGCTCAGATTTCTCCGGAGGCCGTCTCTTCCGTGCATCTTCAATCCGAAATTATTCGGAAAGATCATATTGCATCTGAGGCGGTTACGGAGCAACATTTGCATGCCGGGGCTGTGACAAGCGAGAAAATAAGGAAGGGTGCAGTGCTGGATCATCATGTGGCGAATCAGGCTGTCAAGGAAAATCACATTGCTCCAAGCGCTATTAAGTCTGACAAAATCGCTGATGAAGCGGTGATAGAAACTAAAATTGGTACAGGGGCGGTCACCGGCAATAAAATTGCGTCTCAAGCCATTACCCACGCACACATTGCATCTGGAGTAATCCGTGAAAACCATCTTGCCGACAACAGTGTGGGTGGCAAGGCGTTACGGGCTCAATCGGTTGATTCCACCCATTTGGCCCAGAGCTCTATACAGAGCAAGCATCTTGGGGAAGACAGTGTCGGAACCACGGCCTTGCAAGAACAGTCCGTTACCGCAGACATATTAGGTGAAGGAGCTGTTCAAACCGCGCATTTGGCCAACGGAGCGGTGTATTCCCATCATTTGCAGGATCATGCCGTTACTTCGTTGAAATTATCGCCGGAAAGTGTGGCTACGGATAAAATTAATGATTTGGCGATTACTGCGCCTAAGTTAGCTGAGGGCAGTGTCACTTCCTCCAAGCTGTCTGCTCGTTCTGTGCAGCCATGGCATATTACGGATAAAGCGGTGCTAAGCAACCATTTGGCTGTTGAAGCAGTGGAGGCGAATCATCTTGCTCCTGAATCCGTGACCTCCAACCATTTGCAGTCGGCTTCGGTCCAAACCAAACATCTGGCCCCGGATAGTGTGTCCGGCCATGCGCTTCAGTCGGAAAGCGTCACTTCCGAGAAGCTGGCGGCTCGGGCTGTGCAGGCCTCCAACCTGGCGGAAAACAGTGTGGGTCCCAAACATTTGGCGGCACAGGCTGTACAAACCAAACATTTGGCAGCAGGAGCAGTAGAGGAAACGATATTAGCCCAGAATGCTGTGAAGTCTGAGCATCTTTCAGCAGAATCCATTCAATCAGAGCACTTGCAAAGCGGGGTCATTCAAGGAGAGCATATTGCATTGCAGGCCATATCGACTGATGCTTTGCAGGCTGCGTCCGTTACGTCCGATAAATTGGCGGATGAGGGTGTGACTTCCACCAAGCTGTCAGCCCATGCAGTGCAGTCCGGGCATATTATGGACGAAGCTGTACAAAGCAGCCACTTGGCTGTGGCAGTTGTGGACTCGACCCATCTAGCATCTGGAGCGGTCACCTCGGTGCACCTACAAGCTTCCTCCGTACTGACGAGGCATTTGGCCCCGGATAGTGTGTCCGGTCGTGCGCTACAAGCGGAAAGTGTTACCTCGGAAAAGCTGGCGGCGCGCTCAGTACAAGGAATGAACCTTGCAGAAGGCAGTATCGGCCCTTCACATCTATCTGTGCAGTCCGTACACACGCGGCATTTGGCAGCCGGAGCGGTACAGGATAGAGAACTGGCAGAAGGGGCAGTGAAGTCCGCGCACATTGCCCCGGAATCGATCCAGCCGCAGCATCTGCAAGCAGAAATCATTCAGGAAGAGCATATTGCAGCCCAGGCCATATCGACTAATGCTTTACAGGATGAGTCTGTAACCTCTGACAAACTGGCAGATGAGGGTGTGACTGCCGCCAAGCTGTCAGCTCACTCCGTACATTCGTGGCACATTACAGACGAAGCGGTGCGAGGAAATCATGTGGCAGATGAAGCCATCCAATCGAGCCATCTGGCGCCAGAATCCGTCACCTCAGCTCACTTACAGGGTTCAGCAGTGCTCACGAGCCACCTGGCGCCGGAAAGTGTGTCCAGCCGAGCATTACAAGCGGAAAGCGTCACCTCTGAAAAGCTGGCAGCCCAATCGGTGCAAGGAACGAATCTTGCGGAAGACAGCGTCGGCCCGTCACATCTGTCTGCGCAGTCCGTACACGCCCGGCATTTGGCAAACGGTGTAGTACAGGATACAGCGCTGGCAAAAGGGGCAGTGAAGTCGGTACACATTACCCCGGGATCGATCCAGCCGCATCACCTGCACACTGGAACCATTCATGGAGAGCATATCGCAGCCCAGACTATATCAACCGAAGCTTTGCAGGATGCATCCGTTACGTCGGATAAATTGGCGGATGAGGGTGTGACTGCCGCCAAGCTGTCGGTCAACTCGGTACAGCCATGGCACATTATAGACGAAGCTGTGCAAGGAAACCATGTGGCAGCAGAGGCTATCCAGTCTAGCCATCTGGCCTCTGAATCCGTGACCTCTCGCCACTTGCAGTCTTCGTCAGTGCTCACGAACCATCTGGCCCCGGATAGTGTGTCTGGTCGTGCGCTGCAAGCGGAAAGTGTCACCTCAGAAAAGCTGGCGGCGCGCTCAGTACAAGGGATGAATCTTGCAGAAGGCAGCATCGGCCCGTCACATCTGACAGCACAATCCGTACACAGCCGGCATCTGGCAGCCGGAGCGATACAGGATAGAGCACTGGCAGAGGGAGCAGTAAAATCTGTAAATATTGCTCCAGAATCGATCCAGTCGCATCACCTGCAAACTGGAACTATACAGGGCGAACATCTGGCATCCCAGTCGATATCGACGGATATTCTACAGGATGCATCCGTTACGTCGGATAAATTGGCGGATGAGGGTGTGACTGCCGCCAAGCTGTCGGCACACTCAGTGCAGTCGTGGCATATTACAGATGAAGCTGTGCAAGCCAATCATTTGGCAGATGAGGCCGTTCAGTCAAACCATCTGGCGTCAGAATCCGTCACCTCAGCCCATTTGCAGTCCTCAGTGATATATGCCAGCCATTTGGCGCCAGATAGTGTATCCGGTCGTGCGCTACAAGCGGAAAGTGTCACCTCAGAAAAGCTGGCGGCCCGCTCGGTGCAAGGGACGAATCTTGCGGAAGATAGCGTCGGTCCTTCGCATTTGTCCGCACATTCGGTACACACCCGGCATTTGGCGAATGGCGCAGTACAGGATACAGCGCTAGCAGATGGGGCAGTGAAATCCGTACACATTGCCGCAGAATCGATCCAATCGCACCATCTGTACACTGGAACCATTCAGAGTGAGCATCTGGCATCCCAGTCGATATCGACGGATGCATTACAGGCTGCGTCCGTTACAACCGATAAATTGGCAGATGAGGTCGTGACCGCTGCCAAAATATCTCCACATTCCGTACAGCCATGGCACATTACGGATGAAGCTGTGCAAGCCAATCATTTGGCAGAAGAGACCATCCAGTCGAGCCATCTGGCCCCAGAATCTATCACCTCAGCCCACTTGCAGTCTTCGGCGGTACTTGCGAGCCATCTGGCCCCAGATAGTGTGTCTAGTCGTGCGTTACAAGCGGAAAGCATCACCTCGGAGAAGCTGGCAGCTCACTCGGTGCAAGGGACGAATCTTGCAGAAGGCAGCGTTGGTCCTACGCATTTGTCCGCACATTCGGTACACACCCGGCATTTGGCGAATGGCGCAGTACAGGATACAGCGCTAGCAGAGGGGGCAGTGAAATCCGTACACATTGCCGCAGAATCGATCCAATCGCACCATCTGTACACTGGAACCATTCAGAGTGAGCATCTGGCATCCCAGTCGATATCGACGGATGCATTACAGGATGCGTCCGTTACAACCGATAAATTGGCAGATGAGGTCGTGACCGCTGCCAAAATATCTCCACATTCCGTACAGCCATGGCACATTACGGATGAAGCTGTGCAAGCCAATCATTTGGCAGAAGAGACCATCCAGTCGAGTCATCTGGCCCCGGAATCTATCACCTCAGCCCA
>NZ_JBCNHI010000032.1:0-4516 GCF_050482105.1 Paenibacillus jamilae | reverse complement strand
GCCACATGCTGTGGCGGCAACGCTTCACCACTGGCAAAGACATGGCGCAGCGTGCCCAGCTTCGCTTGCATCACTTCCCGCGGCTGCTGCTCCACATATTCGAGGAATGCATGCAGCATCGCCGGCACAAAGTGCATCGTGCTCACACCATCGCGGGCAATCGTGTCCACGATGTCTTCCGGGTTCTTTTCTCCGCCGACCGACAGCAGGCTTACCTTCGAGCCGACCATCGACCACCAGAACAGCTCCCATACCGACACGTCGAAGGTGAAGGCCGTCTTTTGCAAGATCGTATCTGCTCCACTCAACCCGTAGCGATTATGCATCCACAAAATCCGGTTCAGCACGGAATGGTGCTCTACCATTACGCCCTTCGGTTTTCCGGTCGAACCGGACGTGTAGATGACGTACGCGACATGATGCGGTCCGGCCAGGGGCTCCAAATTCGAGCTGTCTTCGTGGTAAATGTTCTTGCCATCCTGCTCCTGACGATCTAGCACCAGCACCTGACCATCGAAAATCAGCGACGCTTGCTCCGCCTGATGCGATTGTGTCAGCACCAGCTTCGCTCCTGAGTCCTCCAGCATGAAGCGGATACGGTCAGCCGGATATTCCGGATCGATCGGTACATAAGCGCCGCCGGCCTTGAGGATCGCATAGATGCCTACGATCATGTCCAGTGAACGCTGCACCAGAATGCCCACCGGCTGATCCGGTTCTACTCCTTCCGCACGCAAGGTGCGTGCGAGACGGTTGGCTCGCTCGTTCAGCTCACGGTAGGTCAACGATTCCGCTCCGCACAGTACCGCCACTTGCTCTGGTGTATTTGCCGCCTGCTGCTCAAACAGACTGCTTAGCGTCTGATCCTGCGGATAAGCTGCCGCCGTATCTCCCCACACCTGAACGATCTGTGCCTGCTCTTCCGGTGTCACCAATGTCAGCTCATTCACTCGGATATGCGGATTGTTCACGATTTGCTCGATGACGTAGCTGATATGACCATGGATACGTTCCATTGCAGACTTGTTATACACCAGAGCATTGTACTCAAGCAGAATAGAGATATCTTCATCAGGCAATACAATCAGATTAAAATCGTAGTTGGTTTGCTCTGCAAGTGCCACGTTGGCAATAGAGAAGCCTGTTTGTTCCCTTGTCTCGCTGAAACCGCCCATCTGCTTCATCTGCTGCCCGATTGGGTAGTTTTCAAAGACCATGATGTGATTAACCAGGTCTTGTTTTTGTTCAGTCAGTGCCTGGATTTCGTACAACGGGAACGTGTCATAGACACTGGAGGCCAGAGCCTGTTCCTGTGTACGCTGCAATACTTCAGCAAATGTAGCATTCTGTGCACTGCATAGGCGTACCGGAATCGTGTTAATAAACAAACCGATCATGTTCTCCACACCCGGAATTTCTGCTGGACGGCCGGATACAACACTACCAAACACAACATCCTGATTATTATTGTATTTCTGTAAAATAACGCCCCAAACGCTTTGCAGCAATGTGTTAATCGTTACATGCTGTTGTTTGGCAATTTGGTTTAATGCGGCACTTCGCTCTTTGCCCAACATAAATGGCAGCTTTTCCGAAACGTAGCCGGAATTTGAACTTCCACCGCTTTTGTCTGAATCTTTATACAACCCTACTTCAGAAGCTTGTGAGTTCTCACTAGGCAACAATGTTTGCTGCTCAAAACCTGCCAAGTAGTCACTCCAATAGCGGGTCGCTTCCTGTGAATCTTGACATTCCAACCATTCGATATAGTCACTATACGGCTTGACAGGTGCGAGTTCTGGCTGCTTGTTCTCGAGCAAGGCAAAATATGCACTGAATACTTCGTCTGTCATTAGTGACAGGCACCAGCCATCCATTACGATATGATGGAAGCTCCATACAAAACGGTACGAGCTATCATCCGTGCGGAAGACGGCTACGCGCATGAGCGCATC
This sequence comes from Paenibacillus jamilae, assembly GCF_050482105.1. Lineage (GTDB taxonomy): Bacteria > Bacillota > Bacilli > Paenibacillales > Paenibacillaceae > Paenibacillus > Paenibacillus jamilae_B. The sequence continues at coordinate 2,561 of NZ_JBCNHI010000032.1, read as the reverse complement.
CTTGGTTAAATCAAAGCTCTGAGCTTTATCCTGGGACACAAATTCAGCTACAGCGTGTTCATGCCCTCTGGCATCTTCATAACGGAAGCACAAATTTTTGTGACGGTAGACTATTTGCAAGGGTTGACCATGCCAGCCGCTGTAGAAATTTGTCCGTAATATAGCATGCCGGCTAACCAGCAGCTTTAGGCTTTCCTCGAATATAGATGGCGCAAAGTGGCCTTCAAGGTCAAAGGTAGCCTGCTCAAAATACACACCTGTTTCTGCATTCATCAGGCTGTGAAACAGCATGCCCTTTTGCATGGGAGTTAACGGGTACACATTTTCCAATTCCCCAACTGCCTTTGTCTGCTCCTTAATCGTATCTAGTTGCTCCAGTGTCAGGCCTTTAAACAGCACATCACTTGGAGTCAATTCGGTCTGTTCCCGTGTGACACAATGCTCGATAATTTCAAGTAGATTAGCCTTTAACAGATCAGCCAGCATCTGCGCTGTGTCCTTACGGAAGGCTTTGCCGTTATACCGAATAACGAGTTCCAGAATGCCGTTCATTACGATCCCGCTCACATCAAGAGCATCCTTCATCTTTGTCCGGTCACTAACGACCGATTCCATCGGGTAAGGAGATATATGGATATCGCTGTTTTGCAAGTCCTGATCAAACTGTCCGAGATAGTTAAAGCTCACTTGCGGCTCGGCAAAAGCTTGATGTTGACCAAGATTCAGTACATCTGCTTGCTGACTAATGGCTTGGCCGGATTCACTCAAATATCTCCAGATTCCGTAGCCAATTCCTTTATTCGGGATACGGCGCAGGCACTCTTTAACCCGTTTGATGTTTCCCGACAAAGCATGATCACAACCAATGTCTAGCAATATTGGATATTGACTCGTAAACCAGCCTACAGTACGAGAAATGTCCGCATCCGGCAAAATATTCTCACGTCCGTGTCCCTCTAAATTAATCAGACTGCGTTCATGACCAGTCCACGTGTACAGCATCATGCCCAATGCAGTCAGAAGCAGATCGTTCACTTCCGTGTTATATGCGTGGTGTGCTTGCTTCAATAGTCTTTCTGTCTCTTCTTCCGTAAGCTGGAAGACCACTGTATCCGTGCCAGCCAAGCTAAATGAGTCGGCCTGCGCTTGATCCTCAGGCAAACGCACTTGGTTAGACAAAGCGGCTGCGTTCAATTGCTCCCAGTAGGCGTGTTCACTTTCCATTGCTGTGCTGTTCGCATACTTGGAAAGTTCTTGCGACCAGAAGCGAAATGAATCCGTTTTGTCTGGTAACTGAAGTACCTCTGCATGAATGGCCTGTTCATAGGCTGCGGCCAAATCCTCAAACAAAATACGCCATGATACCCCGTCTACTACCAAATGGTGAATCGCCATCAGGAGATGGTCCCCATCTGCACAGTGGAACAAACCAGCCTTCAACAAAGGCCCTTCATGCAGCTGGATGCTACTTTGAATTTCACTGGCTTTCGCCTCAATTGCTGCACTGAGCGTGGCTTCATCCGTCAAGTTTGTAAAGTCAACTACGTCCAGGTGGTACAACTCACCCTCCTGTATTCCACGGTTCCATGCTTTATAGCCTCGCTCTGTCTTGCTGAATACCATCCGCAGAGCATCATGATGCTCTGTTAGCTTTCTAAGCGCCTGATGCAGAGCCGACTCGTTAAAGCCCTGCTTCCGATGCAGCATAACCGCCTGATTAAAGTGATCCGCATCTATTTGCTCTTGTGCAAAGAACCAGTGCTGGATTGGAAGCAGAGCCGTTTCCCCACTCACTTCTCCCTGATCTACAATACGACTTACCTCGTATATATGCGATGCCAGTGTTGCAACGATTGGATAGTGGAACAAATCCTTCATGTCCAGCTTATAGCCTGCCTGGAACGCACGGGATACGATTTGAATCGCCTTGATGGAATCGCCGCCCAGATCGAAGAAATTGTCCAAAATACCGACAGTTTGCACGCCCAGGACAGACTGCCAGATCGCTACGAGTGTCCGTTCCGTTACAGTTCGTGGCGCTGCATAATCCGCACCACTGTGCAGACTGCCTTCTGGTGCAGGCAGTTCCTTACGGTCGATTTTACCGTTCGGTGTCAGCGGCATCTGCTCCAACTGAATGAAATACGAGGGCACCATATAACTTGGCAGCTCCTGCCCCAGCTCATATCTCAGCTCACTAGCTCCAAGCTCTTGACTGGCTACGTAGTACGCCACTAGCTGTGTTTGGCCAGTTTCGTCCGCACGGGCCATGATGACCGCTTCTTGCACTGACTCCACTTGCAATAGCTGCGATTCGATCTCACCCAGTTCGATCCGATAGCCTCTGATTTTCACCTGATGGTCGATTCGACCCAGATATTCAATGTTGCCATCCGGCATCCATCTCGCCAAATCGCCGGTGCGGTACATCCGCTCATTCCCTGTTTTGCCTTCGGCAAACGGGTTCTCTACAAATTTCTCTGCCGTTAGTTCTTCGCGTTTCCAATACCCACGGGCTAATCCTTCCCCTGCAATACATAATTCGCCCGGTACACCGATTG
>NZ_JBCNHI010000031.1:0-269 GCF_050482105.1 Paenibacillus jamilae | reverse complement strand
TCTCCGCCTTCCAGGTGACTTAGAACGTACATCCGTTTTTGCGCCGAGGAAACAGGATAATATTCGCGCTCCTCTGCCACAGGTATGGATACATACGTTTGCGGGGTCTGATCTTCACCCATCACCTGTACCAATTGCTCAATCGTCGGATATTGGAAAATGTCTCGCAAGGCCAGCTTGTAATTCAGCTCCTGATGGATTTTCGCCATCAGGGTGGTGGCACGCAGTGAATGTCCTCCCACTTCAAAAAAGTTATCCTTAATGCCTAC
>NZ_JBCNHI010000030.1:0-593 GCF_050482105.1 Paenibacillus jamilae | reverse complement strand
AATGCTTTACGGTCAATTTTCCCGTTGGGTGTCAGCGGGAATTGATCTAGTGGTACGACATACGTCGGGATCATATAGTTCGGCAGTTTAGGCTGGAGTATGCTGCGTAGCTCCGGCAAATTCAGCGCCTCCGAGGCAACGACATACGCACACAGATCCTTATCTCCGTCTTCGTTTTCCCAGGCAGTGACGATGGCTTTCTCAATGCCAGCCACAGTCAGCAGCTGCGCTTCCACCTCGCCCAGTTCAATCCGGAAGCCCCGGATTTTGACCTGATCATCCATCCGGCCGATAAAGTCTACATTGCCGTCCGGCATCCACCGCGCCAAATCGCCGGTGCGGTACAGTCGTTCACCCGGCACATATGGGTTCGCTACGAATTTCTCCGCCGTCAGGTCCGCGCGGTTCAGATATCCCCGTGCCACCCCGATGCCGCCGATGCACAGCTCACCCAGTACGCCGATCGGCACCGGATTCAGCTGACTATCCACGATGTAGAAGCGTGCGTTCAGCCATGCCTGACCAATCGGCACATGGCCGCTGCTTGGCAGCTTCGACAGTTCTTCGTCATAGAAGCTGGAGTCAATCGCTGC
>NZ_JBCNHI010000029.1:0-591 GCF_050482105.1 Paenibacillus jamilae | reverse complement strand
GATTGGCGTTGCAGGGGAACTATGCATCGGCGGTGTCGGCGTAGCCCGTGGCTATCTGAACCGTCCGGAGCTAACGGCCGAGAAATTTGTGAAAGATCCGTTTGCCGGCGGGGAATCCGGGTATGAACGAATGTACCGCACCGGGGACTTGGCAAGATGGATGCCGGATGGCAACATCGAATATTTGGGCCGGATCGACCATCAGGTGAAAATCCGGGGGTACCGGATTGAGCTGGGCGAGGTCGAAACGCAGCTGCTCCAAGTGGAATCGGTACGCGAAGCGGTAGTTATGGCTCGCACGGACGAAATGGGCCAAAACCAAATGGTGGCGTACTATGTCGCGGGGCAAGAAATCAGTGCCAGTGAGCTGAGAAGTGAGCTGGGCCGGGAACTGCCAAGCTACATGGTGCCGTCCTACTTTGTACAGCTGGAGCAAATGCCGCTGAGTCCCAATGGCAAAATCGACCGCAAGGCCCTGCCAGCACCAGAAGGTAGCTTGCAAACCGGAGCGGATTATGCAGAGCCGCGTACCGCGCAAGAACGTGCGTTGGTCTCGGTCTGGCAGTCGGTGCTGGGACTACAGACGGTCGG
>NZ_JBCNHI010000028.1:0-592 GCF_050482105.1 Paenibacillus jamilae | reverse complement strand
CAATCGGTGTACCGGGCGAACTATGTATTGCAGGGGAAGGATTAGCCCGTGGGTATTGGAAACGCGAAGAACTAACGGCAGAGAAATTTGTAGAGAACCCGTTTGCCGAAGGCAAAACAGGGTATGAGCGGATGTACCGCACCGGCGATTTGGCGAGATGGATGCCGGATGGCAACATTGAATATTTGGGCCGAATGGACCATCAGGTGAAAATCCGGGGGTACCGGATTGAACTGGGCGAGGTGGAATCGCAGCTGCTCCAGGTGGAGTCGGTACGCGAAGCGGTCGTTGTGGCCCGCACGGACGAAATGGGCCAAAACCAAATGGTGGCCTACTATGTCGCAGGGCAGGAAGTCGGTGCCAACGAGCTAAGAAGTGAGCTGGGCCGGGAGCTGCCAAGTTACATGGTACCGTCCTACTTTGTACAGCTGGAGCAGATGCCACTGACGCCGAATGGCAAAATCGATCGTAAGGCCTTACCAACACCAGAAGGTAGCTTGCAAACCGGAGCGGATTATGCAGAGCCGCGTACCGCGCAAGAACGTGCGCTGGTCGCGGTCTGGCAGTCGGTACTGGGACTACAGACGGTCGG
>NZ_JBCNHI010000027.1:0-554 GCF_050482105.1 Paenibacillus jamilae | reverse complement strand
CCATCCATTAGGATGTGGTGAGAGCTCCAGACAAAGTAATAATCCTCATCCCCGGTCCGCAAAATCGCCACGCGCATCAACGCATCCCGGGATAAATCAAATCCGGCCGTCTTGTCCTTACGAATAAATTCCTGCACATACGCGTCGCGTTCCTGATCTTCCAAATGACGCAAATCCTCATATCTGAAACCAACCTCTTTATGGCGGAAAATCACCTGTACAGGCTCATCCTGCCAGCCGCTAATGAAATTAGCTCTAAAGATCTCATGCCGCTGCGCCAGTTGATTCAAGCTATCTTGGAAAATATCGGCCTGGAAGCGTCCGCGCAAATCAAAGGTCGTTTGTTCAAAATAAGCCCCGGACGCTGCATCCATCAGACTATGGAACAACATGCCTTTTTGCATCGGTGTCAAGGCATATACATTTTCCAGTTCCCCGATGTCACGAGTCCGCTCGACCAACTGATCCAGCTCGGCCAAGGTTACAGGTTTAAGCATCACATCACTTGGCGTCAGTTCCTGCTGTTTGCGATCCGCGCAATGCGCGATGATTTC
>NZ_JBCNHI010000026.1:0-2012 GCF_050482105.1 Paenibacillus jamilae | reverse complement strand
TAAGGAGACACGCCAATGGATTGATTTTGCATATCCTGGTCAAATTGTCCCAAATAGTTAAAGCTGATTTCAGGTTCGGTTCCAAAATGCGCTTGCTCACATGCTGCAGACAGGTATCTCAGCATCCCGTAGCCAATGCCCTTTTGCGGAATCCGGCGTAGCCCTTCTTTCACCTGTTTGATGTGCTGTGAAAGGTCTCGCCCTGCGCTCATATCCAGCACAACCGGGAACTGCGTTGTAAACCAGCCCACCGTGCGCGTAATATCCAGCTCGGGCAAAATGGACTCCCGCCCATGGCCTTCCAGGGTGACAAGCACGCGTTCAATCCCCGCCCAGCGATGAATAGCCAGGCCCAGTGCGCTCAGCAGCAAATCATTCATATCCGTGTTGTAGGCACGATGTGCTTGCTTTAACAACTGCTCCGTTTCCAGCGCTGTCCACGTGACCGTCATGAGCTCGCTGTCTTTATTCAAGGAATGAGAAGGTGATTCGTCTTTTGGAAGCGGCTCATACCCCCCTTGTTCCACTTCTTGCCAGAAGGCGAGCTCTGCTGCCATCTCTGGACCGTTCGCATAGTGAGACTGTCCCTCAGCCCAAGTGCGGAACGAATCCGTTTTGTGCGGAAGACGAGCCGCTTGACCGTGCAATGCCTGTTCATAGGCTGTCGTAAGATCCTCGAACAAAATACGCCAGGATACGGTATCTACTACTAAGTGATGAATAGCCATCAGCAAGTGATCTCCATCGGGGCAATGGAACAGCCCCAGCTTCACCAGCGGTCCTTCGCTTAAATGAATGCCCGCCTGAATTTCATTTGCTTTGGCCTCGATCGCCGCAGACACTTCCGACTCATGGCTGAAATCCGCCTGATCCAGCGTATACAGTTCACCTTCGCCAATGGCGCGGTTCCAGGCTTCATATCCGTGCTCTGTAGGACGGAAAACGATCCGCAGTGCATCGTGATGGCTAATGATGTGGTCCATCGCTGTGCGTAGCGCCGCCTCATCAAAACCATCCTTGCTATGCAGCATGATGGACTGGTTATGATGATGAGCATCCGTCAGGTTCTGTTCCAAGAACCAGTGTTGCACAGGCGTCAGCTTCACCGCGCCTACCACTTCGCTTTGATCCGCCAAGCGGGTCACCGATTGGACGCTCAGCGCCAATGCAGACACGGTTGGATGGCTGAACAGGTCTTTCATCTCCAGTCGATAGCCGGCTTGCAGCAAGCGGGACGATACTTGCAGGGCCTTGATCGAATCGCCGCCCAGCTCGAAGAAGTTATCCTGCGTGCCTACGGCTTCTACGCCGAGCACTCCGGCCCATACCGCAGCCAGTACTTGCTCCACCTTCGTACGCGGGGCCACATAGGCGGCTCCCGTATGAATGCTGCCTTCCGGCTCCGGCAAGGCCCTGCGGTCGATCTTGCCGTTGTTGGTCAGCGGGATGGTTTCCAGTCGCATCAGGCGCGCTGGCACCATGTGCGCTGGCAGTCCGGCTTCCAGTGCGGTCTGTACTTCCTCGATCCGCAGCTCGGCTTCTCCCGTGATGTACCCGCACAAATACTTGTGCCCACGCTCATCCGTCCGGTCGATGACTACGGCTTGACGTACACCGGGTACCCGCTGAATCGCCGTTTCAATCTCGCCCAGTTCGATCCGGTAGCCCCGGATTTTGACCTGATAGTCCATCCGGCCAATAAAGTCTACATTGCCGCCGGGCATCCACCGTGCCAAGTCGCCGGTGCGGTACAGTCGTTCACCCGGTACATACGGGTTCGCTACGAATTTCTCGGCTGTCAGGTCCGCACGGTTCAGGTACCCCCGTGCGACCCCGATGCCGCCGATGCATAGCTCGCCCAGTACGCCAATCGGCACCGGATTCAGCTGGCTGTCCACAATGTAGAAGCGTGCGTTCAGCCATGCCTGACCAATCGGTACATTCCCGCTGCTTGGCAGCTTCGACAGCTCTTCGTCGTAGAAGCTCGAGTCAATGGCCGCTTCCGTGACACC
>NZ_JBCNHI010000025.1:0-248 GCF_050482105.1 Paenibacillus jamilae | reverse complement strand
TCCAGACTGCTCATGTCCAGTCCGTGTTCATGCACATGCTGCATAAACGGTACGATCAGGGCCGGAGTCGATTCGAACACGGTAATCTGATAATCACGAATCCATCCGTACAATCGGCTTGGATCAATGCGGTCATCTTTCGGACAGATGACCATCGTGCCGCCGTTATAGAGCGTCCGTGCAATATCGCCGACGAACACGTCGAAGGAGAAGCTGGCCAGTTGCAGCAAACGTACCGGGAACTGGTT
>NZ_JBCNHI010000024.1:0-140808 GCF_050482105.1 Paenibacillus jamilae | reverse complement strand
GGAAGGTGTAGATACACAAGCGGCCATTGTGTATCCGGAGTTAACACCTGATCCGGAGCATATCTATGAACCATTTCCGCTAACGGATGTGCAGATGGCTTATCTGATGGGACGTGAGGACCATTTTGAAATGGGCGGAGTGTCTACACATGTATATATTGAGTTGGAAACTTCATTGGATATGGTTCGGTTTAATCGAGCACTACAAAAAGTTATTGAACGTCATGTTATGTTGCGAACGATTATCTTGCCAAGCGGGCAGCAACAAGTATTAGATTACGTTCCAGAATATCATATTGAGATTATCCCGATGGAGGATCTCTCTAAGGAAGTCCAGGAACAGAGAATACTGACGGAAAGAGAGCGCATGTCTCACTACATTTTTAAAACCGATCAGTGGCCTCTATTTGAATATAAAGCCTTTCAATGTTCTGCCGAAATGGTTTACCTTTTTATTGGTTATGACATGTTAATAACGGATGGGGCAAGCTTTCAATTCATTCATCAGGAAATTATGAAATATTACCATGATCCTGAATTAGAATTGGAAGACGTGGACGTTACTTTCAGAGACTACATGATGGCTTATACGGGTTTCAAATCCTCAGAAATATATAAAAGGGATCAGCACTATTGGATAGATAAACTGGAATCTTTTCCTGAGCCTCCTGCTTTACCGTATGTTTCTTCACCAAGCCTGATTGTACAACCGCGATTCGAACGGGTAACCAAGCACTGCAATAGGGAGCTTTACGAAAAGCTAAAGCAAGTTTCACAAAAAAATCACGTGACACCAACTGCAGTGCTGTGCACTGTATTTGCCAAAGTGTTGTCATACTGGAGTAATCAATCCCAATTGGCGCTCAATTGTACTATTTTTAATCGTTATCCATTTCATAAAGATGTATTCAAGATGATAGGGGACTTTACATCCGTTATGTTGCTTGACATTACAGTTGAAGGAGGGAAATCTTTCTGGGAACAGGCTGAATCCGTGCAAAATGTTATGATGGAGGCGCTCGAACATAGGCACTATGACGGAATTCAATTCATCAGAGAGATTATACGTCAGCGTGGTGCTGAAACCCATAAAGCAGCGATGCCTATTGTATTCACAAGCATGTTATTAGATACAGGGAAAGGTACAGATGATTCTGTTTATTATATGGGGGATGTAAAGACAGCGGTTTCTCAAACCTCCCAAGTTTTTTTAGATTATCAGGTCCTAGAAGTAGATGGTGGACTCACGATCACGTGGGATTATGTTGAGCAACTGTTTGATTCAGAATTCATTAAAGCGATGTTTGACCAGTACTTTATGTTGCTGGAATCTTGCTTAAGCTCAGATGCAGGAAATCGTTTTCCTTGGGGAACTGAAAAACTTCTTCTGACCACAGCCTTTAATAATACTTGTGAAGAAATTCCTAGGACTACACTCCATTCCTTGTTTGAACAGCAGGCCGTTCGTTGGCCAGAGGCAATTGCAGTGATTTATAAAAATAGCCATATCACTTATCAGGAATTAAATGAGCGCTCGAATAGGGTGGCTCGCTATTTACAGGAATATGGCGTATGTCGTGGTGAATTTATTAGTGTATTAGCCAATCGGAGTATTGAAACCATTGTGAATATTATAGGTATATTGAAGGCCGGAGCGGCTTATGTACCGATTGACCCTGATTATCCAGAGGAACGTCGTGAATATATTAGAAATCACAGTGGTTGTAAATTAATGTTAGAACCGGATCTTTACGTTAAGAAAGAATTAGCCGTTTATTCTGGTGAGGTTCTTCAGGTCGAACATGATCCTGATGATGTTGCCTATGTGATTTATACTTCAGGTAGTACAGGCCAACCTAAAGGAGTCATTGTTACACATGGGGCGGTAGCGAACACGGTGCAGGATATTAATCGTAAATTCAATGTGAATGAGCAGGACCGTATTATTGGATTATCATCCATGTGTTTCGATTTATCGGTTTATGATCTATTTGGAGCGTTAGCGGTTGGGGCGGCTTTAGTGCTTATTGATGATCAACGTGATATTACAGAAGTCGCCAAGACACTAGAGGAACATAAAATTACAATTTGGAACTCTGTTCCAGCTATAATGGACTTGATGTTGGACCATGTGCTTGGAGAAGAAGAGGAAAGCTATTATTACTGGGATAGTATGTATCGGTCGTCTGAAGCACGAAAGAAAAACACTTCTTTGCGTTTGGTCATTCTTAGTGGAGATTGGATACCTCTCAGTCTACCGGATAAGATTCGCAGACAATATATTCACGCGAATGTAGTAAGTATGGGTGGAGCAACAGAGGCTTCTATTTGGTCCATTTATTATCCTGTATATGAAGTCCATGAAGATTGGGCCTCCATACCTTACGGAATGCCACTAGCCAACCAAACTTATTATGTATTGAATTACGATCAGGAACTTTGTCCAATAGGTGTAAAAGGTGAGCTGTACATTGGAGGTATTGGCCTAGCCAAAGGCTATCTTCATGAAGAAGAAAAAACAGCATTCTCATTCTTAGATCATCCAAAGTTTGGCAGATTATATCGCACTGGAGACCAAGGGATTTTGAATTCAAAAGGATATATTGAATTTTTGGGACGTAACGATCAGCAAGTAAAAATTCGCGGTTATCGTGTAGAACTTGGCGAAATTGAAAATCAAATTCTTCAAATTATTGGAGTAAAGGAAGCAGTGGTTTTGTATACCCCTGATTCAAGAGGAAATAAAGTACTGTGTGCGTATATTGTGGCCCAACCAAGTTTGAGCATTCAAGATATTAAAGAAGGTATTTGTCGTGTATTGCCAAATTACATGGTGCCTACACATTTTATTCGTCTTGAACAAATTCCTTTAACACCTAATGGCAAATTAGACCGGAAAGCACTGCCAGAGCCATCCGGTAAAACCATATTTCAAAAGAAATATGAAGCTCCAGTGACGGAGATGGAGCACATTATGGTACGAATTTGGGAAGAGATTTTGGAGTATAGTTTCATTAGTGTAGACGATTCTTTATTTGAACTGGGAGTGGATTCGACAAGTGTAATTAAATTTGTGGCGAGACTAGCTACAGGTCACGGAATAGAGCTTCCGATTCGACAGATATTTGTGACACCGACTATTCGAGAATTGGCATCCCTAGTTTCTTCATCCGAGACGCAGATTAGCGACCTTTCAAACGAAAGAATGTTGTTTAATCCACAGGGAGAAAGAGACCGGAACATATTTTGTTTCCCTCCGGTAGTGGCTTTAGGGGTTGTATATCAAAGGCTTGCTGAATTCATTGGTTCCTATCGATTGTATAGTTTTAATTTTCTTGAGATTGAACAGGACCGTCTCATTGCAGAATATATCCGCCTTATAAAAGAAGTTCAGCCTGAGGGGCCTTACGTATTTCTGGGAATTTCAGCAGGAGGAAATTTGGCTTTTGAGATTACAAAGGCACTTGAAAAACAGGGAGATAAGGTTGGCCAGCTCATTTTATTGGACTCATTCTACATTACAGAAATAAATTCAGAGCGGCTTACAACAGAAGAGAGTCGTAAATATGCGAAAGAGACAGTAGACATTATGTTAGAAAAATATCCACAATTGCAAAGTGAAGGAGAATTTTTTTATCTCCATGTTGGAGAGAAGATACAGAGATACTATACTTATCTGGATAACTTAATGAATTCCGGACAAGTTGCGGCTCATATTCATGTTATTAAATCTCTTCAGAGTCAAAGTAAACATATACGTGGAGATATCCGGATGTGGGAGCATTCTACAATTGGGGAGTATTCCATTTGTGATGGGTATGGGGATCATGAAAGCATGCTTGATGCTACATTTGTTGAACAGAATGCAGATTTGATTCTAAGCATATTGGAGAAATAAACGATAAAAAGAGGTATTCCATGGCTATTTTGCTTCCTGGAACACCTCTTTTTTTACTGGTTACTTGCAAACAGTCTGTCAACCTGAAATCGTTTGGATGATGAGCACTACATTCAAGATAATGATGACAGCAGTCACGATCCAGGTTATTACTTTTTGCCACATTTTATTTGCAAATTCACCCATAATCTTTTTGTCACTGGTAAAGAGCAGTAATGGAATGATGGCAAAAGGGAGCTGGATGGATAAAATAACCTGACTCAGCACAAGCAGCTCTTCCGCCCCTTTTTCACCTGCAATCGCAGTGACAATGACTGCTGGAATGATCGCGATAAGACGGGTCACCAAACGACGCAACCAAGGTGAGAGACGAAGGTTCAAGAAGCCCTCCATCACAATTTGTCCAGCTAAAGTGCCTGTCACGGTCGAGTTTTGACCTGAGGCGAGTAACGCTACCCCAAACAATATGCTCGCAAGTGTGGTTCCGAGTAATGGTGAAAGCAGATAATAGGCACCACTAATCTCTGCTACATCCGTTCTTCCTGCTGTATGGAATACGGCAGCTGCTACGATCAAGATAGCTGCATTAATGAATAGAGCGAACATGAGCGCTATACTGGAATCCCAAGTTGCAAATGTAATTGCTTCCCGCTTACCCGCGGATGTCTGCTCATATTTGCGAGTTTGTACAATAGAAGAATGCAGATACAGGTTATGCGGCATTACGGTAGCGCCCATAATACCGATGGCGATATACAGCATGCTTGGATTCGTCAATATTTGCGAATCTGGCACGAATCCTCCCAATACGCTGCTCCATTCCGGTTGTGCCAAAATGAGATTAATGCCAAAACAGCCGGCGATCGTGGCCATTAATACAATGACGAGTGTTTCCAATGCCCGGAAACCTTTATTTTGCAGCAGTAAAATGAGCATAACATCAAAGGCGGTAATGATGACCCCGTATAGTAACGGTAGACCGAACAGCAGCTTCAGCGCAATGGCTGAACCGATGACCTCCGCCAAATCCATGGCTGCAATGGCAATTTCGCACAAAAGCCATAAGCCGATCGCGACAGGACGACTATAGGCATCACGGCACATTTGAGCCAAATCTTTACCTGTGGCAATGCCGAGCTTGCCGGCTAGGGCTTGCAGCAGGATAGCCATCAGATTGGAGATCAGAATGACACTAAGCAGTGTGTAGCCGAATTTCGATCCACCAGCGATGTCTGTGGCCCAGTTGCCAGGGTCCATATAGCCGACAGCGACCATATAGCCGGGTCCAGCAAAGGCGAGAAATTTCCGAAACCAGGTGCCGTCCTTCGGGACGCTTAAAGAACGATTCACTTCCGACAGTGAAGCGATTTCCGCGAAGTTGCCCTTTGAATTTTTCATACGCTTCACCTTCTTTGTTCATATTGAAATATAGTATTAGTGACATAGTGAATGTGTTATCCCTATTGTACACCCACAATAGTTTTTGTCTAGTGCAACTTTTGTGTGGTCAAGCAAATTCATCATATTTTTGAAGCAGTTGCACACCTTAATTAAACCAAACCATGGAAAATAACCAAGCTAAATTGTTCTCAATGGAGCAGATGTAAAGTGATTCATTTTGCGTGGCTCGTTTAAAGTACATACGAGAAGGAAATCATGTATTAACATGACGAGAATTTCTGTGGAGTGCAAATAAAATGGAGAAGGAGAGATGAAATCATGGAAGCGTTATACACAGCATCAGCAACGGTACATGGTGGAAGAGACGGTTCAGTTGCTTCTTCAGACGGGGTTTTGAAGCATAAGCTAAGCACGCCGAAGGAACTGGGCGGAGCAGGTGGAGACGCTACAAATCCGGAGCAGCTGTTTGCGGCAGGCTACGGCGCATGCTATGAGAGCGCCTTGGCGAATGTGGCTCGAAAAGCCAAGGTAAAGGTGGACAATGTAGAGGTCACCAGTCACGTATCGATCGGCAAGGACCCAAGCGACGGCGGCTTCCAGTTAGCGGTGCGTCTGGATGTGAAAATCCCGGGAATCGAGCGTTCTCAGGCCGAAGATTTGGCGCGCCAAGCACATGATTTTTGTCCGTACTCCAAAGCAACTCGCGGTAACATTGATGTGGAACTCAACGTCATTTAACCGCATTTTTAAAAAATTCTACACACAGCCGCCGATGGATCGGCGGCTTTTGCACCTAGATCCTGAGTTGCTGAGAATTGCGACCATTTGACATCATCGCCAAAATTCATTAAGATGTCATAGGTGATTCTGGTCATCAGGTACGAAACAAATTTGAAAAATACGGGTGATATGATGTCTTACAGACCGAATATTGTTAATTTCACGCTGGCTGGCAGCAACGAAAAGGAAGGGCTTTATGAGTTTAAAATGAGTTTGGCCGATGGAACCGAGTGCCGCGTTTTTTCTCAACGTAATCCGGAGTGGACTTTGACGAATATTAGTCGACTGCTAACGACACCTTGCCCGGTATGCCATAAGGATTTTATCTGCAAGTGTATGGATCAGTTCCATGATGAGTTTTTAGAGCAAATTCATGCAAAACAGCTGTTTGAGAAAGCATTGAGTTAGTTTTTTGAATAGGTAAGGATTATACATTCCTAAACAAGCGTCGGATACATTCGGCGTTTTTTTGTTTATAATCGTATCGTTGTGTTTCCATACCGTTGAATTCTCTGTGGAGGTGAAATACGTTGATGAACCAGTCTGATCATGTCCATACCGGTCATTCCATTGTATTGGTGGATGGGGTATGCCACTTTTGTCAGGGAGCAGCCCGCTTCATTATCAAGCGTGATCCTAAGGGGGTATTTCATTTTGGTTCTCTACAGTCCGAGGCAGGACAAGAACTTTTACGTGCAGGTGGACTGTCTACAGATCAGCTGGATACGTTCGTACTAATTGAAGATGGTACGTATTATACAAAGTCAACTGCAGCTTTGCGGATTGCCAAACGCCTTCGTTTCCCATACCCGCTGGCCTATGTATTCATCCTGATTCCCCGCTTTATGCGCAACGCTGCCTATAACTGGGTAGCACGTAACCGATATCGTTGGTTTGGCAAGGATGAAGAGGATCAATGCCAGATCCCCCCACCAGAAATTAGGAAACGATTTTTTTAGTTCCCTTTTTTATGTCTATTTTTGCCTCGATAGTTACGAATCAGTAATATCACCGCTACGGCGATCAGTAAAAGACCCGTAACAGATACATATACAATATGTCGTACATTGGGTACGTTGACCGACAATTGTAGCTTGTTAGACTCTAACGGAGCAATGTCCCAATAGAGTGTTTTTCCGTCATCCGATACACGATCTGCGTTGCTGAAAGCAGGCTGGATGGGTAGGGATAGGCTGAAGTTAAGATCCAGTTGCCGTTCTAGTAATTTGCGTGCGAACACATTCATTTGTGCTAACTTATCACTCAGGCCACGAGCTTCTTCAGGTAGCATCTGAGGCAGGTCGAGCTTCACCGTAAGATCCATATTTGTTGTGAAAAAATGTTGGCTTACAGTGCGTTTTATTTCTAATCCCTCAGGCAGATTTAAGCCTTGAACGGGATTTTTTTGGTTTGTACTCCAATCCCCTTGATAATGCCCCTTTATTTGATATCCCTTCCGTCCCTGTTCCGACAGCGGCTTTACATTTACATTGTTGCTTTGCATACGTTGAACTAATCGATCGAGCAGGCCGGGATTGTCTAACATTAGCAGTGTCTGGTTATTTACACTGAACGTTGCATCTATATCTACACTTTGATCTAGATGAACATCAACATGGACGTCACCCCGAGCGCAGGAAGTTAGGGCAAGCAGGCAACACACCAGCATAAAAATGAGCAGTATTTTTCGTAACTGGATTTGCCGACGTTTGTTCCGATAAGGGCCGTATCCTGTTGGATTCATGACCTGCACCTTCTTTGTATGGTTTCTTTAAATTAAGGACTGGACATCTTCTATATATTACACATTTGAAGAGGCAAAATCGAACGCTATACAAGAAATGATGAGATTTATATTTCGAAAATGTTTCCTTAGGTAAAAATTTTAGTGTATACTCCAAAATATAGTGTGTGTAAAAAATAATTGTCTCAAGGAAATAGTTTGTCCCAAAACAAATATTACAAGGAGGATTTTAAAACATGAACAAGCAGTTTAAGAAGGCTTTGCCGCAGTGGGTAGCGACGGTTGGAGTGCTGTCTTTAGTTCTGGTTCTAGCGACTGCATGCAACGATGCCAAGAAGACAGAGCAGGGAGCTGCGAGAGAGGCGGGACAAAAAATAAAGGCTACAGCTACCATAGGCATGATCTCTGATATTGTCGGGAAGGTCGGCGGTGCTCATGTGGAGGTCACAGGAATTATGAAGTCAGGCGTTGACCCGCATTTGTACAAGGCGTCTCAGGGAGATATGCGTAAGCTGGATGAGGCTGACATCATTTTTTATAACGGGTTGCATCTGGAAGGAAAAATGCAGGACATTTTGGAGAAAATCAGCAAGCAAAAGCCCGTTGTAGCCGTGTCCAAAAACATTGCCCAGAATCAATTGCGTGCAGCCAGCCCGGAAATGGGGGCTGAGTATGATCCACATATCTGGTTTGATGTACAAAACTGGATGTCTGCGGTAGAAACCGTCAGAGATGAATTGTCGGAACTGGATGCTGCTCATGCCAAGGAATATAAGGCCAATGCCGAAGCTTACCTTGCTGAGCTACGAGAGTTGGATGATTACACGAGAGAGCAAATTTCCAGTATACCGAAGACTCAGCGCGTACTTGTCACGGCGCATGATGCCTTTGGCTATTTCGGAGACGCTTACCAGATTCAAGTAAGAGGGCTTCAAGGCATGAGTACAGAATCAGAAGCGGGCTCGCAAGATGTGACCAAGCTGAGAGATTACCTGGTGGAGCATAAAATTAAAGCCATATTTGTAGAATCGAGTGTGCCGAGAAAGGCCATTGATGCCGTTATTCAGGGTGCAGCTCAGCAAGGTCATACCATAAAGGTTGGCGGCGAGCTGTATTCGGATGCTATGGGTGAAGAGGGGACAGAAGATGGAACATATATTGGAATGGTCAAGCATAACGTGAATACGATCGTTAGAGCGCTTAAATAAGGAGGCTTAGACCCATGGGACATTCACCACTTGTTGTTCGTGATTTATCGGTAGCCTATCAAAAAAAGCCCGTTTTGTTTGATGTCTCCTTTGAGGTGCCGGAAGGCAAACTGATTGGTATTATCGGTCCCAACGGAGCTGGTAAATCTACACTGATCAAGGCCGTACTTGGTTTGATCCCAAAGCTTAGGGGCGAGGTGCTGGTCTACGGCAAGCCCTATAAGCAACAGCTACTCAAGGTTGGATATGTACCGCAGCGGGAGTCGGTGGATTGGGATTTTCCGACGAACGCTCTGGATGTGGTTATGATGGGACGGTACGGCAGACTGGGCTGGTTTAAGCGTCCGGGAGCAGCAGATCGTCAGGCTGCGATGGAGAGTCTGGACAAGGTTGGGATGAGTCCATTTGCAGACCGACAGATTAGTCAATTGTCTGGCGGGCAGCAGCAACGTGTTTTTTTGGCGAGAGCACTTGCGCAGGACGCTCAGCTTTATTTTATGGATGAACCGTTTGTCGGTGTGGACGCTGCAACAGAAAAAGCTATTATTTTATTGCTTAATGATCTGAAACAGCAGGGGAAAACCGTGCTTGTCGTTCATCATGATTTATCTACGGTCACGGAATATTTTGACCAGGTTATGCTGTTGAATGGGCATCTGATGGCGATTGGAGAGACCGCAGATATTTTTACCGAGGAAAATCTGCAACGTACGTATGGCGGGCGTCTGAGTGTACTCAAAACAGGCTCGAATTCTGGCACGATACTCGGAGTGAGGTGAGCAGTATGAAAAGCTTGGCGACGCTTTTGACAGACCCGAACATGCAGTGGATTTTGCTAGGCTGTATTTTACTCGGTTTAAGCAGCGGGGTGATTGGCAGTTTTATGTATTTGCGTAAGCAATCGCTTATGGGAGATGCATTGGCACATGCAGCTTTGCCGGGGGTATGTGTGGCTTTTATGATTACAGGCACAAAATCCATGTTTGGATTTATGATTGGAGCTGCCATTGCAGGACTTGCTGCTACCTTTGCCATCAGTGCGTTAACCCGGTATTCGCGAATTAAAAGCGATTCGGCGATTGCAGCTGTGTTGTCCGTATTTTTTGGCTTTGGCATTATGTTGTTGACCGAAATTCAGCATAGTGGTGCTGGCAACCAAAGCGGGTTGGATAAATTTTTATTTGGCCAGGCTGCGGCAATGGTATCGTCTGATGTCTATACGATGGCGGTAATTTCGGTGGTGCTCATCGGAATATGTTTATTATTTTTCAAGGAATTTAAGCTGCTCAGCTTTGATCCCGGCTTTGCCCGTGGACTTGGTTATCCGGCAGGTTTACTGGATAAGTTGTTGATGCTGTTGATTGTTATTGCGGTAGTTGCCGGCATTCAGGCCGTGGGCGTCATTATGATGGCTGCTCTGCTGATTACCCCGGCCGTGTCGGCAAGATACTGGACGGAGAAGCTGGGCGTTATGGTGTGCCTGTCAGGCTTGTTTGGTGCTATAGCGGGTTTTGGTGGGACCGTTATTAGCTCTCTGGGACAAAACTTGCCAACAGGACCATTGTGCGTATTGTGTGCGACTGTGGTGTTTGGTGCAAGTCTGATCTTTGCGCCGCAGCGCGGAATGATTTCCAAGGCTATCGTTCAGATGAACGCCAGAAAAAGTCTGGAGCAGGGAGTCGGAACACAGCCAAGGGAGGAGCGTGCCCTATGAGTTCATTTTATGTGATTCTGACGGGAATGTTAGTGGCAGGGGGGTGCAGTATCGTCGGTTGCTTTCTCGTGCTTCGGAAAATGGCCATGATCGGCGATGCTATCAGTCATGCAGTACTGCCTGGTATTGTCATTGCCTTTCTCATCAGCGGGTCGAGGGATTCGGTGTGGATGATGTTTGGTGCGGCCGTGCTGGGGCTTCTAACGGTGTATCTGATTCAGCTATTCCAACAAAGTGGTCTGCAAAGTGATGCCGCCATTGGCGTGGTGTTTACAACATTGTTTGCTATCGGTGTTCTACTGATCAGTGTATTTGCTTCCAATGCCCACCTGGATATGGACCACGTTTTGTATGGGGAAATTGCTTATGTCCCGTGGAATACGCTAGAAATTGCTGGCTTTGACGCAGGTCCGAGAGCTGTGTGGATTACGGGCGCAATGTTTTTGATCAATCTGCTCGTGGTAGGGGGCTTTTTCAAGCAATTTAAAGTCACTTCCTTTGATCCCGCATTGGCAGCTTCCTTGGGCATTCCGGTTGTTTTTTTTCATTACCTGCTAATGAGTCTCGTTTCACTAACAACTGTGGCGTCATTTGAGAGCGTAGGTGCAATTCTAGTGGTTGGCATGCTCGTTGTACCACCTCTCACCGCTTATTTGCTGACAGAGAAGCTGTCCCGTATGATTGCGTGCAGCGTGGGTGTTGGAGCCATTAGCTCGATTGTGGGTTTTTATACAGCAACTGTATTGGATGCTTCTATTGCGGCATGTATGCTGTGTGTATCGGGTGTGTTGCTGCTTTTGGCTTTTCTCTTTTCACCGTCCCATGGTGTGGTATGGCGAAAGTTATTTCAACAACGCGGGATCGTGGGTGAAAATAGCTAATGAGTCTCGTAAGTGATCCTACATGAATTATTCAAATTGGCGTGCAGTTGGGCATAAAGTGCCTGAATGCACGCTTTTTTACGCTTATGCTAATCTGTGCGGCTTTTTTTGAGGCAAGCTTGTTAGGTCCTCTTGAATTGAACAGGACACGGGAGTACATTCTTTACAATCACACAGAAGGGTCGGAACGAGCTGTTACGCTTCGGGGAGGGACAAGATTGGAGAGCTTCAAACGTAAATCACCAGAGGAAATATTGGATTCCATTAACAAACTGCATCGAGGCAGACTCAAAATATATATTGGTGCGGTCAGTGGCTCGGGCAAAACGTATCATATGCTGCAGGAGGGACAATCGCTGCAACATGAGGGGATTGATGTTGTGATTTGTGCGGTATCGACCCTGCAGCGGCGTGAGACCGTAGAACAGGTCGGCACGCTGGAGCGAGTACCCAGTATTCATTGGATGGAAGATGGCGAGGAGCAAAAGGATCTGAATGTGGAAGCTTTGGTGGCACGAAATCCAGAGGTGGTGCTGGTGGATCATCTGGCACACCATAACCGAAAAGACGCCCCATTTCCAACAAGATTGGAGGATATTCGGTATTTGCTGGAGCTGGGCATTAGCGTCATTACGACGGTTAATGTTTATGAACTCGAAGGAATCACAGAGTGGGTCTATCAGCTAACAGGCTTTGAAGCGGAATACACAGTTCCCGTGGATACATTAGAGCTGGCAGATGAAATTCGTCTAATTGATGCCACCCCGGAGATGATTTTGGAACGGCTGGCGAAAGGTTACATGCATACGCCCAATCCTGAAATGTTTCACCGGGGAAATCTGGGTAAATTGCGCGAGCTCGCTCTGCGTCTGGTGGCAGAGGATGTGAATGATTCGCTGGAACGGCACCGGGAGGAGCTAGGCTTGCACGGGGCGTCAGGAGCAGCAGAGCGTATTTTGGTGCCTGTCCAATATCATTGGAACGGGTCCATATATATACGCAGAGGGGAGCAGGTGGCCAAGCGGTTGGGTGGAGATATGCTGGTGGTCTCCTTTGTCAGCTCGAAGCGAAAGCTGTCCAAGGAATCAGCAGCCTTCAGGCGCTCCATTGAGCAGTTGGCCGACAAGATCGGATCAACATTTGAAGAAATCCCTCTCCTTTCCCGCAGAAGGCTGCCACGTCAGCTTATTCATTATGCGGTAACTCACAATGTTACCCGCATTGTTATGGGGCATTCTCGGCAGACTCTGTGGCAGGAGCTGGTTAAAGGATCACTGGTGAACGGAATTTTAAAACGAATGAAAAATATGGATCTGCTGCTGATTGCGGACCGAGCCGAGCAGGAGGGTGAACGGATTCTGCCAACGATGAGACAGGAGGAAGGAGATACTGACCCGTATCATCGTTTGAGCGTTGAGGAAGTACAGGCTGAGGAAGCCAAAATCCTGCGGGGCAAGCTCAAGGTATACATTGGTGCTGCTCCGGGGGTCGGCAAAACATACACCATGCTGAGAGAGGGAAATGATCTGCTGGATAACGGGATTGATGTGGTTATCGGATTGCTGGAAACGCATGGAAGAGCAGAAACGCTGGCCCAGGTAGGCTCTCTGGAGACGATTCCTCGTCAGTCTATCGAGCGTCATGGTGCATATTTGGAAGAGATGGACACTGAAGCTATTCTCAGGCGTAATCCTGAGGTCGTGCTGATTGACGAGCTGGCACATACCAACGTTCCGGGAAGTCTGAAATCTAAGCGTTATGAGGATGTACTGGCTATTTTGGAGCAAGGTATTTCTGTTATATCCACAATGAATGTGCAACATCTGGAGAGCTTGAATGACGCAGTAGAACAAATTACTGGCATTCGGGTGAGAGAGACTGTCCCTGACCATATGATGCGTCTGGCTGATGAAGTACAGCTTGTGGATGTGGCTCCCAAATCGTTGCAGCAGCGTATGCGTGAGGGCAAAATCTACGATCCTGCGAAGGTGGAGCAGGCACTTAGTCACTTTTTTAAGCTGGGTAATCTGATTGCGCTACGTGAACTTGCTTTGCGGGAGTTGGCAGATGATGTAGATGAGCGGCTGGAGTCCTGGGATCGGCACGAGTCACTTCGGGGACCGTGGCGCAGGGAGGAAGTGATCTTTGTAGGCGTGACGCTGACCAAAAATGCTGAAAGACTGATTCGCCGTGGTTTTCGTATTGCCTTTCGCCTGAAGGCTATGTGGATTGTGACTTATGTTCATGTCGGTGAGCGTATACCTGAGAGACTGAATCCTCGTCTGGAACAACTAAAGCTGCTGACCCGCCGGCTGGGGGGGACCTTTGAAATTCGGCTTGCTTCCAGTCGACGCGAGATTGCCGACATTTTGATTGCGCCAGTACAAGGATATTCGGGTACGCAGCTCATCGTGGGTCAGTCTTCCCGAAATAGCTGTTGGGGGAAGACTGCGGTTGTGCCAAGGATTCTCCGTCATGCACGTCATATGGACGTTCTCATCGTGGCGGATTATGATCCGGATATCAAGCTGGAGACAGATTATTAATAAAGCCCAATTGATTCATAAATAGTCATATGCTGGTTACCGGTTATTCACTGCTTCCATAGTATATTCTATCTCAAAGAAATGGAGGCGAGATTGAATGTTTAAACATCGTAAACATTTTTGTCATTTTCCAAAGCCAAGAAAACGTGTGACTAAGAAAATCATTAAGGTGACTGTCATCAAGTTTAAGCCAAGATTTAAACATGAAGACTTTGAAAAGAAATTCCATTGCCGGAAACGTCGTCATCACCACCACCATCACTGCCACCATCGTCATCACGAATGTCATCGTCGTCACCACAAATTCTACTAAGTTGAAGATCGTAGGAGGCGGGGCTAGATTGCCCGCCTTCTTTTAGTACCAGGATTCTAGGAAACTATTTGTACAAAAAAATACTTGCTCTAAAATAGGTGCTATGCTATCCTACCAGTAAATAGAATTTATGTGACGGAAGCACCGTTCACCAACCGTATGTACTTACGGATGGATGAACGGTGCTTTTTTGCGTTGTTGTGTCGGGAAAGGGGATGAGCGTGATGGTTCCAGTAAAAGTAGTGTTGGCCGTAGAAGATCGGGATTATATTGAGCCACTGCTGAATTATGTACACGGAAGTGAGTACGCCAGAAGGCTGAGAATAACAGCTTTTTCGCAACCGGAGGCATTTCATCAATACATGATAGAGACCAGCGGAATGAAAAGACCCGATGTCGTGGTAGGTGAAACGGCCTTTCTGAATCTATGGACAACTCGGAAAGATGCAGGTATTGCTTGTTTGGTTTTACATGAGGGAGAACACGTGAGCGAATATGGGCAGCCTTTATTAAAATATCAACCTTTATCTGAACTGGTCGGTTTTATTCTGGAAACAGCGAAACAGAGGTCGAATAGTCGGAAAAGCGTAAACAGTCGGGAAGGTGGAATGATTATCGGCATGGTAGCAGCTTCTGGTGGATTGGGCAAGACAACGACCGCGCTCAATATGTCCAAGCAACTGGGGAATGAGGGATATTCAGTATTCTATTTGAATCTGGAGACGGTGGATTCAAGCTCGCTGTTCACTGGTTCAGACAGTTCAAGTGGAGCACCAGGAGAAGGGCTGTCCAGGCTGCTGTATGACCTCAAGTCAGAGGGGAATGAGCGCACATCCTTATCCATAGCCTCCTATTGTGTGCATCGCCCTGAAATCCATGCTGATACCTTCCAACCTGTCTATAATCGCAAGGAACTGATGGATATGACTTGTGATGAAGCGAAAGAGCTCATTCGAACGATTGCTGAAAGCGGGCAGTATGATGTAGTAATCGTGGATGGTGATTCAGAACATGGTGAGCGGGCTCAAGCTGTGCTTGAAGCTAGTCATAAGCTGATCTGGTTGCTGGCTGACGATTTAATGAGTATGCACAAGTGCGGATTATGGCTTGAGGTTTTAGCAACCACGCAGCCTGAAGGTCTTGAAGCCATGATATGCAAAACCAGCTTTGTGGTGAACCGCTACATGGGAACTATGACCAACTCGTTACCTCGTGACTTCATAGAGCTAAGTGGAGCGTTACCCTACATTCCTTCATGGAAGCAAATGCAGCATCGTGAGTTGCTGCTTAGTTCACCGATTTACCAGCGGGAAATCCTCCACTTGTGCCGTGAGTTGCTGGATCTGGAGAGCGCAGCACAGCCGACGGTGGCTTGGTCTTAAGGGGATGATGAACATGAATGAGGAACAATTTAAGGCGTTGCGCGCAGATATCCGTAACGGGCTGGACGTAACGTCCTCGGTAAAGGATATAGATCTGGTACGGCATATCGAAAAACGAATTCTAAATGATGTAGAACTGACGGACTTAACTTCCCGAGAGAAGCATGCACTTGTTCGCAAAATTTTTAATTCTTTCCGTGGGCTGGATGTGCTTCAGCCACTAATTGACGACCCGACCGTTACGGAAATTATGATCAATAGTCACCGGGAAATCTTTGTGGAGCGGGCAGGTGAGGTGGTTCAGGTGCCCGATCAGTTCGAATCCCGCGAGCGACTGGAGGATTTGATTCAGACGATTGTAGCCGGGGTGAACCGGATTGTGAATGAGTCTTCCCCCATTGTAGATGCCCGATTAAAGGATGGATCACGCGTAAATATTGTGCTGCCGCCAGTTGCTCTGAAGGGACCGACGATGACCATACGGAAATTTCCCGAGCGTCCCATGACGATGGATGATTTGATACGGATGGGGGCGCTCAATACAGAAGCCGCCGCTATGCTCAAAGACTTGGTTCGTAGCAAGTACAACATTTTTATAAGCGGCGGAACGGGCTCTGGTAAAACAACCTTTCTGAATGCATTATCCCAGTTCATCCCTTCATCTGAACGGATTATTACGATTGAAGATTCGGCAGAGCTGCAAATTGTGACTGTCCCCAACCTGGTTTCCATGGAAACACGGAATGCGAACACCGAGGGGAGGGGAGAAATCACGATTCGTGATCTGATCCGTTCCTCCCTGCGTATGCGGCCGAACCGTATCGTGGTGGGTGAGGTCAGAGGGAGTGAGGCATTGGATATGCTGCAAGCGATGAACACAGGACACGATGGATCGTTGTCAACTGGTCATGCGAATAATATCCGCGATATGGTCAGCCGGTTGGAAACGATGGTGCTCGGCGGGGCGGAGCTTCCGCTTGGAGTAGTACGGCAACAGATCAGCTCGGCCATTGATATATTTGTTCATCTATCACGGCTACGTGACAAATCCAGAAGGGTACTGGAAATTAGCGAAGTGATTGGCTTTGAAAATGACGAGGTGACACTGAATCCTCTTTATCACTTCCGGGAAAGCGGAGAAAGTAAAGGACGAATCGTAGGAGGACTGGAACGTTGCGGCCGGGGTTTGCAGCATACCTTGAAGTTACAAATGGCCGGAATCAAGCCGGAAAGCTGGCACGTGGAAGGAGCTTCGGTATGAGAACAAAAAAGGCGACTGCCAATCAAGTGTCACGTGAGGTCCCTTCTCTGCCAGATTATACGGTGTATACCTTATCGACTGTACAAAAAAGTCTATGCATTCTTTTTAGTGGTGTGCTGTTCGCGATGATCGGATATCTATTTTACCACCAATGGATATTATCGTTGCTATGTGCTGCTGGAGCTGTGGTGACGCCTCGTTATTTTAGAAATTTTTTGCTACAACGACGCAGAGCTGCTTTAAGCATTCAATTCAAACAGGCTTTGTACTCGCTTTCGTCTTCTCTTTCAGCGGGAAGGTCCGTGGAGAATGGATTTCGTGAGGCTGTAGAGGATTTAAGATTGCTTAGTCCGGATGGAGATCACGATTTGATCTTTGAATTTAGCATTATTACAGCCTGCCTTGAAATCGGACAGCCTGTAGAGGCTGCTTTGCAGGATTTGGCTCGTCGGGCACAAATGGAGGATATTACGAATTTTGCAGACGTATTTACGGCTTGCAAACGAACCGGGGGTGATCTGGTGGAAGTTGTACGACGGGCTTCAAATGTCATTGGTGAGAAGCTGGATATTCAGCAGGAGATCGGTGTAATGATTGCGCAGAAACGTTTTGAATCAAGGGTTATGTTTGCAGCGCCTTTTTTGTTTGTTTTGTTTATGACAGTGACAGCAGGAGACTACATGATGCCCTTATACAGCGGTACAGGTATGATTTTATCAACCTTTTGTCTACTGGTGCTTGGTGGCTGTCTTATGTGGATCAACCACATTATGAAGATAGAAGTGTAAGGAGTGATGGGTGTGGTGACGTTGGTTTGTCTGGTCATGCTGGTTCTGCAAGTGGGAGGTTGGGTGGTGCTGAACCAAATGTATGCTGCTAAGTATGCGCATTTTCGCCATATGAAGCTGGAAGGACTGAGGCTGCAAAAACTTTCGGTGCCTTTTGTTCACATGCTTCATGTTTCACGTGTCACTCAGAGGTTGCCTTTGCTAATGTTCAAGCTCCAGCGCTCAATCCAGAAACTGTATGGTATGCGTAACAGCGGAGAAAAAACGATGCTTTTTCTGGCAGAAATGTTGGGCTACGGGTATATGGTGGCTGCTGGTGGAGCATTAATATCGCTCATGCTGGGCGGTGAAGCGACTGGACTGGTGCTTGGCTTAGGGCTCGGTGTTCTGGTGCCAGTTGCGCTGGTTAAGGATCTGCATGGGAAAGTACAGAAGCGGGATCAACAGATTTTAATGGAATTGCCTGAACTACTAAGTAAAATGATGCTTTTAGTTGGTGCGGGGGAGACGGTACAACGGGCTTTGCTTCATTGTGTGGAACGTAAAGGGGCGGATACGATACATCCATTGTATCGGGAATTGCGGCAGACAGTGGGGGAATGGGAAAGTGGCTATTCCTTTCAACAGGCATTTGAACATTTGAGCAAACGTTGTGGTATTCAGGAAGTAACGATATTTACAACGACAGTTTTATTGAATATGAGACG
Source organism: Paenibacillus jamilae (assembly GCF_050482105.1). Taxonomy (GTDB): domain Bacteria; phylum Bacillota; class Bacilli; order Paenibacillales; family Paenibacillaceae; genus Paenibacillus; species Paenibacillus jamilae_B. The sequence continues at coordinate 122,185 of NZ_JBCNHI010000024.1, read as the reverse complement.
CGGCGGGAGCGATTTTGTAATGGCTTTACGTGAGTTATCTCAGACGTTATGGAGCAAGCGTACTTCAATTAGCCGCACAAGAGGGGAACAGGCTTCTTCAAAGCTAGTTTTCCCGATGGCATTAATTTTGCTTACGGTCATTGTGCTGGTGGGCGCTCCGGCTTTAATGATGATGAATATGTAGGAGGAATAAAATGATGACGACATCGGTAGCAGGTAGTATTCGTAAATTGTACAAGGATGAGGATGGTTTGGGGACATTGGAAATGATCCTGATCATTGCAATTTTGATTGCGGTAGCAATTATTTTTAAGGATCAGATCAAGAAAATTGTAGAAGGACTGTTGAAAAAGGCGGATAAAAAAAGTAACGATTTTATGGATTCATAATGCTGTGCAAATTGGTACAAAAAGAGGATGGGAGCTTCTCATTGGAAGCTTCTCTCGTCTTTCCCATTCTGCTGCTGGTCATTTTTGTAATGTTATTTTTTTGCCTGTACATATATCAAAAATCTATACTGGTGCAGGTTGCTGCTACTGCTTCGGAAAGAGCTGCTTACAGCTGGGATAACAGCTTTAAGGAGCCACGTACAGGAGCATTTCCGCAGGGGAAAAGAGATTCTCTATATTGGCGTTTGAAGGATGATGTCATGTTAGGCGCCCTGTTTGGTTGGGCCGGCGCCAATAACCAGGAACGTGTACAGGTACCGGGCGGCAATGGAGGTGGCTCGTTACCTGCTCAGAAGCTGTCCAATGCAGAAAATAAAATGCCTATGGGCATGCAGGGGCAGATGATATATGAGAACAGTATGGTTCACCGTAAGGTAAACACAGAACTTAATAAGATTGTGAAGGTTCCTTTGTTAAATCAGTTTTTAGATCATACAGATTTACAAGGAAAAATGAACTCGGGTGTGGTGGAGCCTGTGGAATGGATTCGTACGGTGGAGTTGGTCCGTTATTATGGTGCGAAATTTATGGGCAGAGGTTCCGGTGAAAAGGTAAATCCGTCAGTTGCAGGGAAAGTATTGATGCAATATGGGCAAAACGGTCAGTAAGGAGTAAGCAACAGGGACAGGGATGTAACTGGAAAGGAGGAAGCGGGTGTTTGGTAAGGGACGAAATACAAAGGACGGAGAATCAGGTGCTGTCACGGTCTTCCTCATTCTGATGTTGGCAGTCATGTTCGGTTTTATTGCTGTATTTATTGATTACGCGAGAATTGCTGCGCTGCATGTACAGACCGAACGGCTGACCCATGCGGCGGTACGGTCAGTGATGTCTGCTTATGATCCGGTATTACAACAGGAGTATGGTTTGTTTGCTTATGGTGAAGGCGGCGGAGAACGAATTATGGTCAAAGTGCTGAATGATAGTGCGCGGCGTACGGCGCGCGCGGAAACGTTACCTCTAATGAATATGAAGCTGGACTCCAGTTCACTGCAAATGGAAAGGGAGCTTGGTAAATATGCCATATTTAACGAGCAAATCCGTGAAGAGATGAAGTATAAAGCACCTGTTGATTTTACGTTTGAAGTGCTCGAAAAGTTGAAGCCGCTCTCTCAAAATATGAAGGAAGCCTCACATACGGTAGATTTGCTGAAACGTCTGCAAAAGCTGTACGACAGACGAGAGGGCAAGCTGGATGACATGCTGGAGAAACAGCGCAAGGCAGGAGCTTATATGGAAGAGGTGCGCAAACGGATTATTAAACAGAGGGGGACATATATGCCTAATCAATATATATGGGACCCACTTGAGGTTGTAGCCGATATTGCTGCTCAATATAAGCATTATGTACATGTATATGAGGACAACAAGAAGAGTGTGGACGACGTTAAAATCATGCAGATGGAGAAATATGCAAGAAGGGCAAGGATAGCACTGGATCGCCTGCGACAGGTCATGGTTCAGATTAGGGAGGAGCATGATAAGCTGCTTCTGGAAGCCAAAGAACCGTTGAATGAAGCCCGGCAGATTAACGAAGAGATGCGCAAAGTCATTGTCCAGTATAAACAGAGGGCGTCCAATGCAGGCTATGACGAGGTTTCAGCAGCCCCCACTCCAAGCGGAGTAGGCTCCAACGCCGATCCGTCTGTAGGAAATGCCCGGCAAAAGGCGGAGGATTTGCTGATTCCCGACAACGAATTTGAGCAATGGGAAGCAGAAATCGAAAAGCAACGGACCGCTTTAAATACATCTAACAATATAATAACGAGCATGATGCGTACATTATCTTTCTATACAGATCCATTTTTGAATGCAGACATGCTCAAGCAAGAAGTTGCTTCAACGCTCAAAGAGATAGATAAATACTTAAATGCGTATGCTTGGGCGGGACCCGCCAATGTACTCGACGGTGAAGCCAGCACGATGGACACGCGACGCGGCCCTGACAAAGAACGCAAGAAAATGGAAAAAGAAGCGAAAAACAAACTCAAGCAAGCCTATCGGATCATTGAGGTTCTTTCCAAAGGTAAACAAAGCGCTGAGCAATTTCGAGAGGTGGAGCAGTATTACAACGAAAGTATTACGTTTAATCAGTCTTCATCCAGTCCATCCGTATCTGCTGATTTGTCCTATGACACTTATGATGCAGCGGGGGCTTCCATGGATAGTATGGATGGTTTATATGCGGCGGCATCCAACTTACTGATTCAACTGGGAGATGAGTTTTACCAGAATGAATATGCGCTTTCCTATTTCCATCATGTGGATTTTAGCCGATTTGGCAGTTTGGCTGGATCAGGTGGAAATGTGGGTAATGCCGCACAGATTTTGGGAGATCAGCTGGAGGTGAATAACCAGGAAGTTGAGTATATTTTGTATGGGTTTCATAATCCGACGGGTAATCTGGCATCTGCCTATGGGGAGATTTTTGCTATGAGACTTGCCATTAGAACGATGGAGGGACTAGTTAAAAATAGCTCAAAGGGTAACCCGTTGGTCGTATTGGCGGCAGCCTTGTTATATGGAGTAGAGAAGGCGATTGAAGATATGATCATGCTGGCACAAAAAGGGGATGTGCCTTTGTCTGACTTTCTGAAATTTCGAATGACTTACAAGGATCATTTGCGATTGTTCCTGATGCTCCATAGCAATAATGAACGAAAAATGTCTCGTATGCTTGCTCTAATTCGCCTGAATACAGATGTCAATCCAGCTGAGCGCTGTACGTATGTAAAGGGTGAGGTCAAGAATGGGATGAGGCTATGGTTTCTACCGGGGGTAATGAAGATGCTAGGAACCGCCTCCCAAGAAGGCGAGAGTATTAAGGGAAGTGTGTACTATGTCACGAAAACAGCGCATTTTTCCTACTAATCAGTATCTACGACAGGTGTATGGACAGAAGCAGCGTGAACAAGGAAGTATTGTTTTAGAAGCGTCATTGGTGCTGCCATTATTTTTGTTTTTTATTATCTTTCTCATTTATATGGTCCAAATGACGCTGGTATCCACAGCTTTGCAGACTACTGCTTCAGAAGCAGTTAAGCAGGTTTCGGCTAAAATCTACCCAGTATCTCTAGCCGTGGAGGCGACCTCCGCAAAAATAGATGCAGTCCGCGAACCGCTGGATGAACTGCCCAAGTTATCTGTGAGTGAATACGCAAGCCAATTCGCTGCCCAACTGCCACCTCCAATCGGTGATTGGGTAGAAAGTGCTATTCAAGGCGGCAAAAAGCCACTGGAGGAGCTAAGGGGCCGCTTAACTGAGGCAGCACTTGATCCTGTTCTGAAGCCGCTGCTAAAGCCTTTTATGCAGACAAGCATTCTGGATTATGACCGTATTCATATAACTAGCGTGCATGTACCCTCTCTTACAGAAACTAAGGACCCTTATTTTAGAGTAGAGCTATCGTATGAACTGCCGATGAAAGTACCCTTTTTGTATCGCAATATTGTGCTCCAAGCGGCAGCTGAGGAACGTCTTTGGATTGGTGATACAGGAGAGGGAGCAGGTACAGGTGATGCAACAGGGGATAAGGATGCGCAGCATTCCATACAAGTACTCGTCAAGCCTGAACCTGCTGTGAAGGGTGTATACAATTTGATTAAGGCCAAGGTTGAACCTGGGACGAATGCTACCCTGTCTGTACTTTATAAGTCAGGTGAAAGCACAGCTCAGCACTTGGGCTGGACCTCAGCCAATGCAGAAGGAATTGTTGAATGGAGCTGGTTTGTGGGGACCAACACAACACCAGGTCAATGGAGCTTTGTAATTGAAACAGAGGATGGCCAGCGTATCGAGGTTCCGTTTTCTGTGCAGAAGACAACTGATGGATAGTCCAGATATAGACATTTAGAGATAACTATGATGGAAAATGGGTTGGCAGGCCCTGCTAATTTCTATATTTATAAAGGGGAAAGATTACATTGACGTGGATGTATATTGTGTGCGGAGTTCTGCTAGCGATTGCGCTAGTGACAGATTTACGAAGCATGAAGATACCTAATAAGCTTACATTACCCGGCATAGCAGTAGGTTTGCTGTTCAATACTCTGTTTGGGGGCTGGCACGGTTTTTTATTTGCTATTGCTGGACTTGGCACCGGCTTTGGATTCATGCTGATTTTATACTGGATGGGAGCTATTGGTGCAGGAGATGTTAAGTTGTTTGGCTTAATTGGAGCATGGACAGGTGCTGCTTTTGCCTGGCAATCGGCTCTATATTCGATCTTTTTTGCAGGGATTATTGGTATAGGGATTTTGCTATGGCGGAGGGAAAGCATTATGAGATTACGACGTGTAGCGTTTAATTTAGGAGGGTTTTTCCTGTTTCGCAGCGGCAAGGCGCTGACCAGTGGGAGAGAAGCACATCTCAGGTTTCCTTTTATGACGGCAGTCATTCCGGGAGCGGTTAGTGCTTATCTTTACTTCTTGTCATGACGTGTTCGCTTGGGGAGATCATGCTACCTCAGAGAATAAGAAATTGTTAAGGAGGTCATGGATTGTTTGGCTTAAGCAGGGATTTTGCTCGGAATGGCGGGACTTTTATGATTCTCAACAAGGAAGGCGGGCTCAAAACCGATGATTTAAGTTCTGTACAGTCCAGAATGCTGACTGGTAATCGGATTCCCGGTCTACTGGAACTTAGAATCAAAGAAGTCGATTTTCAGATTGAGTTACATTACGATATTTCGGGGCAACGTATGCTTTCACAATTATGGAAAGGTGGGAACGTATCGACTTCTGATTTCTACCGGATTCTTTTTGAAGTAGTGGATGTTCTTCACCGTAGCCCGCAATATATGTTAAATATCCGCCAGTTTATGTTGCATGAGGATTATATTTTTATAAGTCGTTCGGGAACGAGGGAGAGCGTCAATTTAACCTATGTTCCTTTGAGCAGTATACAGTACCAGGAACAAACAGGTAGTTATTTTAAGCAGATGGTTATTCGTTTGATGACTCGTGTAGCTCACCTACAGGGAGAATCTATACAGCGCATACTTGAATTATGCGATAGAAATGAATTTGAACTGGGCACGTTGAAGGAGCTACTATTGCAAGGAATGACAGATGGTGAACAGAGCGTAAGCGGTCAGGATGAAGGCAGATCATCTGTTCATTCCTCTCATACCATACAGAGCAACTATGCAGATCGTGGCGGAAGAACGTATGGGCAAGAGCGTCGGGAGACTCAGCAGGAAATTCAAGAGCTTAAGCGAGTCAATCGACTCAAACAGTCCATAAAAATAGAGGAGGACGTCGAGACAGAAACCGACAACGAAATGAAAGATGAAGATGTGGAGCCCAAATTACAAAAATATAAAACTTACATTGCTCTCGCATGTTTGCTCGCCTCAGCTATCGTTTGGCGTTATATTTATTTGGATCATCCAGAGACGGTGCCCTTGCTTGTTTCGGTTGTGCTAACTATGGTACTTGTCGCTGTTGCTTATATAAGCTGGACGGGGAAATTAGTGCGCAATCAGGCTTCATCTCATTTTTATAGTGAGGCAGTACCTGTATTAGATTCGGAATGGTTAGGAGCTACTTCTCCAGCACAGCGAAAAAATGACCGTTATCAGGTAGATAAGCTGACTGGGTTTGTAGCTGGGCGATATCATCAAGATAAGCACTCATCCGATTCAAGTGATCAAGGGCAGGAAAGCTGGCGTTGGACTTTTCCAGACTCAGAATCTAACAGCAAGGGAAACCGAGCGATGGAGGATAGAGGGAAAGTAAGTATGAATTATGATTTGCACGAGCCTTCGAGGAATGGTGCCACGCGGGGAAATGAATTGGACGACAGCGATACCAGTGAGGCTTATTATAAGTCCTTGTCCGGGGTAACGGAGCTACTCAATACTATATCCAAGCAGGAAACCGTGCTGCTTCGTCCGGATCAGAAGATACAGAGTCCACCTGTTCAGCGCTCGCCGATTGCTTACTTGGATCGTAAATTATCTGGTAGTGAAGAAACCGAGCACATACGGTTGCAGCCAGACCAATTTGTTGGAGGAAGCTTTATCATCGGGAGAGATTCGCAATTGGTCCAGTTTGTGGAGCATACGGATGGAGTTTCCCGTTCTCATATTGAGCTTTGCGTAGCTACAGGAGGACAAAGCCATATCATTAAGGATTTATCCTCGACGAACGGAACTGTGCTGAATGGAGAGCCAATGGTGCCTTATAAGGAGTATGCAATGAAGGATGGAGATACTTTTAAAATCGCCGGAGTCTCTTATACTTATCGGTTGGACTCTTTTAAAGCCTCCAATGCATCTTGAGTAAAAATTAAATGAGTAAATGTTAAGGAGAGGCCTACTATACTGGGCTTCTTTTTATGAATAGAGGACTATTTATAGACTCAAAACGAGGCAACTCAAAGATTTCAAATCTGATTTATAGATGTTACCTAAATCCAAAAAAATGAACCCTAAGATGGTAGAGATATTTAGATACGATCTAACGATCTATCCTCCACAGAGTTCATTTTTTTTAATTTAAGGCTGCTTGTGAGGAGAATGGAGTTCCTCTAGCGCTTCCTTTAGTGAAGAATACTTGAACTTAAATCCATGCTCCAGCGCTTTGCATGGTAATACCTTTTGGCCGTCTAATACAAGCGTACTCATCTCACCCAACAGCTTTTGAACGAGAATGCCGGGAACGGAAAACCAGTGCGGACGGTGGTATACCTTAGCTACTGTTTTCCCAAACTGGTCGTTCGTCGTGGGGTATGGTGATGAAGCGTTCACTGCCCCGGAAATCTGTGGTGTATGAATACAATACGAGATCAGACGAACGATATCATCAATATGAATCCAGCTCATCCATTGATGGCCGCTACCTATTTTTCCACCGAATCCGAAGACATAAGGCATCTTCATGAGTGGGAATGCGCCTTTATTTCTGTCCAGCACAAGGCTGATGCGTAACTTAATTAAACGTGCATCAGCAGGATAGGCATCGGCAGCTTCCTCCCATTGCTTAACCACTTGAGACAGAAAATCTTCGGAACGGAGCGAACTTTTTTCGTCAAATGTTTCGGTCAGGGATGTGCCGTAGGCGGCCACAGCCGAAGCCTGAATGATGACTTTCGGTTTTTTTTGCAGAGCATTCAACGCTTGGGCCAACCGGGCAACGGATTGTAGTCGTGATTGAAGAATTCTTTGCTTGGACTTGTCCGTCCAGCGCTGATTCAGCGTCTCACCGGCTAAATTGACAACCGCATCTGTGCCTTCCAGTAATTCAGGCTTTTGTTTTAATTCGTTCCAGCTCATATACTGCAAGCGAGGGCTTGCTTCGTGTCCAACCAGTGGCTTGCGGGTAATGACTTTCACAGTAAATCCGTCATCTAGCAGACTTTTGACTAGCGCACTTCCCACCAATCCAGTTCCTCCGCATACGATGATGTTCATGAAGCCAATTCTCCTTCCAATTCAAAAAAAGTTTCTGTTATAAAATATAACCCTTTTTGATACAAAAACTTCATGTTCATGTACCTGTGTACGCTAAAGAAGATCAATTCATTCTTTTATCCACCTGTATTTTCAATAACATTTACACTCCTGTGCACGATGTCTGCGTGCTTCCTAAGAGAGTCATCTAAAAAAGCTGCCATAAAAGCTATGTTGTTTGATTTCGATAATCACGTTAAAATGATTAAATTAAAATAAGACAAGCATAACAGGATAAGGGGATGAATCAAAATCATGCTGAAAATTGGTTCTCATGTGTCCTTCTCGGACAAGGGTCTGCTCAGCGCTACAAAAGAAGCGTCTTCTTACGGGTCCAGCTCGTTTATGATATACACGGGGGCACCTCAAAACACGCGCCGTAAGCCGATGGAGTCCATGTATTTAGAAGAAGGCAAGCAGCTAATGACAGAAAAGGGAATGGAAGATATCGTGGTGCACGCCCCGTATATCATCAATCTCGGCTCTTACAAAGAAAATACCTATGAGCTTGCGGTCAGCTTTCTCCAGGAGGAAATTCGGCGCACACATGCGATTGGTGTGAAGAATATCGTACTGCATCCAGGGGCTTTTACAGATAAAGATGCAGAGTACGGAATTGGGCGTATTGCCGATGGTTTGAACGAGGTACTGAACGGTGTAAAGGAGACAGATGTCAACATTGCACTTGAAACGATGGCAGGCAAAGGCACCGAAATGGGGCGTACCTTTGAGGAACTTGCCTCCATTATAGATAAAGTAGAGCGCAACGAGCGTCTTACGATTTGTATGGACACTTGTCACATTCATGATGCGGGCTATGACATTGTCAATGATCTGGATGGTGTACTGGAGCAATTCGATCGTATTGTCGGCTTGAATCGCATCGCAGTTGTTCACATTAATGACAGCAAAAACCCAGTTGGCGCTCATAAAGACCGTCATACGCCGATTGGATCAGGCTGGATTGGCTATCAGACCATTCATAATGTGGTACATCATAAAGCACTTCAAGGACGCCCGTTTATTTTGGAGACGCCGTGGATTGGAAAAGAAGCCAAAACTCAGCGACCAATGTATGAGGTTGAGATTGCCTTGCTGCGTGGTAATGTAAAAGAACGCTTTGGAGATGAGTTTTTGGGGCAGGTGGAGCAACTGCACTCGTTTTTCAAAAAACAGGATGTGGATGTCCGTAAGTTTGTACTGGACACCTGGACTCTGCTGAAAAACGATGCCAAAGCAAGAAAATCAGACCCACGTGAGCCACTGGAGCGTCTGTATGACATGATAACGGAAGCAGCGCTTTTCCCAGAGATGAGCGAAGAACACATTAATCAACGGTTGATTGCCTGGTTTGCCGGTAGTCATCTGCCAGTGACGGTATAAGACAAGGGGGATTAATAGCCACATGGAACTTCACGTTAAACATCAGCTAAACAGCACTCCATCTACACATGAAAACCGTGCGCGCATGCTTGTATCCTGTCCAGATGGGCCAGGTATTGTAGCGGCTGTGTCCCGCTTTTTGTATGAGCATGGGGCCAATATTGTTCAGTCTGACCAATATACAATGGACCCGTCCGGCGGTATGTTTTTTATGCGGATCGAATTTGATCTGCCAAATTTAAGTGCAGCCCAGTCGCAATTGGAGCAGGACTTTGTCGCTGTTGCCGAGCAATTTCGTATGGAGTGGACGATTTCTGCGGTCAGCCGCAAGAAAAAATTGGCTATTTTCGTTTCCAAAGAAGACCACTGTCTGGTAGAGCTACTGTGGCAATGGCAAGCAGGGGATCTCGACGCGGATATTTCATTAGTGGTTAGTAATCATCTGGATATGAAGGAGTATGTGGAGTCCTTTGGCATTCCTTATCACCACATACCGGTGACAGCCGACACCAAGCCAGAGGCAGAGCGGCGTCAGCTAGAGGTCATTGGCGAAGAGATCGACGTGATCATTTTAGCCCGGTATATGCAGATTATTTCGCCCAAGTTTATTGAGCATTATCGCAACCGGATTATCAATATCCATCATTCCTTTCTACCTGCATTCGTGGGTGGCAAACCGTATGCCCAAGCCTATAATCGCGGTGTGAAAATTATTGGTGCTACTGCGCATTATGTCACCGAGGAATTGGACGGCGGTCCGATCATTGAGCAGGACGTGCAGCGAGTAAGCCACGGAGATGATGTAAATGAGCTAAAACGGATCGGTCGCACGATTGAACGGGTCGTTTTGGCAAGAGCTGTGAAGTGGCATACAGAGGATCGTATTCTGGTTCATGAGAACAAAACGGTCGTTTTTAATTGAACTTTATATTTCAAAATGTCGAAAGCTTGTGACTATACATTTTGGATGAAACAAAGCCCAGTGCACAATGGGCTTTGTTTTTTTGTGTGGAGATTTGCCTTATAACAAGCCCCTATATAAATTTTTTTTTGCGGTTTCTATATTTTTTAAATGAGGTTAATACATAACGGGTATATTGATATAAGGGCTCGTACTACATTTCGACAATCATCTTTACAAACGATCTGGCAAACTTCCACAGCAAATGGTACAATACTTATGAGTGTATAAGTCATATTGAAACATTCAAGCGGATTCACTCACTTCAATAGTCTCTGTTTCTTTATCGGGCGGTGATATTGAAGAGTATGACCGAATGCAATTGACATACTTTTTACAATATGAGGAGGCAAACCATGACTGACCAGAACCAAGCGATTCAAAAGGATGAAAACTCCACGATTGACAATTTGTCGATCACAACCATTCGTACGTTGGCGATTGATGCCATCGAGAAAGCAAATTCCGGGCACCCTGGTATGCCGATGGGCTCCGCACCAATGGGCTACCAACTTTTTGCTAAAACAATGAACCATAACCCAGATCACCCTACATGGGTGAACCGTGACCGTTTCGTACTGTCTGCAGGACACGGTTCTATGCTGCTTTACAGTCTTCTGCACCTGAGCGGCTATGATCTGCCTATGGAAGAGCTGAAGCAATTCCGTCAATGGGGCAGCCTTACACCAGGTCACCCTGAGTTTGGACACACTGCTGGTGTAGATGCTACAACTGGACCACTGGGACAGGGCTTGGCAATGTCCGTAGGTATGGCTATGGCAGAAGCACAACTGGGTGCAACATATAATAAAGACGAATTTAAAGTCGTGGATCACTTCACATATGCTATTTGTGGCGATGGCGATCTAATGGAAGGTATTTCGCATGAAGCCGCTTCGCTGGCTGGTCGCCTTCAACTGGGTAAGCTGATCGTATTGTTTGATTCCAATGATATTACACTGGACGGCAAGCTTAATCTGTCCTCTTCCGAGAGTGTTGCCAAACGCTTTGAAGCATACAACTGGCAAGTACTGCGTGTAGAAGATGGTAATGATCTTCCAGCGATCCAAAAAGCAATTGAAGAAGCACAAGCCGACTCAACACGTCCTACATTGATTGAAGTAAAAACAGTCATTGGTTACGGAAGCCCGAACAAACAAGGTAAAGGTGGACACGGTGGTACTCATGGTTCCCCGCTGGGAGCAGAAGAAGCCAAACTGACTAAAGAATTCTACAAATGGGTATACGAAGAGGACTTCCATGTACCACAAGAGGTTCGCGAGCATTTTGCTAAAGTAAAAGAACGCGGTATCGCGGCTAATAAAGCATGGGATGAACAATTCGCGAAATACAAAACAGCTCACCCTGATTTGGCAGCACAGTTCGAAACTGCTGTAAACGGGGATCTTCCAGAAGGATGGGATCGTGACCTTCCGAAATACTCCACAGAGGACAAAGCGGTTTCAACTCGTGTAGCTTCTGGTAATGCACTGAACGGATTGGCTCCAAACGTTCCTTTCCTGACAGGCGGATCTGCTGACTTGGAAAGCTCCACAATGACACATTTGAACAACCTGACGAACTTTACACCAGAAGACTACGCTGGCCGTAATATTTACTTCGGTATCCGCGAGTTTGGTATGGCAGCTGCGATGAACGGTATGGCGTTGCACCAGGGTGTTAAAGTATTCGGCGGTACATTCTTCGTATTTACAGATTATCTGCGTCCGGCCGTTCGTCTGGCAGCTCTGATGGGATTGCCTGTAACCTACGTTCTGACTCACGACAGTATTGCTGTAGGTGAAGATGGTCCGACTCATGAGCCGATCGAACAATTGGCTTCTCTGCGTATTATCCCGAACCTGACGGTTATTCGTCCGGCTGACGGTAATGAAACTTCTGCTGCTTGGGCTTATACGCTGGAAAACAAGAAAAACCCGGTTGCACTGGTATTGACTCGTCAAAACCTGCCAATCCTGGCTGCTACTGCTGAGCATGCACGCGAAGGCATCAAACGTGGTGCTTATGTGGTTGCAGATGCAACAGACGGCAAGCCGGTTGCTCAAATTCTGGCTACAGGCTCCGAAGTACAACTGGCTGTTAAAGCACAGGAAGCACTGGCAGAACAAGGCATTCAAGTACGCGTTATCAGCTTCCCAAGCTGGGATCTGTTCGAAAAACAAGATAAAGCTTACAAAGATTCCGTTCTGCTGCCTGAAGTTAAAGCTCGTTTGGCTGTAGAAATGGCATATCCACTGGGATGGGAAAAATATGTCGGCGACCAAGGCGACATTCTCGGTATCAGCACATTTGGTGCATCCGCACCTGGTGACCGTGTAATTAAGGAATACGGCTTTACAGTAGAAAATGTTGTTAGCCGTGTGAAAGCTTTGTTGAAATAAAACACTGGAGCGTCAGCAATTAGGAGGAGTTTGTCCATAAAGCAATGAGCGTGTATTGCTGGCAAACCACGTACCTAATTGTGGCAATCCATGTATCACAAACAGTCGTAACCTGAGTAAGGCTTACGGCTGTTTGTTTCATACATTTGTAATTTGCGAAAAAAAGCCTTTGAATTATCGGTGGAAAGAGCACACAAATAAAGTGTGTATTTTCATACTGAAGCTGGAATTCAAATTATGTTATGATGCACCATATTCATTCACCATTGAGAGCAGATGAGGGGATAACGAATGACACAGTTTGATGGAGTAAGCGTAATTAAAAAAGCAAATGTTTATTATGATGGTCAGGTTACAAGTCGTACAGTTATCCTGGGTGACGGCAGTAAGGTAACATTGGGGATTATGTTGCCGGGAACGTACGAATTTGGGACGGATTCCCGTGAGATTATGGAGATTTTGGCAGGAGACCTGAGAGTGCTACTTCCAGGTACTGAGGAATGGCTGGAAATACAAGGCACATCAACCTTTCATGTGCCTGCAAAGTCTTCCTTCAAGTTGGAAGTACGAAGTGTAACAGATTATTGCTGCTCTTATCCAGAATAATGAGCTGAAAAGGGTAAGAGCACTCGGGCTACTACATGCCAAGTGTTCTTACCCTAAAGCTGTGTCATAAGTATAAACGCACAGCAGCATGGTTACAAAGAAAAGTTCAGTTTACTCAAGAGGCTGACCACCAATGGTGCGGCCAATCCATGCTTCGTATGTCTTTACGACGGCAGATAGATCCTCATCGCCGTAGCCTTGTGTTTGTCCAGCTTGAAACAAGCTTTTTGCAATGGACAACATAGGGGCAGGGATGGACAAATTGTCTGTAAGTGAGGAAGCGAGCTTCAAATCCTTGAGCATCAGGGCAAGTGAGAACTGGTTGCTAAAATCATGCTCGATGATTTTGCGCCCTTTCAGGTCAGCAGCTTTGCTACCTGCCGATCCGAGCTGCACCAATTCCAGGAAGCTGTCTGCTGGAATGCCGGATTTAGCCGCGATAGCAAAGCCTTCAGCCAGAGCGAGGTTATTTATACCGACCATCGTATTATGAGCGAGCTTGGCCACAGCACCGCTGCCGTTTGGTCCCATATGGAGCACCTTTTTGCCCAAGGTATCAAAAACATCTGATTGTGCGGCAATCGCTTCTGCATGACCACCAACCATGAACACGAGTGTTCCATCTACAGCGGCAGGCTTGCTGCCTGTTACAGGTGCATCAATGAAGGAGCAGTCCAGCTTGTCCGCTTCAGCGGCCAGTTGTTTGACCAGCTCAGGTGAAATCGTGCTGTTGTCCATCACGGTCATACCGGCCGTAAGACCAGCAAACACACCGTCTTGACCGTAATAGACGTCACGTATTGACTGATCGTCGCTGACCATGGTAATGACCAGGTGCTGCCCTTCAGCTGCTTCACGAGGGGTTGAAGCTGCACGTGCGCCTTGCTTTACCAAGGGTTCACAGCGCGAAGCAGTACGATTATAAACTGTGACTCCGAATCCCTGCTTTAGCAGATTGGATGCCATCGGGGCGCCCATGGTGCCCAGTCCGATAAATCCGATGTTTTTCATTGCTAATCACCTTTCTTGTTGGAAATTGCTGTCCGATGCAGATGCGAGTTCGGCTTGAATTGAATATTGAAACAGATTGCTCTCAGTTCATTGTAGCATGAGCATGCTACCCTATCTACAGCAGGGTCTGTCGAGGCACAGGACACACAGGTAACGCAAGCTTGTCAGGCTCAGCAAATTAAAGTATCCTATTCCTAAGTCCTTATGTTCGTATTCATGGTCTTAGTAATACCAAACAGGAGGTTCCAAACATGTCTAAAAAAGTTATTTTTGATTACACTAAAGCACTCTCCTTTGTAGGTCAGCACGAAATTGATTATTTTGCAGAGCCCATCAAGTTGGCTCATGAGCAACTGCACAACCAAACAGGTGTAGGTTCCGATTTCTTGGGTTGGATCGACCTGCCTACCAATTATGATAAAGAAGAATTTGCGCGCATCCAAAAGGCTGCTGCTAAAATTCAAAGTGATTCCGAAGTATTGATTGTAATTGGTATTGGCGGTTCTTACCTTGGAGCACGTGCTGCGATCGAAATGCTGTCGCATTCTTTCTACAATGCACTGCCTAAAGATCAACGCAAGGGCCCAGCTATCTATTTTGCAGGCAACAACATCAGCTCTACATATATGAATCATTTGTTGGAACTGATTGAAGGAAAAGATTTCTCTGTGAATGTCATTTCCAAATCAGGTACGACAACAGAGCCAGCTATCGCTTTCCGCGTATTCCGTGCGGCTCTGGAGAAAAAATATGGTAAAGAAGAAGCGCGCAAACGTATTTATGCTACAACAGATAAAGAACGGGGCGCTCTGAAAAAGCTGGCTAACGAAGAAGGCTATGAATCCTTCATTATTCCTGATGATGTGGGTGGTCGTTACTCTGTGCTGACAGCTGTAGGCTTGTTGCCGATTGCTACAGCAGGCATCAACATCGAGGAAATGATGCAGGGCGCGGCAGACGCTTCCAAAGAATACAGCAACCCGAATGTAGCTGAGAACGAGGCTTACCAATACGCAGCCGTTCGTAACGCGTTGTACCGCAAAGGTAAAGCAATTGAAATTCTCGTAAACTATGAGCCGTCTTTGCATTTCGTATCCGAGTGGTGGAAACAGTTGTACGGAGAAAGCGAAGGCAAGGATTATAAAGGCATTTATCCAGCTTCTGTTGACTTCTCGACAGACCTGCACTCCATGGGACAATTCATTCAGGAAGGCAGCCGTAACATTTTTGAAACAGTAATCCAAGTAGAAAATGTACCTAGCCACATTACCATCGAAGCAGATCAAGATGATCTGGATGGACTGAATTTCCTGGCAGGAAAAACGGTGGATTTTGTAAACAAAAAAGCGTTCCAAGGTACATTGCTGGCTCACACAGATGGACAAGTACCTAACCTGATTGTAAATATTCCTGACTTGAGCCCTTACTCCTTTGGCTACCTTGCTTATTTCTTCGAAAAGGCTTGCGGCATCAGCGGCTACCTGTTGGGCGTGAATCCGTTTGATCAACCGGGCGTAGAAGCTTACAAAAAGAACATGTTTGCGCTGCTCGGCAAACCAGGCTTTGAAAAAGAAAAAGCTGAGCTTGAAGCGAGATTGTCTGAATAAGGGGATTATAATCTCTGATTCGAAACAGGGTTTCGTTCAGAAGCGTTATAGGGTATAGCATCAATTAAGTACAGGAAAGCAGTTCACCAGCTGCCAGAAGCGGGGGACTGCTTTCTTGTAAAATGAAGTAAGGAAGGTTATACGTGTATGTTGGAACAATACCGAACCGTACGCGGTGCCGGCAACAAGGAAATTGTAATCCGAAAATCCCGTTTTATCGGCCATATTCAGCCTGTTCAAACTGAGGAAGAAGCAGTTGCTTTCATAGAACGCATCAAAAAAGAGCATTGGAATGCCTCCCATAATTGTTCTGCTTATATGATTGGTGAAAGAGACGAAATTCAAAAGCAATCGGATGACGGAGAACCGAGCGGGACGGCGGGTAAGCCTATTTTGGAGGTAATACGCAATCAGAAGCTGAAAAATGTCGCCATTGTGGTTACCCGTTACTTTGGCGGAATTTTGCTGGGAGCAGGCGGACTGATTCGCGCATACTCAGATGGTGCTGTTGCAGCTGTTGAAGCAGGGGATGCAATTACGCGTGTGCTGCATCGTGAAGTTTTTGTGGAGTTGGATTATACCTGGTTAGGCAAAGTGGAAAATGAATTACGTAATCGCAGCATCCGTACCGGGGAAACGATGTTTACGGATAAAGTTACTTTAACCTGTCTGCCGCTGGCTAGTGATGCGGAATCCTTCTGCAACTGGATAACCGACTTGACACAGGGACAATCGCTTGTGTCGGAGGGAGAGCAGCTTTACTTTATTGAAGGGGAATAAATAATATGGCTAGAAGAGCAGTAGAACAGGAGTTGTCAAGAGGGCGGATTCTGGAAGCGGCCAGGCACTTGTTTATCACCAAGGGCTACCGTGCGATTTCAATGCGCAGCATTGGCCAGCATCTGGGTTACAGTCATGGTTCATTATATTATCATTTTAAAGAGAAGGCTGAACTGTTCTACGCCATTGTGATTGAAGATTTTAATACATTGCGTGGAATTCTACTGCAAGCAGCAACAGGCACACCTGATGATGGCTTGAGCAGGTTGGAGTACTTGATGCTGGAATATATCCGTTTTGGCTTGGAAAATCCATACCAGTACGAAATTATGTTCATGATGCACGATGAAGAGCTATTCGCATACTGTCGTACAGAGCAAAACCGTTGTGTGGAATTATTTGCGTCCATGATCCGCCAGGAATTGAGTGGTCAGGGACATTCAGAGGAAGAATGCTCAAGGGTACCGAAAAGTCTGTTTTTATCCATGCATGGTTTTGTATCATTTTATATTCAGGATGGTTTAACTTTTGAAGAAATCAGGCCCGCTGCTTTAGCACATGTAAAGCTGCTGTGCAGACATCTATGAGCGTACCTGCATTCACACGCTTTAGCCATAAACATGTAGGGCGCTTTTTTGGGTGTTTGCACTTCATGACGGTGACTTATCATTACGGTACTTTGCGAAAGCGACTAAGAATTTAACAGACGATGATGTACTCAACGGGAGGACACCATCGTCTGTTTTTTTGCGCCTACGTCAGCCCTTCATAATTTTTACATGGTATTGACGTCTGCGTGGTCCGTCGAATTCACAAAAATAAAGTCCCTGCCATCGTCCGAGTAACAGCTTTCCCTCATGAATGATAACCGTTTGTGAGGGGCCTGTCGTAATGGATTTTAGATGGGACGCCGTATTTCCCTCCATATGACGATATTGGGGATGTTCCCACGGATAAACCTCATCCAGCCTTAAAATCACATCATGTTTGACATCAGGGTCGGCATTTTCATTAATAGCGATGCCGGCTGTCGTATGCGGACAATAAATGAGTGCTGTTCCTTGCTGCACCCCGCTTTTTTCGATAAAGGCTGCAACTTCGCGTGTAATATCACGCATTTCATCTCGCCGTGTCGTAGATAATTCAAAAGTATGCAACATAAATCCATCTCCCTTCTATGTATTACTTTACCCTTTTCATTCTCAAGATAATATATTGAGTTGACGAAAATTGCTTTCCTTTGGTAAAGTATCACATAAGAAAAAAACAAAGTAATTTTATTGGAATAATTGAATGTTTTCAAATGAGGTGCGTGCTTTGCGGTAAGCAAGGCTGCTGCTGTGCCTAAACTGGTCCAGAAGCGGAAAGGAAGTGTACGGATATGCATGTGGAAGTAAGAGGATTAAACAAGCATTTCGGTAATTTTCATGCGGTAAAGGACGTATCTTTTGATATTCAGACGGGTCATCTTATTGGTTTGCTCGGTCCAAGTGGCGGGGGGAAAACCTCCATTCTTCGTATTTTGGCGGGACTGGAGCAACCGGATGCAGGAGAGATCCATTTTCACGGAAAAAGGGTGAACGAACTGACACCACAGGAGCGTGGAATCGGATTTGTATTTCAAAACTATGCTTTGTTTAAGCATATGAGCGTGTATGACAATATTGCCTTTGGTTTGAAAGTGAAA
This sequence comes from Paenibacillus jamilae, assembly GCF_050482105.1. Taxonomy (GTDB): domain Bacteria; phylum Bacillota; class Bacilli; order Paenibacillales; family Paenibacillaceae; genus Paenibacillus; species Paenibacillus jamilae_B. The sequence continues at coordinate 103,845 of NZ_JBCNHI010000024.1, read as the reverse complement.
AAAAGTTCCAAAACCCGCATTAAGGAAAGGGTCACAGAGCTGGTTGAACTCACGGGGCTCAAAGGTTTTGAGCATCGTTATCCGCATCAGTTGTCAGGTGGACAGCGACAGCGGGTTGCTTTTGCGCGTGCTTTGGCACCAGAGCCTCAACTGCTGCTGCTGGATGAGCCGTTTGCGGCTATTGATGCGAAGATTCGCCAGGAGCTGCGCACCTGGTTGCGAGAGTTGATTGAGCGAGTGGGCATTACCTCTATTTTCGTTACCCATGATCAGGACGAGGCGATTGAAGTGGCGGATGAGATTATGGTGATTAATCAAGGAAGGCTGGAGCAGAAGGGAACGCCTTGGGATATCTATAAAAAACCCGGGACCCCGTTTGTGGCTTCCTTTATTGGGGAATCCACAGTGATTGAACAGGCGGGTAGTCTTAGAGGCTTCGAGGAAGCTGCCGGAGTAGGGACACGTGCCTTGATTCGCCCTGAATACATTGATGTCGGACCGAGTGAGGAATTTGCGCTTCTGTCGGCGACCGAAGAAGGCATTGTGAAGCATTTACATTTTCGCGGGAGTGAATGGATGGTTGAAGTTCAGGTCGGGGACCAACGTCTTATGACATACCGCTCGCTGGAGAAATCTACGTTGGAACCTGGTCAGCAGGTGCGAGTGTTGGTGCATCGGGCCTATCTATATAATGAGGAGTCCAGCTGGATGGTGGAAAACCGCCTGAAGGAAGATCCCATGCCTATCATCATCTAAAATAAAAAGATCACATATAAGGGGGATGTCTGGCCTGTTTTACGGCTTTGGACATGCTCCTTTTGTCGTTGGTCGCTGGAGTGATTTACGAAGACTTGGTATGTTCGTTATAATAGTAGTAAAAACACCCAGATAGATAGGAGTTAACTCATGAATCGGCTTATTTTTCTTGGCACGGGGGATGCAATGGGGGTTCCGCGTGTATATTGTGATTGTCTCGTGTGCACTGAGGCTCGTACGACAGGAGCAAATGTAAGGTTGAGGTCGTCTGTGCTGATTGAAAGCGGGACAGAGGATTTTATGATTGATTGTGGCCCTGACTGGCGCAAACAGCTAGAATTGCGCAGTCTGCGTTTTATCTCTACGATCCTCGTGACGCATGCACACTTTGACCATATTGGAGGATTGCCAGAATGGGCGGATGCCTGTCGCTGGACCGGGAACAGAGGGCGCTTGTTCGCTCCACAGGAAGTGATCGACACGATCTTGCGTCAATTTTCCTGGCTCCCCGGAAACCTGGATCTTATTCCGGTCGATCAGGGAGTCCAACTTGGCGGATGGAACATCCGGGGATGGCGTGTGAATCACGGGAAGAACGGATATGCTTACGCTTATCGTTTGGAAAAAGACGGCTTCTCATGGGCCTACTGTTCGGATTCGATTGGACTGAACGAAGCGGAAATTTTACCTTTACATAATCTGAATTTACTCGTGCTGGGGACGAGCTTTTACCATGAGGAAGCGGAGTATACCACCCGCTCGGTATATGACATGCTGGAGGCCCAGGAACTTGTAGGAAGACTGAAGCCCGGAAGCACGGTATTTACACATATGTCCCATGATGTAGATATCACACACAACTACGGGCTGTTGAAAGGGATCAGCTTGGCACACACAGGCATGAGCTTGCCGTTAGAATAACGATTTACATCGTTCGACTGATGCGTAGAAGTGTGGAGATCCCCTCTTTGATTTGCAGCTCATTGGCGTAGGAATAGGACAGCCGTATATGCGTTTTACCCTCTGCGCCGGTGGGATCAAATACATTGCCAGGCACAAAGGAAACAGACTCTTGTATACTTTTGGCCAGCAGCTCATTAGGTTTGATCGTAGAAGGTAGTTGGAGCCACAGGTTGAGTCCCCCCGCCGGGCTGGTCCATGTCCAACCGGAATCACGGAGAGTGGTCTCCATCGTTTCCTTGCGAATCTGGAGCGCGATGCATAGCTTTTTTAGATGCTGCTGCATACGTGGCGATTGGAAATACTGTAAAAACAGCTTTTGATTCAGCAACGGCGATCCATTGTCCACCAACGCTTTGACGCTTAGCAGGCTGTTCATGAGCTGGCGCCGACAGGTTACGGCTGCGATTCGCAGACCAGGTGCGACATATTTGCTGTAGCTGCGAATATAGACGACGCTTCCCGAGATATCATAGGCGAAAATCGGAGAAGGTGGCTTTTGACCAAAGCTGATATCATAGGTGCTGTCATCCTCGACAATAAGACAGCCGTAGCGCTCAGCTAGTTCGGGTAGCCGTTTGCGCTGCTCATCAGGGAGCGTAAAGCCGGTCGGATTGTGAAAGGTCGGATTTATATAGAAGAGACGCGGTTTTTCCGTTTTCAGGCACCATTCAATCTGATCCATATCATAACCTTCTGGCCGCATGTCAGTTACAGTCAGACGGGCTCCTTGTCTACGGAATATTTCCATAGCGGGACCATAGGCCGGACGTTCAATTAATACACGATCTCCTGTACGGACCAGAGAACGGGAAACCAAATCGATAGCCTGCTGTGCGCCGGAGGTAATCAGTACTTCGTCTGTTGATACTGCGAAATGCTTATCTGTGCTAAAATGCTGCGCCATGGCATCACGAAGCTCAGCATCTCCTTGCACAGAAGAATAGGTAGCCGCGATTTTCGGATGCTTTTCAAACAGCTGCATCATTAATTCTCTCCAATATCGGTTAGGCAGGAGAGAGGGATCAATCAGGGCCTTGGAAAATTGGAAGTCTGCGTTCACGGCATGAACCTGGGTGAGTCCATCCAGTCCTCTCCAGACGGAAACAGACGGATCGTCTGCCATGTAAAAGGATTCCGATTGGAAGATCCGCTTTGTGGATGAGCGCTCCGAATAGGCAGTACATGTTCCCAATTCTGCTGCATGGGAAGCATGAGCGTAATATCCCGATTTATCTTTTACATAGATGCGTCCTTGTTGCTTTAACTCCTGATATGCCCGGAATACGGTTAACCGATGCACACCCAGCTCCTGAGCCAGACTTCGCACGGACGGTAATTTAGCGTCTGCTGGCCAGTCCCCGCGATCAATCCGCACATTTACGTAATGGACGACCTGCTCATACAGCTTTAAGCTCGGCTCTGTCGAGATATTTTCTGCTGAAAACAATAATTCGCTGTTAACCTTGCCCATGCTGTCCACGCTCCTTTATGTGTATTGTACTATACAGCACTTCCAAAACGTACAAAACTGTTCTGTAGGTGTCCATCTGTTCTGTCTGTCTCCTTGTATGCTTGTGAGTAATAGAAGGGAGAGGGAAGTGTCATGATTGGTATCGCTTTTACAGTTATGTGTCTTATTTTTGGCACCACATTTTTGGCTATCAAAGTGGGAGTGGAGGCAGGACTTCCGCCATTCTTATCGGCAGGCGCACGTTTTATGGCAGCAGGGGCAATCTTGTTTATTGCGATGAGGCTGTCAGGAAAGGTTCGGTGGTCGTTATTATGGCGTAAGGAAATGCTGCTGATTGGCACGGGAACGACCTTCGGTACATTCTCAACACTGTATTGGGCAGAGCAATATGTCAGTTCGGGGATCGGTGCTATTTTGTCAGCAACTGGACCGATGATGATTGTGCTGATGCAGTCTGCAATACTGCGGCAAAAGACAACACGAATTACGCTTATGGGCTGCATGATCAGCTTTCTCGGGGTCGTGTTGGTGGTATTGCCCGGCTTGGCCGTTCAAATCAGTGGTCTGTGGCTGGCAGGCTGTATGGCCATTTTGCTGGGTGAGCTATGCTATTCGGGAGGAGCCCTTTATTCCAAGCGAGTCATGGAGGCGTTTCGTGATACGAACCCGATTGCCTTAAATGCAGCCCAAATGTTCCATGGGGGTTGGATGCTGCTAGTACTGTCGGCTTTCACGGAGCCTTGGAATTCTGGGGAATGGAATCTGCTGCCTGCCGTAGGCTCTTTATTTTATTTGATTTTGTTTGGCTCCATGATTGCGCAGACACTATTTTACTGGCTTATGGCGCGTACAAATCCATTGTTTCCGACCACATGGCTCTATATTTCACCACCGATTGCTGTAGGCCTGGGTGCTTTTTTATATGGAGAACATGTAAGCTGGTGGATGCTGGCAGGGGTGCTGCTCATTGTGACCGGGTTGATGTGTATGAATAACGGAATTATCCGTCTGGTGAACAGACGCAAAGTACGCTCTGCTGCCTGATATTTCGAAGTTGTTAGGATATGATGTAATGTGATAGAAAAAGCCTCCAAACTGCCGTATATTACTAAACATGCAGCGTTTGGAGGCTTTGTTGTTGTAATGCTTCATTCAAAAATATCTGTTAATAATCACTTTTTTGCTTATTCCACATTGAGTACAAATTTGTCGATGGCATGCTTAACACCGTCTTCGTTATTGCTGCGAGTAATGTAATCAGCCAGCTTTTTCAAATCAGGAATCGCATTCTCCATCGCTATGCCAAGACCGGCACATTCCAGCATTTCATGGTCATTCCAAGAGTCGCCGATGGCAATGGTCTCCGACAGATCACAACCAAAATGGTTTGCAAGGAAGGCAAGAGCGTGGCCCTTGGTGCCTTCATGATGCATAATTTCCAGGAAATGAGGCTTCGATTTTGTAATATGCACTTCACTGCCAAGCAATTCGCGAAGTTCCGGAATTAATTCGTCCAATACTTCCGGCTCGTCGATAATCAGCAATTTAGGAGCCGGTTGCTCTATAACTTTACTGAACACAGGCTCTACAAAATATTCCGTGTTGTTCAGCTCGGTGTAATCTTTAATTTTTTGATTATCTTCACGTGTGTACAACTTGTCATCTATATATGTTTGCAAATGCAGATTGCGTTCCACGCAGAATTCATACAGACGACGTGCAGCTACGAGTGGAACATAACGCTCATACAGCACGTTTTCGTCCAGCAGGTTTTTAACCAAAGCTCCTTGGTAGGTAATGATCGGTACGTTCAACCCCGTCTGGCGTGCAATTTTGTGCGCGGAGGCATAAGCTCGTCCAGTAGCGAGAGTAACCACCACACCTTTAGCTACAGCAGCTTCCAAAGCCTGTTGTGTCGCTGGAGTAACTTCTTTCTGGTCATTAATGAGAGTATCATCAATATCAATGGCAATTAATTTATACATATCGGTATTCTCTCCTTTATCTCTATCATGGGGCAATATTAAAATTGTATCTTATAATATTCAAAATGACAATATTGCATTGAAAAAGGGACGGCGCCCATAAGAGCCTGTCCCCTTATAACCACTGAAGTATTGGCTTGAAACCTTGGAAAAAAGTAACGGTTAGTCTTCCAAAAATACAAGTCCAACAAAGTCGTCCAGCTCAATATTACCAAAGTAATGCTTCAAATCGAGAGCGGATAAGGCTTGACGGACCTCACCTTCATCATAGCGCTTGCCGCGCAGGATATTTTCAATATCAGCGACATCACCTACACCGAAGAAATCCCCATAGATTTTAATATCACGGATGTAGCCTTCCTTCAGATCCATGCGGATATCTATAATACCGACCGGGAATTTACGTGTGTGCTTGATATTGCTCTCAGGGGATAGACCGTAGTTCCAATCCCACGATTGATAGCGTTCTTTGGAAATTTCATGGATTTTAGCCCAATCCTCATCGGTGAGCTTATATTGAGGCACCTGATCCAATTCTGAGCCAAAAATGGATCGCAGCAATTCCTCGCGAAATTGTTCTATGGTCATCTCTCGGTCCATCAGTTCGCTGATGTTAGCCACGCGACTACGGACGGATTTTGTGCTTTTGGATTTGAATTTCTCGGGATTGGCGTGCAGTGATGCAGCCACATTGTCCAGATTCAGGTTGAACATCAATGTACCATGGCTGAACATACGTCCACGTGTGGCAAATTGAGCGTTTCCTGAAATTTTACGTTCTCCGACTTGCAGATCGTTGCGTCCAGTCATTTCGGCTTCTACTCCCATTTGGTGCAGGGCGTCGATAACAGGTTGCGTAAATTTGAGGAAATTATGAAAGGACTCCCCGTTGTCCTTGGTAATGAAGCTGAAATTTAAGTTACCGAGATCATGATATACAGCCCCGCCGCCAGACAGGCGACGAACGACTTGAATATTATTGTCTTTCACAAACTCAGCGTTGATTTCTTCAACGGTGTTTTGATGCTTGCCTATAATAATAGAAGGCTGATTAATGTAAAACAGCAGATAGCTGTCATCCAGCGGTAAATGCTTGAGTGCGTATTCCTCAATGGCAAGATTAATGGCTGGATCGTGTATGCCCTGATTGTCGATGAACAGCATGTCCATTCCTCCGTGTATGCAAACTGTGTATTTTTATGTGTGCCTCTCTCTATTGTAACCCAAGTAAGCCAGGTACACAAAAGCTCATTTGCATTGACGGGACGCAAAAAACAGCCTCATAATGGAGCTAAATGATTGGAAATGGCCGGAAAGGATGATAGGCAATGATAGAGGTTTACGGTCATGGCGGGGACAGGGAAACAGCTGCCGCGACATTTGGAGGAGCTGCTGCGGATTTTGTGGATTTTAGCGCGAATATTAATCCGCTTGGTCCGCCACCGGAGGTGCTTGAGGCGCTGCAGAGCTCATTTGACACGGTGATTCGTTACCCAGACCCTGGACACCGCCATTTTAAAAATATGCTCGCACGGCGACTACAGGTTCCACCCGAGTCGTTGAGCATCGGTAACGGCGCGGCTGAAAGCATGGCGCTTTTGCTATTGGGCTTGGCTCCCAAGCGAGTGGGCACAGTGGAGCCGTGTTTTTCGGAATATGCTGAACTGGCTCGCAAATTCGGAGCCGAGGTCCACCGGGTATACGGGAAGGCCTCGCTTCAATGGAAGGCGGACGTGGACGACATTCTTCAGCTCATGGAGCAGGTAGAAGTATTGTTCCTTGGGCAGCCGAATAATCCGAACGGTGTGCAATATGGCGAGCAGGAGCTATATGAGCTGGCAGAAGCGGCTGGCAGAACGGATACCGTGCTGGTAGTGGATGAAGCTTTTATTGACTTTATCCCTTTGGAACGGCAAATCTCACTATTGCCTGTGCTGGATCGCTTTCCACATGTGATTTTGATCCGATCGATGACCAAATTTTATGCCATTCCCGGCTTGCGATTGGGCTATGCGATTGCTCATCCAGATTATATCCGGCAAATGACGGCCAAACAGGTGACCTGGAGTGTTAATGGATTGGCGTTGCTGGCCGGGGAGGCGTGTCTGAGAAGTGGGCAAGCTTATGAGCGCCGCACACAGGAACTGATTGCTACGGAGCGTAGTCGCTTACTGACTGCCTTGGCGGAATGGGGCTGCGGTGTCGTTCCCGGCGAAGCCAATTACGTGCTGGCAAGAGCGCCGGGAACGTGGAGTGCATCAGCTATTCAGCGGGCACTTGGACAGCGTGGAATTCTTATACGTAGCTGTGCCATGTATCCGGGGCTGTCGGCGAGCCATTTTCGAATTGCGGTCAAGGACGCCGAAGCCAACGATAGGCTGCTGTCTGCACTCCGTGAAGTGCTGGAGGAGGATCAGCGGCGTGATCGTTAGCTTGGTTATCATGGCTGCCTATCTGCTGGACAGGCTAATCGGTGATCCGAGATGGTTGCCGCATCCAGTCATCGGCATGGGACATGCCATTTCAGCATTGGAAAAAGCGATTCGTCGTAAGGCCCGCAGTGACCAGGGACTGAAACGTGCGGGCATGCTGCTTCCACTTATTGTGGCAGGAGGCTCTTTTGTGCTTGCCTGGGGGCTGTTGCGTGTGCTTGCCTGGATTCACCCGTGGTTGTCCGTCGTCGCAGAAATTGTTCTGATCGCAACTACGATTGCTTCCAAAGGGCTAAAGGACGCAGGAATGTCAGTATACCGAGCGTTACAGGCGAACGACCTGGCTATGGCACGTCGGGAACTGGGCATGATTGTCGGAAGGGATACACAGCAGCTTGACGAGCCTGAAATCGTACGTGGTACCGTCGAAACGGTCGCTGAAAATATCGTGGACGCCATTATTTCCCCGCTTTTTTATGCTCTGATTGGAGGAGCACCCTTGGCACTGGCATATCGAGCTGTAAATACGCTTGATTCGATGGTTGGCTACAAAAATGAAAAGTATCTGCATTTAGGCTGGGCCTCAGCACGTCTGGATGATGTAGCTAACTACATTCCGGCTCGACTGACAGCAGTTATGCTTGTAATAGCGGCCTGGTTGTATCGGCTGGATGCTGCACGAAGCTGGTGTACAGTCAAGCGGGATGCCCGTCTGCACCCCAGTCCAAACAGCGGCTTTCCCGAATCAGCGGTGGCAGGTGCGCTGGGGATTCGTCTTGGTGGCTATAACGTGTATCATGGCATACGCTCGTTTCGAGCATATATGGGCGAAGCGATACGACCGCTGGAATCGAAAGATATCCGGCATACAATCCGGCTGATGTTCGCTGTATCCACTATGTTTGTAGGGTTGTGTTGGTTAGGGGCCGCAGGATGTATTGCCCTGGGATGGGTGCAGTGAGGGGTGACATCATTTTGAAACAAAATATAGAAGGAAAAAAAGCGCGAGAACGTGTACCAAGTCCGAACTTGCAACAGCTTAGTGAGCTGAATGATGCTAATGAAGATCTACAGTGGGACATGGAACTTGTGCTAGTTCGTCACGGCACAACCTTATGGAATAAGGAACGTCGATATCTGGGACACACCGACTTGGGTTTGCTGCCGGGAGCAGAGCAGGAATTAAAGCCTGTACAGGAAAAATTGCAGGGCCAATCCTTTACTCGAATCTATTGCAGCGACTTAATGCGATGTCGCCAGACCTTGCAGATCATTTTGCCGGAATCAGCATTGCCGGCTGAACGTTCTCTATCTGCTATGCCTTCTATCATGGAACCACGTCTGCGAGAGCTTCACTTTGGCGATTGGGATGGAAAAACGTATGACATGCTTAAGGATGTGGCGTTGTATCGTGCTTGGATTGATGAGCCACAACGAATCACCCCGCCTGGAGGAGAGTCCTGGGACCATTTTGTGAACCGTCTGCGCGAATTCCTTGACTCTCTGTTTGCGTGGCGCATTGCTTTGGAGGTTCAGCCAATAGAGTTGAATGCTGCACCGCCCTCTGTTTTGGCTGTCACGCATGGTGGTGTAATTCGCCAATTGGTTTGTATGCTGATACCAGATCATGATTTTTGGAGCCTGAATCCAAAACCGGGAGAAGCGATTAGGCTTCACTTAAGGCTGGCAGGACTGCACAATTGTATAGCAAAATTGTTTTTTCACTAGGGGAGTTGTGGTGAATCAAGCAGCTGTTTGGGTTGTAAGCTAACTCTTTTTAACCTATAATCATCAAGTAAAAGAACGGCTTGACTACACTACATCAAATATCCAGCAGACGAGGTCGGCGCCGTGTGAGGGAACTTGCTTTTCTTCATTGCGCTGTTAAAAGGGAAGTCGGTGTGATTCCGACGCGGTCCCGCCACTGTAAATGGAAACATGCTCATTAGCCCTGTTACATGTGCCGCCAAGCATGTGAAAGAATATCAGGGCATGCCTCTTCCATAAGTCAGGATACCTGCCCGTCCGCCTGTCACCATAATCCTTCGAGGAAAGGATGACGTGTTCGCAGTGACTGTCCATGCGGAAAGAAGCTGCCCGCCTGCGCACGATCTGTGCTAACGTGACCCCTGTATCCTGATATGAGGATGCGGGGGTTTTTGATAGGAAAAGAAGGCTGAAATGAGAAAAATATCGGATGATGTTCAAGTAACGCTCTTAACGATTTTTGTATGAAGGGGTGCAAATCATGGCAGGAAAAAAAATAAAGGTATGGACAACAGGTCTATTGGCGCTGACATTGACAGTTGTGCTGAGTGCATGTGGCGCGAATGGAAAAAATGTAGAAAATACAGCGGGCCAAGCTTCTTCACAGCAGCCGGGACAGACCGTAACCGCACAAGAGCCTCCGGGCAAAACGGTTTACCCGCTAACGGTTAAGGATGCAACAGGTCAGGAATTTACATTTAAAAAGGCACCGGACAAGATCGTTTCCGTCTCTCCGGCAGAAACCGAGGCGTTGTTCGCTATCGGACTGGACAAGGAAATTGTTGGTGTCTCCGACTACTCTGATTACCCGGAGGCAGCTACGAAAAAGCCTAAAGTGGGCGGTATTATGAAACCGAACGAAGAGGCGATTATTGCTGCGAACCCTGATGTCGTTTTTGCAGGGATTTCACTTAGTGAACAGGCTACGACTAAACTGCGTGACATGGGAATTATGATTTTTAAAACAGAACCGAAGACAGTTGAAGATGTCATAGCTAACATCGAATTGTATGGGAAAATCACCGATCATCAGAAAGAAGCGAGAGCGGTGACTGACAAGATGAGAGCAGATGTAGCGGAAGTGAAAGAAGGAGTTAAAAATATCGGCAAAGGGCAGAAGCTGCGGGTATACGTCGAGTTTTCACCAGGCTGGACAGTGGGTAAAGGCGAGTTTATGGACGAACTGATTACGTTAGCTGGTGGCGAAAATGTAGGTGCCACGCAGAAGGGATGGTACCAAATCAGTGAGGAAAATATTATAGCTGCAAACCCTGACGTGATTTTATACAGCAAAAGTGTGAAGGATGACAAAACAGGCCAGTCCCTCGGCGATATCATAAAAGCTCGCAGTGGATGGGAGCAAATATCGGCTGTTCGTAACAATCGTGTATTTGCCGTAGATGATAATTTGATCAGCCGTCCAGGTCCACGTGTAACAGAAGGTCTTAAGGAAGTGGCTAAGGGCGTGTACCCTGAAATTTTCAAATGAACCGTAGACTGATCGGTTTTGGGGGGACAGGTCTTGTCTTGCTGCTGCTGACGCTACTGCTCTGTCTTGGCATCGGCTCGGTCAGTCTTCCGGTCAACCAGATCACAGGTATTTTGATCAACCACCTACCGTGGTTAGGCGATACGTTTATACCGGATTGGAATACATCCGCAGAGCAGATTATTTTAAAGGTCAGACTGCCACGGGTGTTACTGGGAATGTTGGTTGGAGCAGCGCTGGCGCTGGCGGGAGCCGGATTTCAGGGGGTGTTGCGTAATCCCTTGGCTGATCCGTATACACTGGGGGTATCCTCGGGGGCTTCGGTAGGAGCAGCAGTACTGATTTATTGGGGGCTCCAATTTTCATTTGTGGGTATATGGACGCTTCCGCTAGTAGCATTTATAACCGGAATGCTGACGTTGTGGATGGTGCTGACATTGGCACGAGAAGGCGGGAAAATTCCCACACAAAGCCTCATTTTATCAGGTGTGGTGATGCAATCTTTTCTCGGAGCCATTGTTTCCTTTTTGACAGCCATGTCGAAGGAAACGGTCAATGAAATATTGTATTGGACGATGGGAAGTCTTAGTCTGCGAGGTTGGTCATATACAGGAATTCTGTTACCTTACGTGATCATAGGACTGTTTTTTTTATGGAACAGGGCACGGGTGCTGAATATTCTGGCTTTGGGTGAACGTCAAGCGTCTCATATGGGGGTTCATGTAGATGCGACGAAGCTGTCTGTTCTGATCATATCCACGCTGCTGACAGCTGCCGCTGTCTCGGTATGTGGAGTCATTGGTTTTGTCGGACTCGTTGTACCCCATATTATCCGTCTGATGACAGGCCCTGATTATAGGATGATTGTTCCGTTATCTGCACTGGGTGGGGCTATTTTTATGGCTTGGGCAGATACGGCAGCACGCACGTTGCTGGCCCCAACGGAAATTCCTCTGGGCGTTATGACGGCCTTTGTTGGGGCACCGTTTTTTGCGTATCTCCTGTACCGGAACAAGAAGCTGCGCAGGGGGGATCTGTTGTGACCGAACAAAGTGAAACACAGAAGGTGCATGATCGGGCGCTAGAGGTAGCAGGTCTTACCCGTGCTTATGGAGAGTTCCAGGTGTTGAAAAATATTAGCTGGAACGTAGATGAAGGAGCTTGGTGGGGAATCATTGGTCCGAACGGGAGTGGAAAATCGACCTTGCTGCATCTGCTTTCTGGTGTAGATCAGCCGACTGCTGGAAGTGTTCGTATCTATGGTCAAAGGATCGGTAGCTACAGCAGAAAAGAGCTTTCCCGACTTGTAGCTGTTCTCCAGCAGGAGGGACTACCTTCAGTGAGATACACCGTTAGGGAAATTATAGAAATGGGACGGTTCCCTCATCAGGACTGGCTAGGGAGGGAAAAGGGAGTTGATGTGGAGGCGATCACCGATCGGGTTCTAGCACGATTAAGCCTCACTTCACTGGCCGACAGAACATTGGACCGCTTGAGTGGAGGACAGCGACAGCGTGTAGCATTGGCAAAAGTGATGGTACAGGAGCCACAGATATTGCTGCTGGACGAACCTACGACCTATCTAGATTTGCGCTACCAGCTTGAATTTATGGAGTTGCTGGCAGAATGGCGTCAAGAAACGGGTGTGACAATCATTGCTGTCCTGCATGATCTTAATTTGGCGGCTCAATTTTGCGATAATTTGCTTGTACTTAAGGATGGAATAGTTGAGGGATTGGGTGCTTCATCGGATTTGTTAACGGAGGACCGGATTCGTCGTGTATATGGTGTGGAGCCTGTGATGCTTCCGCATCCCGATAGCGGCGTGCCGCAGCTCTTGCTGCGCAGAGGCGTTGCGTCTACAGGAGATCAATAGGATATGGTGAACATAAAAAGGAGCAGGGAGTGGAAGGGATGAACGACAAGCTGCGTCAATTGATCGATAGCGTTGCCCAGCTGGATGGGGTGGCGGCTTCGGCAGCTTCAGCCCATTTGGACCAATTAACAAAACCACCGGGAAGTCTTGGAAAGCTGGAGAGTTTGGTCATTCAGCTAGCAGGAATAACTGGAGTGGACAAGCCTGAATTTGTTCGTAAAACGGTGATGGTCATGGCTGCGGATCATGGAGTGTGCGAAGAGGGAGTTAGCGCCTTTCCAGCTGAGGTCACGCAGCAGATGCTGTATAACATGCTGTCAGGCGGCGCAGCAATTAATGTGCTGGCGCGTCATGCGGGCGCCGATGTCCAGGTAGTAGATGTTGGTGTGAATGCGGATGTTTCTCACCCGAATTTGGTGAACCGTAAGGTACGCATGGGCACTTCGAATATGGCTAAAGGTCCAGCGATGCTGCGCACGGAAGCGGAGCAGGCGATTTTGGCCGGAGCTGAAGCTGTAGCCAAAGCGTTCAAAGATGGCACACGGCTATTCGTTACCGGGGAGTTGGGTATCGGGAACACGACAGCCAGTGCTGCGGTCGTATGTGCCCTTACCGAACTGGAACCGGAGGTTATCGTAGGCCGGGGCACGGGGGTAGATAACGCGGGGCTTACCCGTAAAATAGCGGTGGTCTGCCGCGCATTGGACGTGAACCAGCCAGATGGAAATGACGCGCTCGACGTGCTGACCAAGGTCGGCGGTCTGGAGATTGCCGCCCTGGCAGGCGTCATCCTCGGCGCAGCCGCACACCGCTGTCCAGTCGTGCTGGATGGCTTTATTTCCGGCGCGGCTGCTCTTGCTGCACGCGCGCTTGCGCCTGCGAGCGCGGCGTACATGCTTGCTTCGCACGCCTCGGACGAGCGTGGACACGCAGCGGTGCTCCGCCAGCTCAAGCTGGAGCCTATGCTTCATTTGGACATGCGGCTCGGGGAAGGCACGGGCGGTGCGCTTAGCTTGCACCTGGTTGATGCGGCGTGCCGTATTATGCGCGAAATGGCGACCTTTGCCGATGCAGGCGTATCGGACGGTCAGGGAGCCGCGCAGCGATGAAGGCGCTCGTGACCGGCGGGGCACGCAGCGGAAAAAGCGACTTTGCCGAGCGATTATGCATGTCGCGCGCCCCGCGCGCCTGCTACATTGCAACAGCGCAAGCCTATGATGTGGAGATGAAGGAACGCATCGCCCTTCATCGACTCCAGCGCAATTCTGCCGGGTATGACTGGCAGACGCTGGAGGAAGCGCAGGCGCTGCCGGAGCTGCTGCGACAGCTTGGCGATGCTCAAGCGTCGCAGCCTGCGCCTATGGTGCTGGTCGACTGCCTGACTCTGTGGCTGTCGAACGTGCTGCTGGCCGCGGGTGAGGACGGCGAAGCAGCGGCCAGAGCCGCCATGGATGAACTGACGGCAGCTGTGGAGCAGTATTCGGGATCGCTCGTCATCGTAACCAATGAGGTCGGTGACGGTATTGTACCAGAATATCCACTTGGAAGGCTGTACCGGGATTTGAGCGGAATGATGAATCAGCGGATCGCCCGTCTTTGTGATGAAGTTTTTTTAGTGACGGCGGGCATTCCCGTAGAACTTAAACAGTTGGAATATAAGCTATGAGCCGTGAACGTCAGGCTGTTGCTGCGGCTTTTCAATTTTTAACCCGTCTACCGGTCAAGGCGGAGCTGGATTTTTCCCCGGAGCTGCTGAAACGCAGTGCAAGCTATTATCCGCTGGTTGGAGTGGTTATTGGCATTATCGTTTGGGGCTTTGCATCGATTACTACTATGGTACTGCCACCACTGCCGTGTGCGATTCTTACCCTGGCTATCTGGGTCTGGTTGACAGGCGGCCTGCATCTGGATGGGTGGATGGATGCGGCTGATGCCTTATTCAGCTACCGGTCCCGTGAACGGATGCTGGAGATTATGAAAGATAGCCGTGTAGGAGCGATGGGGGTTATTGCTTGTGTACTGCTACTCATGCTCAAGGCTGCTTTGCTGTATACCGTGCTGGCTGAACGGAATGTGTCCGGCTTGTTGTTGCTTCCGATGGTTTGGAGCCGTTGGTTTATGGTACATGCAATGAAGCGCTGGCCTAAAGCCCGCAACGATGATGGACTGGCGGCGCGTTTTGCAGATATGAGTGGTGGACGTGTCGGACTGGCCCTATTCTGGGCTGTAGTCGTGACGCTAGGTGCTGCCGCAGGCCAATATATTCTTGCAGGCGTAGCCACAGTAACAGAGGAATCAGGGAACCTGTCGTTGGCAGGGTCACACTTACAGATGCTTCTTTCGTATGCTGAAAGTCTTCCAATCTGGATAACATTTGTGTTGCTTCCGCTCTTGGCCTACGGAGTTGGAACCTTTACAGCAAACCGTATTAACCACCGTCTTGGGGGGCTTACGGGGGATATATACGGAGCTTTGAACGAATTGCTGGAGACGGTTTTGTTGCTGTTAATTGTCATTTTGTACGGGCTGTGACCAAATTTGAAATGAATTCGTTAAAGGGGAAGAGGCAATTGTCAACTTTCGAACCGTCCCGCACGAACCCGGCAGCTATATTAATGCTTCAAGGAACAGCGTCGGATGTGGGCAAAAGCGTGGTGACGACCGCACTGTGCCGGATTTTTCTGCAGGACGGCTACCGTCCCGCACCGTTTAAGTCACAAAATATGGCGTTAAACTCTTATGTTACCGAGGACGGCAAGGAAATTGGACGTGCACAGGGAGTACAGGCTGAAGCTTGTGGTATTGAGGCGACGACCGACATGAATCCGATTCTGATTAAGCCGGTCAAGGATATGCACTCACAAATTGTTGTACACGGTGTACCTTATGCCTATATGAGCGCCTCCGATTACCGAAAGGATTTTTTGCCACAAGCCAAGCACACCGTTATGGATGCGCTGAATCGGCTGCGCGATACCTATGATATTGTGCTTATGGAAGGGGCAGGCAGTCCGGCAGAAATTAATTTAAAGGACCGCGATATTGTAAATATGAACCTTGCAGGCTGGGCGGATGCTCCAGTATTGCTGGTTTCGGATATCGACCGGGGCGGTGTCTTTGCCTCTTTGGTAGGGACCATTGAGTTGCTGGAGCCCCATGAAGTACAGCGTATCCGTGGATTTATCATTAACAAATTCAGAGGCGATTTGTCCCTGCTTCAACCAGGATTAGACTGGCTGGAAGAACGGACAGGCATTCCTGTACTCGGTGTACTGCCCTATTTACCGGACATTCGTATTGAGGCAGAGGATTCGGTGGTACTGGACAAGAAGCCTAAGGAATCAGCAAAGGATAAAGAATTGGATATTGCGGTGATACGATATCCGCGTATTTCCAATTTTACCGACACAGATGCTTTGGCTGCAGAGCCAGACGTAAGCGTGCGTTATGTTACAGAGGCCGGACAATTGGGCGTACCAGATGCCATTATCTTACCAGGAACCAAAGACACCATCGGAGACCTGCTGGAATTGCGTGAAAGAGGGCTGGAGGATGACATTCGAGAGGCCGTGAAGACAGGACGCACGCAGCTGGTTGGCATTTGTGGAGGCTATCAGATGCTGGGTACAGCGCTTTTTGATCCCGATGCCGTCGAATCTGGGTTGCCGCAGCAGGCAGATGGGTTAGGTTGGCTAGCACTATCCACGACCTTCTTAAAGGAAAAGCAAACCGTGCGCGTTCAAGGAACCCTGTCTAATCATTGCCCGCTTTTGCTAAGCTCTGCATCTGATTCAGGTTCTGCCTCGAAACCAGTCATTGGAGGCTATGAAATACATATGGGTGTTACAGAGTATGTCCCAGAACCGCGCATATCTATAGACAAGGCTCTAGTCTCAACAAAAATGAAAACATTGTTCCAGATTCGGCGTGGTGAAGGAACCGCCTTTGAGGAAGGTTGGGGCACGACAGACGGTAGGGTATGGGGAACCTACTTGCATGGTGTGTTTGATAATGACCGTTTTCGCAGGTCTTGGTTGGATGGACTGAGACAAGCCAAGGGCTTGGTACCTTTGGACAGCACTTTTACTGTGCGTGAAGCCAAGGAACAAGAGTTTGACCGTGTCGCAGAGGTGGTACGCACTCATTTGGATATGGAGCAAATTTATCGCATCCTGGGGATAAGTTCACCAATTTCATAAAAAATCATTTGTAAAAATTAAAGGTATCTCTACAGTCATTTTTGTGACTAAGAGATACCTTTTTTAGGATATCAGCTTACTAAATTTTAAATTTTTGAACCGCCTTTTGCAGTTCAGTTGCTTGTTGGCTTAATTGACGAACAACCTCACTGTGGCTTTCCATTTCATTCAGCTGCTCATCGGCATTAAAACCGATCTCCTGAATCATATGCTGTGCATTGGCAGCGATGAGAGCTGTCTCTTCCACGGAAGCAGATACTTCCTCCGAACTGGCGGATACTTGCTCCGTTGCTGCGGATACCGTTTGAATCGTAGCGTTGATCTTTTGCATGAACTCACTTAGCTGGCTAAAGGCGAAACTCGCCTGTTGAACCATTTCCGTTCCCGAATGAATTTCACGGCTAACCTGGGTCACAGAGTCCACAGATTGCTTCGACACTTCCTGAATGGTAACCAAATAGTCCGAAATTTCCTGTGTTGCTTCTTTGGATTGCTCTGCGAGCTTGCGAACTTCTCCGGCAACTACGGCGAAGCCTCGTCCATGTTCGCCCGCGCGGGCAGCCTCGATGGAGGCATTCAGCGACAACATCTGAATCTGCTTTGTAATATCGAAAATTGCAGAGACGATGCTGCCGATAGCTTCTGAGCGTTCGTTCATACTATGTATGTATCGAAGCGATTCATCGGCAGCGTGTCCTACCTGTGACATTTGAGCTACAGCTTTTTGAGCAAGTGTATTCCCATTAACCGTTTCTTTGGTTGCTTCACTGATTTGGTCAGATACATCATTGGCAGAGGAAGCGATATGCTGAACTCCTTGAGCGATCTCTTCCATAGCCTGAGCATTTTCAGCAGCAGCAGAAGCGATGCTGGTACTTCCCTTGGCTACTTCCTCAGCGGCAACTGTAGAGTCCTGCACTTTGACACTCATAGCCTCAGTCCGCCGAAGCAGCTCATCCGATCCTTGAACAACTGCACCTGATGTTGTAAGCACGTGGCCGATCATTTCCTTCAAGTTGTGAGACATAGATTGAAAGCTGCGGGCAAGTTGAGCAATTTCATTAACTCCCTGAACCTTCGTTTCTTGCGAAAGGTCACCTTGGGCAATTTTTTCACTATGACGAACCAATTCAGCAATAGGCTGCACAACTTTACGTATGACAAGGGTAGAAATAATTCCGCCCAGTATAAGTGTTGCCAGTGTAATACCTATGCAAATCCATAGAATTTGTTGGGATTTTTCCTGTACGAATCCGACATCTTCGTTCACGCCAAGCACCAGATTGCTGCCCGATATAGCAAAGAAGGCGGTTTTGTGTACCCCGTGTGAGTCACTGTAAATACCACTGATATTCATCTCGCCTTGTTTGGCTTCTTTAATATCCTCAACAGGAACGAGCGCATCCTTAACCTTATATGCTGATTTTACGTTTCGTGCGACAACCTCGGTCTTGCCATCATCCTTCAAAACCGCAATATATGCCGATTCTAATTTGAGGGTGTCGACCTTGTCCTGAAGATAAGCTTCCATTTGCATAGCGGAGCCGGAATCAGAACTGCTTCCTTGCCCAGCTTGAACAGCTAAGGAAATATTGAGATCCTGATACACATTTTTTGCTCCAGTCTCTAGCAACTGATCTACTTGAGGCATGACACTGCTATTGATGATACTCATGGACACTGCATAAAAACTAATACTGAACAGAAGGGACGCAAAGAGCTGAATTAACAAAAACATAATTCGCAATTTTGCGCCGAGGGAACGATTAAAACGCTTCATGAAAATTCTCCTCTCACATGCTGGTAATAAAACAGACAAATTTCCCTGCTTGATGTAGGACGCTTGTCCAACGAGATACTAGACACGCCATGATCTACTTGTTTTCCTTTCTTTGCTTGAAGAAAAGACTGAAAATGTTCGGATTCTATGTATATTTCAGCTGTATTCAAGGAACAAGATATGAGAAAGGGAAGTAATCCATGATTTACTAAAAAGTAGGTTAGACCTATTTTACATAATTAACAGACGGTTGAATAGTCATATTTGCCCAAAAACAAACAAAAAATATATAACTATGGTCTTGGGTGTTTAGATGTAAGTTTGATGTAAATTATCAGGAGTAAGAAATTAAAAAGCTTTATCTGTGCTTTTATAACTATTGTAAAAAAGAAGGAATATAAGTAGTATAAGGAATACCACTTTTTACAAGCTTCTTCTAAGCTTGCTTTAATAAGTTCGAATGTGGCCTTCAATATACATATAAAAGGGGAAAAGGCAGTTATGGACCAGGAATTACTTACTAAGGAATTAAATTTGAAGGTTGAAGGAGAAGATAACCAGAAGCCATCTATAGATCAAGATAAAGCGAATAGAAGAGGGAATCCGATCAGTCGCCTGTTTGATTTTATCTCAGGCGTATTCATTCCGCTCTTGCCATTGCTAATTGGCGGAGGAATCATTCAGGGGATTGCGACTGTTTTATTGGTGGTAGACTTTTTTTCTGATTCTCAAGTCTTAACCGCTTTAGGGTACATTGGTGGGAGCGTATTTTATTTTTTGCCCGTTATGATAGCGATCAATGCAGCAAGAAAGCTTGGTAGCAATATATTTATTGCGGCGGCAATTGGGATCAGCTCATATTCTCCCGGCATTATAGAGCTGCTGCAATCCAGCCTAAAAATGAACTCAGACGGTTTACCCGTGGTGGAGCAACAGTATCTTGCTTCTTTTATACTGATCCTTATTGGTGTCTGGCTTGCATCGAAGATTGAAAAGGGATTGATAAGGTTCGACCGCTATTCAATTCAATTGCTGATCGTTCCGACATTGACGCTTATCATGATTGTGCCTTTATTGCTGTTTGTTTTTGGCCCGCTGTGGACGTCCCTCGCTCATAACTTGTCGGATGGTTTGGCTTCACTGTTTGACGATGCGGACGTATTTGCAGGTCTGCTGTTTGGCGGGACGATACCTGTGCTCCACTTTGCAGGCATGCAATATATGATGTCGATGAACATAATAGAATCCATGGCTACGAATGGCTATGATTCTATTACTCCTGTTGTTGCGGCGGCAGTTATGGCTCAGGCAGGCGCGGCCTTCGGCGTATGTGTTAAGTCCAAAAATGCCAAAGTTAAAACACTCGCTGCTTCCACAGGCCTGTTGGCTATGTTGGGAATCATTGAACCGGCATTATATGGCGTTAATGTGCGTTTCAAAAAACCGCTTATCGCGGGACTGGTCGGCGGGGCTATTGGTGGGGCATGTATGTGTCTGTTTGAAGTGAAATTGACTGCTTTTGCAGCCTTATCTGGCTTGCTAAGCTTACCCCTGTTTTCCGATGCTACATTTGTTTACGCTATTTTGAGCATGCTGATTTCGTTTGTTACGGCTGGCGTAATTACGTATTTTATGGGCTTTGTGGATGAAAAAGAGGGGCCATCAAAAATTGCATCCGCATCCCGTATCAGTGATTCCTCGGGTTTGAATGTGGAAAAGAACTCTAACAGTTAAGTTGCAGCGCTAGCGCCTAATCATCTCATGAAAGTGTTTACAAAAAAATCTTGTCAGCTCAGTGTTTATATGATATTATGATGTCAGTTAATCAAAACTGCACAATCATGGATTGTTACTGAGCATATCGGGCAAAACCATAAACAGGCACTATGTGTCAGTTTTGGTATTGCCTTTTTTTACTACTCCAAGCGGCTTAAGGTGATGGAATGAAGATTGCAAAGGTGCTGAATAATAACGTCGTAACGGTCATTGATGAACAGCAGAAAGAATTAGTCATTATGGGAAGAGGAATTGCTTTTAAAAAAAACACAGGCGATGAGATTGAAGAAGGGAAAATCGAGAAAATATTTAAGCTTGAAAGTACCGAAGTTTCCCGCAAATTGATGACCCTGATGTCTGATATCCCTATTGAGTATGTTGAAATTTCTGATGAAATCATCCAATATGCCAAAACGATACTTGGTGTAGAGTTGCATGACAGCATCTATATTTCGCTGACAGATCATATCCATTTTGCCATAGAGCGTTATCGTTTGGGTATGGACATCAAGAATGCACTTTACTGGGAAATCAAACGAATGTACCGCAAGGAATTCGCAATTGGTACCAAAGCATTACACATGATTCAGGACAAGCTGGGGGTTACACTTCCAGATGATGAAGGGGCGTTTATTGCCTTACATTTGGTGAATGCACAGCTTAACAGTGAAATGCGTGAAACGATAACCCTGACTAATATTGTCAAGGATATCATAAACATTGTTAGCCGCTTTTTTGTAATGGAGCTGGATGAGGAGTCGTTAAGCTATTACCGCTTTATTACACATCTCAAATTTTTTGCCCAACGGGTTATGAATGGAACGCCTGTACAAAATACAGATAATTCCCTTCATGATATGGTTAAGGTACAATATAAGGACGCTTATGCTTGTGCGGAAAAAATAAGAGATTATACGACTAAGATCTATGGTCGGAGCTTGTCCCAGGATGAGATGCTGTATCTCACCATTCATATCGAGCGTATCATTAAAAATCAATGATTTCATGTATGATCAGGGATTTAGGATTGCTACTTCTAAACCAGAAGGCAAAACCTGAATGCTGAAAGAAGATTGGCTTTTATCAAGCTGTCTGCTTTCTGTATTCAGGTTTTTTTTGTTCCGAATTTTCACACTTTATACCTTAAAAGAAAAGAGGAAAACCTCATGGATCGAAATCAATTATCCAAAGAGATACTTACATTGGTCGGTGGAGAAGAAAACGTAGAGCAGGTCATTCACTGCATGACGCGCTTGCGCTTCAACCTTCACGATGATAAGAAAGCTCAGAAAGAGCAGTTGCAAAAAACGGATGGCGTCATGGGAGTCATGGAAAGTGGCGGCCAGTTTCAGGTGATTATCGGTAATGATGTAGCTAACGTGTACAAAGCATTGGTGAGCAACATGTCCAAGGCTCCGCAAAGTGAAGCAAGCACCAGCACTGCATCCAAGAAAAAACAAAACCCGATCAGTCAACTGTTCGACTTTATTGCGGGTATGTTTACACCTATTTTACCGGCGATCACTGGTGCAGGTATGATCAAAGGGATCATTGCTCTTTTGGTAGCGATGAACTGGATGTCCGATAAGAGCCAAACCTATACGATTTTAGCGGCAATAGGTGACGGTGCATTCTACTTCCTGCCGATTATTTTGGCTGTGAGTGCGGCTAGAAAACTTGGCAGTAATATGTTTATTGGTGCGGCGATTGGTGCGTCCATTTTGCACCCGACGATTACAGCTTTACTGGCATCTAACGTGAAGGTTAGCTTTATTGGTCTTCCGGTGACAGCGGCCACGTATTCTTCGACCGTTATTCCAATCGTTATTGCAGTCTGGCTAGCATCTTATGTTGAAAAATTTATTGATAAGTATACACATGCATCACTGAAGCTGCTCGTTGTTCCGACATTGACTCTATTGATTATTGTCCCTTTGACTTTAGTTGCTGTAGGGCCACTCGGCTCCATTATTGGTAATGGCCTGTCAGGCGGTATCTCTTGGTTGTTTGAAAATACAGGTGCACTTGCAGGTCTGCTGCTGGGCGGTACCTTCTCGCTGATCATTATGACGGGTATGCACTACGCGTTGGTTCCTATTATGATCGGTTCGATTGCAACGTTGGGCTATGACTATATGATTCCAATTATGGGTGCAGCTAACTTGGCTCAAGCGGGTGCTACACTTGGCGTATTCTTGAAATCCAAAAATGCCAAAGTCAAAACAGTGGCCTTCTCCACAAGCTTGACGGCTATTATGGGTGTAACCGAGCCTGCAATGTATGGTGTGAATATGCGGTTTAAAAAACCGTTTACTGCAGCGCTGATTGGCGGAGCTGTCGGCGGGGGCTTCATGAGTTTGTTTGGTACAAAAGCATACGTCGTTGGGGGACTCGTTGGTTTGCCTGGTTTGGCAATGTTTATTGGACCGACATTCCTGTACGCAATTCTTGGTCTCATCATTGCATTTGTAGTTGCTACGATTGTTACCTATGTGATCGGTTTTACAGATGAAAAGAACGAAGAAGCACCACAAGCAGCAGATACTGCCGGTGACATCTCCACTGAGGAAGTGGCACAATCTGCGATGAACTCGCTGCCGAAAGGTGAGGAAATCCCGGTATTCAGCCCAATTATGGGTGAAGTTAAACCGCTTAGTGAAGTCAATGATCCTGCATTTTCTCAAGAAATTATGGGTAGAGGATGGGCTATTGAACCCTCCGAAGGTCGGGTTGTTTCCCCGGTTGACGGCACAGTGTTCTCCATTTCCAAGAGCGGACATGCTGTAGGCTTGGTGAGTGATTCAGGACTTGAAATGCTCATTCATGTTGGGATGGACACTGTTAAACTAAAAGGACTTCATTTTACGCCCCATCTTAAAGCAGGAGATCGTGTGAAAGTAGGCGATCTTATACTGGAGTTTGATCTAATGGAGATCCGCAAGGCTGGTTACGAAACGATTACGCCTGTTATTGTTACGAATGTAGATCAGTTTAGCGAGTTGAAACCTGCTGGAAATCAGCAAAAAGTGGTTAAGGAACAGGAACTGTTATATACAGTGATCGTCTGACAGTCGAAAAATCTACGTATACATTGAATACGAATCGTTGTGTTCAGAATAACAAACAGCAAGCCTTCATCTTACGAAGGTTTGCTGTTTGTCGTTTTCATAAAATCTAAGGCTGAAGCAGCTTTATTATTTTTATTTCAATAAAACCTACAAAAATAGTTGGCTTTGTGATATAGTAATCTTCGGATTGAAGGGTCACTTTAGAAAACATTTTACGTTTAAGTTTGGAGGAAATGATATATGGATACCTTCTTTATTATTTTGAATGTTATCGTGCTGCTTGCACTGCTCGGCGTGTTGGTCTGGATGCAGAAAAAGCGCATCTCTTTTACAAAAAGAGTATTTACCGGGCTCGGCTTCGGGCTGATCTACGGGGCTATTCTTCAGTACGCTTATGGGTCTGGCTCAGAGGTCATTACCAAATCGGTCGATTGGTTCAACCTTGCAGGTAATGGTTATGTCCGTTTGCTGCAAATGGTCGTGATTCCGTTGATCATGGTATCGATTATTTCGGCTATTATGAATTTGAAGGGAAGACAGAACCTTGGCAAAATAAGCGTGTCCATTATTGCAGTGCTACTGATTACAACGGCAATTGCTGCTTCAGTAAGTATTGTAACCAGCCTGTCTTTTGATCTGAAAGCAATTGAGATTCAAAGTGGGGAGAAGGAGCAGGCACAGGGCCTGAAGATGGAAGAACGACTGGGAACAGTCCAGGATATGACCATTCCACAGCAGGTGCTGGAATTTATTCCTTCGAATCCTTTTGAAGATATGACGGGGGCACGCCGTACATCGACATTGGCAGTGGTTATTTTCTCGGCCTTTATCGGGGTGGCAGTGCTTGGTTTAGATCGTAAAAAACCGGAACAGGCACAAACCTTCCGCAAAGTGATCGACGCAGTGTACGCTGTAGTGATGCGGATTGTAACGCTAGTGCTGAGATTAACGCCTTACGGTATTTTGGCACTGATCACGAAAGTCGTAGCTACGACAAATCCGGATGAAATCTTGAAGCTGATCAAGTTTGTACTTGCTTCTTATGTGGCTTTATTGGTTATGTTCGTCATTCATCTTATTTTGTTGGCCTTGTTCGGCTACAATCCAGTGACATATGTGAAAAAGGTATTGCCTACACTGGTTTTTGCTTTTACGTCTCGTTCCAGTGCAGCGACCATTCCATTAAATGTTGAAACACAAACGAAAAAGCTTGGTGTGTCCGACGGCATCGCGAATTTGTCCGCAACCCTGGGAGCAACCATTGGGCAAAACGGCTGTGCTGGAATTTATCCGGCGATGCTGGCAGTCATGATTGCACCAACCGTGGGCATAGATCCTACAAGCTGGGATTTTATCCTCACACTTATTCTGGTTGTTACGATCAGCTCATTTGGGGTGGCAGGTGTAGGCGGTGGTGCCACTTTCGCTTCACTGATCGTGCTTTCTACCCTGAACCTGCCTGTGGCTTTGGCTGGATTGCTCATTTCAGTTGAACCATTGATTGATATGGGACGTACCGCGTTGAATGTTAATGATTCGATTACCGCAGGTCTTATCTCTGGCAAAGTACTCAAGGAGAACGATCAAGACGTGTTCAACAACCATGGCACGGATCTGGATGCAGCGGCGCACTCTTAAGTAAAAGATAGACGGATGGTGTACAATGCAGTCTCATATCGCATCTATTGCATATGTACACGTGCAGTGTGTACCTCCATACTTAGAGCCGACCCTAAGGTCGGCTCTTTATTTTGGGCTTATGACCGCGTGAATTAAAGCTGTTCACCAATCTTAATCTATGATACATTAAAATAATGTTTTTCCGGCTTGTTCGGATGAACCGCGGTTCGCAACCATCCCGCGCTATCAAAACTAGGAGGATTTCATGTTTAATCTGTTATGGGGGGCAGCATTTGTCCTCGTCAATTTTATGTTCTTTTTGTTATGTTATCGGTTGTTTGGTAAAAAAGGGCTGTACGCCTGGATTGGCGTTGCTACTGTATTGGCCAACATTCAGGTAACCAAAACCATTGATCTGCTTGGCATTACCACGACATTGGGAAATACAATGTATGTTTCTATGTATATGGCCAGCGACTTACTAAATGAAAAATATGGGCCTAAAGAGGCGCGAAAAGCTGTATGGTTCGGCTTTTTCACTCTGATTATGACAACAATTACGATGCAGATGGTGCTATTGTTTGAGCCTACTGCAACGGATTTTGCCCAGACACCGATGCAACAGCTCTTCGGATTGTTGCCAAGGCTTGCGCTTGCCAGCTTGACAGCCTATGCGGTCAGCCAATTGCTGGATGTGCGTCTATACGCCTGGATTCGCAAGTTTTTCCCGGAGCGTCATCAGCTCTGGATTCGCGGCAATGGCAGCACGATGATCAGCTCGTTTATAGACACTCTTATTTTCTGTAGTATTGCTTTTTACGGCTATGCGTGGGGGATATGGATCGAGCTGCTGTTTACCACCTACATCTTAAAATTCGTACTGACTGCAGCCGGTACACCGATTTTGTATATCGCACGCAATTTCCGCTTGATAGAAGAGGAGGGGCAAACCCTCAAGCCATGATTGGCTTGGGGTTGCCCCTCTTTTTTTTATCCCAGCACGGTCAGTTCCTTCGGAAAGGAGGTCAGCACTTCCACACCCTCAGAGGTGACCAGAACGTCATCCTCGATCCGCACACCTCCGAGACCTGGCACGTAGATGCCAGGTTCAATCGTGAACACGAACCCTTCATGAAGCAGATCGCTGTTACCTCCGTGTACAGACGGATATTCATGAACGCTCATACCAAGACCATGTCCAACCCGATGGTTAAAAGCAGGGCCATATCCAGCGGCTTCAACAACGGCTCGAGCTGCTTGGTCTACGGATGCACAGGAAACTCCCGGGCGAATGGCGGCAATTCCGGCTTCGTTTGAGCGAAGAACCGTATTATATATCGTTTCCAGCTCAGTCGACAGCTTGCCGAAGGCAAAAGTGCGCGTAATATCCGAAGCATAACCATCGGAATATACACCCATATCAAACATGAGCAGATCGCCGTGTTGCAGCTTGCGGGTCCCTGGAACACCATGAGGCAAGGCTGTTTTGGGTCCAGACAACACTGTAGTGTCAAAGGATGGGCCATCTGCCCCGAGTTTTTTCATCTGGTATTCGATTTCGGCTACCAGTTCGACTTCCGTCACCCCTTCGCGAACATGGGTTAGGCCGTGACGAAGAGCATCTTCCACCAAACGAGCTGCATGTTTCAGACGTTGTACTTCCTCAGGAGTCTTTCTCACGCGCATTTCTTGAAGCACTGGACCCAAGTCCACATATTGAGCCGCACCAATGGCAGTATGTAATTGTTCGTAACGGAGGACGGAGACATGCTCCTTTTCCAGTGCGAAAGCTTTCACTTCGGTACCTGTGCGTTGGCGTAACAGATCATATGGATTGTCTGTGTCGGTGTGGGTGGATATACGCTTCACGGAAGAAGCTGCTTGAGCGGCTTCGGCATCCAGAGCTGGTACAATCAGTTCTGGTTCTTGGTCGCGAAGCAGCACGAGCCCTAGAAAACGCTCATGTGGATCACTGGAGAATCCTGTAAGGTAGTAAATGTGTTTGGGATCGGTCACAAGCAGACCATCCCAAGCTTGTGACTTGAGTTCACCATACAATTTGGCAATTTTATCATTCATAGAGTCTCATTCCTTTCTGTCCATTTATTCATTATAGCTCTTGTTACACCCTAATTTATATCTTTAAATGGTTGACTCTCTTGACTGACTTAATGCTTGCAGACGTGCCTGTACGTTGTGATCGTAGTAACCACCATGGTAGCAGAGTACCTTATCAACATCCAATACAGTCAGCTTATCAAGGCTCTTTAGAGCCAACGGCATATCCGGCGTAGCTGACTCAGCGGGACCGACCAGCTCACCTTCGACTACACGCAGTTCATCTGCTGCCAACAACAGCTTGTGTGCAGGCACATACAAGCTGATATGTCCGGGCGTGTGACCAGGTGTATGAATAATCTGTATGCCTCCACCATAAGGCAGATGTTCACCATCCTCAAGCATATGAGCAAAGCGCAAATCTGGCAGGCGGCGAATCATATCCTCTGCTTGTTGCTTGAGTGCAGGCTCCATCAGATTGATGCGTTCCGGCGTCAGCTTTATAAATGGTCGTTCTCCTGTCATATAAGGAATGTCATCCTTATGGGCCAGCAGGGCAGTGTTCGGTAGCAAGTCCAGCAGTGCTTGAACATTTCCGATATGGTCAATATCCTGATGCGTTATAATAATTCTTTTCAGACGGCTTATATCCTCACCCACATCTGAAATAGCCTTGCGCAGAGGCTCCAATTGGCCGAGCATACCCGAGTCTATCAATGTAAGTCCATCCTCATCTTTGAGCAGTACAGGATGAATGATCGAATTTCCAAAAAAAGGTCCCATAGACACTTCCAAAATCAAAATTTGAGTTCCAATATTCATATTAAGTTGCTCCAGATTCCTTTGACTCCGAAGCATACCTCCCGTCTCATGTTGTTAAATTGGTTAATGTAGCGCTGGCTTATGTTCAAGCTCTATTATAAGACCCTTTGGGGTTAATCCGCAAAACAACTCGATATGGCGGTTCCGGCGCTTGTCCTGTACAATAAATAAATCACCACAATAGGGGGGCAGATACGATAATGAACAAGGATCAATCTTTTTCCATTGAAATTGCATGCAGGGAGGATCTTCCCGATATTGTGGATATTTATAATTCTACGATTGCAGGACGAATGGTCACAGCAGATCTGGAGCCGGTGACAGTGGAGAGCCGTATTCCATGGTTTGAGGCTCATGAGGAAAACCATCGCCCTTTGTGGGTACTAAGACAAAAGGGTACCATTGCCGGATGGGCCAGCCTTCAGTCCTTTTATGGACGTCCAGCTTATAATGGTACAGCGGAAATTAGCATTTATGTTCATGAGGATTCTCGTGGAACCGGAACTGGAAGCCGTCTGGTACAGCACTTGCTGAATGAATGTCCTAGACTGGGAATTACAACCTTGTTGGGGTTTGTGTTTGGTCATAATGAGCCGAGTATTGCGTTGCTGCGGAAGTTTGGCTTTGAGCAATGGGGGTACTATCCGCGCGTTGCCGTGCTCGACAGCGTAGAGCGAGATCTGGCTATATTGGGCAAGCGAGTAGATTAATATTGAGCTACAGAAAAAGGCTGTCTCCAGCATCGTCTCATACACTGTCAGTGTAGCGATTTTGGGAGCAGCCTTTTTTACTTTGCTATTTCTTCATTTTTAACGCTGAGGCTTAAAACGTATGCTGTGAAAGATTTGATTAAGCACCTCAGACATCACCAAGCCGACTGCTATGGCCCCTGCGATCATCAGCGTGTTTATGGCCAGCTCCAGTGCTTGAGGATAATGTTGTTGTACGAATTGGCGCATGGCATTATAGGCCATTCCTCCTGGCACGAGGGGGATCATGCCTGCCACGCTGAAAATAATCACAGGCATTTTGTACAGTCTAGCAAAACCTTGACTGACGATGCCGATAAGGATTGTGGCTAAAAGGCTGGCAGTCACAGGTCCCATGCTATCCGTGGTTGAATAATAGACAAGCCAACCCAGCATACCGACAAAACCACATTGCAGCAGCGAGCGTCGGGGGGCGTGAAACAGGATACCAAAAGCAGCGGTGGCAATAAAGCTTGTGAATAATTGTGCAAGCATAAGCTTGGATCTCCTCCAAATTACATATAAGAAATGATAACTGCAACACCAGCCCCGATGGCGAAAGACGTCAGGCAAGCATCTGCACCTTTGGAAAGTCCTGAGACAAGGTGCCCGGACATTAAATCCCGAAGGGCATTTGTAATTAACAAGCCTGGCACGAGCGGCATAACGGAACCAATGATAATTTTATCCATCATCTGCCCCCAGCCAACGATCACGAGCAGAGCCGCCAGTAAGCCGATTAGAAAAGATGCAGAAAATTCTGAGAAAAACTTAACCTTAACGAGCCTGTGAAAATATTGTAGGGCTGCAAATCCGATCCCCCCACACAACACAGCTCCAGGGAAATCCCGCCAGACTCCGCCAAACATGATCATAAAGCAACCGCTGGCCAACGCTGCAGCGATCAGCTGTACACGACTGGAGTAGCGGAGAGGACCACGTTCAATTTCCGAAAGCTCTTTTACAGCTGCGCTGGGAGACAAGGTGCCTGTGCTGATTTTACGTGAAATAGAGTTGACCTCTGTCACCTTGTGCAAATCCGTGGTCCGCTCTACGATTCGGATTAGCTTGGCAGGTTCCGAATCATTGATGGCAAAGAAAATTCCAGTGGGTGTTACATAGCTATGGGACTGGGGGATGCCATAGGCCGAAGCAATGCGGGACATCGTGTCTTCAACACGATAGGTCTCGGCTCCATTTTGCATCATCAGTTTGCCTGCCAGCAGACAAACCTCAATGATTTCAGGAGTAGGGTAGGAATAATTATTCATGCTCGCTCTCTTTCATGCGTCCCAGGTCGTTCGACCCTGTTGTTTTCATTTATTGTAGCACAAAAAGCCGCCTTTTCAGAGGCGGTTAAATTGGGGGAATCTAGGGAATTTATCAAGACTCTATCGTATCAGGAATAACGGTATAGTAGGACTCTTCTAGATATGCTGCAGCCTCGGACAAGCCCATCAACTTAAGCTGTCCTGTTATAAAAGCACGAAGGGCTGAATGGGTGAACAGATGCCGTGTCTGAGCATCCCTAATAAAGGCCAGTCTGGCCTCACGCGAACCACTGCGGAACAACTCGCGTATAGCTTCACCTTGTTGTTCCCAAAGGAACGGCTCCGTAACGTTTAAGAAGTCGCTTGCAATAGAAGAGCTGCGCTTTATAGAACGGGATGCCTGAATACCCAGCCCATTCAACGTAGGAGCAACTTCATTTTGCTTTCGTTCTGTTCGCAAGCTATCGATATAGGAAGCCATATCTTGAATCGGCAGAATGCCAAAGCGCTCCCGAAAGCATTCACGTACATACGCCGTACGTTCATCTATAGCTTGTGGAGGACGCTGACCAGCATGTCCAGAATAGTCAGCTCCACTGGCATAGTAGCGTTTTAATGAACTATTTTCTGTGTAAGCAACGCTTAGAAAATCCTGCAAGTGGCGTGCAACCACCCATACCCCTGTCCAATCGACGGGAGAAACGCACACAATCGGAGCACGTGAAAGGTCTTTTTCAAGACCAAAGTCAGTTAAAAAGCCATAATGTATCCCGTCCACCCCAGCGTGG
The DNA here is from genome assembly GCF_050482105.1 of Paenibacillus jamilae. Lineage (GTDB taxonomy): Bacteria > Bacillota > Bacilli > Paenibacillales > Paenibacillaceae > Paenibacillus > Paenibacillus jamilae_B. Next base: position 72,975 of record NZ_JBCNHI010000024.1, on the reverse strand, counting down.
GCAAAAGGAATAACATCTGGTGGTGTAGCCATATATCGCGGAGCGCGACCCTGTTCCATAATCAATCCCAAATCAAAACTCAGAGAATGCCGGTTCGCTTCAAGCTCCTGTTCAAACTCTATAAGTGCCTCAATCAAAGGTGTGGCTGATCCATAGGCTAGGTTAGAACCGGAATCCATTGTGTATACCTCCCTTATCCAAGTACATCTGTAAAGCGTTCATCCCTAAAAGGTACGTGATTTTACACGAAATGTAAACCTGTATGACGAATATTTTCAAAAATGTGACCTTTTACCCGTGTGTTGTCAAATAAAACGCTTTCGTTCAAACCAGGACAAGATACCTAGTCAGCGAAGTAGAGAAATAAAGTAAGTTTGCGAAAATGCAGTCTTTTCAGTGTATGTTATCACCTGCGAAGTGTGAATGCAGAATAAGGGCTGGGAAGACAGGGTGCAACGCAATAGGCCAACGGGTATAATATCAGGACAAGGTATAGAGGAGTGTCATCCAAAGATTTAACAGAAAGAAGTGGGCATATGAACTTGCAAAAGAAGGCTGTTTTTTTTGACGTAGATGATACGATGTACGATCATTTGCACCCTACACGCGATGCATTGCGTACAGTATTAGGATTAAGTGAGCGTTTTCCATATGAGGAAGTCTACCATCGTATTCGCTATTACAGCGATTTACTATCGGCTAAAGGAGGACTATTGGAGGGGAAGGCAGGGCAGGATGAACTGGATGATATGAGGGAAGGTCGTTTTATTCTGGCTCTACAAGAATTCGGGGTAGATATTACCCGTGAGCAGGCAGTGCATGTCCAACAAGAATACTTGGATCGTCAGTACCGAATTGAGTCTTTTGAGGGGGCTACCTCGTTAATTGATGAATTGATCTCGGCTGGCTATGTGGTTGGTTTGATTACGAACGGTCTTGAAGAACACCAGATGAGCAAAATCAAGGCTATGACACTGGAAAATCATGTTGCGGCAGAGCATATCTTTGTGTCTGGAACCGTTGGTTATGCCAAGCCTGATCCACGCATTTTTGAAATAGTGAACGAACGGACAGGAACTTTAGCAGAGCATTGCTGCTACATTGGAGATTCCTGGCGTAATGATGTGACGGGAGCTATAGCTGCAAATTGGCAAGTCATTTGGTTCAATCACAGGAACGCTACTCCAGAGTCGGATGTAACTGGGGCCTATAAAACTGCGGCAAGCTACGCAGAGCTAAGAAGGCTGCTCCTGCCGGACGCACGTTAGACACGGTACATACTGTGTTATCCAAAAGAATCTAACCTATTTTGAAGCTATTTCAAAAGCTGGTCCGTACTACTATTTATCTGTTATAAATCTAACTTCATTTGAAATGGGTAGAACAGAGAAGGAGGGACCCGCGCATGGTAGAACAATGGAGGCAGGCAGACGACATCATAAGTCAAGTGACCGTATATAGTACGGAGGATAATGACCCAGTTACCATTAAAACAGCCACCCAAGGCGTACGCTGTATTGGCATTGGGACAGATGCAGCCGTATTTACACTCGATACGTTGCCAGGCTACGCGTTCAAGGTGTATTCAGACATGGCGATCGAGAAAAAAGATGCAGAGGCTGATGTATACGAGCGTTTGCAAGGGTCTGATTTTTTTCCTCATTATTACGGAAAAGGCGATAAGTATATTGTTATTAGTTACGAATCGGGTATTACGTTGCTGGATTGCCTGCTGCAGGGAATTCCGGTGCCGGAGCAGGTCATTCTGGACGTGGAAAAGGCGAGGGAATTTGTCCGGTCCAAGGGGCTGAATCCCCGTGATATTCATCTCAAAAATGTACTCATGCAAGACGGACGCGCCAAGGTATTGGACGTATCTGAATATGTAAAAGAAGGCGATGACAAGCGGTGGGAGCATTTGGTGTGGGCGTATCATACGTTGTATTCCAGTTTCTCTGAAGTTAAGGTTCCCTCGTGGATTTTGGATACAATCAAAAAATGGTATTACAAGCTGGACAACTCCAGCATCAACTTGGAGGATTTTGCCCAGCGTGCCAGTCAATTGTTTTCTAAATGGAGATCATAACCGCTGTGAAAAACGCCAGAATACATTCGTATTTTTTCTATACAAAAGGATTGCACCCATTTTACGGGAGCAATCCTTTTCCTTTATCTGAAATCTCTAGGAACTCTTCTGGCTGTACCGCTCGCAATCGCGGCTTGAATCACCTTTTTACGCACCTGCTGTACAGCGCCTTCGTTAAATACACCCGGGATAATATATAGCTTGTTTAATTCATCAGGACGGATTGTGCTTGCGATGGCCTCTGCGGCCGCCAGCTTCATTTCTTCATTAATTTCACGGGCGCGGCAATCCAGTGCTGCTCGGAATATGCCCGGGAAGCAAAGTACGTTGTTAATCTGGTTAGGATAGTCCGAACGCCCGGTGGCGATAACTCCTGCAATATCCTCGACGTCCTCTGGGTTAATTTCCGGAACCGGGTTAGCCATGGTGAACAGGACAGGCGCTTCTTTCATACGCTTCACGTCTTCTCGTTGTAGAATTCCGCCTGCCGACAGACCGATAAACACATCCGCGTCCTTCAGAACCTCAGATAGCGTGCCGGAGAGTCGTTCGGGGTTGGTATGCTGCGCATACCAGTTCCACATCGGATGCTCATATGTTTCATCAGCTGTAAGCGCACCGTGGCGGTCTACACCAATAATATTGACTGCTCCGGCAGATAGCAAAATTTTGGTACAGGCCACACCAGCAGCCCCGATACCACACACAACAATTTTGACATCGGACAGAGCTTTGCCGACCACCTTGAGCGCATTAATCAGCCCTGCATACAAAACGACAGCTGTGCCGTGCTGATCGTCATGAAAAACAGGTATGTCCAGCTCGTCACGTAATCGCTGTTCAATTTCAAAGCATCGTGGCGATGAAATATCCTCCAGGTTAATACCGCCAAAGGCTGGGGCCAGTTGCTTGATGGCCTTAATGATTTCTTCCGTGTCCTGTGTATCCAGGCAGATCGGGAAGGCATCGACGGAACCGAGCTGCTTGAACAGCATGGCTTTGCCTTCCATAACCGGCATGGCTGCATACGGACCAATGTTGCCAAGTCCGAGCACAGCGCTTCCGTCAGAGACAACAGCGACGGTGTTGCGCTTGATCGTTAATCGGAAGGCTTTGTCCTGCTCTTCATGAATTGCCATGCATACGCGCGCCACATCAGGAGTATACACCCGGGATAAGTCGTCACGGTTTTGAATTGGCACCTTAGGCTGCATTTCAATCTTGCCCCCGAGATGTAAGAGGAAGGTACGATCAGAGATGGACAGTACTTTTACACCTTGTGCTTTTTTAATCCGGGTGATCATTCGGTCGATTTCTGCTGGATCAGCAATGGTGACTGTAATATCTCTTACAGTGGTTTTCTCAGAGGTGCGGATGACGTCAATGGCAATGACATCTCCGCCATGTTCGTTTACCAACGTAATCAATTGACCAAACTGAATGTGCTCGGTGGAAATTTCCAGTCGTAAAATAATATTTTTACCGCCAATACCGCCTTGCATACAAACTCCTCCTTTGTCTTTCATAACAAAATAGTGAGATCAATTGATTGCGCTTACAATTGGGAGTAAATCTAAGATCTAGGCTGATAGTTTAAATTAGTGGTTTCTTCCCCTATCATAGTGAACATTCTTCGACTTGTACAGATCAAGCTGAGTAATATCTATGATTTTGTATCCAAAAAGGACGAAAGCCCGGCTGAATTCCAGTCTAAGCAATCGTCCTTTGTATAGCGAAATGATCCATTTTTGGTTTACGTCATATTTTTGCCGTAGTAAATTTCGTCCATTTCGATTTTGAGTCGTGTTGATATATTTTGTTGCTCCTTTTCACTCAGACTTTCTTTTGTGTAGCCGAACAGGTAGTTGTCCAGATCAAATTGTTTTAGCTTGCATTTGGTATGGAAAATATTTTCCTGATACACGTTTACGTCGATCATGTCATACTGATTGCGCACTTCGTCGGGAATATAGTTTTGAATCGAGGCAATGTCGTGGTCGATAAAAAGCTTATGACCATTCATATCACGTGTAAAGCCGCGCACCCGGTAATCAATCGTCATAATGTCCGTGTCAAAGGAATGGGTCAAATAGTGGAGTGCCTTGAGTGGAGAAATTTCCCCACAGGTAGAGACATCAATGTCTGCACGAAATGTGCTGATCCCCTCGTCTGGATGATATTCAGGGTAGGTGTGGACTGTAATATGACTTTTATCCAGCTGTATCACGACAGACTCAGGTAGGGGACCTGGTGATTCTGCATACGAATCATTCGGTACCTCCACAATCGGCCCTTCTGATATAAGCACGGTCACGCTCGCTCCTTGAGGGACATAATCCTGCTGAGCAACATTGAGTACATGGGCACCGATAATATCGGATACATTTTTTAAAATAGCTGTCAGTCGATCCGAGTTATATTGTTCATCAATATATTCAATATAGGCCTCGCGTTCTTCTTTGGTTTTGGTGTAACAAATATCGTACATATTGAAGCTCAATGATTTGGTCAAATTGTTAAATCCGTGCAGGGTAATCCGCTGTTCCGGTGTTATAGTCATAGGCTATTTCCCCTTATAGTCGCAGTATTCATACGTAATATTCCCAACACGCCTTTTCATATACCGATTCATAAAATCAGCTTTGTAGCGGATAAAATAAAGACTTGAACATGTATGTTTTACCCGATTGGTATCATTAAAAACAGCCAGATTCACTTGAGATCCTCTCGATTTTACATGTATGGGAATTAAACGTTAATATACTTTATTTCTTACTCAGCAATTTTTAAGTAACAGAGCTTATAATGTGAACAATATATATGGGAAAGGAACGAAATGGACAGAAGATTCGTAGTACAACAGAAGATGTAGGTTCGGTAATTCATGATTTTTAATGCATGTTATCTTCATAATGCTGAAAGCTTAACCGAATATGATTATAGACCCCAAAAAATAGTGACTTTGTACATTGCGCAAAACGATAAAAGCAACTTCAGTCCCTAATATGCGTATAATGAAATAAACGTAACAAGCTAAGAATTATGAAGTTAAAATGAATTTTGATCGCAAACTCATTTTATAAACCTATCTCATGACTGTAAGAAAAACGGTGGAAGGAGTATCAAGATGCTGGCTTTGTCCGATCCGGCCTGGACTCTGCTCCAAGGCCCCTACGGTTCTTCTCAATACGTTCCAGAAATGTTAAAACAGCTCCAAGCCGGATATGATGGCGAAATGGCTGACACCTTGTATTGGGAGGAATTGTATCACCAAAATACGTTGTATACTTGTACTTTTGCGGCTGTACCTTACCTAGTAGACATTGCGCTAAAAAGTTCTGATATAGAGATTCGGGCAGATATATATACCATTTGCGGAATATTTGAAGCGAAGAATAATAATCCCTTACATACCAAAATCCCGTTAGAATTTGCAAGGGATCAGGTGGAAGTGGATTCTAGCCTGGCAGAATATATTTATACGCAATATCGAAGTGCCATCGTTCGCCTTGCAGAATTGACGGAAGAAATGGTGCTCTATGCGAAAGAACACGAAGAAGATGTCGGCAAGCGCTATGTTCTCGCTGCGGCTGCCGCCTTTGAGGGGGATCATTGCGTAGCCTATATGCTACAAACTTTTGATACAGGTGACGAATATATGCTGGATTGTCCCCATTGCGGTACCCCGCTCTATATTTGGCCTGATGAACAGGGTGACACTCTCGTTGTCTATGATAAAGACCCTGTCAGTTCAGGCAATCTAATCCCCTATCCGATTCGCCCCCGTTCATTGGACCATAGAGGTGCCGATATACAGTGGCTATACGAATATGCTCAAAAAATAGATGAGAAATTACTTCTTGCCCAGTTACCTTACTTAAACGGTTGGGTAGAATGTCCAGTGTGTAATTCACCCATATACATATGGGATGAGTTGATGAAGCTGGCTGATGGTGTTCGGAGGCATACCGCTTAACCAACAAAAAAAGGGGCTGTTTTTTACAGCCCCCTAATTTCCTTTTGTGTTTTTACACTCTTCTTCGTGTGCTTCACTCCAGGCTACTCTCGAAATGGATTCAAAAAGCTTTTAGGAATGTCGGATTCAAAACGCAGCAATACTCCGGTGACGGGATGAATAAACGACAATACCTGTGCATGCAGACCAAGGCGGCCAATCGACTTGCTCTTGGAACCGTATTTTTTATCTCCAACAATCGGATGACCGATATCCTCCATATGCACTCGGATTTGATTTTTACGTCCAGTCTCCAAGCGTACTTCAAGCAAAGAAAAATGCCGATTGGCCTGAAGCCGCTTGTAATGAGTGACTGCATGCTGGCCGTCATTCGGATAAGGACTGGAGTACATTTTCAGCGTCTTGCTTTCTTTCAGCCATGAGGTGATTGTGCCCGCGTCTTTTTTAACCTGTCCTTCTACGAGAGCGATGTATGTTCGTTCATACACAACTTCCTTCCACGCTTGTTGCATTTCCTGCTGTATGGCTTCGCTTTTCGCAAACATCATCACTCCTGATGTATCACGATCCAAACGATGCAGCACAAAAATACGGTTGTACGGATGCTCGCGTCGTACGTGGGCTGTAAGCTGGCGATAGGCTGTGACTTCCTGTTCCTGCGCAGAAGCGACAGAAAGTAGCCCAGCATCTTTATGGATCACGATAATAGCTTCGTCCTCATGCAAAATACGCAGCCCGGTTAGCGGCACCACAGGAGCTACTTTTTCCTTGGAGAGCGCGACAGTCTGTCCTTGCTCCAGCGGGAAATTATGCACGGTACGAGGAATACCATTGACGGAAACTTGTCCACGAGCCAGTGCAGATTTAATGGAATTACGGCCCATGCCAGTCACATGCTCAACTAAAAAGCTCAATAGCTCGGCAGGCTCTTGAACGATGTATGTTTTGGAAGGAGCTTTATCCAAAGTATGGGATCTCTGTTGAGCTTCCGGTCTATAGGAGCCAGATTTTCCGGCGGGTTTGTGATTTCGTCTGGAAGGACTTGTGTTTGGTGTTGATTTAGTATGATTTTTCCGTTGGGGTTTCCGATTATTCATGGGTTCTTTCTCCTTCTTGGAGCCGGGTCTCTTCATATGTTGTGGACCAATTTGCGGCACCGTGTTCACTATATCATGAGAAAACAGTGATTGCCATAAGAGACTAAACCCGATTAACAGACTTCCAGCGGTTGAACATTACCCTGAACCCCGGTAAACTATAAGGTAACGAAAGAAAAGCCGATATGCGTCGAGGACGCTAGAAATATGAGGAGTTTTGAAACTATGAGTGTACAAGCACCAACATTGGAACAGGCGCAGGACTTGCTGCAAAAATTTTATGGCTATCCCGATTTTCGGGAGGGACAAAAGAAAATTGTGGCCAGTATGCTGGAAGGCAACGATACGCTGGGCATCATGCCGACAGGTGGCGGAAAATCGATATGTTACCAGATTCCTGCATTGTTGCATGAGGGGCTGACTATTGTTGTATCACCACTCATTTCGCTAATGAAAGACCAGGTGGATGCGCTGACCACGATGGGGATTGCAGCTGCCTACATTAATAGCACTTTGAGTGGTCGAGAGGTCAATGATCGCATACGCGCTGCACGCAACGGGGATTTGAAGCTGCTGTATGTTGCCCCTGAACGATTGGAGCTGGATTGGTTCCGTGATGAGATGGCACAGTTATCGATTTCCTGCGTTGCGGTGGATGAGGCTCACTGCGTATCCCAGTGGGGTCATGACTTTCGTACCAGCTATCTGGCCGTGGCTCCATTCGTGGACGGGCTGTATGAACGTCCAATCGTAGCTGCATTTACGGCCACGGCTACACCGCAGGTAATGGATGATATCGTACGCCTGCTTCGTCTGCGCTCACCAGAAACGTTCGTTACGGGTCTTGGAAGACCGAACTTGGCGTTCAGTGTGCTGCGTGGGGAAGACAAACGCAGTTTTTTACTGAATTATACTCGTGAACATGAGGGTGAACCGGGGATAATTTATGCAGCGACACGTAAGGACGTGGATGATTTATATCAACGCCTGCGTGACGCTGGCATGGCCGCAGGACGTTATCATGCAGGAATGACAGATCAGGAACGTGCAGATAGCCAGGAAGGGTTTCTGTACGACGATATCCGTGTCATTGTCGCAACCAATGCCTTCGGTATGGGGATAGATAAATCAAACGTACGCTATGTCATTCACTACAATATGCCTAAAAATATGGAGGCGTACGTACAAGAAGCGGGACGCGCAGGACGTGACGGCGACCCCAGTCAATGTATTCTGCTGTTCGGACCGCAAGATATTGTGACCCAGAAGTTCCTGATTGAGCAAAACCCACAGGATGAAGACCGCAAGCGCAACGACTACCGTAAGCTCCAGCAGATGGTTGATTATTGTTACACGACTCGCTGCCTGCGTTCGGCACAGCTGGAGTACTTCGGAGAAGCAGAGGACCATGAAGCGTGTGGCATATGCAGTTCGTGCACAGATGAGCGGGAATTGGTCGATATGACCATAGATGCGCAAAAGATTTTTTCCTGCATTCATCGTATGCGGGAGCGGTATGGGGTTTCTATGGTGGCCTCGGTGTTGAAGGGCTCGCGTAACAAAAAAGTGCTGCAGTATGGTTTTGACAGTCTGCCAACCTATGGTGTGATGGGCAACCGTACAGAAAAAGAAATTGCTGAAATTATCAATGTTCTTGTTTCGGAAGGCTATCTGATGCTGTCCGAAGGGCAGTATCCGGTCGTACGCTTGCAACAGCTTGCTGCTGAAGTGCTGAGAGGTCAGCGTGAAGTCATGCAGCGTGTGGTGCGTCATGCCACTGCATTTGCTGGTGGAGCAGGTTCACGCGGACGCAAAGGACGCGATACCTACCCTGCTGCGGTCAACGAAACTGTGTTTGAGCAATTGCGCTTAATCCGTCGCGATCTGGCCGCACAGGAGCATGTACCGTCTTATATCATCTTCAATGATGCCACGCTGCGAGAGATGAGCGTAGCGAGTCCGCAATCCGAGGCAGACATGCTGCGGATCAAGGGTGTCGGTGAAGTGAAGTTCCGCAAATATGGCAAGCCGTTTCTTGATTTCTTTCAAAATCAGGGGAATACCGGCGGAATGGTAAGCGAGGACGAGATTTTTGCAGACGATGTGTACGAGGATTTTGAATAGCTATACTAAGAATATAAGAGTTCATGCAAACTTATAGAAGGTTGTGACCTATGAAAGTCATTTTATCAACATTAAACGCAAAATACATTCATACCTCGCTAGCCATCCGATGCCTCAAAGCCTACAGTGAAAAGGATTTTGACATCGAGCTGGCGGAGTATACAATTAAGGACCCGGTGATGAACATCGTATCCGATCTATTTCAACGAGGGGCAGATGTCATCGGTTTTTCCTGTTATATTTGGAACATTGAAGAGACGATTAAAGTCATTGATGTGTTGAAAAAGATTATGCCTGAGGTCAAAATTGTTTTGGGCGGCCCGGAGGTATCTTACGATATAGAGTACTGGATGAAGCGCTTGGCGAATGTGGATTTTATCGTTGTTGGTGAGGGAGAGGAAACCTTCCATCAACTGCTGCAGGAGCTCGAGGGGGATCGCAAGTTCCATTTTGTATATGGACTGGCTTACCGTAAGGGAGAAGAGGTCATTATCATGCCAGGTCGTCCAAAAGCGGACTTGAACGAGTTGCCATCGCCATATCGTTTTGCAGAGGATATCCCGGAACTTGGGAAACGGGTAGTCTATTTTGAAACGAGCCGGGGCTGTCCGTTCAGTTGCCAATTTTGTCTGTCCAGCATTGAGGTCGGGGTGCGTTATTACGATATCGAGCGTACCAAGTCGGATATTCTGTATCTGATTGACAACGGGGCCAAATTGATTAAATTTGTGGACCGCACTTTCAATATCAAACGCGATTATGCGTTGGAAATGTTCAAGTTTTTAATTGAAAATCACCGTGGCTGTGTCTTCCAGTTTGAGATTACGGCAGATATTATGCGCCCCGAGGTATTGGATTATTTGGCGGAGAATGCGCCACCGGGGGTATTTCGCTTTGAGATCGGTGTCCAATCTACGAATGATCCCACCAATGAACTGGTTAAGCGCCGCCAGAACTTTACCAAGCTTTCTCGTACCGTTACAAAGGTCAAGCAAAGCGGTAAAATTGACCAGCATCTCGATCTGATCGCCGGATTGCCATTGGAGGACTACAATACATTCCGTAAAACGTTTAATGACGTTTTTGCGCTCGGTCCGGAAGAGCTTCAGCTTGGCTTCCTCAAAATGCTGCGTGGTACAGGTCTGCGCATTGACGCCGATAAGTATAACTATACGTATATGGATGTTGCGCCGTATGAAATGTTGAGCAATGACGTCCTTTCCTTTGCCGATATTGTACGGCTCAAACGTTTGGAAGATGTATTGGAAAAATACTGGAACTCCCATCGTATGGACCATACAGTGAACTACCTGATTGAGCGTGAATTCTCGTCCGCCTTTGACTTCTTCCAGGAATTCGGAGACTACTGGGAAGGACAGGGTTGGCAAAAAATCGGACATCAACTCGAAGACTTGTTTACCCGTCTCCAGTCCTTTTTAGAATCGCGGGGAACCAAGCGAATGGGCATGGTGCTTGGGCTGATGAAGCTTGATTATTTCCTAAACCATAAATACAAACCGCGTAAAATCTGGTGGGAACATACCTTGGAGAAGGACGATTGGTCCAGCTATATGAAAATGGTTCTTCAGCACCCAGACGCGCTGTTGTCACCTGCGGTGGCGGATGTGGGCGAGGAAAGCACGGATGAGATGGGTGTGGCTAGTCAACAGCCGCAGCCATACCGCGAGATGATCCCAGCCTTTGCTTCTTTGAAGCTGGGTGAAAAGGAACTGCAAAAGCACGCTGTGCTGGATGTTCTGCCGTTCAGTCTGGAGCATATTCTGGGTGGTGGTAGCCCGCTAACTGCTGAAGGCCGTACATTGCTGCTTGTAGTTTATCAGCAAAACGGACAGCAAAAACCGCTGTACTACACCCTGCCCATCGGCAAAAATATCGCTGCGATTTAATATAAACACCAGCAGGCATCGACGCTCGGTATACCCGAGTCGATGCCTTTTTTATGTGTTGTAAAAAATAGACGATCACTCTATTTTTTACAGTCAGATAATCTTTTGCTAGAGGACGTTTTACAATATAAATATATGATTATTTTATCATATATTTATATTAAACTTATTGGAGTGTGACCTTGTGAAAAAGCGTTCCATGAAGAAGAGTATCCTTGCGATGAGTGCTGTTACCGTTTTGGCTGTACCCTTATTATCTGCCGAAATTCCTAAAGCTTTTGCAGCCTCGGCTCCTACGAAGTCCGCTACAGCAGATTCCAAGACACAGAAGGCTGCATCAGTTAAAGCGGATACTCCTAAAAACGTCATCCTCTTTATCGGTGATGGTATGGGAGAAGCCAGTCGCAACGCGATTCGCTTAGCAACAGTTGGAAAGTCGGGATTACTTGAAATGGACAACATGCCTGTGACGGGCCTGGTTAGTACAAGTTCAGGGGACAACCTGGTTACAGACTCTGCCGCCGCTGCGACTGCCATTGCAACAGGTGTGAAAACGTATAACGGCGCGATTGGGATGGATTTGAATAAAAAACCAGTGACAACGATTATGGAGCTGGCTAAAAAATCAGGCATGTCTACAGGAGTGGTAACGACAAGCCAAGTGACCGATGCAACGGGCGCCGCCTTTGGTGCGCATGTAGAAAAACGCTCCGAGCAAAGTGAGATTGCCAAGCAGTATATTGAGAAAAGCAAGCTGGATGTGATTCTGGGCGGGGGTGAGGATTTCTGGTACCCTGCCGGAACAGCAGGCAAACATCCAGATGCACCGGCAGAAGACCCTGAGGAAGCTAGTAAGGGGACTCAAGGAAATTTGGTGGAACAAGCGAAGAAGCTGGGCTATAGCTATGTAACAGACCAGGCAGAAATGAAAGCATCCAATGGCTCTAAACTGCTAGGGCTGTTCGCCAATGAAGAAATGTTCCAAGCTCACAACAAACTGGGTAATTCTTACAAACCAACAGTTTCTTTGCCGGATATGACAGCGAAAGCAATTGATGTTCTATCCAAAAACAAAAAGGGCTTTTTCCTGATGGTAGAGGAAGAAGGAACGGATGAGATGGCGCATGACAATGAAGGTGAATTAACCATTAAAGCTGGACAACAGCTGGACAAGGCTGTCAAAGTAGCTAAGGAGTATGCCAAAAAACATCCAGATACATTGGTGTTAGTGACGGCAGATCATGAAACGGGCGGTTTGGCGATTGAAGGCAAGGATGCGAAAGATGAAGCCGACGATGGTACAACCAATGAAGACGGTCCTTTCACCATTCATGGCACAAATGAAACATTCTATATTGATTGGACGACAAAAGGACACACCGCAGTAGATGTAGCATTGACTGCAATGGGTCCGGGTTCCTCTCAATTTAGTGGAAATTATCCGAATACGGCCATTCATGACAAGCTGGTTAAGCTGCTTCAATTAAAAAAATAGCCCAGGGTTGAAGCTGCCCGTAAAAGGTTTTCCATATTGGCAATATGGTTTTTCTTGTGATAAACTATAGCCAATAAGTATATACTAAAAAAGAGTAAGGATGCTCTAACATCCTCACTCTTTTACAACAGCCGCTTATAAGGGCGGTGGCTGTAGGGTTGGATTAGAAAAATAGACCGCTAACCTTTTCCAGAGGGCGGTCTATTTCTTTTTGTTGAAGGAAATAATCAAGATCACCAACGTTGCAAATTGAATCATCAACATCAGCGTATCTTTAACCTCCACAGGCATCACCTCCTTTGCAGGAGACTAGCCGACCGCCCATCTAAGCCATTCTGTTGTTAGTTTATAGTATATCATATGGATAGTATTGCTAAAAAGGATAAACCTGAACTAAAATGTTGCCTGTCGTGCCGCTGCGCAGTTGGATGGTATCTTCCATCTCCAACGCTTTGTTTCGACACAGGTAGAGTACACAATTTTGGTTAAAAATTTATTTAGAATAAAGTTCTCCTAACAAGGGTTGAATTTCTCTTTTCGAAGTGAAAATATTAATCAGATAAAATTTGGTTTAAACAAATACCATCCTTCAAGCCTTGCTCGTACATAAAAGATTCAACCATCCCTTGGAGTAGAGTAGTATTGGTATCATAATCGTAAAGAGCTTGTATGTATTCCTTTGGCAAGCAATCATGTAAAATAGAAAAAAGTTGATTACAGTCATTCATTAAGTCTTTGTATTCTGGAGAATTAGCCACCATCGACCCAGCTACATGTTCCATGCGAATAGAAACGAATTGATTAAGGGCTTCTTGTATAGCTTTCATTTATCTTCCTCCATTATGGTGATATCAAACTGAGATCATAATCTTATTTTAAGGTGACAGATAAGAATAAAAGATGTGTAAGGGGGAATCTGCATGAACGCTATATTAATTAGTTCACGGCAAATTCCCTTTTATACGAATCTAAAACTGGTTTTCGAATCCATAAGTAACATCCAAACGGAATATAATTGGCTACTCACTGGGTTAGAACTGAATTGGATACCGAACGATCTCTGGAGTAAGTCGATGAAAGAAAATGAAGATGGAAACGAAGTTATGGATGACTGGGGAACGACTAACACGTCTTGTACATAGATATGAGGTTAAATTTATTTGGGGAATGCTCATAGGTTTTTAAAGCCGCAAGAGATTTGGATGAGTATAATTTTGAGACTGGTAACCGAGTTAAGAAAACAATAGAATAATGAAATTTTTCAAATTACAGTTAGGCAAGCGACCATTATGATCTGATCCTATAGCTCTTGTCCTGTTATAAGAGGAATAAGGTCTATATATGCTGAACTGAAAAAAAGTACATGACAAACGGAGTAGACGGAATGGTGCTGTACAAGCGAAGCGGTCGCTTTTGTCCCCGGATTTCTACTGATGAAGACATTATTTCAGAAATCCGGGGACGGTGGCGATGGGAAGCACTATCCGTCTGCGTAGTGGCACGACCGGTAACTTTCAAATTCGCTTGCATTATGAACATGCCGAATATCCTCAACCTTTAATCCTCCGTCGTTTTCTTCCCCCACACAAATTTCATTATAAAAAATATAGCTGTCAGCATGATGAGAAGCAATGCCATCTGCATGCCATAAAGATGGATCAGGTCTGCTACTGCTTGTACATGGTCGCCAAAGAGACGTCCGAGCCAAAAGAAGATCAGCGTCCAGATTAGACCTGTTGAATAAGAGAAGAGGGCATACCGCTTAAAGCTCATTTTATTGATTCCGACAATATAAGGGATAATATGCCTAACGACTGGTAACAAATAGCTGATACATATCGTGAAGTTTCCATACTTATGTATTAAATTTTCTGAAAATGTAATATATTTGTCCATTTTTTTCTTTCGGCGCAAACGATCCAAAATGGGTGTGCCCAAGCTTCTCCCCAACACATAACCTAAGGACAGGCCTGACACAACTCCAAGATATACAAGTAAAAAAGCAGGTAACGGATGAAGTATCCCCATGCTTGTTACGGCCCCGCCAGTCATTACTATAACTTCGTCTGGAATGGGCAGTCCTACAATTCCGAGCCATAGAGAGAAGAACAATGCTGCATAGCCATATTGTTCGATAATGGAAATTAAATATTCAACATCCATTCCCATACTCCTTTCTTAAGCTTTCTTTCGGCATACATAGACGAAGGCGGGTGGAACGTTCATAGGTACAAACTTGATTTCTTCAATATCAAACCATTTACCTAGCTGCTGCTTCATCTGTTTAGAATATTGAAAGGCGACAAACATTCCTCCATCCCTGAGTGATAGATGGATTTGTTCTACGATTTGATCTCGCATTGCTTGTGGAAAATTGAAGAATGGCAGTCCGCTGATTATACAGTCAAGCTGTTCAATTTGAGCATTTTTCATAGCAAGCTGAAGCTCACGCGAGTCGGAATAGCACAGATAGTTTGGGAATCTTCTTTTCAAACTCTGCTGCATGGTCGAGTCCTTTTCAAAGAGCAGAACCTTGGGTTGAATTTTCGTCGTAGACGGGATGTATTGGGTGATGGCCCCCGTGCCAGCCCCGAGCTCAGCCACGGCATGAACTTCACTCCATGGAATGGATTCTATCATATTTTTAGCTAGAAATCTGGAACTGGGTGTTACGCTGCCCACATACGTAGGCGAGTACAGAAATTTGAACAGGAACATAAGTCTTTCTTGAACCAAATGACTAATACGGATCATACATCTTTTCCCTACCTTCAATTTTCTAAAACGTTCATTTATTCTCTGCTAAGAGTAACAAATTATCCCTCTACTTGCTCCTGTCTGGAGTAGGGCTCAGCTCCCCGTCCTGCGGAGGGGGCTTTCCTTGACTATAGTCTAGGAAGAAAGAAAAGGAGTACAGTATGGGACAGTCCGAATTCATTCAGTTATCACTCAGCATTCTCTCAGGCTATCTTCAGTTTTACTGCCGATGAAAGATAAGTGGGCAGCTAAAAACATTATGTACACTGAGAGGGGATCTACTTTGTCACTATCCATTAACAGGCATCTCATCACGACTTCCTACGATAATTCAAAGACAGTGAAGTCAAATGAGAATGGACTAAATAACGCGGGGCGTACCACACATAAGAAATCTAACGATTCAATTGAATTAAGTGCGGAATTTATGGAGTACGCTGGTGGGATGCAGTCTCCGCTTCCTACAGAAAACTACAGTTATGACTACAAATACGACCAGAATACTGTGGCACTGACTACAGACGAACAGAAATCATTGTTGTCAGATCTACAAAGTTACCTGGCCTCTCCAAGTGCTTTATCTGAAACGGATGATATCAATAACAGTACGAAAAATCCTTTGGCTACAGTCAACGACTTGTTATCTGAGGTGGATCTTGCGACAGCAACAGATGAGGAAGTATCGGATTTATTCGATAAAGTAGCTGAAACGATCCAGAATAACCGCCCTGCAACGCCGCCTGAAGGTGACTCATTCCGACCTGAGGTTAATAGCAGCAGTCTGCCTCCAATGATGCAGGCGATGGGTGGAATTATGCCCCCATTTGCATGGAATATTCAGGAGACCACCAATCAAGAGGATACCACCACTACATCTGAAGAAGAGCTTACCGTAGATGAAAAAAGATCAGTACTGAGTGATTTGCAAAACGTCCTGAGTTCCGATCTTCTATCCGGCTTCATATCTTCAGAAACAGACCCGCAAACCGATCTGATTTCTGCATTAAAAAACGCTTGGGGAAACACAGATGAATCGAATGCGACAGATGAAGAAGTATCAGTTTTATTCGATAAAATCGCTAAGATTTTTGCACAATCTGTATCATCTTCGTCATAATCTTTAGAGCGCAATAGCATACCTTAAAAACGCTTAGCCCACACTTGTAACTCAAACTTAGCTTTTAAAAAGGAGAATCCTTCTGTGAATATTTCAGCCACATCTAGTAGCTCTATATCTATTGCCAATACTTCAACTTCATCTTCATCCAGTACCAACGATACAGCCAGTTTGGAAAAGCAAAAAGCCCAGCTTGAAGCAGAGTACAATAAGGTCCAGCAAAGCAAAGATAATAAGGATACAAAAGAAACGAAAATGAAGCAGCTTCAGCAGCAAATTAAGCAAATTGAAGCTCAGATTGCACAGCAAAGTTCTCAATCCAGCAGCACGTCAACACCAAAAATGGAAAAATCCGCTCCAAGCAATATGGAAATGACTCGTACCAGCAGCTCGAACGGCAGTGATATCACGGGAGTTGGAAAATCACTGGATATTTCAATTTAGTCATCCGATCTCTCTTCTCCTGCAAGACAGACGATGGATACAAAAGACAGCAGGTTCTCTGTTACATAGGGAGCCTGCTTTTCGCGTTTTATAGTAGTTCCAAATGAATCATGTGACTAAACATAAAAAAGTATTACAATAAATAACAGTGGGAAGATGAAAGGTTCTTAACTTTAGTATCTTATAGATTGAATCAGTAAGTGTCAGTATACATTCTAAATTGGAGGATTTAAGCTATGACGTTGGGACCTCAATGGAGTCGAAGTACTAGGGATGAAGCGCGTTTAGTCAGAAACAAGTTGATTGAATTTAATGCGAAACATGTTCCTGCAGATATTCAAACCCAATACGAAGAGATTAATCTTACGCTCAAACATGGAGACGGTCAGGTCATAGGTGGCCTTCTAAGTGTACTATGTTGGAACTGGGTGGAGGTTGATATTTTGTGGGTAGACCAGGACCATAGAGGAAAGGGCTACGGTTCCCAACTGCTTAGTGAAATAGAACAGATGGCTAGAGATAAAGGATGTAATTTTATACAACTGAATACCTTTTCTTTTCAAGCACCTGAATTTTATGAGAAACATGGGTATGAAGTAATCGGTATTATTGATGAGGCTCCTAGAGGTTTTAAACACTATTATTATAAGAAAAATATCTACTGAGGACTTCATAAATGCGCGTACAGATCAAGGAAGTAAATCAAGATGAAAAGATTATCATTCGTAATATTGGCGAGGAAAAGATATACGGCTACTGGACATATTTTCGGCATGAACTGACCTCGGGATATGCGTATGTTGTTCCGTATGAACAAAGCTTGGAAAAGTTAATTCCCGGCTGTGTCATTTCGGTCGAGACTTCTCCATCCAGTATAGAAGGGTTCAGAAGACTGAGGCCTACGGAAAAGACAGGCATTGTTCAACCTCAACCAAAGCTAGGTGACTATTGGATTCAAGGGATGATACAACAAGTGATACAAGGCGAAGCAGGCGGGATAGACTGTTTGGAGATTGTTGTAGGAGAGGCTACGTTTGTTTTGGATTCTGACGAATTGAATGGTGATATCCACGTTAAAGCGGGTGACGGTGTCGCCTTTGAAATCATAGGTCTACAGTTGTTTGACGAGGGACTGTAATCGTTCTATGGTGAATACCATATTCAACCAAGATATGTCGGTGAGAAAGTTAAAAGCTAGATCATAGAGAATTGTGAATAAAGAAAGGTATGATCGGATTGACTACTGAAGTGACACACAAATTATATACCATGTGCATGATTCAGGATGGAACCAAGGTATTGCTTATGAACAGACCCAATCGAAAGGGGTTTCCGGGTTATATTGCTCCAGGAGGAAAAGTAGAGTTCCCAGAGAGCATTGTGAATGGAGCCATTCGTGAAGTCAAGGAGGAAACTGGCTTAACCGTTAAGGAAATTGTATTTAAAGGAATCGATGAATATTGCGATCCAAGGCAAGGGCTGAGATATATGGTCTTTAACTATTTGGCTACAGCAACGGAAGGTGAGCTATTAAAAAATCCCCCTGAGGGAGAACTGCTGTGGGTGGATATGAAGGAAGCACTACATTTGCCGATGCAGGATTGGTTTAAGCGGAGATTCCCATTATTTTTCGAGCCGGGGACGTTCGAGGTTAGTTCTGTGTGGCTGGCGGAGACGGATGAAACCTTGGAAGCAACGACGAAGAACTATGGGGCGTAGAGCTGATGTCGACCCTTAGCAGATGAATGAACGTTTAAAGAGGAGGTAGGGAGCGGGATGCAGGCCATCAGATTGGTTGAGCCGGATCGGAGCTGGAAAAATGCTTATCTTTCATTTTATGAGGAATGGAAAAAAAGCCAGGAGCAAATGGTGCCTTGGGTGATTTCTAGAGAGCCGTATAATTTTGAAGGTATGCTGACGTTTTTAAATGACCAGAAAATTGGAATTGGCTTGTCTGATGGCTGGGTTAAAAGTTCGACATACTGGCTGATGGATGCAGATGACCAGGTCGTTGGAGTAGTGAATATCCGTCATGATCTCAACGAGCATCTGTTAAATGCCGGGGGTCACATTGGCTATGGTATCCGTCCTTCTGCACGAGGGAATAGGTATGCTGTGGCTATGCTGGCCTTAGCGTTGGGCAAAGCAAAAGATTTGGGTATTTCGAGAGCCCTCGTCGTATGCGACTCCGATAATATCAGTTCCAAAAGAACGATTCTGCGAAACGGCGGAATACCGGACAAGGATTACATAGAGGAAGATGGAAACCGTGTAAACCGGTTTTGGATCGAGCTGTAAGTGAGGGAGGGGAACGCAAAAGCTCATGAAAATATGGCCTGAATATGCGCAAAATATCATTGTCGGTGTCATGTTTCAGGGACAATGGAATTGGTATGTGACGGAAAGAGAGTATTGGTTTTTGAATACCGAGATGGAGGAACGGTTTGGCATCGCTATTTTGGATGAGACCACAGCGGGAGCATTTTTGGATCACATCTGTGAATATAAAGTAGCTGCGGGAGAACTCACTACAATGCTCCAAATGCTAGATGATGCAATCCAGCATAAGGATGAAGTGTTGGAATTCTGTCCTGCTTTGTATGTTGATTTTGACCAGAAAGTTCTCTACTCTCTATTTCCAGAGCCAGCTTCTTTCGAACACTATGTCCCGGTGGGATGGAAAGGGGAATATCAGAACTTTTTGGAAGAGGTCCCTCCTGCTGAACGATATTGGATGATCCACGGAAGTGACTTTTTCAAAAAATACACCTGAAAAGATAAAGGAGAAAATGAACATATGAATTCTTCCATGCATGAATTTAAGATC
Source organism: Paenibacillus jamilae (assembly GCF_050482105.1). Classification (GTDB taxonomy): domain Bacteria; phylum Bacillota; class Bacilli; order Paenibacillales; family Paenibacillaceae; genus Paenibacillus; species Paenibacillus jamilae_B. Next base: position 53,145 of record NZ_JBCNHI010000024.1, on the reverse strand, counting down.
ATATCCAAGCACAGAATGTACGATCAATACTTGGTTAAGCTGCGGGCATGCATCAAGCTGCTGGATGAACAAATGTTATGGGGCACTGGTGAAGCGGAACAGAACAGTATTGGAGGAATTGTCCACCATATAATGGTGCATGTGCGTAGAAATGCAGTCAAACTCATGAACCCGACGATTACATACAAGCAAGGGATGGAGGATAGCTTCAGGCCTTCAGTGCAAAACAAAGAACAGCTTATGGATGAAGTTGAAGATGCTTTTTCTTCCTTCTGTACAGCATTGGACAACACAGGCGATATCAATATGTATGACGTTTACCATGTGGTGGAGCATACAGCTTATCATCTGGGGCAGATCATAGATCGAGTTCAGAGACTGGCAGGCCACCGTTTTCAATTTGTACAGACTGGGCTGAATGAAAAAGCATTGCGTGCAATAGTGCAGCACTTCCTGCCTAATACGCAAGATTAACGAAAGCAGTAGCCAAATAACTGTATAAACGTAGTTCCAAAGTCACAAATACCTCTGTCACAGATATGTTTTTATTTCTTAATTGATATTGATAATTATTATCACTTATAATAGAAGCAGACATAATACGCTATGATAGGGAGAGTTGCAGAGTGACAGAGTCCTTGGAATTATATGATGTAACGATCATCGGCGGCGGTCCGGCCGGTATGTATACTGCGTTTTATAGTGGCATGAGAGATATGAAAACCAAGCTGATCGAAGCCAAGCATGAGCTAGGCGGACGGATGCGCATATACCCGGAGAAGATGATATGGGATGTTGGAGGGGTAACCCCGATTTTATGTGAAAAGCTGATTGACCAGCTGGAGCAGCAGGCACGAACGTTCGAGCCAACCATTGTATTGGGACAACAGATTACGGGTATGGATCGGCAAGAAGATGGTACGTTCCTGCTGACTTCTGCCACAGGGGAACAGCATTGGACGCGTACGATCGTTCTGGCTGTAGGTTATGGTATTCTCAAAATGGCTAAGCTGGAGATTGAAGGCGCTGACCGTTATGAGGTTACAAACCTGCACTATACCGTACAAGAGCTGGAGCCGTTCCGGGATAAGCATGTCCTGATTTCCGGTGGAGGCAACTCGGCGGTAGATTGGGCGAATGAGCTGGAATCTATTGCGGCGAGTGTGGCAGTTGTACATCGTCGGGATCATTTTGGCGGACATGAGAAAAATGTAGCCCGTATGAAGTCCTCTTCGGTCCGTGTTCTCACACCTTATGCGGTAAGTCAGTTACATAGCAACAATGGAGAGACGATTGAGCAGGTGACGATCAATCATATAGATACGGGCGAAACAGAGATGCTGAATGTTGATGCGGTTATCGTAAATCATGGCCTAAAATCCGATTTCGGCCCGCTACGAGATTGGGGACTGGATATGGGAGAGTGGCATGCCCGAGTGAGTGACAAGTTGGAAACGAATCTACCGGGGATTTTTGCTGCAGGCGATTTTGTCGAGTATGGAAGCAAGCTGTATCTAATTGCAGGTACGTTCACAGATGCTGCTCTTGCCCTCAACAGCGCCAAGCTGTACATTGATCCGACAGCTGATAAAGCCGCATATGTATCTTCTCACAATAGCCGCTTCAAGGAAAAAAACCGCGAGCTGGGTGTCGTGGAATAAAATAAGGGAATCAGTTTAAAAAAGAACTTCCGTTAACTACAGCTGATGTGGTATTGGAGGTTCTTTTTTTGTTAGGTTACTGATTTCTGATGCTAGAGGTTGGATGCTATACACACTTATAGAATACAATGAAGATAGCCTGTCCTTTTCGGGACCTAGATAAATAGATTTGGAGTAGAAAAGATTAGGAGCGTGGAAAAATGAGCTTACAAGAGGTGCTTGAACGCCAAGCGATTGATCTGCCTGATGATATGCTGGAAGCTTTACTCATCCATCGTAAGAAGCAGGAAGGGCGGCAGGTTCAGCTACGATTGCTAAGTGAACAGGAGCTTGCCGAGAGTATCGAGTGGATGACGCAGATCGAGGTGTTCAAACATATCATCCCGCTATGGACCGATGATCATTCTAATTATGTAGGTCTATATGTAGAGGGGCCACTAGCATATAAATTATGTTACATCAATCACAAGGAAACAGATTTGTCACCGATGTACCGAAGTACAGCTTCGCTGATTGCAGAGTTGGAGCAAAACCCAGAGCTGGATTGGGAACAGCTGCGTAAGGATTACCCGTCTGACAACGACATAAGCACTGAACAACTAGCAGAAGATATTCGCTGTATGCATGAAATGCAGGCTATACTGGAAAAGGATTCATCAATGGAGGATGATGTGAGGTGCCAGCTTCTTTACAGCTTAATGGCGATTACACCTGTCAGTGAGGTGGATTCATTGCTTCCCTATGTAGATGATGAAGATATGTATGTACAGGAACGTGCATGTATTCTATTGGGGTATCATGGGTATGAACCAGCGACTGAATTATTAAAAGAAGTAGTGAAGCAGGGAAGCCCAAATGGAAAGCTGGCAGCCCGTAAGGCGCTCTCGATGATTCGCGCTAAGCAAATGGACATGCATATAAAAAAATAAACCAACCTCACATAGCAAATATGGACGGGATTTGAAAGGTGACTTATGAAGAGACGAACAGAGCAGCAGGAAGCAATTATGCAAGATATTATTCAAAAGGCAGAGCCGTATGTACAGCAGCAGTTGGAGCATGACCACAGTGGTCATGATTGGTGGCATATTGACCGGGTGAGGAAGCTGTCTGTTGAAATTGCTGCAAAAGAAGGCGCAGATCCGTTCGTGTGCGAGCTGGCAGCACTGCTGCATGATGTAGCAGATGAAAAATTAAATGAATCCAAACAAGCAGGGCTGGATAAAGTTGAGTATTGGCTGCATCAGCATGTAAACGATGCGGATGTGATCACACACGTGATGACTATTATTGCTACAATGTCCTATAATGGTGGACAAAATCCGCCTATGGAAACGCTCGAAGGTCAGGTTGTACAGGATGCAGATCGATTGGATGCACTGGGCGCGATTGGGATTGCAAGAACTTTTATGTATGCAGGCTCAAAAGGCAGTATCATGCACGAGCCGGATCAAGACTATTCACAGTATGATTATCGCGCCGCAGGTAAAAGTGCCATATATCATTTTTACGAAAAGCTGCTCAAGCTCAAGGATTTAATGAATACCCCTTATGCCCGAGAGCTGGCGGAGGTTCGGCATCAATGGATGGAAATGTATTTGGAGCAGTTCTATAAAGAATGGAATGTGATTGATATCCAATAGACAGGGGAGGCTGATGCCTCCTCATTGCAATAATTCCAGGGTAAGCAAGCTATCTTTTTAATAAATATTAGAAAAAATATTGCAATACGCCGATTTCTCTCCCTACTATTGATAATAGTTATCAATGATAATGATTATTATTATCTGTAAATTCAAGTAGGTAGAGGGGAGTCTTTTAGATCATGAAGAAGTTTGCAGTATGGATGTGCACCTTATTATCGGCAAGTTTGCTGTTGACGGCATGTGGTGGAAAGGTGCAGGAGGTGGATAGCTCAGCTCAAAAGAATACCAATGCATCGACACAAACATCTGTTTCTGACGGAGAAAGTGCCAAGACGATTACATATCTAGATAAGACTTATAAGCTGGCCAAGACGGATCATATTATTATAGCTAGTCTGGAAGCGATGGAAGATGCAGCTGTCCTGGGAGTGAAACCAACTGGGGCGGTTACTTCGGGTGGGAAGTTCCCTGAGTTCATGGAAAAAGCAATGGAAGGAGCCGCAGACGTTGGTGACCGAATGCAGCCTAGCGCTGAAACGATCTAGGCTTTGTAGGCTTATTGTCTCCTCATATCGCCAGAAGACTTGTCGGCCTTCATCATCGTCTTGTGATTCCCGTATGCGGTATGGTACTGGTGCTGTTATCTGATTTTATTGCCAAAACGGTGGCTGCGCCTGCTGAAATTCCTGTTGGACTGATTATTGCGGTGATCGGGGTCCCTTATTTTGTAGTCTTGCTTATGAAAAAAACGGCCTAATTTCATTGAATTCAGGTTCTATAGGAGGTTGTTCCCATCAAAGATCTATTTACGCAGGCTTACCATTCCAATGATGCTCACGGAGCCGTATACGTTCCTCGCAGTCAGCATCGAGTGATGTACTCGCAGGCTGAGAACCGCGAGTATCATATTTATATTGCCATCCCTGCAGAGGAACCTCCTGTATCCGGTTATCCCATTATTTATGTGCTGGATGTCAATTCTGTTTTTGGAACCATGGTGGAAGCGGTACGCGTTCAGGGCAGACGACCTGACAAAACGGGGGTTGTTCCAGCTATCATTGTAGGAATAGGCTATCCAACAGAGGCTCCCTTTCATCCTTCACGATATTACGATCTTACACTGCCTGGAACGGCTGTGGAGCTTCCAGTAAAGCCAAATGAAGATGCCTACAAAGAAAGCGGGGGCGCCGAGCATTTCTTGTCATTTATCGGAGATGAGCTTAAGCCAATGATCGAGCGTGATTTTCCGATCGACCGCAACCGACAGACGATCTTCGGACATTCGCTTGGAGGGCTGTTCGTATTACATAGCCTGTTTACAAGACCAGACTCTTTTCAGGTGTATGTGGCGGGAAGCCCATCAATACACTGGGGCGGACAAGTTATTATGGATGAAGAGAAACAGTTTGTAGCTTCCATTGCGCAGAAGCATTGGAATAAAAAGCTGCTGATTGCTGTAGGGGAGTTAGAGGCCAGACATTTTAGTGGGATGCAGGAAAAGGCCAGGGACTTAGCTGCACGTTTAACGTCTAGGGACGATCTGGACTACACGTAGAGTTCCAGGAGTTTGCAGACGAAGGTCATATATCTGTGCTGCCGGTCTTGGTTAGCAGAGCGGTTCGTTTTGCTGCTGATTCTATGTAAATATGCAGTTAGGTATAAAATTTTTGAAAGTGCTCTCATAAAATAAATTGCAAGAAATCTGAGGCTGTTTCCTTTAACCGAGCGTATCGGAGAGGAAGCGGCCTTTATTTTTTTTGTAAATGTCATATTGATATTATGGATTATCTATGTTATTTTATTGTTAATAACAAAATGATAATAACAATTAAGAAATAATAAAAATGAACACTCTAAAGAAAGCGAGGAAGCGACGATGTTTGGATTTAATTTTGTTAAATTTCAGCCCAGTGAGTATGTCATGAAGGTGAAGAACGGGAAGGTGGTTCGAGAGGGTGTGGGGTTATCTTTTTATTACTATGCTCCGACTACCTCGGTTGTCGTCGTGCCGGTATCTTCCATTGATGTACCGTTCATGTTTGAGGATATGACGAATGATTTCCAGGCGGTAACCGTGCAGGGGCAACTGACTTATCGGATTGTGGATTACCGCAGAACGACGCAGATTTTAAACTATACGTATGATTTGAAGGAACGGCGTTACATTTCAGACGATCCCAGCAAGCTGGCCCAACGGGTAATTAACATCGCCAAGGTGCTTACCAAAAAGTATTTGGAACGGGTCCCACTCAAAGAAGCGGTTCAGTCCAGTGAGCGCCTGGCCCAAAACATGACGAAGGATATTGCTCAACATACTGAAATGGAGAAACTGGGCATTGAGGTCATGGGGCTGTCCATTTTGGCGGTTTTACCAAATAAGGAGACGATGAGAGCGCTGGAGGCGCAGGCGAGAGAGGAAATTCTTCGCAGTGCGGATCACGCTTTGTATGAGCGTCGTAACGCATCTATTGAGCAGGAGCGGCGTGTGAAGGAAAATGAGCTGAATACTGAAATTGCGGTGGAGACGAAAAAAAGACAGATTCGCGAAACCCAACTGGATGCCGAGCGTTCCGTAAAGCAAAAGCAAAGTGAGATGAAGGAAGAGCAGCTGCGGTTTGACACAGCTTTGGAGGAGAAAAAGCGTGAACTGATTGAGCTGACCGTAACGAATAAAAAGGCGGAAGCCGATGCCAAGGCCTATGAGCTAACAGCGGTGATGAAATCGTTACAGGATGTCGAGCCCAACGTACTTCAAGCTATGGCCAACATGGATATGAGCCCGGATAAGCTGATTGCGATCGCCTTTCAGGAGCTCGCAGAAAATGCAGGGAAAATCGGTCAACTGAATATTACACCGGATCTGCTGCAAGGTCTCATGTCAGATGCGGGAACAAACGGATCAGCAGGATCGAGAGGGTCTGGAGGAAGAGCACGATGAGCAGCCGAATGACAGAGCAGAAGATTATTTTGGTGAAGCGTAAAACGCGACTGGAGGAACTGATTGTCCGCTACAATACGGTGCAGCAGGCTCGCTTCTTTATGGAACGGCTGGGTGCAGATTTCAGCGATTATGTGCTGGAGGATGAAAATTACCGCAGGGCGGTGGCAACGGCAACGTCCGAGTTGTCGGCTTTGGGACGTGTCCAAATTGTGGAGCGGGAGCATGTGCCGAACTTTATTTTTGGTGAGCAGGATACGGTAGTGGTGCTGGGTCAGGACGGGCTGGTAGCCAACACCTTAAAATATTTGAGCGAGCAGCCGCTAATTGGAGTGAATCCAGATCCGATGCGCTGGGACGGAGTATTGCTGCCGTTTACTGTATCCGATCTGCGCTGGGTGGTGCCGGATGTGTTCGTGCACAAACGGCCGATTAAGGAGGTTACGCTGGCTAAGGCCCAACTAAATGATGGTCAATCCATATATGCCGTGAATGATTTGTTCATCGGACGCAAAACTCATGTTTCTGCAAGATATGAGCTGAGATTGGAGGAACAGGTAGAGCAGCAATCGTCCAGCGGTATTATCGTTTCCACGGGACTGGGGGCGACGGGTTGGCTGACCAGTGTGCTGGCTGGAGCCGCCGGAATTGTCGGCAGTGCTACACGGCACCCGGTTTCGCTGACTCCAGATCACCTGATGTCAGATGCTGCTTTCAGCCAGGAAGTGACAGTAGAAGGAATGGGGCATGATCATCGTGCAACCTGGAGCTCGCCCTCGCTTTATTTTACAGTGAGAGAACCATTCCCCAGTCGGACGACTACTGCGGAGATGGTGTTTGGGCAGGTGGCTGTTGAAAGACCGCTGCGCATTGCTTCGCAGATGCCGGAGAATGGAGTTATTTTTAGTGATGGAGTAGAAAGCGACTTTCTGGAGTTTAATGCTGGCATTGAGGCAACCATTGGACCGGCGGAGAAAAAAGGTCATCTGGTCGTGTAGAGGTTTGTACAGGACAGCAATGGGTAATTATGAGTAAGGTACAACCAACAGATGAAATTAAAAAGGAGGAATCAACATGAGCGACCATACTCAAGACGAAGCGAAAATCCGCAACAAGAAGAACGAGGACGGAGATTCCTTGATGGAGAAGACGAAGCTGGACAACGGCGTGGATATCGAGCCTGAGGCTGATGAATGGATTGCGAAGCCCGCACCAGTATCATACGACGATACAAACTCCTCTTCCCAGAAATAAGACTCTTGTGTCTTAATAGAGCAGTGATGCAAAGACAGATGATCCGGTTCAGGATCATCTGTCTTTTTTACCTATGAATTGAATCTGGAATATACCTTCCATACTAGCTCGCGGCGGCTGCTTACCTCTGTTTTCAAGAAAATGGCTTTCAGATGATCCTGCACTGTGTAGGCCGTAATATGAAGTGCAGTTGCCAGCTCCTTGGTAGAAAAGCCTTGAATAATGAGCCGGACAAGCTGTCTCTCTCGTTCAGTCCATGAGTAGATCTCAGCCATGAGCGGCAACATGTCGGTTGCTTTAGCAGGCTCAAACCATACAGCCAGCTGCTTCTCGCCCGTATGCTCACGTCCGCCTTGCAGGAGAGTAGCTCTGACGGTGACCCAAGGAGTTCCAGCGTCTGCGGAAGGGATACATAGTCTGGCTGGTGCAGTAGAAGTGGATAGCGCTCGCAAGCTTACCGCCCGAACAGAGGCCGGCAACTCGTCCTCATGGATTCCTTCCTGCTGCCGAAGCAGCTTTAGCCACTGTTCTGCTACTATATTGGACGAGAGGGGTTCTAGTTGGGTGGAAAGCGTCAGAACACCTGGCTCAAGTTCATGTTCCATAGCCATAGCGGGGGCTGGAGATACACCGACACTGGTTTGACGCAGATGGTAGGCTATGGGCGGTGCTAACGCTTCAAGCAGTTGTTGCTCTTCCGTGCTGAATACAGGCTTTCCATGGTGGCGAAACAACGTAAGAAATCCCCAGCAGCTCCCTTTGTACATAAATGGAACCCGCAGCTCATCCCCGAATCCAGCGGGCTGCAAAACATCTCTAAAACGTGTACTTCGATCCGGTTGGCCTTGTGTAGACTCATAAAGTGTTGCGATGGACTGCCCTTCTCGCACCAATTGATCGTATTTCATAATATCTTCGTGCAGATATTCGTATTCGAGTAGTTTGCTATGAATGTCCTCTACACCCGACTCCGTAAATGCACCCGTGGAAAGCAGCGTTCGCGGATCTACTGAGGTACAGCATGCCGCATCAAAAGAAATCTGAGTACGCAAGCGGTCGATTAGCGTGTGCTTGTATGTAGGAGATGAGGGTGATTTATTTCCCATTTCCATGATTGGTTGTTGATCATTCTTAAGCTGTGCAAGTGGTGTATGATGTGCGTTCATCCTGTACTCCTATCGTGAAAGCTGGAGATTCTTCAAAGCGCGTCTTTTTAAATCCCACATTTATGGGATGGTGGATATTCGTATTGTCTTTATAATTGAGAATGATTCTTAATTAAATCTACAATAAACGAATGGTTGCTGAAGATCAAGGCTAAATGTTTGGAGGAGAGCATATATGCAACAACCTCATATTGGAAATACCGCCTCAAATCAACCGATGAGCTGGAATCATCCGAATGTGCATAAATACGCGGATACGATTGCTTTAAAAATACCAGGATATGCCCATCTGTATGAGATGACAGATTGTTTGATAACCGCACAGCTTGCAGCACAGGCTCATACCCGAAAGATCGACCCGAATGTGCTCATTGTCGGAGCTGGGGGCGGTCAGGAATTGATTACGCTCGGAGGGCGGCATCGGGCATGGTCCTTTACGGCAGTTGATCCCTCTGCGCACATGCTGGATTTGGCGCGTCAGCGTGTGTCCCAAGCGGGTATCAGTTCAAAAATATCATTTGTTGCAGGTACGTTGGAAGAGTTGTCTGGAGAACAGCCTGAAGAACAGCTCGAAAAGCATGGCAAAGAGTCATGTAGAGAAGCAGTCTATGATGCTGCTACCTGCCTGCTGGTGCTTCATTTTCTTCAGAGCTTGGAGAGTAAACAGGCATTGCTACGCCAGATATCCGCTCGACTCAAGCCAGGTGCACCTTTTTGCCTAGCATCTATTAATGGGAATCCACAGGAGTCTTCTTTTTCACTTCAAATGCAGGCGTGGAAAGGTCATATGCTGAGTCAGGGCATTTCACTGGAGGATTGGGAGAGATTCGCTGCTTCCATCGGTCGCGAGTCAAATCCGGTGTCCAATGCGGCAATACAGAAGCTGTTGATAGATGCAGGCTTTACCCACATCACTCGGTATTATGGTGCTTTTTTAGTAAATGCATGGTTTGCGGTTAAAGGGGGAGAGATGGCTTATGACAAAGGATAACATCATCATTATTGGCGGGTATGGCCATGTTGGGAAAATTGTATGTACGGAATTAAGTGAGATGTTCCCCGGCAAGGTATTTGCCGCAGGCCGCAGTCTGGAACGTGCCACTGCATTCAGCCAACAATCGAATGGTAAGATACGACCCTTACAACTTAATATTCATGAGCCGATGGACCCTTCGATATTAAAGCAAACCAAAATGATTATTATGTGTCTGGATCAGGACAATACAGCCTTGGTACGTACCTGTCTTCAGCATGGGGTGCATTACATGGATATTACTGCGAATGCGGACTTTTTGGTTCAGGTGGAGCAGTCTCATCAGGAGGCCCGAGCTTATCAGGCCACAGCGCTGTTGAGTGTAGGATTAGCTCCAGGGCTAACTAATCTATTGGCATTGCAAGCAACACAGCTCATGAATCAAACGGATGAATTGAACATATCATTGATGCTGGGCTTGGGTGATCGACACGGTCAGGCTGCGATTGAGTGGACCGTAGATCAGATTTATACCGACCTGGAAGTTGTAGAACAAGGACGTCCAGTGACTCGAAGAAGTTTTACCGACGGCATAGTGGTAGACTTTGGTGCGGGGATAGGGCGGCATCGGGCGTATCGGTTTCCTTTTTCGGATCAGCAGACACTTCCACGTACACTCGATGTTCCTACGGTCAGCACAAGCCTGTGTTTTGATTCGCGCTTAACCACCAGACTTCTGGCAGGGCTGCGGACGATAGGGATATCCGGTCTGCTCCGAAAGCCAACGGTTCGTGAGGCAGTAGTTCGCAGCTTTGGCAAGGTGCACTTTGGAGGAAATGCTGTAGCGGTCAAGGTAGACGCCCAAGGAACTCTCAATGGCAAGGAGACGAGGGTCGAATGCAGGCTAAGGGGACATCATCAGTCTGATTTAACTGCTAAAGCTGCCGTCTTTGCAGCGCTTGCTCTGTATCGCTCAGAACTTCCATATGGTGTTTTTCACATGGAGCAGGTTTTTTCGTGGGATCGCATGCGGGCTTGGCTGGGACAGCAGGTGGACGTAGATATTCAGGTGAACGGACAGCAAGTATAAAAGTCATATATTCTGAAAAAAGATTCTCATATCATCCAAGCTTATTCAGCAACGCCTTGCGGATAGGTCTTGGATTTCTTTTCCTATTGGATTACACTAGAAGGAAGTACATATTTCTGGGAAAGACCAGAGGGGATGATATGAAATGTGGAATCCCTATGAACATAGTAGGCAGCATCCGCACGATTTTATAGTAAAATATCGATTTTACACACCGGAAGAAGGAGGCAGGAAACAACTGCCTATTCAGGGTTATCGCTGCGATTTTTCCTATGAGGGCGACGATATTACAACAACGGGAATTTATGCAATACATCCTGAGTTTGAAGATGAAGAGGGTCAATTGATCATGGATACCAGGCACCCGATTCACCGGGAAGGTCAGGCAAGAATGTGGATTTTGTTTGGAGAAATGAGGGAAAAGGTACACCGACACCGGATACATGTAGGAACCAGGGGATATTTTATGGAAGGCCCACGCCGAGTCGGTGAAGTTGAAGTTACAAGTCTGGTAGGCCTCTTGACCAATCCGCTCGACTAAGCTGCTAGAATTCAATCAGAAGGTGCAATCAGACAGCGAATAGAGGTGTTCAATCGAAGATGGATGTCGCTTATATTATCGATTTATTACGTGAAGACGATGTAACCTTAACCCCAGGCTTATCCACTGAGGAGATTACTGAAGTTGAAGATAGGTATGGTATACACTTTCCGCCCGATTTGAGAGAGTTGCTGATGAGCGTTCTTCCAATCGGTAAAAGTTTTATCCCTTGGAGAGATACGTCACCACAGCGAATGGGTGTCATTCGGCAAAGGCTGAATTGGCCGCTCGAAGGTATGATTTTTGATGTAGAACAGAATATATTCTGGCCTTCCGAATGGGGAGAAAGACCAACAGATGTGGAAGAAGCCGTTGATACATGTAAACGTGAGTTTTTGCGTGTGCCCAAGCTGATCCCCGTCTATGGTCACCGATATATCCCAGAACAGCCATGTGAAGAAGGAAATCCGGTATTTTCAGTGTATCAAACGGATATTATCGTGTATGGAGAAAGTTTGCAGGAGTATTTCAAGCTGGAATTTGGGGAGAAGACTTACGAACAGATTGATTTTGAGACCGTAAAAACAGTTCGCTTTTGGAGTGATTTATGTAGTTGAATCGCTGAATCGTTAGGAAGTTAAATGAGTCGAGATAAAGGAAGGAGAGACTAAGGTGAAGTTGGAGCAGGATTTGGAAGAAATCAAAGAAAGGTTGACCCAGATCGAGACCAAACTGGAACAAAAGTCGACTTCCAGCAAAATCTTAAAGTACATGATCATCATTTTCTTGTCTATTTTTTTCTTGCTTGTTGTGATCGGTGTTGTCCAGTTTGTCTCGAGCTGATCAGTACAAATTTTTATGGACAGAAAGGAGCTTGTTATGTCTATAGAAGCCATTATTTTTGATCTGGATAATACACTGATTCATCGTAAACAGGCATTTGCTGCATATACGGAGCGGTTTATAGAACGATTTATTGTGGCAGAAGAACCAGCCAGCCGTGCGGCGGTCATTGAACGAATACGTCTGGCAGATCAGGACGGTTACCGGGATAAAAGGGAGCTGTATACGGAGCTGCATGCAGACCTGAAACTGAAAAATCCCGATACGACAGTACAGGAGATGCTGGGCTTTTGGTATGGTGAATTTCATAAGTTTACGGTTTTGATGGACGGAGCCAAGGAAGTGCTGTCCGAACTGCGGTCTCGGGGCTTGAAGCTTGGTATGATTACCAACGGTTCACTCCGTACACAGCAGGCGAAGATTGACCGAGTGATGCTGAGAGATTATGTGGATTCCATTATTGTATCGGGCGGAGTCAACGTCGAGAAGCCTAATCCTCGTATTTTCGAGTTGGCACTGCGTGAGTTGGACATTGCCGAACCTGGTCATGCCTGCTATGTAGGCGATCATCCGACGAATGATATTCGGGGTGCGCAAAGTGCAGGATTGCATACCATTTGGCTGGAAGGCTTTATGACGTGGAATGAAGCAGGCATTGTACCGGATCATCAGATTCAGAGCCTACGTGAAATCACTGGCTGGCTGGATCGTCTCAGTTATCCATCGAAAATGGAGGAGGGAGCATCATGAGTATGGAGCAGCAACCGAATCCCATTCTATTATCGTTCCCGGAACAATTCCAGACAGGGCGATTGACCATACGCGCTCCGCAATGGGGCGATGGTGCTGCGGTCAATGAGGCGATAAGAGAGAGTGTACATGAGTTGCGGCCCTGGCTTCCTTTTGCGAGAAATCTCCCTACGGTAGAGGAATCTGAGATCCGTTCACGCCAAGCCAGACTTAAATTTCTGGATCGATCTGACATGATGCTGTATATATTTGATACGGCTTCGGGACAATTTGTAGCCAGCAGCGGTTTGCATCGTATTGATTGGGATGCACGAAGATTTGAAATTGGATATTGGCTCAGAACATCATGGACCGGAAAAGGTATTATAACCGAGGCTGTGCACGGTATTACGGATTTTGCCATACAGCATTTGCATGCCAATCGGGTGGAAATTCGTTGTGATTCCAGAAACACGCGCAGCGCCAAGGTAGCAGAACGTGCAGGTTTTACATTGGAGGGAATTTTAAGAAACATCGAGTATGATGAAGAGGGATGCATGGCACACCAAATGGTTTTTGCCAAGGTGCGTGGTGTTGAATTTTAGCAAGCGATAGTATGATATTGGGGGCTTATTATGATTCATGATATGACGAAAAATACAGACAAGTTGGTGTGCATACAATATGACATCAGCTTAAGGTTCAGCAATCTTGCAAGCGCTATCCCAAGAGAAGGATTGACGAAGCTTTCAGAAGGATTGCGGGGATTTCCAGTGTTAGGAAAGGTAGTTTAGCATGAGAGAACTTCATAATTGCAGCAGTAAGGGAGTTAATCAGGCAATACAGGAAAAGTTCAACTGGAAGGCTCGCGCCGCGTATCTGGTTGCCGTGCTGCTCATGATCTTGTTGGGCTTGGGAAGTCGGGCTTTCTCCACCCGGTTACCCGCATTCGTTGTCAATCACTTTGGGGATGCCTTGTGGGCGTGCATGATTTATTTTGGGCTGAGGATGTTGTGGGTGAATCGTCAGTTGTCTGTAGCCCTGTGGGGCAGTTTGCTGTTTTGCTTTGCTATTGAGTTCAGTCAAATGTACCAAGCTCCCTGGATTAACCACATCCGGGCGACCACCCTGGGCGGGCTAGTGCTTGGCAAAGGGTTTCTGACTGTGGATCTGATTAGGTACACGGTCGGTATTGTGATATCCTGGGCATTGGACCAAGGCTACCAAAGGCTGGCGAGGATCAATAGACGTTAGACGATGACAAACCACTCAAATAATCTGAGAAGCGAGGGTTGCGCTTGAAACAGGGAAAGCGTCACAGGTTGTTCGGTAAGATGATTGGTTTATGCGCAGGATTCAGCTTGTTGTTTGCAACCATACTTATTCCAGGGCAGGCATTAGCCGAAAAGCAGCTTGCGGCGCCTCTTCGTTTTGATTTTGGCCCTGGGGATGTAGCTGACGGCTACACTCAGGTCACTGCCAAGGATGCTTACACGCCTGAGCGTGGTTATGGGTTTACCGATCTTACCAAGGTAAATGAAGAGAACCGTGGTGGAAGTGATGCTATACGCTCAGATTTTGTTCGTGTTCAAGGCTCATCATTTGTCGTCAATTTGCCACCTGCGGATTACACGCTTTCTCTAATTGCCGGAGATACTGCCGGAAACACGGACATCACGGTTAAAGCCGAATCCATCGTTAAAGTAGAGCCTACCGTCAAAGCAGCAGGACAATTTGTCGAGGCTGGATTTGAGCTTGCACTCATCGACGGTCAGCTTGAATTGTATTTTTCGGGAGATGAAGCGAAGATCAACGCCTTGGTTATCACACCCAAGGAAGCTCGAACGGCTGGAGAGCATCCTTCCGTATACCTTGCGGGAGATTCCACGGTTCAAACTTACAAAGCCTCGATGAAGCCTCAGGCGGGCTGGGGGCAAATGATTGCTCCACTTTTTACAGATGAGACTATTTTTGTGAACCGTTCTATTGGTGGACGAAGCACGAGGACCTTTTTGGTTCAAGGACGGTTAGATGATATTTTACGGAATATCCGTCCAGGAGATTACCTGTTCATACAGTTTGGGCATAATGATGCCGCGATCAATAATCAGGAACGTTATGTTTCACCTGCCGACTACAAAGTTTACTTGAAAACGTACATCCAAGGAGCCATCCAACGTGGTGCGATACCTGTGCTAATTACTCCTGTAGGCCGCCGCGATTATGATGCAGCAAGTGCATCGTTTCGGATCAGTTTCCCGGAATATGTGCAGGCCATGAAGGAAACCGCATCAGAGACGGGTGTTGCATTGGTCGATCTTAGTCAATTGAGTGTAGCCTACTATGATACATTAGGCCTGGAAGGAACACTTCCATTATTTTTACATTTGGAGCCAGGTGCGTATCCTGCATTTCCAGACGGCGTGAAGGATGATACGCATTTTCAGGAGTACGGTGCGGAGCAAATAGCCCGCTTGGTAGCCCAAGGGGTCCGTGACTTGAATATTCCTTTATCCTCTTATGTAAAGGTAGAGAAGCTGCAATAGCACTGAGTTTCCATAATCATTATACCTAGAAAATAAGCCGGCCCTATCCAACCCAGTATAATTTAGGCTTGGGTGGGGCTTTGATGTTCTGGATCTTAAGGAGGAAGCAGAATGACAATCGCTCAACTTCATAATCTTATTAACGGTCAACTCCTGCATAATCAGCATCGGAGTTTATTTTATATGCGCGAGGGCTCTGTACTGTTAGGGCCTTCAGCGGAAATGACGTATTGGCTGACGCGGAGAAGCTCCGAACTGGTCCTTATGCTTCAAAGCCTGAAGCGCCAGCATACGTATCATGTTTTTGTGAAGGATGTAGCGGCCAAAATACTGTCCCAGTTTGTAAATACCAATCAGTATATACATTTTCACACAGACCATGTGAGGGACCTTATGGAGCTGTATGATCGATTCTTTACCCGGATTGAAAATCTGTTTCAAAAGAAATCTATAGCAGGAACAACTCTGGATTTACTGCTTCAGCAGCATTATGGACATTTGAGAGATTTTTTAACCCGCACCAATGGACATGAAATGTTTGCTAAATATGCAGAGAGTGAGTATACCTTTTGGATACCTTGTGAGGAATATACGCCGAAGTTGCAAGCAAATCTGCTAGGCTTGGACATTGCTCGTTTGCAAGAGCCTGTTCTAGATGTTGGCTGCGGATCAAAGGCGCAGTTGGTTACTTATTTACGTACCTTTGGAATCGAGGCATACGGAACAGATCGGCTGGCTGAAACAGACGGTTGTATCAATCAAGGAGATTGGTTAGAGACTACTTATGGAGAAAGTAGATGGGGAACGATCGTTTCACATATGGCATTCTCCAATCATTTTATACATCATCATCTGAAGGCAGACGGCAATATTCAGCAGTACGCTCGTAAATATATGGAATTGCTTAGAGCCATTCGGCCAGGAGGAAGCTTTATTTACAGTCCGTGCCTCCCGTTTATGGAAGAGCTTTTGGATGCCCGAATGGGGTATCAAGTAGAGTATATCCAGTCTACAGAAGGTTACAGAGCTACGAAAATAACGCGTATACATTCATAAGTGCTAGGGATACAACCATTTGTCAGATCCACTCTTGGAATGGTAGTATAAGGATAGATATTACTCTATTTGGGATTCTATTAATGATCAGGATTCTCATGACGTGGATATGATAGCATAATTGCCCTGAATAATAATGATTATTTTATAAATAACGGAATTTTTCAGGGAAGATTAAACCATATTTTCCTAAAAGCCGATATATGGAAATGAGGCGAGAACACCTGTTATTACCCGCCCCAAAATGGATGTATATAATTGGGTTAGGAGAGTAGAAGAAGTGTCCGATCTGTATACAAAAAAAGAAGTGGAAGATTATGTAACGAATGTGGCTTTCGAGCGACCTTTAGGTGTAAGTATTTCAGCTATTTTACTGATTTTTAATGGAGCGCTCCTGTTGGTGACACAGCTATTGACGCTCAATGCACTAAATGAGGCTTCTACGTTATTAGGCATGTGCAGAGGTATGTTTCAAGGGTTTATCGCATTGCTCGGTTTGGCAGGAACGGCTGCTGGTATTGGTATGTTGTTCGGTAAGAAGTGGGCTTGGTGGCTGGCAATATTTTATTTTACATATGAGACCATGCGTTATGCGTGTGCAATTCTGTTTATTCCCGACATCTCCCCAGCGTTAGGTGGTGTGCACCTAAGCCCTGCTTTATACTACATTAAATATGGAATGCGTATTATTTGGAATTTATTGTTTACTTTTTTTATGTGTCGTAGTACCGTGACCGGCTTTTTTCAAACAAGTGAAATCAACAAGTGGAAAGCATGTATCGCATTATTTCTCATCAATGGAGTGATGGTGGGGATCGGCTGGTGGTTGGTTAAATAGGTTGTTCTTCGGTGTGAAGGGGAGATGAACGATGACAATGGAAACGTTTCCGGTTTTGATAACCGATCGACTTCTTTTAAGACAGCTTACATTAGGAGACGCGGAGGATATATTCACCTATTTCTCCAGAGATGAGGTCACAAAATATTATGATTTGGAAACTTTTACGCAGGTAGAACAAGCAGAGAAATTTATTCGTTCCATGCTAGTCAGATACGAGAAGCAAGCGGGCTTTCGTTGGGGAATTACGTTAAAAGAAGCTCCTGAGCGGATCGTGGGTACAATTGGATTTCATAACTGGCAGAAGGAGCACTCCCGTATTGAAATCGGCTATGAGCTGGCACCGGAATATTGGCAACAAGGGCTGATGACAGAAGCGATGAAGGTGGTCGTGGATTATGGCTTTCAATTACCGCAGGTTCACCGTATAGAAGCCTTCATTGATCCAGATAACGAAGGCTCCAGACGGCTGTTACTTAAAAGTGGCTTTACTAAAGAGGGTCACCTGAGAGATTACTTTTATGAAAAAAGTCAGTTTGTTGACGCTGTTGTTTTTGGTTATCTCCGAAGGGAATTTCCCGTAAAGCAGTAAGTTTACAAATATCCTTTGTCTCCGTATGGCTGGAGCCGATCAAGCCAGGTCTGCTCCAGCTTTGCCAGTGTATCTTTGACATCAAAGAATTCCGAATCTTTTTTCTTTAATACATCCAGTACTTCAAATTCAAACGAATCTTCGCCATATTCATTCCATTCCTGTTGTAATGGTTTGTTCTTAAATCCACCCATTTGCAGCTCAAAACGCCGTCCATTCAGCGACTTTAAATTCGGCGTGGAAGCGACAAAAATTTTCCCATTACGTGTATTGCGAATACAATAGATTCCTGCCTCAGTCTTCATCTCCATGTATTGCTGAACTAGTTCTTTTCTTCGATCCATTGTCCAATCCTCCTATTTTATAAGCGCCTAGCTTCAAGATTCCTTCAACCAATATTCACTGCCATCCGGTTTGCGGTCCAATAGACCGTATTCAATCATATATCTTCGCACCGTGACATAATCGTCATATACTTCCTGTAAAATCGCATTGATATCTTTCTCATGATATATTTGTCCCTTCACAAAACGGTCCGCAATTTCACGCAGCACAATCAGCTTGTGCTTTTCTTGCATTTTAAAGGTCTTTAGACGCCCGTCCGTCCCATTCGGAAAATACTTCATGAGTACCTTTTGCCTCTCGTCTTCCGTAATGTTGTAGCGTTCATCTACCATCCGTGCTCGTACGGGTACTTCTACCATGGCGGGAGCGTGATGGTCTTTCTCCTTTAATAGTTCCATTAATGTGAGAAATACCTTGGCCTGTCGTTCTTTTTCCTTGAGACCAAAGCGATGATTGCGTATGGTGGATGCACTGCCGATTCCGGTTTCCTTTTGAATGTCAGCATCGCCCATACCTTGATAAAATAACTGAAGTAACCGATTCTGGTGATCCGTCAGTCCGGTCAGCTTTTTGTCCAGACCGATCAAATAGTCAAAGACCGAACCGTACGTCCGCTCAATATGAAGACGCATATACCGCTCCGCGTCATAAAATATCCCTTGATCCTGATATATGATGCCTTGTTCATATCGTTGTCCGTCCAAGAGGCAAATTACCTGTTCCCCTTGGCGAATATATCCACGCTTCAGTTCTTCGATACCAGCATTCCAGAATAGTTCGGAATAGTCCATTTAGCAAACACCTCAATTAAATGATGATTATTTTATAGACAATATAACATTTTGTTTACTTAAAATCAATGAGTGGATATGTGTTTACGATTCCAAACAATGTTCGCTATATACAAAAGAGACATAGAATTGTTATCATATCTAAATTATTGAATTGGATGAAGACGGGATAGTTGCTAATATCGTAATAAGGTGGATTGGTAAACTATGAACAAAGTACGATTAGAAGAAGTCATAGAAAGTGGAGATTTAAAGGAAGCTTTGAAGATAACAGAGGATGTGGGTGAAACATTGGATCACTCATTAGCTCCAATATTGTTAAGATATTTAGCAACGACGGATAGTGTATTGCTGAGGAATGCAATCGCTGTTACGTTAGCTTATCTAGGAGACAGTGAAGCAGCGTTGCCACTTATCGATTTGTTAAGAAGTCCCGAAACGAAAGGGAATAGAGGCACGCTTTTATATGCTCTAGAATTTTTTGATGTATCT
The DNA here is from genome assembly GCF_050482105.1 of Paenibacillus jamilae. Lineage (GTDB taxonomy): Bacteria > Bacillota > Bacilli > Paenibacillales > Paenibacillaceae > Paenibacillus > Paenibacillus jamilae_B. The sequence continues at coordinate 33,644 of NZ_JBCNHI010000024.1, read as the reverse complement.
AATCATGTTGTGATGCTGGTAGATTTACTGGATGATAACTTTGAAGTGAGTAGACAATCTTATCAATTGATAAGTAACGTGCAAGATAAAATTACTAAAGCTCAAAAGGATATATGCAGACAAATGATAAGAGGAAAGCTGGAAGATCATAAAAATAAATATAAGCGAGACTTTTTGCTAGAATCTTTAGAACTTTTTACATGATTTTATATTTGAGAGGTCTGGTTGAAGTAGTGAAGATAATTAAAAAGCCACGGGATTTCAATCCTTAGCGACTTCAAAATAATTGAGAAGCTAAAAATGGTAACTTAAATGCTCATTCCTTGAAATAATAGTGAGGAGATATGATATGAAACATAGATTTGCTGTCATGGATGATGAAAGCGGGCTCACAGTTGGTTATTGTGGAGATGTGGTTGGGCTAACGGGTGATATTATGGTCGAAACGTATGAGAAGGTCATTTTTGAACAATTTGTCTTTAATGAGGAATTCATAAGAGATATAGCAAAGACAAAACAAACGGTATCCAACTTGTGCCTTGTTATTTTAAATGACGAAGAAAAAGGGATTGGAAGCTATTATTATCATTTACCTGAATCCTACATCATCCATAAACCAAATGATAATAAAGAAAATTTCAATCTGGAGTTAACAGGCATACTTGAAACGAAGCCGTCCTCTGTAGAATTAAGATTATGGGAGTTTTTAAAGGGAACTCAGCCCCATGAAAATAATATATGGCATACCTTCTCTAAAGAAGAGCGATCCGGATGGCTAAACGTGACCAGAATACATTCTGCATCTAATCATTTTGCCAGACCGGATAAACGAGGAGAAGTCTACACCTTAGACGGTGAATACATATCTGATTTTACAACATTTTTTATAGCACTTGGTGAAGCGATTAATGGGCCGGGAGGGTACTTTGGATTTAGCTTGGACAGTATATCGGACTGTCTCTGTGGAGGTTTTGGGGCAGTAGGTCCGTTCACAATCCATTGGAAAAACGCACATTTTTTCTTGGAAAAATTTCAGGAAAAATGGGATCAAGAAGAGAGATGTTATGGATTATCATCACAACAATATTTTAAGGATCTTCTAACGATTTTAGTATCAGGTGGTGTTACTGTGAATTTTTCTTCGAATTAAGACAGTAAAGCAAGAAGGAGATTTGGAAATGGGATATAAAATTAATGCACTACCTTTTACATAGGAGAAAAAGTATTTAAAGTTTGTGTATGGCTATTTTAGCGAACGTAACAGTTGCTGACTAATAAATATGAGCGGATTGTGAGTGAAGCTGATCAATTCTTGCATTACAGCACCGGCAGAAGTACTAAAACCCCAATCAGCTCCGAATAATATTTTTTGCTGCTGCTCAGATGCAGGTGGCTGAGGTTCTTCCAAGCCATATTGCTCTGCTAGTCTCTCTTTCGTTTTTTGATCTATGACAAGGTCATTCTGTGCAAAGGTATAACACATAGGAATGCTTAACTGTATTAAAAGTAGTAATGCTACGGGTATGATTATTTTTTTGCTCTGCATGGTTAGCTCCTGTGATCTCAGGTTTTGGTTTGTATTTTTCATATCAATCGATCTAAATAATTCCTTTACAGCATTTTATGACCATATTATAATGGTAAATAACAGCAACGATTTACATACACTGGTTCATCGGGGTATAGCGCAGCTAGGTAGCGCGCACCCTTGGGGTGGGTGAGGTCGTGGGTTCGAATCCCGCTACTCCGATTATAATCCAAATGTCCTGCTGGTGCAGCTCGTGCGCCTGCCGGGCATTTTTTTGTATATTACATATATCCTATCGCTCTTTATCGCTACTGGGTTTTGACGAGCTAGCCGTATGCAACGAATGTATGTACTTAAAAGCATTGAAGGGAGATAGGATGAAGCCGCTTCGCTTATTCACAGAATTCAGAGGCAAAAGTGGCAAATCAACAATCCCTTCAATGCTACCATTTATGACTTTTTTAATTTACCTCTAAAGATTCCTGAAGGGCCTTAGAAGAAGTGCTGTAATCAGCATAACGGGGAAGCACAATAGTGTAGTATATGCCTACCATAACGGTACAGACCCCAACTAATAAAAACAAGAGCTCAATTGAAATAAATGAAGGAAAGCTTACAGCAATGAAACCTAATGTAAGTGACTGGGACAGCATCATTAACGGATTAATCAAACCTTGTACACGTCCCATCATTTGAGGATCTACAATACGAGGCAGCCATCCTCCTATGCCGATGTTAATGAACGGAAGTATCAGTGCAATGACAAAATTGATAATCAGAAAAGCATAGAGGTGATTAACAAATCCAAGTATGCACATACCTATTCCGGCAACCAGAACTCCGGCTGCAATCATTTGGTGTAGCTTTAGCTTGGCGGAGATGAGGGAAGCGATTAGGGTACCAAGCAACACACCAGCCCCAAAAATAATACCTGTCCAAACCATATACTGCTCATAGTTGCCTGGAGCTAGCTTATATTTAAGAATAAACATCGGTAAAACGCTAAAGCCTCCATTTAAAATACCGAACATAAAAAAGCCTGAAACCAACCAAAGCAATAGTCTGTTGCGTAATATGTAAAGAAACCCTTGTTTAAAATCAATCATGACCAGTTTAAATTTTAATTGTTTAAATTGATGTGCCCCGTTCGGAAGGCGTACTTCCTTGGGAATTTTGCAGGAACGAATAAGCAGTGCAGACACAATAAAAGAAACAGCATCAATGAGGATGGCTCCAGTAATTCCAAGGTGCCAGTAGACGACGGCCCCCAAAGTTCCTCCAAATAACATGAAAAGACTCCCCATCATTTGATTGAGGCCTGCGGCAATGGTGTAATCTTCTTCGTTTAATATCCCCTGTATAATGGCACTTTCGGCTGGGAAGAAAAATTTGGAGGCAGCACTACGGATGAAGAGAAGGGCAAATACCAAAGGAATCGAATCGACCCAAATAAAAATAAGTAAGCATAAGGATAAAAAAGCGCTAATCCAGTCACAATTAACAGCAATTTTTTGTCTGTCCATCCGATCTGCCAGCACTCCAACCACGAGAAATACCACCAGCATCGGGAGCGAATACATTAACTCGGCAAGTGTTGCATAGTAAGGCTGATTTGTAAACCGTTTCAACAAATAAAACATGAATGCAGTAACCCCGATAATTCCCCCCATTTGTGAGGCGAAGGTTGCCAGAAAAAACCTGACATAATTCTTGTTTCTGAGTATTTGTTTTAGTCCAGTCACAGTTCCATCCCTTTCGCTTTCAAAGCGGTTTTTAGATGCCTAAGTAAAATAATAGTGAAAAGTAGGAAAATTGTACAGAAAAGTGACTTTAATGTCACTATAAGTTTGAATTTGCATCGTATCTAAAGACTAAATAACCAGCCATCGGTTGATATCCGACGGCTGGTTATTTAAGTTGTCATGTGCTTAATTCCTGACTCACAAAAGGGTGTCAATCTCTAATCTTAATAAAGCTAGATCCTCGCCATTTGTAGCGATTCCTTTTTTATACCAGTCACAGTTTAAGTTTGTGATTAGGATATCCTGTTATATCACATCCTAATCTTTGAATGATCAAGGCTACAGAATTACAGAGTAGCCCGATTCATCTCATTTATGCATGGATATGTTGAGAAAAAGGAAATGCTCATAGCTAGAAAACTTTATACAATGGAAGAGAAATAAGCACTGTGAAATTCGACTTTTGATGATGGATTTCATATAATGTGAACATATTGTGAATAACTCAAATTGAAGGTTTAGCAAAACTACAAAATCAAAATGATTTCCGTCCAGCTATGAATTTCAAAATTTGACGGAGGGAACGAGATGACAATGGAAGAGAGCAGCAGACAGGTACCTTGGCAGACGTATTACGGACCTAATCTAGGTTATGTGCAGGACCAGTACGAAAAGTATGTAGCGGACCCCGGAACGGTTGATCCGGCTTACCGCGAGCTGTTTGATCAATGGGGCGAGCCGCCACAATCCGAATATTCGGCTGCTTCCATGATAGACAACAAATTGCAAGGCCCCCCCGCCAATGCTTTGGGGCACCTTGATTCAAACACATTACAGAAAGCGGTTACAGCGGGCAAAATGGTATGGAATATCCGTGAATACGGACATTTGGCCGCCCAAATCGATCCACTGGGACTGGATGCAGAGCAGGATACACGTTTGCTTGATCCAGCATCTTACGGTTTAACTGAACAAGACCTGAAGGCTTTTCCAGCCTCTTTAATATGGGATAACGCTCCAGCGGGAACACTGAACGGGTGGGAAGCCATTCAACGGCTACGTGTAGCATACACCGGACCGATTGCCTATGAATTTAGTCATATTCATAACGAGGAGGAACGCCGCTGGTTGAACAGCTATGCAGAATCCGGCTGGTCCTCCAAGCCGCTCACAACACAGGAACGCAAGTCATTGCTGGGCAGATTGGTAGAAGTAGAACAGTTCGAAGAGTTCTTGCATAAAACATTCGTCGGACAGAAGCGTTTTTCCATCGAGGGTAATGATGTGCTTGTCCCTGTACTCGACGAGATTATCCGTCTAACCACAAATGCAGGAGCAAGTCATGTTCTGATGGGCATGGCGCATCGCGGTCGTCTGAATGTATTGGCACATGTGCTGGGCAAGCCTTACAGCAAAATTTTCTCTGAATTTCATCATTCACCGAATAAGGATCTGATCCCGTCGGAGGGTTCCACGGGAATTAATTACGGCTGGACCGGGGATGTAAAATATCATCTGGGCGCGGATCGTTTTGTGAAAGATGGGGAAGCCGTACAGGCCCGTCTGACATTGGCGAACAACCCAAGTCACCTGGAATATGTGAATCCGGTTGTCCAAGGCTTTTCACGCGCGGCGCAGGAAGACCGCAGTGAGGCAGGCTATCCGAAGCTGGACGTTAGCAAGGCAGCTACCATTATTATGCATGGTGACGCGGCGTTCCCGGGTGAAGGTATCGTAGCCGAATCACTCAATTTCACCAATTTGCGTGGCTTCCGTAATGGCGGCACAGTGCATATCATTGTGAACAATCGTCTGGGCTTTACGACAGAGAGTGTTGATTCACGCTCGACCCGTTATGCCAGCGATCTGGCCAAAGGCTACGAAATTCCAATTGTACACGTAAATGCGGATAATCCTGAGGCTTGTATTGCAGCGGCTCGTATGGCTGGTGAGTATCGTAATCGCTTCAAGAAGGATTTTCTGATTGATTTGATTGGCTACCGTCGTTATGGTCACAATGAATCTGATGATCCAGAAACGACTCAACCGCTGGTGTATCGCAAGGTAAAGAATCATCCAACGGTGAGTAAATTGTATGCTCAGAAGCTGATGAAGCAGGGCATCGTGGATGAAGCATTTAACGCTGGTCTGATTGAGAAGGTACAAAACCGACTGAAGGAAGCACATGAGCATGTGAAGAATCAACCGGAGGAGGAGCCTGAATTTACTGCTGTGAAGGCGAAAAAAAATCAGAGCTCACCGGTCCGTACTGCGGTTGAATTGAAAAAGCTGCGCCAAATCAATGAGAACCTGCTCAAATGGCCACAGGCTTTTCATGTATATCCGAAGCTGGAACGAATTTTACAACGTAGAAAAACAGCTCTGAACGAGGGTGAAAAGGTAGATTGGAGCTTGGCGGAGACACTGGCTTTAGCTACCATTTTAGCAGACGGCAAGCCTATTCGTATGACAGGCCAGGATGCGGAGCGAGCTACTTTTGCTCATCGTAATCTTGTGCTGCATGAGCCTGAAACCGGGCGTACTCATTGCCCGCTGCATACGTTGCCGGAAGCACGTGCTTCGTTCAGTATTCATAACAGCCCATTGTCTGAGGCATCTGTCCTCGGCTTCGAGTATGGGTATAACGTGTTTTCTCCTGAGACCTTGGTCATTTGGGAAGCACAATTTGGCGATTTTGCTAACTGTGCGCAGGTTATTTTCGACCAATTCATTTCCGCCGGCCGTGCCAAATGGAGACAGAAGTCCAGTCTGGTGATGCTGTTACCACATGGTAGCGAAGGACAAGGACCAGAGCATTCGAGCGCACGTCTGGAGCGTTTCCTCCAGTTATCTGCACAAAATAACTGGACTGTCGCCAATTTGAGCAGTGCCTCACAGTATTTCCATCTGCTGCGCCGTCAGGCTGCATTAAGCGAAAGTGAGGAAGCTCGTCCGCTTGTGATGATGTCGCCAAAGAGCCTGATTCGCAACAATCGTGTCGCTTCGCCTGCTTCGGAATTCAGCGAGGGAACATTCCGTCCTGTGTTGGAACAACCTGGTCTGGGATCACGTCCGGATCGTGTAGAACGCATTGTACTGTGCAGTGGCAAGATTGCCATTGATCTGGAGGAAGCATTGGAGAAAGATAAGAATGGAAATGAAGCAGAAGAGCGCCTGCACATTATTCGTGTAGAACAGTTATATCCTTTCCCGGTGGAGGAAATTCGGAATATTTTCAGCCGCTTCCCACATGCTAAGGAGTTCGTATGGGTTCAGGAAGAACCTAAAAATATGGGGGCCTGGAGCTACATGGAGCCTCGTCTGCGGGAGGTTGTGCCACAGGGAGCGGAAATTCGCTACGCAGGCAGACCGGATCGTTCCAGCCCGGCGAGTGGTTATCAGCAAGTACACAGCCTAGAACAACAGAGAATTATTCAATCAGCGTTGAAGCAGGATTTTAAAAATAATATTACACTGGGGAGGTAGCGGCTGTGAGCGATATTATAGTGCCAGCAATGGGAGAATCCATCACGGAAGGAACAATCTCCAAATGGCTTGTGAAGGAAGGAGATTCCGTAGGACAGGGAGATGTTCTACTGGAGCTGGAAACGGATAAGGTCAATCTGGAAATTAGCGCGGAAGAAGCGGGTGTAGTCCAAAAAATCCTTCGTCAGGAGGGGGATACTGTGGTTATCGGTGAAGCTGTTGGCTTGATCGGAAGCGGCAGTGGTGCAGAAGCAACTGGTGCCGGAGAAGCTGCAGCGACTCAAGCGCCTGAAGCGCCGTCCGTAGCAACTTCACCGACTTCCGCAGAAAGCGGCGGTAAAGCAGTAGAAAAGTCTGCACCGCCCATTCCAGCAAATGGCGACGGAAATGTTCAGATAGCATCACCATCCGCCCGGAAGCTGGCACGCGAGCGCGGGATTGACCTTGAGCAAGTTCAGGGAAAGGACCCGCTCGGACGTGTATTCCAGGAGGACGTAAAAACGCATAACAGCGCTGAAGCATCTCGTGCAGCATCTGTATCTGCATCTCCTGCTGCTGGCAAGTCTGTGACTTCGTCTCCAGCCCAAACAGAATACAGCAAGCCTGTTGAACGGCAGCGGATGTCCCGCCGCAGAGCGACGATTGCCAAGCGTCTGGTTGAAGCACAGCAAACAGCTGCCATGCTTACCACTTTTAATGAAGTGGATATGACCGCAATTCTCGATGTGCGTAAACGCCGTAAAGATAAGTTTAAAGAGAAACACGACGTAGGGTTGGGATTTATGTCCTTCTTTACGAAAGCAGTGGTTGGTGCACTCAAACGCTTCCCTACTGTGAATGCAGAAATCAATGGCGATGATATCGTATTGAAAAAATACTATGATATCGGGATTGCTGTATCTGCCAAGGAAGGTTTGGTCGTTCCCGTTGTCCGGGATGCTGATCGCCTTGGTTTTGCTGAGATCGAGAAGAGTATTGCCGATTTGGCTAGCAAAGCTCGCTCTAATTCTCTTTCCCTGGCAGACCTGCAAGGAGGAACCTTTACTATAACCAATGGAGGTATTTTCGGTTCACTGCTGTCTACGCCAATTCTTAATACACCGCAAGTGGGTATTTTGGGCATGCATAAAATCCAGCTTCGCCCGATTGCCATCGACGAGGAGCGTATGGAAAATCGTCCAATGATGTATATTGCGTTGTCCTACGACCACCGTATTATTGATGGCAGTGAGGCGGTACGTTTTCTGGTAACGGTCAAAGAATTGCTGGAAGATCCCGAATCATTGTTGCTGGAAGGATAACATAAATCGCGGGCGAGTGTGTATCACCTCTATACATGCTGATAAAAGCAGACTCTTGCGAGTCTGCTTTTTTTCCTGCATAGTACTAACATAAGGCTATAGATATGGCAGACATTCAGATACAGAGAAGGGCGGGAACTGTTGTGGACAAAGACTTGCGCTACCCGATTGGACCGTTCGTGGTTCCAGACACCATTACAGAAGAACAGCTGATGACATGGATCGACGACATTGCTGAACTGCCTGGAAAGCTGCGTCAGGCGGTCGAAGGACTGAATGAGCAGCAGCTCAATACGCCTTATCGCGAAGGAGGGTGGACGATTCGGCAGGTAGTTCATCATCTGGCAGACAGTCATATGAACAGCTATATCCGTTTTAAGCTGGCGCTGACCGAGGATACACCGACAATCAAACCCTATGATGAAGGGCGTTGGGCCGAAATACCAGATGCCAGAGAGCTTCCCCTGGAACCTTCGTTGCAATTGCTGGAAGGACTGCATGAACGATGGGTGACCATGCTGCGCTCGTTAGGGGAAGATCAGCTACACCGAACATTTATTCATCCTGAATCGGGTCAGACGATCCGTCTGGAACGAAACATCGGCATTTATGCCTGGCATGGCAAACATCACACTGCTCATATTACTTCCCTGAAAGAACGAAATGCATGGTAATTTATTAGTAAATAATGGTAATATAGTAAAAATTTAAAGGAATAAAAAAGAAACCTTTACAGCCACTTTTATTGTGCTGTAAAGGTTTCTTTTTTTAATCATCATGAGGATGATGAATTGGGCAAAGCTCATAAAGCGGATGCTTCGGAAGTCCCGGACAAAACGGAAACAGAGGTCGCCCCTGTGTTAATATGACGGTCGAGCCAGTCCACGATGTCATTCATTACCTCGTCGCGATTGGTTTCATGCAGCATCTCATGGCGACCATCAGGATAAAGACGATACTCCACGTCTTGAAGCTCCAGGCTTCGATACATATCCACTAGCGACAATACACCTTTCCCAAACAAGCCCACCGGATCACGATCCCCGGCAAAAATATAAACGGGCAGTTTGGGATTGATGTTTTTCAGCGAGGCAGGCCAATGTATTTCTTGCAAAAGCCTGAAAAAATCAAGGAAAAAGCCAGTCGTGCAAATAGCTCCGCATAATGGGTCGTGCACGAACTGATCTACCTCCTCAGGATCACGGGACAGCCAGTCGAACGCTGTACGCACCGGACGAAAGGCACGGTTAAAGCCACCAAAGACCATAGCGTTGAGCAGCATGCTGCGATGATCCATTCCTTGCAGTTTGGCTTGCAGCAGAGCAACCTGCTCTCCGAGTTTCAGCAGACCACGTCGTCCGTTGGTTCCTGATAAAATAAACCCATGATACGCCTGCTGATCATCATACATAATTTTCTGCGTTAAAAAGGACCCCATGCTGTGACCCAGTAAAAAACGAGGCTGGTCAGGGAATTCCTTGGCCACAATTTCGCCTAGCTCCAGCATGCCCTTTGCCATTCGGTTGAACGCATTGGCTCCCGGCATACCGAGCTTATCAGGATCACCCGCTGTGCGCCCGTGGCCGATATGATCGTTGGCATACACACCGTAGCCAGAAGCAGTGAGCTTTTCCGCCAGCCTAATGTAGCGGTAGGACGTTTCACACATGCCATGCGAAACTTGAACGATTCCCTTAACGGGAATAGTCTGCTCGGGCAGCCATCGGTAGGCAAAAAGCTCCGTTCCGTCATCTTCAGCGATGGTGAAGGTGTATTCCCGCATGATTAGACATCACATCCTTTAAGCTTTAAGGAAGATAAGATCTAAGTACGGTCATTCCGTCATTCAGCGTGTAACCGCCCAGATTAGCAGGGAGCAGGAAGCAATCTCCAGCTTTACAGGAAAGAGACTCCGCATTATTGTCCCATGTTATGGTTCCACTGCCTTCGCAAATCACAAGGATAGTGAAGCTGTCTTCCGTTGTAGAAAGTGTCCAACTTCCATCTACGATACCCTTTTCCACAACAAAATACTCACAGGATGCCAGTTGGAGCCATTCTCCGGGCTGTAAGCCGTCCGTTTTCATTGTTGTTGCGCCTGCACCTTCGTAGGAAGTCACATTAAGGGAGTCCTCGATGTGCAATTCACGAGGTTTGCCGTCCAACCCAGGGCGATTGTAGTCATATAAACGATAGGTTGTATCCGAATTTTGCTGAATTTCAGCAACAACAACACCTGCACACAGTGCATGTACGGTTCCAGCGGGGATGAAGAATGTATCGCCGGCTTCAACTGGAACTTGACGCAAACTGCCCATGATATCTCCGCTTTCAAGAGCTGTACGCAGACTTTCACGGGTTACACCTTCGGTCAGACCATAAATAATTTTGGCATCCGGCTTGGCATCAAGCACATACCACATTTCGGTTTTTCCTAATTCTCCAGCTGGAAGTCCAGCGTAATCATCTGTCGGATGCACCTGAACAGATAAGTCATCATTACAATCCAGCAGCTTGATCAAAAGTGGAAAACGTCCGCCTTTTTTCGATACGCCCTTTGCCCCAAGCCAATCCTGTCCGTAGGTCTCACGAATTTCATCCAGTCCTTTTCCAGCCAGCTCGCCATTGATGACCGTTGTTGTTCCGTTCGGATGATCGGCAATCATCCATCCTTCGCCAATATGTCCTTCTGGTGGGGTCAGACCGAATTGCTCTAAGGCTCGTCCTCCCCAAACTCTCTCTTTGAACTCAGGTTGAAATTGCAGCGGGTATGGCTTTAGCATGATTTCTCTCCTCCATAATGAGTAATGAATACGATCTAACAGAATCAGGCAATCAAAACGTGCCGCTGGGCAACAAACCGGGTGAATAGACCCATATGGCGCTATAAAAATATATGTAAGGCGGCTAAAAGACCGCTCATTACCTAATATGCGAGTTTAACAACCCGACATTATTTCTTTTCAACCGCGACTACGTAAGGCGAAGCGTCTCGTTGCAATTGACGGTAAATAATGCTTTGACCGCTGGAGACCGGGAGGGCAGAAGCCCATTGAAGGACCGCTTCTGCTTCTTCCCTGCCTCCGGCGTGCCCTGGGTATAAAACGGCAGTCAGAATCCCACGCGGTCGCAGTAATTGCAGGGCAGCTTCAAGTGCGACTAGCGTGCTGTCTGTATGCGTGATGACCGTAGGATCGATATCTTCGGACGGCAGGTAGCCGAGGTTAAACATGACCGCAGCCACTTTGCCTTGCAGCAGGTCTGGAATAGCCTGCCGCATTTGCTCATGGCCTTGCAGCAATAGTGATACTTCTGCTAATGAAGGGGAAGCGTTTTCTTCCAGCCGACGGCGGGCGTAATCCAGAGCTGCCTGCTGAATATCAAAGCCATAGACGCGGCCCCGTTTGCCAGCAGCTTTAGCCAGAAACAACGTATCTGCGCCTGTGCCTACAGTGGCATCTATAGCAGTATCGCCTGGCTGCACCCGCGCAGCTACCAATTGATGAGCATAACTCAGAACAGACAGGAATCCCATTTTAAGACTTCCTCCAGTATTTTCCTTGCCACGATTCACGTGATTTTAGTTCATTATCAATGCCGTTAAGCACTTCCCATTTTTTAAGCGACCACATAGGCCCCATTAGTAAATCACGTGGTGCATCTCCGGTCAACCGATGAACGATCATTTCAGGGGGCAAAAACTCCAGCGTATCTACAATGAGCTTAATGTACTCGTCCTTTTCCAGAAAGTGTAGCAATCCTGCTTCGTACTGCTTGACCATTGGCGTTTTACGCATGAGATGCAGCAGATGGATTTTGATGCCCTGCACATCCATAGCAGCTACTGCCCGTCCTGTATCAAGCATCATTTCATGCGTCTCCTGCGGTAGACCATAAATGATGTGGGCGCATACACGGATATTCCGCTTGCGCAGCTTTTCCACTGCATCCAGATAGCACTGAGTATCATGAGCACGGTTAATCAGCTCAGAGGTCGATTCATGGACGGTTTGCAGACCCATTTCGACCCACAGGTACGTGCGTTCGTTCAGTTCAGCTAAATAATCGACTACATCATCAGGCAGGCAATCAGGACGTGTAGCGATGGACAGACCGACAACGCCGGGCTGCTCCAAAATAACCTCGAAATATTCTCGCAGTTCCTCAACCGGGGCATACGTATTGGTATAGGCTTGAAAATAGCCAATATATTTAGCGTTGGGCCATTTTAAATGCTGGCGGTCCCGAACCGTATTGAATTGCGTGACCAAATCATCGCGACGACGTCCGGCAAAATCACCTGATCCGCGTGCGCTACAAAAGGTACAGCCTCCTTTGGCAATGGAGCCATCGCGATTGGGACAGGTAAAACCCGCATCCAGCATGACCTTGAACACTTTATTTTGAAATTGCTCGTGCATTTCGTAATTCCATGTATGGAATCGTTTATCTCCCCATAGAAGAGGAGCAGGCAACAAATCAGTTTTCATGGGAGGACTCCTTTTTTTACGATCACCCTATTGTAACAAAATTCAATCTTAAATGGGAATCACTTGACCGAGAAAGTCATTAAAAAGTGCGGATTTTATGGCTTTACGGATTGAAAAAGGTTACACAATATGTTATATTGTAAGCGGTACCAGACATATCATAAAAGGACTGTTTTTGATCCTGAAGATAAAGAGTTATCAGTCGCTAATGATTATTCTTCAGGGAGGTAGCTATGCTGCTTCTATCGCCTGCTTTAGAGGAAGTGCACGTCGGTTCCATCACAAATAACCCGTGAGGTGATCTTTTATGAATACGCAGGATAAGACGCGTATGGATAAAGTTACGGTTGAGTTAACCTTTGATGAGGCGTTAGCATTGACTGGTGTCCGTTTTGGACAGGATCGTCAGATTGGAACGGCTGCACGTCAAAAAATCAGAGCCGCTTGCCAAAAGACAATTGATTTTTCACCTGCTGATAGGGTAGACTATGAACAATTAAATTAGTTGGACCCCAATCCAAATATATTGAAAAAGGAATTTCATTTCCGTATCTTCAAGCGGGGGTGGAATTCCTTTTTCCTTGATAACAGAGCATATGGAGGAGTAACATGCGTTTACGCGGAAGAAAAGGAATACGTGAAAGTCTGGAAGAACAGCAAGATCTGGTCATCTTGGAGCCATCACAGTATAAGGGGAAATGGCAGCAGCTTTTTGGTAATGATCGTCCCATTCATGTGGAATTTGGTATGGGTAAAGGGCAATTTATAAGTCAAATGAGCTACCGGAATCCAGAGGTTAACTATATCGGCTTTGATATGTATGATGAGCTGGTTCGCCGTGCTACGGAAAAGTCCCGCCTGGCCTGGAGTGATTCAGAGGTGGTTACACCGCCGAATATCAAATTAGCTTTGGCAAACATCGAACAGATCGAAAATGTTTTTGAACCAGGAGAAGTAGAACGCATTTATCTGAATTTTAGCGATCCCTGGCCTAAAGCCAAGCATGCTCGCCGTCGCTTGACGCATCCGCGTTTTTTGGACAAGTACCGTCAGCTTTTGAACAGCAGAGGACAAATTCATTTTAAGACGGACTCGGAAACATTGTTTGAATTTTCTCTAAATTCGTTCGCTGACAGCGGTCTGCAAATGACGAATATTTCGTTAAACCTTCATCGTGATGGGATCAATGAGGAGCATGTCATGACGGAATATGAACAAAAGTTCATGGGTAAAGGTATGAATATTCATCGTGTCGAGGTGCTGATTGGCAAAGACGCTTTGGAGAAGTACGAAAAAAATCGCCTTGAAAAATACGGAAAGTAATAGCAGGCAAAATAAATAAGTATAAAAGACAGGGTGCTTCCAATTAGGAAAGCACCCTGTTCGGTTCCAGTATATCCAAAATACTCTGTGCGCTCTGAAGAGGATAATATCGCGCTACATTATGGATGTGCTCCTGTCGCTTGCGAACGATTTCTGGAAAATCGTATAGCAGTCGGTTCATCCATTTAACGACAACATCCAGCGAAGTAATCGGTTCTCCGAAGCCTTGAGCCGTAAAATACTGACAATTTTCCTCCTCCTGTCCAGGGAGAGGCTTGTGAAACAGCATCGGAATCCCTTTGGCCAACCCCTCGGTGCATGTCATTCCGCCGGGTTTGGTAATGAGCAGATTCGAAACTTCCATTAATTTGTCGATTTCCCGTGTGAATCCGAAAATATGAATATTTGGATGATTAAACCGGGGATCTAGCTCCATTTTACGACGAATTTTATCATTATGCCCCAAACAAAAAATAAATTGAATTTTTTCTCTCCAATCGGTAAGCGAACGATGTATAAATTCGTCATTCATCAGGCCCCAGCCGCCGCCCATAACAAGTACTGTCGGGATGGGTTTAAGTCCAAATTGTTCTCTGATTTCATCGTGCCCTGGATGTTCCCAAAAATTGGGATGCACCGGAATGCCGGTCACCTGGATTTTTGATACGGGTACTCCGCGCGCGCGCAGCTTACGCATGACTTCAGGCGTAGATACAAAGTACCGGTCAACCTCAGGACTAATCCATGTTCCATGTGCATCGTAGTCTGTTATGACGGTACACAGCGGGACATGTAGACCTAAGCGCTTCAAACGTGAAATGACCGCGCTTGGGATGGGGTGAGTACATACCACCAAATCGGGACGAAGCTGCCGAAGAATATTTCGGGTCTGTGTGTAGAACAGACGGTGCAAAGCGAGCGTTGTAAGACGGTTTAATGATTTTTTGTATTGATGACGGTAAACCAATCCGACTAGGCGAGGCTGCGATACAACAGTCTTCTTGTATGCTGTAATAATGAGCGGGGCCATTCTCGGATTCAAAAAGCTCCCCAGCTCCAGCACTCTTGTCTGCACATCCGGAGAAAGCTTCCGCAAGCTGCTTGAGAGCGCGTAGGCAGCTTGAGTATGTCCGGCACCGAAACCTTCCGATAATAATAACACTCGTTTTTTAGCCACTCTCATTTCACCTGTTCCTGCTGGGATGTTCTCAATCATACCATATCGGCTTTAAGGCCAGAATGCAACCGTACCTATTGCTGCAGACGTTCCGATGACTGCTCCTGCGAGTACATCCGTGGGATAGTGTAGCCCCAGATAAATTCGGGAAAAACCTACAATTATCGCTACAGGCAACAGCAATAGTGCTAGCATGGGTGACTGCAGCATAAAAGGAACGGTAGCTGAAAAAATAGCGGTCGTATGCCCTGAGGGAAAAGAGTGATCCGACAAGGGATTACGGAATGTATTTGTACCTGGTAGCGCCAAGTACGGACGTATCCTCGGGTACAGCTTTTTAACGATAGCTACGGGGATGTGACTGACCGCAAGAGCGATAGCTCCCTTCATACCGGAATCTTTCCATGGATACGGAGCGAGCCACCAAATAAGAAGCGTAGAGGCTATTGTAAAGGTAGCCCCGCCTAAATGTGTGAGATAATACAGCCAAAAGTTCAAAAAACGGTTGTGTAAGCGCCCGTTGATCCATTTGAACAGCCGCTGCTCCAGGCTTACAAGTTTTACGACTAGACGTTGCATTTGGTTTCCTCCGGTTGCCGGTTCAGGTCTGTCGGCAAATATTTTGAATCAGTTTGACAGAATCAGGTCTAAGTAATTATTCTCTTGCTCTCATCATATTTTTAAACGCTGTTCATTTCAAGAATCACTACTTACTTGGTTCAATTCTACACAAAAATGTTAATGGAATATAAGCTGTATTGTATAACTTTCTTTGCGTTCATCCGTCTAATAAGATAGAGTGATTAGAAGTGGTTGCTAATTGGCCCACAAAAAGGAGGGACCAAAGAAATAAAAAGTTAGCAAATGGATGAAAATAAGATCTAAGCGACATGAATAAGAGGTCCAGTGCCGCATTCTCGGTTCAAATGGCAATTTGTCGTGTTTTATTGCTGCTGAGACCAGTTTTGAGGCTTTGACAAAAGATTGAAAACCAACGAAAATCGTAATGGCATTCCTGTGTCAGCCAAAAGGGGGCTGCACAGAGCCAAAAGAAGAAAGCAAGGGTCGGGTCAAAACTACAGAAAAGGCGCGCAAAAGCGCCGCAACTTGCGCTACACAGATAAAGAAACAGACAAACGCAAGATTTTTAAAGGGGTATAAAAAGGGGGTAACAAGAGATCATGTTAGACGCTATTTTTGTGACACTCCAGGTAATACTGGCGTTGATCGCAGTCTATCAGTTTGCATTCTCCTTGTTCGGATTGGTTCGTAAGAAAAGGAAAGAGCAGGCGGCTCCAGAAAAAACATTCGCCATATTGGTCGCTGCGCACAATGAAGAACAAGTTGTCGGAGCATTGATGGAAAATTTAAAGCAGCTTGACTATCCAAAGGAGTTGTACGACGTATTCGTAATCTGTGATAACTGCACAGATAAGACAGCGGACATCGTTCGTGCTCATGGCATGAATGCATGTGAACGTACGAATCCCAATTTACGTGGTAAAGGCTATGCTATTGAGTGGATGCTCAAAGAGCTATGGGCTATGCCGCGTCAATATGATGCCATTGTCATGTTTGATGCCGACAATTTGGCGCATACCAATTTCTTGAGCGAAATGAACAATGATTTGTGCTCAGGCGCCCGTGTTATCCAGGGATACATTGATACTAAGAACCCTGAGGACTCTTGGATCACAGCGGCATACGGGGTATCTTATTGGTACATCAACCGTCTGTGGCAGCTGTCACGTCACAACCTGAATATGGCTAATTTCCTCGGTGGTACAGGCATGTGCTTTGAAACAAATCTGCTCAAGGAAATGGGCTGGGGTGCAACAAGTCTGGTAGAGGATTTGGAGTTCACAATGCGTTGTACACAACGCAACGTATATCCAAGATTTAATTACGATGCCAAGGTGTATGATGAGAAGCCGTTGACGTTCAAAGCCTCGTCCAGACAGCGTCTGCGCTGGATGCAAGGTCACTTCACAGTCGCTCGTCGTTATTTCTTCCCGTTGCTGTGGCAAAGTATCAAGCATAGAAGTCTGATTAAATTTGATATGGCTCTTTATGGTTTGAACGTGTACATCGTACTGTTCACCTTCTTGATGACATTAACGATGTGGATAGATATGGCATTGTTTGGTGGACCTAATATTGAAAACATCTACGTGCAATTCCCGGCTTGGACCGGAGTTGTAGCTGTTGGTTTGAATATTGCCACCTTCTTGATCGCGATGGTCTTGGAAAAAGTCACGTTCAAAAAAGTATATCTGTATTTGCTGCTGTTCCCAGTTTATCTGATTTCGTGGTATCCGATTACGTTCTATGCGTTCTTCACACAGAACAACAAGCAATGGAGCCACACCCAGCATACGCGAGTCGTTCGTCTGGAAGAGGTTCAGAGCAAGCAAGGCTAATTCGCAATGAAGTCAAACGATGTAATCTACAGAGGATGTGAACACCTAATTTTTATAAAAGTGTTGACGCCTCTGCAGTAGCATGATATGATATTCGAGTATGTTAATTGAAAAGTATGGATTAACAAGCAGAAGGTCCGACTTCTCACCTGTCCGGTATTGCCGGCTGGTCATGATCCAATGATTTGTGAATTTAACTTTCATGATGAATTGAGTATCAGACAGGGATGTCGGCTGCATAGTCGTCATCCCTTTTTTGTGCTTAAACACAATACAACAATAACAGGTTCTGGAGGTGGAGGGTTATTAGTAAGGAACATATGATCAATGATGAGATTCGAGTGAGAGAAGTACGTCTAGTTGGTGCAAACGGGGAACAAATCGGAATTAAACCGACTCGTGAAGCTCTACAAATGGCGATTGATGCAAACTTGGATCTTGTGAACGTGGCGCCTCAAGCGAAGCCGCCCGTGTGTCGGATTATGGATTACGGAAAATTCCGCTATGAGCAACAAAAGAAAGAAAAGGAAGCCCGTAAAAACCAGAAGATCGTTGACATCAAAGAGGTATGGTTCCGTTCCAACATCGAGGAACATGACTACCAAACCAAGTTTCGCAATGTGGTGAAGTTCCTGAATGAAGGGGATAAGGTGAAATGCTCCGTTCGTTTCCGTGGTCGTGAAATTACCCATGCTAATGTGGGTCAAAAAATTCTCGAACGTGTGAAAACGGAAGTTGCTGATCTTTGTACCGTGGAGCGCCAACCCAAGCTCGAAGGACGCAGCATGATTATGATATTGGCTCCAAAGAGTCAATGACAAATTAAGGAGGAAGTTCAATGCCAAAAATGAAAACACATAGCAGCCTTAAAGGCCGCTTCAAAATTACCGGTACTGGTAAAGTGACGCGTTACAAAGCTTACAGAAACCACTTGCTTTCCCACAAATCCAAACGTGCAAAACGCGTTCTGGGTACTAACCCTGAGATGGCACCTGGGGACGTTAGACGTTTGAAACAAGGTCTTGCTAACCTGAAATAGCATAAGCACGGCAATAAATAAAGTATAAACATTATTTGGGAGGTCTTTTGATATGGCAAGAGTAAAGGGCGGATTCGTCGTTCGTCGTCGTCATAAAAAAGTATTGAAGCTTGCTAAAGGTTATTTTGGTTCCAAACACCGCATTTTTAAAACAGCTAACGAGCAGGTAATGAAATCGCTTGTTTACGCATACCGTGACCGTCGTCAGACGAAACGTAACTTCCGCAGACTGTGGATCGTGCGTATCAACGCAGCAGCTCGTTTGAATGGTTTGTCTTACAGCAAATTGATGCACGGTCTGAAATTGGCTGGTGTAGACATTAACCGTAAAATCTTGGCTGATCTTGCAGTCAATGATATTAATGCATTCAACTCTTTGGCAACTGTTGCTAAAGGTAAAATCAACGCTTAATTAAGGCGTGAAAACCACGAAAGTGGTAACAAAGGTGTCCCAAGCAGTACGCTGTGTAGGGACGCCTTTTTTTGTACATACTTAACATTAAAAAAGACTTCATTTTCTTCAAAATACGAATAAATATGACGTATGATGATAGAATGTATGGTTTTTTTAACTTTGTAACGCTTACATTGTTGGGATTCTAAAAAAAATTGACCCAAGGTTATTAATTGTCTAGATTTTAGTCGATCATAATTGTATAATCTCTAAAGTAAGTCTTCTGTACGATCTGTCTCGTCAGTAAATGACATGAAAATGAAATACATTTTCTAAAGAAAAGAGACAGTCTCCAGGGATCTAACACTAAGGGGGAACAGTATCAGCATGAAGAAATTGTTTAGTATGTCTTTGGTTATGCTGCTGGCGATCTCGGTCATTCTCGCAGGCTGCGGTAACAAAAATCAAGGTGCTTCCAACGCAAATGGTGGAGAAGCAGGCGGTTCTGCCAAAACATCAAATGTCCAACTTGGCATGGTTACAGATGTGGGCGGAGTAAACGACAAATCGTTTAACCAATCTGCTTGGGAGGCACTTCAAGCTATTGAGAAAGAATCAGGCGTTAAAGTTAAATACCTGCAAAGTAAATCCGACCAAGATTATATTCCTAACCTGAATCAATTCGTTAAAGGTGATTTTAACCTGACTTGGGGTATCGGTTTTAATCTGGCGAATGCGATTGGACAAGTAGCAAAAGACAATCCGAACAAAAATTTGGCGATCATTGACAGTGTTGTGGATGCGCCTAATGTCAAATCGGTTGTATTTGCTGAAAATGAAGGTTCCTTCCTGGTAGGGGTAGTAGCTGGTAAGCTTACTAAAACAAACAAAATTGGTTTTGTGGGTGGACAAGACAGCCCGTTGATTAAACGTTTTGAAAAAGGGTTTGAAGCAGGGATTAAGGCTGTAAATCCAAAAGCACAACTGATTGTGAACTATACGGGTGCGTTTGATAAGCCGGATTTAGGTAAAGCTGCTGCAGCAACGATCTACAATGATGGTGCAGATATTATTTTCCATGCAGCTGGCGGATCAGGAACAGGCGTATTTAACGAAGCACTTGCACGTAAGCAGCAAGGTCAGCAAGTATGGGTTATCGGCGTAGATAAAGACCAATCCCTTGAGTTTGGTGACGAAGTAACATTAACGTCGATGGTAAAACGCGTAGATGAAGCAGTAAAACGCGTATCTCAAGAGGTAATTGACGGTAAGTTTAAGGGCGGTGTCGAAACACTGGCTCTGAAGGATAACGGAATCGGTTTGGCAGATACATCTACGAAAAACGTTCCTAAAGACGTGCTTGATCTTGTAGAACAATACAAGCAAAAAATCATTAAAGGTGAAATTACAGTTCCTTCGAAATAAGTTAGGTTAAGAACATAAAGGTGGCGACAAGGCTGGTTCATAAGACTAGCCTTGTTCTTACGTCTGGAGTTATAAGATTATAACGTTCAAAATCAGCTCATTGGAGCACATACTATAAAGTGTATAAGGGTGATCTCATGGATGCAGCGACCCCCGTCGTTGAGTTAAAGCAAATTACAAAACGATTCCCCGGCATCGTTGCCAACGACTCCATCAGCATCAAGCTGCATAAGGGAGAAATTCATGCCCTTTTGGGTGAGAATGGCGCGGGTAAATCTACGCTTATGAATATTCTTTTCGGACTGTATCAGCCGGATGAAGGGACCATTGAAATGGGAGGGAACCCCGTACAGATTGATAGCCCAAATAAGGCAATTGATCTGGGGATCGGCATGGTGCATCAGCATTTTAAGCTCGTACAGCCGTTTACCGTAACCGAAAATATCGTCCTTGGGTCGGAGCCACGTAAGGGTCTGAAAATCAATTATAAAAAGGCTGCCTCTGAAGTACGGCGGTTGTCTGAGCAATATGGACTTCAGGTAAATCCGAATGCCAAAATTGAGGATATATCTGTTGGTATGCAGCAGCGTGTGGAAATTATTAAGACGCTTTATCGCGGTGCGGATATTCTAATTTTTGACGAGCCAACAGCGGTGCTGACACCACAGGAAATCGCTGAGTTGCTGGATATTATGAAACGCTTAGTAGCTGAAGGCAAATCAATCATTCTTATCACTCATAAACTCAAAGAAATTATGCAAATTGCAGATACGGTTACGATCATTCGCCGAGGCAAAGTTATTGATACGGTCAAAACATCTGAAACAACACCGAATGAGCTGGCGGAGAAAATGGTAGGCCGTCGTGTGTCCTTTAAAGTGGATAAGAAGCTCGCTCAGCCAGGACAAACTGTACTGGAAATGAACAATGTAATTTCTAAAAACAAGGATGGCATTCATGTTCTGAATGAGTTGAACCTGCAAGTCAAGGCTGGCGAGATTTTGGGGATTGCTGGGGTAGACGGCAATGGACAGAGTGAGTTGATTGAAGCTTTGACAGGCTTACGCAAGGTGGATAGCGGAAGCATCCGTTTGCTCGGGAAAGAATTAGCCAATCAGCCACCGCGCAAAATTTCAGAGGCAGGCGTTTCACATATACCGGAGGACCGCCATAAGCATGGATTGGTGCTCGATTTTTCCATGAGTGAAAATATGGTGCTGGAGACGTATTATCAGGCGCCTTACAGTAAAAACGGCTTCTTGAACAAGGACGCTATAGAAAAACAGGCAAAAAGTCTTATCGAGAAGTTTGATGTGAGAACACCAGATATTCATACCAAGGCAAGATCGCTATCTGGCGGGAATCAGCAAAAGGCAATCATAGCGCGTGAAATTGATAAAAACCCAGACCTTCTCATTGCGGCGCAGCCTACACGTGGGCTGGATGTCGGAGCTATTGAGTTTGTTCAGAAACAATTGATTGCTCAGCGGGACCAAGGTAAAGCGGTACTGCTCATTTCTTTTGAGCTGGACGAGATTATGAATGTATCCGATCGAATTGCTGTTATTTATGAGGGCAAGATTGTCGGGGAAGTGCTGCCTGAAGAAACGAATGACCAGGAACTGGGACTGATGATGGCAGGAAGTGCAGTGAAGAAAGGAGTAGAGAATGGCTAACCTATTGAAAATATTCACAAAAGACTCCTTTGTTCTGGCTCTGGTCTCTATTATTCTAGGCCTCATTCTGGGTGCTATCGTGATGTTGATTGGCGGGTATGATCCTATTGTGGCTTATTCCGCTTTGTTTAGCCGTGTGTATGGAGATTCCTACAACTTTGGCGAAGCGATCCGTGAGATGACACCGTTGGTTTTAACAGGCTTGGCATTTGCTTTTGCGGCTCGTGCCGGGTTGTTTAACATCGGTGGTGAAGGTCAGTTTTTGGTCGGGATGACTGCTGCTTCGATTGTGGGTATCAAACTTCATGGGCTACCTGCTATCATTCACGCACCGCTGGCTGTGATCGCAGGAGCAGTTTTCGGAGGCCTTTGGGCTGCGATTGCTGGCTATTTGAAGGCCAAGCGAGGCGTGAACGAAGTTATTACATGTATTATGATGAACTGGATCGGTCTGTATTTGGCTAATTTGGTAATTAATCAGTTCGCACTTATGGAAGGTGAAAATCGTTCTGTGGATATCCAACCTTCCGCTTCCATTTCCATTGATTGGTTGTCCCAGATGATGGGGAATGCTCGGGTTCATTGGGGCACGGTTATCGCTGTGCTGGCGGCAGTGTTTTTCTATATTTTCATGTGGAAAACAAAGCAGGGCTATGAGCTCCGGGCTGTCGGATTTAATGAGGATGCATCCCGCTATGCAGGTATGAATGTAAATCGTAATATCATAAAAGCGATGTTTATTAGTGGTGTTTTTGCCGGATTAGCGGGTGCCTTTGAGGTGCTGGGAGTTTTCCATTATCAATCTGTCATGGCAGGATCACCAGGAACCGGCTTTGACGGTATCGCTGTGTCTTTGATCGGGATGAATAATCCGTTCGGTGTGTTGCTCGGTTCTGTTTTGTTCGGAACGCTCACGTATGGTTCTGCGGGGATGAGCTTTAGCGCGGATGTACCGCCAGAAATTATCCGGGTAGTTATTGGCTCGATTATTTTCTTCATTGCGGCCCAAGGTATTGTGCGTTGGGTTGTAAAGCCGCTCTACTCCAAGCGGAAGAAAGAGAAGGTGTTGTAAAATGAGTTGGTTAACACTTGGTGAATTAATCCATACAACGCTCGTTTTTGCGACGGCGATTATTTTTGCGTCTCTTGGCGGAGTTTTTTCGGAAAAATCCGGTGTAACGAATCTTGGGCTGGAAGGACTTATGGTGTTTGGTGCGTTTGCAGCAGGTGTGGGCGGGTTTTATGCCGAGCAAGCAGGATTAGGTGGCACCTCTGCGGCTTGGGTAGGTGTGCTGTCAGCTGCGGTGTTCGGTATTCTGGTTTCGCTAATTCATGCTGTAGCCTCTATTACGTTCAAGGCTGATCAGGTAATCAGCGGGATTGTCATTAACTTTCTGGCAGCAGGTAGTACGCTGTACATGGTTAAGCTGTTATTTGAGGGTGATGGGGACACCGGTCGAATTCAAGGTTTTAACGAGATATCCATTCCTTATCTTGTGGATATTCCGATTGCAGGAAAAGCGTTTTTCCAAGCCTATCCAACGACATATCTAGCTATTCTATTAGTTATTATCGGTTACTTTACTTTGTATAAAACTCCGTTTGGCTTGCGGTTGCGTTCAGTAGGGGAGCATCCGGGTGCAGCCGATACCGTGGGGATCAAAGTCAATCGTCTTCGTTACATCGGTGTTATGATTAGTGGTGCGTTGGCTGGGATTGGTGGAGCTACGATCACTTTGACTACAACCAATATGTTCTCACATAATACCGTTTCGGGGCAGGGCTATATTGCTATTGCGGCTATGATTTTCGGTAAATGGAATCCGCTCGGTGCTTTTGGAGCGGCAGTGTTTTTCGGTTTTTCACAAGCCATTCGCAACTATGTGCAGTTGTTTGCATGGTCGCAAAGTATTCCCCAGGAAATTATTTTTATGTTGCCGTATCTCCTCACAATTATTGTGCTGGTAGCGGCAGTTGGACGTTCACGCGCTCCGGCTGCTTTGGGTCAATTGTATGATCCAAGCAAGCGCTAATAACTCTTATATAACTAAAAGTTTT
Source organism: Paenibacillus jamilae (assembly GCF_050482105.1). Lineage (GTDB taxonomy): Bacteria > Bacillota > Bacilli > Paenibacillales > Paenibacillaceae > Paenibacillus > Paenibacillus jamilae_B. The sequence continues at coordinate 9,585 of NZ_JBCNHI010000024.1, read as the reverse complement.
TAAATACACATATTGGTGTATATGAAAATCTGGTATCTGCATGTGCAGGTACCGGATTTTTTTTACATTGTGCAGGCATTTAAACATACGCTTATGGCTTGAATGGAATAGACTGTGCTATGCAGATTGGACGGACGCTCGGCCCCTGTCAGCTCCAGTCTATTTTGTGGTGGTGGTGAGCTATCAAGGAGCCGTTCAATCTGTCCATCCGTTGAGAAAGAAGGAGGAAATACGATGAAACAGGCAGTAACCAGAAAGCAGGTGGAGAAGCTTGTCGGCAAAGTCATCTTCGCTACACGTAAGGATGGCTCCCGGGTCAGTGGCAAGCTGATTCGCATTTCAGGTAACCGACTGATTCTCCAACCAAACCGTAAGAAAAAAGTAAACACGAAGGCGATTATTCCTCTGGTGCTTTTTGACTTGCTGGCTATTGGCACAGCTCCATACGTTGGTGCCTACGGTGGCTACGGGCCAGGATATGGAGGTCCAGGATATGGAGGAGGGCCGGGATATGGTCCGCAATATGGACCGTACACAGACGGGGGCTACCCTGGGGTAGGCTATCCTTTTTACCCTAACTTCTTTTAGTTTTACAAAATCACGAGCCCGAATACCATACTTTTCACAGAGACTTTTCGAGTTCGTGGCATCGGCTTAGAGCCACGTATCGCAGCATGTGGTACCGATGACGTAGATAAAAATGGATCCCTCGCACATTGTCTTCGTCCACCATCACTTTAGCTCGCTTGCAGTGTCGCAATCGGCCGTACTGCTCAGCATACTCCAGCAACTTTTTTCCGTACCTTTTACCTTGATGAGCCGAAGAGATTGCGATCAAGTCAATGTATAATAATTCTCCATGCAGCATAACATGAATGAAGCCAACAACCTGTGCATTATCCGGTCTGCAAGCTACAAAAGTGATGCCCCGGTTTAAGCGCCGGGGTAATTCTTTGCGTATTTGATCCATTTCTTGGGCACTTAAATGCGATAGGGGGACAAGCTCTTGCTCGATTAAACGAAAGATCATTTTGTCATCTTGGGCGCATCGTTTGCGAATCATAAACGGGCCTCCTTTTTTACCCTTTTAACAAGATATGACATAGCTTTGGAGGAGTACAATTTCTCACTGTGCGGTCTTTTTTATCATATGCGGGTACCTCTTACGAGCGTGCGACTCAAAGGTGCTTAAGCAGAGAAACATAAATTTTTATGAAATATGGGTATTGACTATCCCAGATGGGGGACATATAATGTGTCTAAACATTTGAAAGAATGACATGAACACAACGGCAATGAAGAGGACGAAGTGATTAGGGCTCTTTTGTTCAGAGAGTGAGGCATTAGCTGCAAGCTTCACCAAAATCCCTTTTTAACGAGCTCACCTTGGAGCTGTTTTCCTGAAAAGTATTCGGGCCCAATGATATTAACAGGTGCGCTGAATTGCCTATTAGGGAAAATCGTATGGTCTACGTTACAGACGTCAGATATGGAGATCCTTTGTGATTTCTGTACCTACTAAGGTTCGATATTGCGAAATATCGGGCAAACACGGGTGGTACCACGGAAGCTACAGCCTTTCGTCCCTCAGTAACAGCAAGTCTGTTCTAGGGATGAAAGGTTTTTTTGTTTTTACAAATGTCAGCTGTATGTAAATTTTGTAAAGGAGGATGACCAATGAGTGCACAAATTCCTGAAGTTAGGTCAACCGATGAATTACGTGAAAAGTGGATGAAGCCTGAAGTAATTACAGGTTCGGAAATTTTACTCCGTAGCCTTTTGCTGGAGGGAGTGGATTGTGTTTTCGGGTATCCTGGTGGTGCGGTGCTTTATATCTATGATGCCATGTACGGCTTTAAGGATTTCAAGCATGTTCTCACTCGTCACGAGCAGGGAGCTATACATGCGGCAGATGGTTATGCACGGGCAAGCGGTAAAGTTGGTGTCTGCATTGCGACTTCCGGACCAGGAGCAACAAACTTGGTAACTGGCATTGCGACGGCTTATATGGATTCGGTGCCGTTGGTAGTCATCACGGGCAACGTTGTATCTTCCCTGATCGGTACAGATGCTTTCCAGGAAGCTGATATCACGGGAATTACGATGCCGATTACGAAGCACAGCTACCTGGTGAGAGATGTAGAGGATCTGCCGCGAATCATTCATGAGGCATTTCATATTGCCAACACAGGCAGAAAAGGACCAGTACTGATTGATATTCCGAAGGACATTTCTGCAGCGCAGACATTGTTTGTTCCACAGACAGAGCCTGTGACCATGCGGGGTTACAACCCGAAAGTATTGCCCAACAAAATTCAACTAGACAAGCTAACTCAAGCTATTGCCGAAGCAGAACGTCCATTCATTCTGGCAGGTGGTGGAGTTGTATACTCCGGCGGACATGAAGCACTTTACGAGTTTGTTCGTAAAACGGAAATTCCGATTGCGACAACATTGCTTGGATTGGGAGGATTCCCAAGTGGACATGAGCTCTGGACAGGGATGCCGGGAATGCACGGAACATACACTTCCAACCAGGCGATTCAGCAGTCAGATCTACTGATCTGTATCGGTGCCCGCTTTGATGATCGGGTGACTGGCAAGTTGGATGGATTTGCTCCTCAAGCAAAAATCGTACACATTGATATCGACCCTGCGGAAATTGGAAAAAATGTGGCCGCGGATATTCCAATCGTAGGCGATGTGAAAGCAGTATTGGAATTGCTGAATCAGGATGTGAAACGCGCAGACCTGGCAGATGCATGGAGAGCGCAAATTCAGCAATGGAAGGCAGAGAAGCCTTATTCTTATAAGGATTCTGAAACGGTGCTTAAGCCACAATGGGTTATCGAATTGTTGGATAAAACGACCAAGGGCGGAGCAATCGTTACGACGGACGTAGGACAGCATCAAATGTGGGCAGCACAGTATTATAAATTTAATCAGCCACGCTCATGGGTTACCTCTGGCGGACTGGGTACGATGGGATTTGGTTTCCCTTCTGCCATCGGCGCTCAGATGGCCAATCCCGACAGATTGGTAATATCGATTAACGGAGACGGCGGTATGCAGATGTGTTCACAGGAATTAGCCATCTGTGCAATCAACAACATTCCAGTCAAAATCGTAATTATCAACAACCAGGTACTTGGAATGGTTCGCCAATGGCAGGAATTGATCTATGACAATCGGTACAGTCACATTGATCTGGCTGGAAGCCCGGATTTTGTGAAACTGGCCGAAGCATACGGTGTCAAAGGGCTGCGTGCTACGAATAAGGAAGAAGCACGTCGGGCTTGGCAGGAGGCGCTTGATACACCCGGACCGGTCGTTGTCGAGTTTGTAGTCAGCAAGGAAGAAAATGTATATCCGATGGTGACGCAAGGTTCGACCATTGATCAAATGCTGATGGGGGACGAGTAAAATGACGACGAAAAATACCATTGCTGTACTGGTAAATGATCATCCCGGCGTTTTGCAACGTGTATCTGGACTGTTTGGCCGCCGTGGCTTTAACATTGAGAGCATCACCGTCGGTCAATCGGAAGAAGCTGGATTATCCCGTATGGTCATAGTGACTGTAGGAGACGAGAACAACCTGGAGCAGATTGAAAAGCAGCTTTATAAGCTGGTTGATGTGATCAAGGTCATCGATCTCAGTTCCAAGCCGATGGTTGCTCGGGAGCTGGCGATGATTAAGGTAAAGGCCGAACCGCCTCAGCGACCAGAAATTATGGGTGTGGTAGAAACGTTCAGAGCAGCTGTAATTGATGTTGGTACGACGAGCTTGATCGTTCAGGTCATTGGCGATACCGAAAAAATTGATGCAATGATCGAATTGCTGAAGCCTTATGGTATTCGCGAGTTGACCCGAACCGGGGTTACAGCTATGATACGTGGCAATGCATAATATGAAGCTTTAACGATTTACCGCTTATAGCGCATTACATCATTAAAGAACCGCCCGCATAAGAGCGGGTGCTCGAGGAGATTTTTATAGCCATTCAAGGGGAGAAGTCTTTTGGAGTACCCGCTCATTATGAAGGGTCCAATTAAAAGGAGGAAATTAACCATGGCAGTTACAACGTACTACGAAAAAGATGCAGAACTCAGCGTATTGAAAGGAAAAACAGTGGCCGTTATCGGTTACGGTAGCCAAGGACATGCTCAAGCACAAAACTTGCGTGACAGTGGTGTGAATGTTGTTATTGGTTTGCGTGAAGGCAAATCAGCTGATGTCGCAAGAAACGACGGTTTTGAAGTTCTAAACGTAGCTGATGCAACAAGCCGTGCAGATGTGGTTCAAATTTTGTTGCCTGATGAAACTCAAGCTTCTGTCTACAAAAATGAAATTGAACCTAACCTGAAAAAAGGCGCAGCACTTTTGTTCTCCCATGGTTTCAACGTTCATTTTGGACAAATCGTAGCTCCTAAAGATAGCGATGTATTGCTGGTTGCTCCAAAATCCCCAGGACATATGGTACGTCGTACCTATGTAGAAGGATTTGGTGTACCAGGGTTGATTGCAATTGAACAGGACGCAACAGGCCAAGCGAAAGAAATCGGTCTTGCTTACGCAAAAGGCATCGGCTGTACACGTGCGGGCGTAATTGAAACCTCCTTCCGTGAAGAAACGGAGACGGATCTGTTCGGTGAGCAGGCGGTATTGTGTGGCGGTGTGAGCGCACTCGTAAAAGCAGGCTTTGAAACATTGACTGAAGCAGGATATGCTCCTGAGATGGCATACTTCGAATGCTTGCATGAGCTTAAGCTGATCGTTGACCTGATGTATGAAGGTGGATTGGCTACAATGCGTGATTCCATCAGTAATACAGCAGAATATGGTGATTATGTGACTGGACCACGTGTGGTAACAGAAGATACGAAGAAAGCTATGAAGGATGTATTGACTGACATTCAACAAGGCAAATTTGCTCGTGACTTCATCCTTGAAAATCAATCTGGACGTGCATTCTTGACGGCTACTCGTCGTAATGAAGCTAACCATCCGATTGAAGTGGTGGGCGGACAATTGCGTGAAATGATGCATTGGATCAAAAAATAACAACCTTTTGTACTATAAGCTCGACAACATGAATTATTTATAAATATTAATTACAATGCGGCCCTGCTTAATGCGTGAGCCGCATTGTAATTTAAGGGTCCCAATCCTGAGGAGGTGCGTTAGGTTGCGCAAAATATATATATTTGACACAACGTTGAGAGACGGAGAACAGTCACCTGGCGTGAACTTGAATACTCGTGAGAAAGTGGAGATCGCCCATCAGTTGGAAAAGCTGGGAATCGATCGAATGGAGGCTGGATTTCCGGCTGCTTCTCCGGGTGATCTGGCGGCTGTTAATGCAGTAGCAAAAGCTGTAAGAAATTCAACCGTTATTGGTCTTTCGCGTGCAAGAGAACAGGATATTGATGCGGTCCGCGAGGCACTAAAGGGAGCACAGGACCCGTGTATCCATATCTTTTTGGCTACCTCTCCAATTCACCGTCAGCATAAGCTGCGGATGGAGAAGGCACAGGTATTGGAAACTGCTCGTGCAGCCATTCGTTATGGGTTGAAGTATTTGCCAAAAGTGGAGTTTTCATTGGAGGATGCAGGGCGCACAGAGCTTGATTTTGTAGTTGAAATGGTCACTATGGCTGTACAGGAAGGGGCTTCTGTCGTCAATATCCCAGACACAGTAGGTTACTTAACACCCTACGAGTATGGAAGTATATTCAAACATATCAAGCAAAATGTAGTCGATGTGGAGAAGATTCAATTGAGCGCACATTGCCATAATGATTTGGGAATGGCTACAGCAAATACGCTCGCGGCCATCCTGAACGGCGCAGATCAGATCGAGGGTACCATTAACGGTATCGGTGAACGCGCGGGGAACACGGCCATTGAGGAAATCGCGATGGCACTGGAGACGAGACAGGAATTTTTCCAGGCCAAAACATCTCTGCAATTGTCTGAAATTGCACGCACGAGCCGTTTGGTTAGCCGCTTGACAGGGATGGTCGTGCCGGGCAACAAGGCGATCGTAGGTGCCAATGCCTTCGCACACGAATCAGGTATTCACCAAGACGGCATGCTGAAGGAAAAGACGACCTATGAAATCATGACACCGGAAAGCATCGGTCTGAAAGAAAGCAAGCTCGTACTGGGTAAGCATTCAGGGCGGCATGCTTTCCGTGAGCGTTTGGTCGAGTTGGGCTACGAATTGAACGAAGAAGAATTAAATCGTGCATTTGGTCAGTTCAAGGATTTGGCTGATAAGAAGAAGGAAGTATCAGACGATGATATTTTGGCATTGCTGGAAGAAAAATTGGCTGACGCACCTGAAGTCTTCAAGCTGGAAACCATTTTCGTAACTTATGGGAACAAGGCTACGCCTTCCGCACAAGTGCGCCTGGTTAACGATGAAGGTCGAGTTATTGAAACAGAGGCTGAAGGGAATGGTTCAGTCGATGCGATCTATAATGCGATTGACCAAGCCAGCAGCGAAAGTGTTGTACTTTCTGATTACTCCATCAAATCTGTTACCCATGGCAAGGACGCTCTAGGTGAAGTACATGTGGTGCTGACTCAAAACGGAATGTCTGTACAAGGACGCGGGGTAAGCACCGATATTTTGGAAGCAAGTGCACGGGCTTATGTAGATGCACTAAATGGTTTGATTGATAAGCGTAAAAATTACAGCAATCGCGTAGATTACAAATCCTAATTTCTATACTAGCCTAAGAAATGAATAAAGACAGGATCGGATGTTACCGGTCCTGTTTTCTTATTTCCTGATGAAATAATCAGCTTATAGGCTAGGCCTATTGAATTGATAGATTCTATATCTTGGTCAAAGCCCTGCTATATATGTTACAAAGAAGGTATGAGAAATACAGTCGTAGGGCTGTATAACAAGAGGAGTGTACGTGATGGCAGACGTTAAAAAGATTGCAGTAATAGCGGGAGACGGAATCGGACCTGAAGTGGTCGCAGAGGCAGAGAAAATTTTGAAGCGTACGGAAGAAGTGTTTGGTCTTTCATTTGAAACAGAGCATGCGTTGTTCGGCGGGATTGCTATTGATCAGAAGGGGACTCCATTGCCGGAAGAAACACTGGCCGTATGTCAATCAGCAGATGCCGTCCTACTGGGAGCGGTAGGAGGACCACAATGGGACAACAATCCTAAGGAACTTCGTCCTGAAACCGGATTGCTTGGTATTCGCAAAGAGCTCGGTCTGTTTTCAAATCTTCGTCCTGCTGTCGTTTTCGATTGTCTCAAGGACGCATCTACATTGAAACCCGAAGTATTGGAAGGAACGGACTTGATCGTTGTGCGCGAGCTGACAGGCGGCATTTATTTCGGAGAGAAGTACAGACGAGAGAGTGCTCAGGGTGAGGAAGCGGTCGATACTTGCGCATATAATGTGACAGAAGTCGAGCGCATTGTTCGCCAATCTTTCGAAATCGCACAAAAACGTCGCAAAAAACTTGCATCAGTGGATAAAGCTAATGTCCTGGAAACTTCCCGTTTATGGCGTGAAGTCGTTAACCGGGTCGCTGTAGATTACCCAGATGTCGAGCTAGAGCATGTATTGGTCGATAACTGTGCGATGCAATTACTGCGCCGTCCATCCAGCTTTGACGTCATTGTAACGGAAAATATGTTTGGTGACATTCTCAGTGATGAAGCAGCTATGCTGACCGGGTCCATCGGTATGCTTTCCTCTGCATCACTTGGAGAAGGCAGCTTCGGACTGTACGAACCGGTGCATGGCTCAGCGCCTGATATTGCAGGCCAAGGACTGGCGAATCCGATTGCAACGATTTTATCCGTTGCTCTGATGTTCCGCCTCACCTTTGGCTACGAGAAAGCAGCCGACGCTATCGAGAAGGCAGTAGCTGAGGTATTGGATGCAGGACACCGCACGGCAGATATCGCAGTGGACAAATCTCAAGCGATCTCGACAGCTCAAATGGGTGATTTGATCGCAGCAGCTATTCGCTAAATCCTTCGGAAATGCATCGTTCTGAAAAAAAGCTTCCTATTATATAGTGAGGTTATACAGTATAGCCTTCACACAAATATTTGACACCAATATTTGAAAACAGTAGCTCCTGAGCAATCAGGAGCTACTTGTATGTCAGGAAGTCTAAAATGTGAATAAATCGTGAATTTTTAAGCTAGTTTAAAATAATTATAAAAAAGTAATGGTTATAATATTGACTTTGATTTCAGCGAATGATAACATTTATCAAGTAGGTTGTTATCACAATACAGATGATTGAGGAAAGCACCATTAGTGTTTTTCTTACATATTTTAAAGGAGGATTTCACATTATGGCAGAAAGATTGGTAGGAAGACCCGCACCTGATTTTGCATTGGAAACAGTATCTGGAGACGGTCAAGAATTTGGCTCGGTGAAACTTTCCGATTACCGTGGTAAATGGCTCGTATTTTTCTTCTATCCACTGGATTTCACTTTTGTATGCCCGACAGAAATTACAGCATTGAGCGATGCAGCTGACCAATTCAAAGAGCTGGATACTGAAATTTTGGGTATCAGTGTGGACTCTGTGCACAGTCACAAAGCATGGATCAACACAGCTAAAGAAAACAACGGTCTGGGCAAATTGAACTTCCCATTGGCTTCTGACATCACGAAAAAAACAGCAAGCGACTATGGCGTTCTGATCGAAGAAGAAGGCGTTGCATTGCGCGGCTTGTTCATCATTGATCCAGAAGGTGAATTGAAATATCAAGTGGTTAACCACAACGATGTAGGCCGCAGTGTAGAAGAAACATTGCGTGTACTGCAAGCTTTGCAATCCGGTGGCTTGTGCCCAATGAACTGGAAACCAGGCGATAAAAATCTGTAATATTAGCTTCACAAGTTGAATTTAAACAAGCAAGCCCCCAACAAGCGGTTATTCTGCCGTTGTTGGGGGCTTGCTTGCCTGCACTGTGCAGTGGAAGATATGGAAATAACCTGTCTGAATCATGTAATACAGAGTGAAGTAACAAATAATTATGGAAATGTTGTTGTGTTCTGGAGGAATTTTGCCTGATGAAAGCGAATAAGGTATTGTAGAAGATAAACAAGGCAGAACAGGTTTTGTTCAGAGGAGGCTGAGCCCGGATGAGTTATTGCTGTGGAGCAAGCATGGTAGGAACCAAGGGAACGCTGAAGCATTACCGCACCCAAGTCCATAATGTTCCTTTGCTGTTTTGCCCGGTGTGTCGTCGCATTGAAGTTCATTATAAGGTCGAAAATGAATATGAAATTTTGGCTGAGTATGCACATGGAGATGGGGCATCCGAGATTGATTTTCAGGATTATGTCATGGAAGACGATGATACGATATTTGAAAATTGTGTAAATCGTGAGAGTGAAGATGCTTTTGAAATTGTAAAGCGCCAAATTGACATGTCGCTGGATTTATTGACGGTAGCCAAACAGATGAACGATGAGAAATGGCAGGGAGAGCTTAAGAGAAGATTGGCTGTTATGAGTCAAAGACGATCCCGGCTTCAACATAATAAGAGCGGCAGTTGACATCCTACACACCAAAGAAGCTC
>NZ_JBCNHI010000023.1:0-232318 GCF_050482105.1 Paenibacillus jamilae | reverse complement strand
GTCCTTCATGGCTCACCATTATATTATATGCGCGTGTGGCGGAATTGGCAGACGCACTAGACTTAGGATCTAGCGTCTTTGACGTGGGGGTTCAAGTCCCTCCACGCGCATCCTGTTTTTTTGCGGACGTGGCTCAGCGGTAGAGCATCGCCTTGCCAAGGCGAGGGTCGCGGGTTCGATTCCCGTCGTCCGCTCCATATTTGCGCCCTTAGCTCAGCTGGATAGAGCGTTTGACTACGAATCAAAAGGCCGGGAGTTCGAATCTCTCAGGGCGCGCCATCTTTTTAAAAAAATAATATCGGGATGTAGCTCAGCTTGGTAGAGCACCTGGTTTGGGACCAGGGGGTCGCATGTTCAAATCGTGTCATCCCGATACTAATTTGCGGGTGTAGTTCAATGGTAGAACTTCAGCCTTCCAAGCTGATAGCGTGGGTTCGATTCCCATCACCCGCTTACTGATTACCTAGAAGCCGAAAGGCTTCTTTTTATTTTGTCCACAATATATTAACTTTTATGTATCTAGACCATTAAATGATGCCGCTTGTCATGCACAGTTGGGGATGACTTGTGCATATTCTACATAGGCACTTAACACTAGACCCGAATTTCCCCTCTTACGCCCCCCTTTTTCCTGTAGTAAGGCTAAATTCGTGATCAAATCCCTTGAAAATAGAACCCTCTGATTATGATGATGTGAAATTCATGGTGATAACTTTACATTTGCTCCTTTTGTTGTACACATTCCTCTATATTTATGTGGGTAAAATGGGGGGATTTAAAAGTAAACAGTTGAAGAATACTAAGATTATGACTAATTTGTGCATATCTTTGTGGATAGAGATCAATGGATTTCACATTGTCAACAAATAATAAACATATACACATCATGGCCCAAGGGTTTCTACCTTTGAAAACACACTTTTTATAAGAGGCTGTGCATAATGTTCCACACATCTGTAGCCGTATAAGATGAGGATTTGTTCATTAATTTCATTTTTATGTATAAAATACCAACATATTCTCCAAAAAAGTATTTAAAAAGGATGATTTTTTACTGTAAATTTTGCAGCTTTTCATACGTTTTTATTGTATGATGTTAAGAAAGTGTCAAATTTCGTGTGTATACGTACCTTTGCTACAACTGAATATGATGTGGAACAGATCAGATGGGGGGAAAAGCATGACTGAGCTTACGTTAACCGCTAACAAAAACCAATCCAACAATCTGCTGCGGCGGGACGTTCGTTTTCTAGGAAATATTCTTGGTGAAGTTTTGGTTCATCAGGGAGGCAACGAACTTTTGGATATCGTGGAGAAAATACGTGAGGCAAGTAAATCGTTACGTGCCGGGTATCAGCCGGAGTTATACGACAATTTCAAACAAATGGTCAGTGGACTGGATACGGATATTCGTCACCAGGTTATTCGCGCGTTTGCGATTTACTTTCAGTTGGTGAATATCGCTGAGCAGAACCATCGCATACGACGTAAGCGGGATTATGAGCATACCGCTGGTGAAGATGTTCAACCAGGATCTATTGAAAGTTCCGTTCAGGAGCTTAAACAAGGAGGCTTCTCCGCTGAGGACGTTAGCGACATGCTGAATGAACTCTCTTTGGAGCTGGTCATGACTGCACACCCTACAGAAGCAACACGACGAGTAATTCTGGATATCCACAAACGCATTTCTGAAGACGTCATGCTGCTGGATAATCCAATGCTTACCTTGCGTGAGCGAGAACAGGTACGAGAAAATTTGCTTAATGAAGTAATTACGCTGTGGCAGACAGATGAGCTACGTGATCGAAAGCCAACTGTACTAGATGAAGTAAGAAATGGAATGTACTATTTTCATGAAACCTTGTTTCATGTATTGCCGGATGTTTACCAAGAATTGGAACGATGTTTGGACAAATATTATCCTGAACAAAAATGGCACATTCCAACTTATTTGAGATTTGGTTCTTGGATCGGTGGAGACCGAGATGGCAATCCATCTGTTACATCTCATGTGACTTGGGAAACGTTACGTATGCAGCGCAAGCTGGCTTTGAGAGAATATCAGCACACGCTGAAGGAACTCATGGGTTACTTAAGCTTCAGTACCAGCATTGTGCGAGTTTCTGATGATTTGTTGGCTTCTATTGAAGAAGATCGCGCCCACATCACACTTAAAAAAATGGAAGTATGGCATAACGAAAAAGAGCCTTATCGCATAAAACTGGCCTACATGATTGCTAAGGTGAATAACGTTTTGGATGAAAGCAAGCAGGGGACCAAGGAGCGCTACAGCTCTGCGGAAGAGCTGATTGCAGATCTGAATGTGATTGCCAACAGCCTGCGTCATCATTTTGCTGATTATGTGGCAGACACGTATATTCAAAAGATGATTCGTCAGGTAGAGCTGTTTGGATTTCATACGGCTACGCTGGATGTTCGTCAGCATAGTCAGGAGCATGAAAATGCGATGACTGAAATTCTTTCTAAAATGAATATTGTATCGGATTACAGTAAGCTGTCAGAGGAAGAAAAAATAGATTTGCTGGAACAGCTGCTGAATGAACCTCGTCCGATTACTTCACCATATTTAAAATATAGTGATAGCACACAGGAATGTCTTGATGTATATCGTACGATTTATTTGGCTCAGGAGGAATTCGGCAAGCAGTCCATCACAAGCTACTTGATCAGTATGACTCAAGGGGCCAGTGATTTGCTGGAGGTTATGGTGTTATCCAAAGAGGTGGGCCTGTTCCGCATCGAGAAGGATGGCACTGTCGTCTGTACGCTGCAATCCGTTCCTTTGTTCGAAACGATAGATGATTTACACGCTGCGCCTAGTATTATGAGAAGATTGATGAACCTGCCAGTATATCGACAATCTGTGGCCGCGATGGATGAGCTGCAGGAGATCATGCTTGGTTACTCGGATAGCAATAAGGATGGCGGTGTGGTTACTGCGAACTGGGAACTTCGGGTCGCTATGAATAGCATTACGGAAGTAGTAAATGAGTATGGTGCAAAAGTGAAGTTTTTCCACGGTCGTGGAGGAGCGCTGGGGCGTGGGGGAATGCCACTTAATCGCAGTATTTTGGCCCAGCCTCCTCATACTATTGGTGGTGGAATTAAGATAACGGAGCAAGGCGAAGTGCTATCATCGCGCTACTCGCTCAAGGGGATTGCATATCGGAGCTTGGAGCAGGCGACATCAGCGTTAATTACGGCTGCTGCTTATCACCGCTCAGGAAAGAAAGAAGTGTTCGAGGAAAGCTGGGAGGAGATTATTGCCCGTATTTCCGAGGTGTCGCTGGAGAAGTATCAGGATTTGATTTTCCGAGACCCGGATTTCTTCAGCTTCTTCAAAGAATCTACACCGTTGCCTGAGGTGGGCGAGCTGAATATTGGATCTCGTCCGTCCAAGCGTAAGAATAGCGAACGTTTTGAGGACTTGCGTGCCATTCCATGGGTTTTTGCATGGACACAAAGTCGTTACTTGCTGCCTGCTTGGTACGCGGCAGGAACTGGCTTGCAAAGCTACTATCAAAACAATGAAGATAACCTTAAAGTACTTCAAACGATGTTTAGAGACTCTGCTTTCTTCCGGTCGCTTATTGATACACTGCAAATGGCAATCGCTAAAGCAGACTTGCTGATTGCAGAGGAGTATGCAGGGATGTCGGATAATGAAGAAGCACGGCAACGTATATTTGGGCAGATTTCTGCAGAGTTCAAGCTAACATCTGAGCTGATTTTGAAAATAACCGGACAATCAGAGATTTTGGATGATGTACCTGTTATTCAGGAATCTATCCGGTTGCGTAATCCTTATGTTGATCCGTTAAGTTATTTGCAGGTTCGATTGCTAAGCGAGCTACGCGAGCTGCGTAATCAGAACGGCGATGATTCTGAAAAGCTGCGCGAGGTACTGTTGACGATTAACGGAATTGCTGCAGGCTTAAGAAACACAGGCTGATATAGTTGGGCTGTATGATTCAGGCAATCGGGTACTCATGGAGTGCCCGATTGTGCTGTGTTTATAGTGATGACGCAGTTGTTTATTATTTGTGTCTATACTTCAGTTGATTTCTGGATAAAATTAAACTACGATGAATAATCATAAACATGTAATAAGTAACCCATCAGCAAGTCTGGGGGAGTATAGAGTGGATAATATGGAAAGCCGCTTGGTTAGGCTGGTGCAAAAAGGTGATCAGCGAGCTTTTGCGGAGTTAGTCGAGTTATATAAAGATCGGATTTTTCATCTTTCCTACCGGATGCTAGGTAATCGTCATGAGGCGGAGGATTTGGTACAGGAAACCTTTTTGCGTGTGTATCGTAATTTGGAAAAGTATGATCATGGCCAGAAGTTCTCAACCTGGATTTACCGGATTGCTACAAATCTGTGCATTGATCGTCTGCGAAGGAGAAAACCTACATACTCACTTGATGCTGAAATGAATGATCAGGAAGGTGTTGATGGGTACGCCATGCTTGCCAGTGATGAGCTTACCCCTGAAGGGAGTACGCTGCTGTCGGAAACGCAAGCTTTGATTCATGACGCCATTGACAGCCTTCCGGATAAATACAAGACGATTATGGTTTTACGATACTTACAGGAGCTTTCCTTGCAGGAAATTAGCGATGTGCTCAATCTTCCGGTTACCACAATTAAGACAAGAGTACACAGGGGACGGGATTTTCTACGCAAAAGACTGGAGCACAAGCTATAAATGGTGTGCATACATGCTAGGAAAAGAGCCTGCGTAGATGTTTTATGAAACATAATGCTCGTTGTAACGTATGTAAGGTGAGCAAAGTTTCTAAGCCGGAGCATGTTATGTTGAGAAACACGGAAGAATATTAGAAAGGATTGGCTCATATGGATTGCAAACAAGCCGTCTCTTTTATGCATGACTATCTAGATGGCGACCTGTCTGAGCAGGACAAACATGAGTTGGAACAACACTTGTTAGACTGCCCAGAATGCCGCATGCGTTTTAAAGAGCTGGAGCGGACGGATGCGATGCTTTACGGTACACGCTATCATCAAGTGCCGTGTGTATCGGATGAGCTGACATTTCGCATTATGAATGCTTTGCCGCCGCATAAACGACAGCCTGCTGCGGTGCCTATGCTAACTTGGGTGAAGAGGCATCCGGCTGTAACAGCCGCCGCCTTCTTCCTTATTGTGATATGCTCAAGTATGGCCAGCTTTTCTAGCACGGACCATCAATTGGTAGTCAAAGGAAGCAATCTAGATCAAGTTGTTATTCAGGGCGATACTGTAATTGTACCTGAAGGAAAATCCATTGCCGGAGATTTAACCGTACAAAATGGTGAGGCTCGTGTATACGGCGATGTGGAAGGAAATGTGACTGTAATTGACGGCTCATACTATCAAGCTTCAACCGCCCATATTGCAGGACAGGTTAAAAGTATCGATCAAACTTTGGATTGGATTTGGTACAAGGTTACCGATTTGTTCGGGGGACCGTCTTCTCCGTAAAAGAAGCTTGAAACGGCAAGAACGATATCGAGCGCCTCTTTCCGCTGGAAAAGGCGTTTTTTTTGTATATGAATCTGGCGAATTGTACTGTATTTTACTGATTTTGGAGGTTCTTTTGTCGCACAGCTTGCAACGCGAGCCTGATCGTTATAACCTAGATAGAGAGAGCATACTGTGTACATATTACACCCACTCACTACAGAAAATTGCGGGGGCATGCGCATGTTGGATTATTTTGCGGACCTGACTTGGAAAGAGTCCATTAAAGATATTATCGACATTTTGATTGTAACCTATATTATGTATCAGCTTATTTTACTTGTTCGCGGAACGCGAGCAGTTCAACTGTTAAAAGGGATTCTATTCCTGGTCGTGATCTGGGCGGTTAGTACCTGGTTTGATTTGTATACGTTAAAGTGGTTGATGAACCAGATGTTCACCTTTGGTGTAGTGGCTATTTTTATTATTTTTCAGCCTGAGTTACGTCGTGCTTTAGAGCAATTGGGGCGTGGTAAGTTATTTGGGCGTTCGTCAGCAGATGACGAAGAGATCAACAAGTTAATTGGAGAAATGATTAAGGCGCTGAATTATTTATCACGTAGAAAAATAGGGGCATTGGTCGTATTCGAGCGCGAGACAGGGCTAAACGAATATACAGAGTCTGGTATCAAGACACAGGCCGTAGTCAGTTCTGAATTGCTAATTAACATTTTCATTCCCAATACCCCTCTGCATGATGGTGCGGTGATTATACAAAATAAACAGATTGCTGCTGCAGCTTGCTATTTGCCATTATCGGAAAATCCCTTCATTAGCAAGGAGTTGGGAACCCGTCATCGGGCTGCAATTGGGGTGAGTGAGGTAACCGATGCGATAACTGTCGTAGTATCGGAGGAGACAGGCCAAATTTCGTTGGCTATCAATGGACAGGTCGTGCGTGACATTAAGGAAGAATCCCTAATTTCCAAGCTGTATGAGGAGTTGCGGCCAACACCGTCCTTGAAGGAAAAACGCGGCTCATTCTGGAATCGGAGGGGAGGCCGTGGAAATTCATGATGGACAAATGGATTAACAATAATACGATTTCCAAAATATTGGCGCTTGCGGTTGCTATAATGCTGTGGGGAATGGTTCATCTGGATACAGGTACACCCTCATCTACGCTGACCGTTTCTTATAATAATAAAATAATTGATAATGTGGCCATTCAGGCTAGTGGTCTGGATGAATCAAAATATGTGCTGTCTACGATGGACACCGATCATGTAAAAATGGAGGTCAGAGGACAGCGCTCTGTCCTGACTACTTTTTTCGCAGATAATTATCAGGCAAAATTAAACTTAAGCGGCTTAGGAGCCGGTACGAAAACATTGTCACTTGAACCGGATTTGCCGGATGGAGTGGAATTGGTATCAATGACTCCTAACCGTGTTACCGTAACGATTGAGGAAAAACAAACGAAATCATTTAATGTGTCTATAGTACCTAAGGGTAATCCGGATGCAGGGCTACAGCTTGGTAAGCCTGTGATTGCTCCTCAAACGGTAAAGGTGACTTTACCCAAAAGCCAGCTGAATACCGTTACGGCAGTGCAAGGGGCTGTTAACACGGATGGCATCTCAGAAAAGTTTGAACAGAAACGGGTAAAGCTGAAGGCCTATAACAAAAAGGGGCAGGAACTTACAGATGCGGTCATTGAGCCATCCACTGTATCAGTTGAAATCCCGGTCACTCAGCAAGCGAAGTCCGTGCCTGTCAAAGTAGTATATTCTGGAGAGTTGCCTGATGGATTGGCGCTTTCAAAAGTAAACACGAACGTGAAAGAAGCAGCGGTATATGCATCGCAGGACGTATTAAGCAGCCTCAACTCTTATGTCACGGCTACACTCGATCTAAGTCAATTTACGGAAGCGGGGACCCGGACGGTTCAGGCTAATTTGGCAGCTCCCTCAGGTTCTGATAAAATCGAGCCAGGGTCAATACAGATTCAGGTGACCGTCGTTCCTTCCAATGAAGTCACAGATATGGAACGGACGCTGTCAGGCATCCCAATCGTTTTACAAGGGGCAGGAGATGGAGCTAATGCGACAGTTACAGCACCTGTAGGCAAGACGATGGATGTTACTGTGAAGGGCCCGCAGGATCTGGTCAACAATTTAACCAACGATGACGTTAGTTTGGTGGCAGATGTAAGTGGCCTCTCGGCTGGTCAACACGAGGTTACTCTAAAATTAGGCTTGCCTAAATATATTACGTACGCAGGGAATGCCGCCCAACTAAAAGCAACGGTTAACATTGAGAGCCCTTCTGCGCCTGCTGTAACGAATCCGAATAATGATAATGAATCAAACCCCTCTGGGAGTGGTGATAAGGGGCAGGAGAGGCCACAGGAGGGGCAAGGCAACTCTGACGCTAATACGGGGGACAACGCAGCTGCGGAGGATAAAACAAGTCCTCATAACGGCGCAGAATCTTCTGCGAATGGAACCTCGGAGGGCAGTCAGCCATAACATGTTTTAACTGTAGTAAACGATCAAGATTTATTAGACAAAAAAAGGGAGTCATTTTACATGGGGAAATATTTTGGTACAGATGGTGTACGAGGCGTTGCTAATCAGGAACTTACAGCCGAACTGGCATATAGTATTGGCCGCTGCGGCGGGTATGTTTTAGCAGGTAATGTAGAGAAACCAACAGTTGTTATTGGTATGGATACACGGATATCCGGACTGATGTTGGAATCGGCACTGGTAGCTGGGTTGTTGTCTATTGGGGCTAATGTGGTTCGTCTAGGTATTGTTTCGACACCTGGGGTGGCCTATCTCACACGGCAGTTGAAAGCAGACGCTGGCGTCATGATCTCAGCATCTCACAATCCTGTTGAGGACAACGGAATTAAATTTTTTGGCGGCGACGGGTTTAAATTAACCGATGAAACGGAATTGAAGATCGAAGAGCTGATGGATGCAAAAGAAGACCAGCTACCTCGTCCAATTGGTAGTGGACTGGGCACGGTTGTTGTAGACGAGCATTCCCGCTACGATTATTTGGAGTTTTTGAAAACAACAATTAGTCATTCTTTCGAAGGTCTAAAAATTGTATTGGACTGTGCAAACGGGGCAGCTTATGAGTTGGCGCCGAAGCTCTTTGCGGATTTGGGAGCTGAAGTGCACACGATCGGCGCAGAGCCAAACGGATTGAATATCAATGATCATTGCGGCTCGACTCATCCTGAAAAGCTGAAAGAGGAAGTGCTCCGCTTGAAAGCCGATATTGGGCTTGCTTTTGACGGGGACGCTGACCGCCTGATCGCAATTGATGAGAACGGAGAAGAGGTAGATGGAGACTACATTCTCTGTATTTGTGGAGATGCAATGAACCGTGCTGGAAAACTCAAAGATAGCACTATTGTATCGACAGTAATGAGTAATATCGGTTTTTACAAAGCTACTGAAAAGCTGGCTCTCAAGACTGCAAAAACTGCGGTCGGAGACCGTTATGTGATGGAAGAAATGCGTCGTGGTGGCTTCAATCTGGGCGGTGAGCAGTCTGGTCATGTTATTTTCCTGGATCACAATACGACAGGGGATGGCATGCTGACGGGGATACAACTGGTAGATACTTTGAAAGCTTCCGGGAAGAAGATGAGTGAACTAAAATCACTTATGAAACAATATCCTCAAGTGCTTGTAAATGTACGTGTACAGGACAAACGCAATTACGAGGGGAATCCTGCGATTGCAGAAGCAATTGAGCAGGTGGAACAACAATTGGGCGATAATGGGCGTGTATTAGTCCGTGCCTCAGGTACAGAGTCGCTTATTCGTGTGATGGCCGAAGGCCCGGATAAGGATGAGCTGGAGCAATTCGTCGGACAGATCGTAGATGTCGTGAAAAAAGAATTAGTTTAAAATTTTGTAAACGTAGGTTGCCTGTTATACATGAGCAGGCAACCGCGTTTGCGGTTATTCATTAACAATTTATCGACTTTATGATGTAATTATGAATAAAGTGTCATTGCCAAATGATGCTCTGCTGAATATAATATAGGGATGCTGTGACTCAAATAGAGAAAGCGAGGGTTGTGAGGTAACGTAATACAAGCGCCAGAGCTTGATTTTGTGCGGGGGAACTTGGTGAAGAAGCAATAGATTTCGTTGAGATGATGTTGCTCGTAATCGGTTCACGACAAAGCAAGCTGACGAGGTGAAGGTGTTCGAAACATTCGGCGGGGACCTTCCGGTGAAGCATCAACCCGTAAACCGGCAGCGGAAAATGAACAGGTAACTGTTTACACAACGCACCGGTAGATGCCCTTATTATTTTATAATCTAAATTATAAAGATTCATTTCATGAATGTGCGGCCATCATCATTGGCGTGCGCGGTTTGGGAATTTCGTTACATTCGTGAAGAGATGCCTGTAAATTTTATAGTTATCATTGACAACTTCATAGATGAATGAACTTTATTCCACAATCTACCGCACACGTTAGTCCTGTGATGAGTCGTCTTGTGAAATGATGATCGGGAGGATAACGAATATGTGTGGCATTGTAGGATATATTGGTAATCAGAATACGCAAGAGGTATTGATTGACGGACTGAAGAAGCTGGAGTACCGCGGGTATGACTCTGCGGGTATTGCCGTGTTTACAGATTCAGGACTTCAAGTAGCCAAGGCGAAAGGACGTCTGGCGAATCTGGAAGCTAAACTGGATGGTACACCATTGGTAGGCCATGCTGGTATCGGACATACACGTTGGGCAACGCATGGTAAACCTTCTGATGAAAACTCCCATCCACATTTGGATGAGAGCCAAAAGTTTTCTGTAGTTCACAACGGAATTATTGAGAATTATCTGGAACTGAAGGAACAGCTGATCAGCGAAGGTCATACCTTTATTTCCGAAACGGATACAGAAGTTATTTCCCATCTGGTTGCGCGTGAGTATGAAGGGGATATTGTTAAAGCAGTACAAAAAGCAATTACCTTTATGCGCGGTGCTTTTGCACTGGGAGTGCTGACCGAGCACGAGCCTAATAAGCTGGTAGCTGTTCGCCAAGCCAGCCCGCTGGTTATTGGTGTGGGAGAAGGCGAGAACTTTATCGGTTCTGACATTCCGGCTATTCTGAAATATACACGCAATGTATTTATTTTGAACGATGGCGAAATGGCTGTTCTGACTAGTGATGCTGTCGAATTAATGACAATCGAAGGCCAATTTATTTCTCGGGAAATGATTCATGTCGAATGGGATGCTGTAACAGCGGAAAAAGGCGGCTATGAGCATTTCATGTTGAAAGAAATCCACGAACAGCCTAAGGCTTACCGTGATACAATGTTGGGCCGTATCGATAAAGACACTAAAAAAGTTGTTCTTCCAGAGCTGAAGTTGACAGAAGAACAAATTAAAAATATCCGCAACATTCAAATTGTAGCATGCGGTACAGCTTACAATGCTGGTTTGATTGGTCGCACGGTGATCGAAAGTCTGGCTCGTATTCCAGTAGAAAACGATGTAGCTTCCGAGTATCGTTACCGTTCCCCAATCGTAACACCAGAGACATTGGTGATTGTAGTGAGTCAATCCGGTGAAACTGCTGATACGTTGGCTGCACTGCGTGAAGCACAAGCAAACGGAGCGCATGTACTGGCAATTACAAACGTAGTGGGCAGCTCCATCGCCCGTGATGCAGATGATGTGTTGGTTACACTGGCAGGACCGGAAATTGCTGTAGCCTCCACCAAAGCGTATTCTTCCCAGTTGATTGCATTCTATCTGTTGGGTCTGTATCTGGCTCAAGTACGCAGCACACAAACGGCTGAGCAAGTAGCTCATGTGCTGGCTGCTATGGAATCACTGCCAGAGCAAGTAGAAGAGATGCTGGGTAAAGCAGATGCGATCAAAGCCTATGCTGAGCAAATCGCCAGCAACAAGCACTTGTTCTTTATTGGTCGTGGTCAAGACTATGCTGTAGTACAGGAAGGCTCCCTGAAACTCAAGGAAATCTCCTACATTCATTCCGAAGCATATGCTGCGGGTGAGCTGAAGCATGGTACACTGGCATTGATTGAAGAAGGAATTCCAGTTATCGCTTTGGTAACTCAGGAATCTGTGTTGGAAAAAACCGTGAGCAACATTAAGGAAGTCAAAGCTCGTGGTGGTGACGTGCTTGCAATCACGTATGAAGAGCATGCTGTTGAGCTGCTGAAATCCGTGGACCAAGTATTTGCAATTCCAAAAACACTTCCTATTCTGTCGGCTGCTATTTCGGTTATAGCTCTCCAACTGTTGGCTTATTACGCATCCCTTGCACTGGGTCATGATGTTGATAAACCACGTAACCTGGCGAAAAGTGTTACTGTAGAATAAACTTAACATCATGACTCCAAAGGTGTTCAGTTACATTAAAGTTGGTGTCTTTACATTATAGTTAGTATTTTGACATCATAGTTGGTTCCTAATTTTTTTAAAACCGGTTGTCCTAATTTAGGATGACCGGTTTTTTAATTTACTGAATTTACTGCTATTAAGCTCTCACGATAAAATTAATTTCCTCCCTAAAGCTCATGGATTGGAACGATCTCGCTTGGTTTGTTGCATATCATGCACGTCTCCATATCGTCCCTAGCTGTGTACAGACACTAAAGGTATGTGCTGTGTCGAACAGCCAATAGAGTAGGACATAGACGATCAAAGCGGAGAATAATTGACCATAACGGCATTTTCGGGGGTATCAAACAACGTAAGAGTATTGAGGTGCAGCTTCATTCAACGATAAAATATCTCGATTTGCCAGCGTGTCTCTGAAACGTCTGTGCAGTTGTTCAGCGGTGACTTACATTAAGTCTGTCACCACGCGTATTTCTCGGCGCTTAAAGCCCCGGAAAATGACCACTTGGTACGTTACCCTAAAACGGCACTGCGGTGTCCCTAGCTGGCACTGATAGCTTAACAGACCCCGCTAAGGGATTTTTTAGTTAGTATAATGATGTTATGAAAACTTCAATAAGGTAAGTGATTTACTTAAACTTTTGAATTGATTTAGAAATAGAATTGTCTCTAAATTCTTTTGGTGTAACCCCGAAATACTCCTTGAACTTTTTGTAAAAGAAGTTTAAGTTGTTATAACCGATTTCGTTGGCAATCCCATAAATAGGAATATCAGTATTTTCGAGTAGAATAGATGCTCTAGTTAGCTTTTGAAGTAAAATAATTTCGGAAAAAGATCTATTGGTAGTTTTTTTGATCAAATTACTTAGATAGTTTGGATGGAAATTGAAATGCTTAGCTGTGGAAATTAAAGTACACGTCATATAATTTTTCTCTAAATAGTTAAGTATTTCTACAATAGGTGCGTTGTTTAATGATTTTGAGTTAGATTGGCTAGAGTCGTACTGAAATACCCTCAATAGTTCAGAAAATATAAGCACCATAAAGCAATCAATGATTTCGTTTGAACATAAAGATTTATCAAAATATTCACAAAGAAGCTCTTTTATATATAAAGGAATTTTTTTGTTGTTTTCGGAATTGAAAATAATGTAATTATCATGATCCCTCTTATCAGATATAGCATTAATTAAAAACTCCGAGATAATGCCTTTACTCGATAGCCTGCTAAGAAAGGCAGTTGAAAAGTATTCCTTACTCATTAATATATTTATAATAATGTCATTTTCAGTAGTTGGTAAAATAGAATGAGGAATACCTGTATCTATAATAGATATTTGTCCTTCTTTTAGTTTTATAGTCTTATCTTTTATTACCTCTGAAAATTCTCCAGAATATACATAACTTAGTTCGATATAAGTATGGACATGCATGGGTACTTGAACAAATCGTGTATGTTTACGTGGGGTGATATTTTCGCCCATATTCATATCATTATCATCAAATAAATAAGCGTTATACCCTTTGCAGTTAATAATTTCCATCCTGCTATATCTTTCGGATATAACAGGATTTGACTTATATTTTAACTCTTTTTCTGTTAATGCTCTAAGTTTTCTATCTAATTCATCGTGATTCATAGATAAACCCCCCCTTTTTAGGGCACTCTTTATACAGTAGGATATGATATTAAAATCGGTCAGTCAATAAGTGTTTATTTGATATTATAGAGCATATAAGAAAATGCTATCCTTTTGTCAAGGATCATTTATAGTTTCCTTGAGGTCACCCATATAGAGACGTCTATATAATTTTATCTAAAAACTATAGTTTTTATCAGTTAGTATATTTAATGAAAATACTCATTGTATTGAAGTGTTGAAAGGAGTAGTTTCTGTAATTAAAAAAGAGACAAATATTAAAATTTAATTTATGTAATATTTGAAAATCCCCCATTTTGGCACTTTTATCTTTTATAAGGAGGAGCTTTAATTGTTTAATTCTATTCGTCCAGGTCAGGTATGGCTTGATACAAATGGTAAGCGTATACAGGCTCATGGTAGTTCTATAATGTATGTAGACGGTGTTTATTATTGGTATGGAGAAAATAAGGAGAACACGGTTCCTGGAAGTGGCATTTGGCATAACGGTGTCAACTGTTATTCATCTGAGGATTTAATAAATTGGAAATTTGAGAATACTATTTTGAAGGCGCCTTCAGATGTTAATAGTCCGTTACACCCTTCTAGAATTATGGATCGCCCCCATATCATTTATAACAAAAAGAATAAAGAATTTGTAATGTGGATGAAATTAGCAGGAACAGATGAGAATCCTCGAGATTGGAATTATCAATATATGGGGATCGCTACATCCAAAAGTATCAATGAGGAGTTTAAGCTTATTGATAAATTAGTTCCTTTAGATATGAGCAGTGGTGATTTTGATTTGTTTGTTGATGATAATGATCAAGCATACATTATCTTTGGTAAAGTGCATACAGAAATTGTAGTTGCAGATTTAACTGACGACTATAAAAATTTAACAGGAAAATATTCAACGCATTTGCATTTCAGTTCACCTCCTTTGGCACGTGAGGCACCTGCTGTTTTTAAAAGAGAGAATGAATACTTTATGTTTACGTCTGGGACAACTGGTTATTATCCTAACCAAACGCTTAGTGCCAAAGCAGATAATATACATGGACCTTGGTACATTATTGGAGATCCTTGTATCGAGGATACGGAAAAGAACACTTTTAATTCTCAAATAAGTAGTGTATTTAAAGTACCTAATCAAGATTTATTCATTGCGATTGGGGACCGTTGGGTTGTTGACTTAACAAGAAAAAAAGAGAAGAGCTCGTGGAACATTAATACAAGTGAGTCTGATTATGTTTGGCTACCTGTAGAATTTAGAGATAACATCCCAGTCATTCAATGGAAGTCGGAATGGAATCCAAACAATTTTTAATAAGGGGAAGTTTGTATGAATTTAAAAGATTCAGCAAAAGCAATCGTTGAAAAAGTTGGAGGACCAGAGAATATTGTAAGTGTTACGCACTGTGTAACCAGATTGAGATTTGTTTTAGCTGATGAATCAATTCCCAATGAGAATGAAATCAAAGGTATTGATAAAGTATTGGGTGTTATGAAAGCTGGTGGGCAATATCAAGTAATTGTCGGTAATGTTGTTAAAGATGTTTATGCTGAAGTTGATTCTATATTAAAAGGCAATGCTAATGAAGATCATATTAAGGAAAAAATTGATAAAGTTAAAACAAAAAATAAAGCAAGTTTGATTAACAGGCTATCCAGATCACTTATGAAAATGATCTTTCCATTGGTACCAACAATGGCCGCGGTAGGTATTATTAAAGGTTGTTTAGCTATATTTCTTATGGCAGGCGTATTGCAGACAACAGATGGTACTTTTATTATTTTGCAAAATATAAATGATGCTTTCTTATACTTCTTACCCATAATTGTAGCATTTTCAGTTGCGAAGACATTTGACTCCAACCCTTATGTTGCTGCTGCGATAGGAGCATCACTGGTATTTCCGGGGCTTGTCAAATTATATAATGATGGTACAGCATTAACATTTTTGAAAATCCCGGTTATTTTAACTTCATACGGTAATTCGATTTTTCCTGTTATGTTTAGTACTTTTATTGCTGCAAAGTTAGAGAAGTATCTAGAGAGGTTCATACCACCATTTTTAGAATTCCTTAAAATTATGATATTACTTTTGGTAATGGTGCCTTTCACATTCATGGTGGTTGGTCCGATATTTGTAAAAGTAAGTGAGTTATTAGCGAATGGTACTATGGGAGTTTATAATTTGTTCCCTTTAGCTACTGGTGTAATATTCGGTGCCTTTTGGCAGCTTTGTGTGCTTTTTGGATTACACTATGCGTTTATTCCTATTTTGACCGATATCACCCTAAGAAATGGTTCTAATGCGTTGAGCCCGATTTTAGGTATGGGAGTTTGGGCATTAGCTGGAGCTGCGCTTGGTTTTGCACTTAAGAATAAACGAAAAGAAAATAAAGCTACTGGTTATTCGGCCATGACTTCTGCACTGTTTGGTATTACTGAACCAGCCATCTTCGGGATTGCTTTGCCATATAGGAAACCGTTTATTTGCGCAATGATTGCTGGAGGAATTGCTGGACCATTGAATACAATTTTAGGAACAAATCAATTTTCACCAGCTGCTGTTGGAGGAATTTTAACATTTGGCGCCCAAATGGACCCTAGTGGTAATCCAGGGCCACTTATAGGATTTTTTATCTGCTTTTTCGTGAGTTTTACTCTCAGTGCAGTTTTAACATACTTTACAACAAAAGCGGACGAAGCACTGAAGTAAAAAAGGAGGATTTGTCATGAATAAATTTAGATATAAAGATACAACATTGTCGGCAGAAGAGCGTGCTAAGGATTTAATTCATAGAATGAGCATAGAAGAAAAAGTTGCTCAGTTGCAATGTTATAACCCGAAGGATAAAAATGGTCCGAATTTAGAAAATTCTTTTCAATATGGGGTTGGTGCAATAGCTTTTTTGGCTGCTGCATGGGATGATTCGAAAGAAATGGTAGCCGATAAACTTAGAGACTATCAAAAAAAAGTGATGGCACGTAGTCGATTTGATATACCTGCTCTTTTTCATATTGAAGGATTAACAGGGGCATTGATGCCAGAAGCAACAAGTTTCCCTACAGGAATTGGTAGAGGCTCTGCCTGGGATCCAGAACTTGAGTATGAAGCAGGGAAAGTAATTGGAGAAGAAATGAGTGTAATTGGAATTAAACATGCATTAGCTCCAGTTCTTGATGTCACTCGAGATGCGCGCTTAGGTCGTCAGGGAGAAAGTTATGGAGAGGACCCTACTCTTGTTTCTGCACTAGGAACTTCATATGTTGTAGGTATCCAAAATTCTGGAGAAAATGATGAATATAATATTATGGCTACTAGCAAGCATTTTATTGGTTATCATGCTGGGCAAGGCGGAATACATGCTGCTGCGACTAATGTTCCTGAGAGGGAGTTGCAGGAGATTTTCGGAAAGCCGTTTCAATCTGCAATTAGCAAAGGAAATCTTCGCTCAGTCATGAATCAATACGGAAGTGTAAATGGTGAGCCAGTAGCTGCATCTAAATATTTATTGCAAGACCTATTGAGAAAAGAAATGGGTTTTAATGGGCTACTTGTCGCAGATTATGCTTCTATTGAAGAGCTTTTTACACGAATGAAAGTCTGTGAAGGAAAGAATAAAGCTGCAGTAAAAGCATTGAATGCTGGATTTGATTTAGAATTACCAACACCAAGTGCTTATGGAGACAATTTAATTCAATTATTAGAAGAAGGTAAAATAAATATTCAGCTTCTTGATGAAACTGTATTAAGAGTTTTAACTGAGAAGTTTAGACTCGGAATTTTCGAAAATCCATTTCCTTCTTCATATGAAAAAATAAATGAAGTATTCAACAAGGAAGAATCAAAAAAGGTTAGTTTGAAATATGCCAGAGAATCATTAATTCTTCTTAAGAATAATGGGATTTTACCATTAGATGCAGCCAATAAAAAAATAGCTATAATTGGACATAATGCAAAATCTACAAGAAGCTTATTCGGTGGGTATTCATATGGTAGTGTATTAGAACTTGCTATGGGTGCTAGAAATACGATGGCAGGTATTGAAGTACAAACAGATGACGTGCTTTGGAGAAATAAAAAGAAAGACACATATCCTGGAAGTATTATTGATGTAGAAATTCCAAAGCTTGAACAAGTTGCAAGTAAAGCTTATAAGCATTGTAAGAATATTTTAGAACAGTTTAAGCAATGTTGTCCAAACTCTGATATTCAATATCAGTATGGTTATCCGTATGTAGGGAATGATACTCGTCATCATGAAGATGCGTTAAAACTTGCGAAAGAATCTGATGTTACAATTGTTACGGTTGGCGGAAAATATGGATGGGGAACATCATGCTCAACAGGAGAAGGGATTGACTCAAGTAGTATTAATCTTCCTCAATGCCAAGAAGAGTTTTTAGTGAAATTAGGCGAGAGTGGAATTCCTTTTATAGTTGTTCATTTAGATGGAAGGCCTATATCTAGTGATGCTGCTGATAAATATGCTTCTGCAATTATTGAAGCTTGGAACCCTGGGGAGTTTGGTAGTCAAGCTATTGTAGAAACAATTCTTGGTACAAATAATCCAAGTGGTAAACTTCCAGTTTCTGTTGCATATAGTTCGGCTCAAGCGCCACTTTATTATAACCACAGTCAGGGATCAAGTTATCATGTTCAAACCGGTTCCCCATTTACTAGATATATCGATCTTCCCCATACTCCAAGATACTATTTTGGTTATGGTTTATCGTATACTACATTTGATTATCATCATCTACAAACAGAAAAATCAAAGATAAAACCATTTGAGAAGGTTCATATTAGTTTTGAAGTAGAAAACTCAGGGGATACAGCTGGAGTTGAAATTGCCCAAATCTATGTATGTGATAAAGTGGCATCTTTAGTTAGACCAGCACAGGAATTGGTTGGGTTTTGTAGAATACCTTTAGAAGCTAAACAAAAGAAAAAAGTAGACTTCTATATTGATCCTAGTCAACTTGCATTCCTAGATGAAGATATGAAATGGAAGATAGAAGCAGGGGAATTTGATGTGATGATTGGCTCTTCTTCGGAGGATATCCGGTTAAAAACGAATGTCTATATTTTAGAAGATGGCTATACGCAAAGTAAGAATAGGGAATATTACGCCTCTTATAAAATCAGTGAATAGGTTCCCAACAATTAATTAAATATACAATTAGTAAGATATAGCAGGTTAGTATATAATCTGCTATATCTTGTTTTCCAATTGTTTTATAAAAGCAAAGTAACAGTAAATAGTAGGAATATGGAGGGGTCCAAAATGATTAATGATACAGAAATCAGTCAGATAAAAAAAACTTTAAGAAATAGCATAGACAATGACTACATAGCCGGCGCAAATTTAATGATTATCAAAGATGGAAAAGAAATTTTCTACCATGAAGATGGTTGGGCAGATAAGGAAGCTGGAATTCCAATAAAAAGAGATTCCATTTTCAGACTGTATTCTATGACTAAACCTGTTACAGCTGCTGGTGTAATGATACTACTAGAGCGAGGCGATATAGATTTATATGATCCAGTAAGCAAGTATATTCCTAGTTTTAAAAATCAGATGGTTGATGAGGGAGGCAAGCTGGTTCCGGCGGTACGTGAAGTAAATTTAAAAGATTTGCTTTCAATGACCTCAGGCTTGGTCTACGGTGGGGATAACAGAGCTGGTCGGGATACTGAAGCATTATTCATAGAGATAAAGAATAGGCTATTAGGGGATTCTCCAATGAGCACTGTGGAAGCTATGAGCAGACTAGGAGAGTGCGCCCTTGCCTTTCAACCGGGAACTTCTTGGAATTACGGGACCTCTGCAGATGTACTCGGGGCTGTTATAGAAATAGTTAGTGGTAAAAATTACGGAGAATTTTTAAAAAAGGAATTATTTGAACCGCTAGGAATGTGGGATACTGGTTTTTGGATACCATCAGAGAAAAGGCACCGTCTTGTAAGAGCATATGAGGACAATGGGCTAGGTAAATTACAGCCTTATACCGGAAATAATTTAGGAATTATTAATCAGATGGATATGGATCCGGCATTTGAATCTGGAGGAGCAGGACTTGCCTCTACAATAGATGATTACTCAAAATTTACTAGAATGCTTATGAATGGAGGAAGTCTTGACGACGTTCAGATTTTGCGGCCGAAAACAGTGAAATATTTAACGTCAGGAACTTTGAATGAGATGCAGCAGAAAAGTTTTGACGAATGGCTAACGTTAAGTGGACACAGTTATGGCAACTTAATGCGTGTAATGACAGATTGCAGTAAAGCTGGAGATTTGGGGTGTATTGGGGAATATGGATGGGATGGTTGGCTTGGGGCATATTTTTGTAATTGTCCAGAGGACGATTTAACATTCCTATTTATGATGCAAAAAAAAGATGCGGGAACGACTACACTCACTAGAAAGCTTCGCAATATTGTTCTTAGTTCATGTTACAAATAAATCAAAAGTAGTTTTTTGTTTCTGGAAGTAGTGTATATTGATAAGGAGATGTATATTATGAAGTATGAAACTAAAATTCTTTTGGATGAACTGGTGTGGGGCGAAGGCCCGCGCTGGCATGAGCAGAAACTCTGGTTTTCAGATATATTTGGTAAAAAGGTGATGAAAGTTGATATCAACGGCAAGGCTGAGATCGTTGTTGATGTGCCAACCTTGCCATCTGGATTAGGATGGCTTCCTGATGGTCGGTTGCTTATAGTTTCAGGAGATGGCCGAATATTGCGGCAGGACCCGAGTGGGCTATCGGCAGTAGCAGACCTTAGCAAGTTAGCAGTGGGCATTAATGACATGGTGGTCGATCATAAGGGACGTGCTTACGTTGGAAGTTATGGTTATGACGTACGGTCTTATAAGCCTGGCCAAGAAGTAGAAGCATGGATAACACTGGTTACCCCAGAAGGGGATGTGCGTGTTGTAGCTGATGAAATGATTTGTCCCAATGGAATGGTCATTACTTCTGACGGAAATATGCTTATAGCGGCTGACACGTTTGCGAAACAACTCGTTGCATTTAACATTGAGGAGGATGGATCACTAACAGGACGCCGCGTCTGGGCATATATGGAAGCTGGTCCTGACGGGATTTGTCTTGACGCTGAAGGCGCTATCTGGGCTGCTACTCCGAATAGGGGTGAGGTGATTCGTTTACGTGAAGGTGGTGAAGTAACTCACCGCATAAAAGTATCAACTACACCTTTAGCATGCATGTTGGGAGGACCTGAGCTCAGGACATTATTCATTGTCACAGTAGATGCGCATAATGATTTAGATGTAGATACCTTAAGTAATCCTGAGGCTGCTCAGATTAAACGCGGCTCTCGAATTGAGATTGTTGATGTAGAGATTCCAGGTGCAGGTCTACCATAACTCTTAACGTTATTTGAATATTAAAAAAACTGACGTGTCTTTACAAAATCAAAACCTAAGCATTGATACTACAAATTATTGTATCAGTGCTTAGGTTTTATTGTGCTTAAATAACTCATGGCTAACCAAAAAGCAATATTAAGATCATAAAAAACACATTACATATAGATTTATTTTTTAAGGTTATTTTTTCTTCAATTAGAAATTAGTTTAACACGGGAAAAATATTAAGATAGGTCAGTAAATACGTGTTGATCTGACATTTTAGAGTATTTGAGCAGATGGTATCATTTGTTTATAGAGATCGTTATAACAAAAAAAGCTGCTACAGAAGTATTAGCTATTGAAGAAGAAATGAAAATGATTTTTATAACTTATTTTATGTTAGATTCGGTCAGTTATTTTTTTGTTTTGATATTTTAAAAGACTAAAGTATTGATACTACTTACATAAAAAGGTGATGAGTAGATGGTATCAAGAAGGGAAAGAGAATATATGAAGAAATTGGATGAAGTTTTAGAAAATAAGGAAAGTAATTATATAATGCCGTTCTTCTGGCAGCATGGTGAAGAAGAAGGTATATTGCGCGAATATATGAAAAAAATTAATGAATCCGGAATAAAAGCTGTGTGTGTGGAATCACGTCCTCATCCTGATTTTTTGGGGCCTAAATGGTGGGAAGACATGGATGTAATTATGGATGAAGCAAGAAAACGTAATATGAAAGTGTGGATTGTAGATGATTCTCATTTTCCAACAGGTTATGCCAATGGAAGAATTAAAAAAGAGTACCCAAATCTACAAAAATTATTTTTAAAAATCCATCAGCAAGATTTTGCAGGTCCCTATAAAGATGCAGGAATTATTGTAAAGTGGGCAGCCAATGGTTCAAGAGATGCTGTCATGAGCGTGGGAGTAGAAAAGTCTAAAAAGGAAACAAGCAAATTTAACTTGGAAGATAAGATCATAGGAGTAATTGCAGCGAAGATAATTAACAGTGATGAAATAGATCCTGATACTTTATGCGATATATCAGACAACCTAATGAATGGCGTTGTTTACTTTGATATTCCAGAAGGGCATTGGAGAATTTTTACTATTGTACAAACCTTCAATGGTGGAGAAAAGTCTACAGAAGGTTATTTGAATCCAATTGATCCAAGAGGAACAGAAGTACTAATTGATACGGTTTATGAAGCACACTTAAGTAGATATAAAAAAGATTTCGGAACAACTATTGCTGGATTTTTTTCAGATGAACCACGTTTTGGAAATGTGAAAGGACCCAACGCTTCAATTGGAAGATTTGACATGGTATTGCCATGGAGAGAAGATCTGATAGACCTATTGCAAAAAAACACTTCAGAAGAGGTTGTTAAATATTTACCCTTGTTATGGGCGAATGGAAAGTCAAGAGAAAATAAAATTAGATATTTATATATGGATTTGATAACTAAGCTGTATTCTGAAAATTTTACCCAAAAGTTGGGGGAATGGTGCAGAGCCCATAATGTTGAATATATTGGGCATGTAATAGAGGACAATAATGCACATGCCAGATTAGGCTATGGAGCAGGTCATTTTTATAGAAGCTTGTGGGAACAAGATATGTCAGGGCTAGATGTAGTATTACATCAAATATTGCCCGGAATGGATAAAGGATATTTTAAATCATCTACATCATCAGGTTGGGATGGTGAGTTTTTCCACTATGCATTAGCTAAAATGGGAGCATCTTTGGGTCATATGGATGAAAAGAAAAACGGACGCACAATGTGTGAAGTTTTTGGAGCGTATGGATGGGGCGAAGGATTAAAGCTAATGAAATGGATAACGGATCATATGCTCGTTAGAGGAGTTAATTACTTTGTACCACATGCGTTTTCGCCAAAAGAATTTCCAGATTTAGATTGTCCACCTCACTTTTATGCTCATGGTAAAAATCCACAGTTTAGATACATGAAGATTTTAAATGAGTATACGAATAAGATTAGCCATTTGCTGACGGATGGGATACATGTAGCACCCGTAGCTGTTTTATATCATGGTGAAGCAGAGTGGTCCGGTGAATATATGCTATTACAAAAACCGGCTAAAGAGTTAATGCAAAATCAAATTGATTTTGATATATTGCCCACTGATATATTAATTACGTCTGAAATTAAAGATCAGAAGCTTATTGTAAATAACGAATCGTTTTCAGGGCTAGTCATCCCATATTCTGAATCTTTACCTAAAAAACTAATAGAAAAACTATTAGTTCATTTAGAGGCCGGGTTTAAAGTTTATTTTATAGATGATCTTCCAAAGGGTTCTAGTGAAGGTATTAATATTGATAAGGAACTTCGAAAATTACAAGAAGTTGAAAATTGTAAAGTAATAGGGCTTGATAATTTAGTAACTGATTTAAAAAATTCAGATATTTATGATATCCAGGTTGATGATCAGCAACCATACTTAAGATATTATCACTATACCCATCAAGATGGAGATGTATTTATGTTCTTCAATGAACATCCGTATCATTCCATTAATACAGTGGTTGAGGTTCCTCTTCACTTAGATGCATATGTATATGATGCCTTTGAAAATAAAGTTCTTAATATAAATTTAGAGAGAACTCAAAAAGGCAGCAAGTTTAAATTAAATCTTGAAAAATATGAATCTAAAATAATTATTTTTAGTAAAAACATAACGGCGAGTATCGAATCCATAATAACGGATAAGCAGCAGATCGATATTCAGGAGATCAGTGGTGAGTGGAAAATTTCGTTATCTACCTCTGAAAAATATCCTGAATTTGAAACCACTACAGTATTAGATAAGCTGGTTAACTTAGCAGCACCGAATTTATACCCTGATTTTTCGGGTACGGTTAGATACGAAATAGACTTCAACGTAAGTAAAAACTTTGAAAATGCATTTATATTCATAAAAGATGCCTATGAAATTGTGAATATTTCCATGAATGGCTGCCATGTTGGAAGTAAAATATGCCCACCCTATAATTTTGAAGTGAGCAATTGCTTAAGAATGGGGAGTAATAATTTAGTAATTGAAGTGACGAATACTTTAGAAAAAGAGCAAAAGGACTTTTTTTCACAGTACCTTATACATGAACCAACTGGCATTACGGGTTCTGTTAATTTAGTGCTTTACTAACCGTATTATTGTAGCTTCGGTCTAAAGCGGTTTAAATGAGATATTATCCTAAATTTAATTATTAAAATTACAGAGGATGGGTTCTTATGAGTTTTTCAAATTTTATTAAGAACATGTTTAATATACAAGATAAAAAAGAAACAATATACAGCCCATTAAGTGGTGAGGTTAAAAATCTTAGTGAAGTAAATGACATCACATTCTCCCAAGAATTAATGGGGAAAGGAATAGCAATTGAGCCGTCTATAGGTAAAGTGGTTTCGCCGGTTAATGGGGAAATTGCAGCGTTCTTTGTTACTAAGCATGCTATTGCATTGAAGACCGACGATGGAGTTGAGATTTTAATTCATATAGGCATTAATACAGTTGCTTTAAAGGGCAAATATTTTGTACCTCATGTAAATGAGGGGGATCGAGTTAATATCGGAGACCTATTAGTAGAATTTGATGTGGAAGCTATTAAAAAGGAGGGATATGAAGTTATAACTTCTATCGTTATTACTAATACAGATAACTATAGAGATATCAAGAAAACGGATAGCAATAAGGTATTAGCAAAAGATAGGCTGATGGAAGTTATATCATAATAGTAGTGTGAAAAGGTGGAAGAGTAAAATAAGGCAGCCACCAATATGAGCATTTTCAGTGGGACCAAACAACGTAGGAATATTGAGGTGTTACTTAATCCAATAGGAAAATGCCTCAATTTTCCGACGTGATTTGTACAGCTGTTCAATTTGTTCAACAACGGAACTAACAAATGGATGTACAGAGTCCAAATGGAGTCTTATGTTCGTTACAGTGTTCCTTTAAATATAGATATAAATGAAAACGATTACAATAATATGGAAACGCTTACGTTAAGAGGTTTTGTTTATACCTGGTGTGTAGCGAAAGGAAGGAGAATAGTTAATGAAGAAAAGCAAAATCATCAGTGCAATTTTAGCGGCTCTATTATTTTTGGTAGCAAATACGACGCAAATCAGTGCAAATTCAAATTTTTCATTAGCTATACATGATCATGTGGCTAATACCTCAATTAGCGATTATAAAAGAATGGAAAACGCGGATCTGAGCGAACTGGTGTTATCGAGCGGGACGCTGACTCCTGCTTTTGCAGCTGGAACAACCGAATACAGTGTGAATGTTCCTTACGATGTAACCAGTATTTCGGTAACAGCCAGCGTCTATGACAGCAACGCCACAATGAAAGTAAACGGGAAACCTGTTGCAAGCAGTCAGGCAAGCGACCCAATGAGCTTGAGCGTTAATAATAACATCCTCACCATCGAAGTAACCGGACAAGAAGGAATGGTGACGAAACTATATAAGGTGACCGTGACGCGAGTATCAGGTTCACCTTCATCATCGGAATGCACACCGCAAGAAAGGGGAGGGCCTCTTTGGGTCACAGCAGCGTGTATCGACTCACAGTATAATAATCCAGTTATTGATAGGGAGGTTGACCTAACATCTCCAGTTCCGCATCATAAAGTGTCAGGCCACTTTGAGGGTACTGATGCGAAGTTCAACTTTTACTTGCCGCCGAAAGAACAGTGGAAGGGCCGCTTCTTCCAGAAAGTATATCCGCTTTATGATGAGAATGCCTTTGATAGTCATATTGCTTTCGGCGCAGCCAGCGGGGCTTATACGGTTCAGACGAATGCAAGTAGCGGATATCGAATTGATGCAGCCGCGGCAAAGTTCTCCAAGGTGTACGCGGCGGATTACTACGACACTGACGATTATATCTATGGATATATATACGGTGGAAGCGGAGGCTCTCTTCAGACGATTGGTGCAATTGAAAATACTAAGGGAGTGTGGGACGGAGCAGTGCCATTTGTCCCGGTTGTACCAACGTCCATTCCAAACAATGGATTCATATTGGCCTATGCGAACTTTGTGCTCAAAGACAAGGCTTTACAGCTAAAGGACGCATTGAGCCCGGGAGGTAGCGGTGACCCTTATTCCAGTTTGAATGACATGGAGAAGGCAGTACTGCAAGAGGTGACGAAGTTGGGAGTTCCTTTAAGAGGGTTGGAGGGGGCACTCAGCCAGAACGATCTTCAGAGTCTCCTCTTTGGTTTCGGAGACACGATTAAATCGATGGATAGCACCTATGTCGAAGATTTCTGGAACAAGCCAGGCTACCTAGGTGCGGAACAATCGGATCTCGGAGATTTGTTCCGCAGCGCCAAGATCGATCAATGGGCCACCATTACTCAGGTTAGCCGGGACAAGCAGAATGCACCGACAAGCGTTTCTCTTGATAATGCGCCATCAACACTGCCTCGAACCGGTGCAGATTACACACTTTATACAGCTGACGGGACGACGAAGATCGGGACACTAAAAGGTTCGTTTGATCCGACTAAGAAAGTCTTCACGATTGGGAACGAAAACTCCAATAGCGTATTAAGCGCCCTAGAAAGCGGTGCCAAACTGCATATCGACAACCGATGGCATCTTGCGTTGCTATCGTACCATCGTCACCAGGTTCCGAGCGGCCCCAACTTTTATTCCTGGGATCAATTTAGAGCAGCTGACGGAACTCCCATTTATCCTCAGCGTCCTATGGAGATTGGCCCCATGATCATGAGTGGTGTTGCAGGAGGTGGCTCACACAACGGGCATATTCAAGGAAAAGTCATCCTTATCTCCAACTTGCTCGATATGGGATCTTTTCCTTGGCATTCGGACTGGTATAGTGCAAGGGTGAAGCAGTATCTCGGTGAAAGCTTTGATGGTCATTTCCGTGTCTGGTTCAACGACAATGCGGATCATTACGATAATGGGGCAAGCACTTATACTGTTGTACAATATGATGGCATTCTCGAACAGGCACTTCGTGACCTAAGCGCTTGGGTAGAACAAGGGGTGGCTCCTGCAGAGTCAACCCAATACAAGGTAGTCGATGGTCAGATCAAGTTGCCGGAGAGTGCTGCGGATCGTAAGGGGATACAGCCGGTCGTCGATTTACTTGTTAACGGCACGACTAAAATTCATGTTAAGACCGGCCAACGTGTCACCTTCCAGGGCAAAGCTACGGTCCCTCCTGGTAACAGTAAGGTTGTGAAAACTGAATGGGACTTCGAAGGTACGGGGAACTACAAGAAGGTATCCTTCGGTACCCCTAAGGCCTCGGTAACGGAGTCGGTATACTTTACCTATACCAAGCCAGGAATCTACTACCCAGCTCTAAGAGTGACCGCACAGCGTGATGGTGACGAAGAATCACCCTTTACACGAATTGAGAATCTAGAACGTGTTCGTGTAGTTGTAGAAGAAGAACAGAAAAATTCAGGGAAAGGAAAATCAAGCGAAGAAGAGAGCTCCTTAGGAAGTATACAAGACAAGGCTGGAGAAGAGAACTCTATAGGAAGCCTACAAGACAATGTTGAGGTGGATAATGGTACAATAAGAGTGAAACCAACGATCAATGCTAATGGAAAAGCAACTGTTCAACTGAACGCTGAAACTGTAAAGCGGGCACTCAAACAAACAGATGGAGACAAACTTGGAATTAAAGTAGAAGCAATTGAAGATATGAATGAAATTGAAATTGAATTTCCTGTTGATGTATTGTTAATAAATGGAAAATATTTAATTAATAATTTCGAAATCGAGACAGGATTAGCTAAATTAAATGTATCTTCAAAGTTGATTTCTAGAAGTTCAGCAGAGGCAAAGAATGTGAAGGTTTCTGTGACTAAAGTAAACTCATCCAGCCTATCACCGAAGATACAAATTCCATTGGGCGATAGACCAGTTTACAGTTTTAGTTTGGAAATTGATGATAAAAAGGTAAGTGAGCTTGATGGAAGAAACGACGTTCAAGTGACAATACCATACAAATTGAAATCAGATGAGCAACCCAATAAGATGGTCATATACCAAATTATGGATAATGGAGATTGTAAAATTGTAGTTAATGGAAGACTAAACAAAAAGACAGATGGGATAGAATTTAAGCCTAAGCGATTGGGTAAGTTTGCAGTAGCTTTTACGGAAGTGAACTTCCAGGATGTAACAAAAGAATGGGCAAAGGAGCCGATTGAGGCTTTAGCTGCAAGGGGCGTTATCATCGGAACAGGGGATGGAAAGTTCAACCCGGATGATAAAGTGACGAGAGCCGAATTCATTGCGATGCTGATGAATGTTTTTGAACTCACCGATAGCAATGCGACAACGACCTTTTCAGATATCAAAACAGGCGCATGGTACTATGATGAGGTTGCAACAGCACAACGGTTAGGTATTGTTAAAGGCAGACCGAACGGCAGTTTTGGTGCACAAGATGAAATCACGAGACAAGATATGGTTGTAATGGCCTATCAAGCAACGACCTATGCCGGGCTGACATCAGATAGTGAAGCCCCGCTAAGCTTTGTCGATGCAAACGGCATTTCTTCATATGCGTTAGAAGGCATTACTGCAATGCACAACGCTGGAATAATAAGCGGGATGAATAATGGAGAATTTGCACCAAAGTCTAAATCAACCCGTGCGCAAGCTGCAGTTGTAATTAATAATATTCTCTTCTCATTATAACGTTTGTTTAACAGAGGCTTACCCACTATCATACGATGGTAGGTAAGCCTTACTTCTTATAAACGTGCATTGCTAGATACAAGATAATGAAGATCCATGAGGGTTAGTCGTCTTATACATCTGAAAACCTGGTACGAAAAATACGGTAATTTTACTCAACACAACAAGAACCAATGCTAAAATTTAAGCCCACTTGTATATAGATGTTTCATTGAGTATAATGTGCTTATGGAAGTTGCATTTTAAAATGAGAAGGTGGGAGAAAATTGAGTACAGCGTCTCGGGGTGTTCACATTGGTCCCCCTCGTCTAAAAATAGCGATTCATGCCATTGTTTGGCTAGCTAAAAGTGGCAGCATGATCAGCAGTGCGTTGATAGCGAGACAAGTCGATTCGCATGCCACCTTTATTCGCAGAGTTATGCAGTCATTGAACAATGCTGGCATTGTTGAATCAAAAGGCGGACGAGAGGGTGGATATTTTCTAAAAAAATCTGCAGCAGAGATTACAATAGGCGATATATACGAAGCAATAAATAGTATTTCCAATGATACTGAAATTAATGTGGATTGCGGAGAAGACGGAGAAAAGTTAGATGTTGAGCAGTTAGATGTTGAACTTGAAAAGATTCTCCAGGAAGCTGAATTAAAGACAATTGAGTATTTGCGAAGTTATACGATTGCTCAATTAATGGATCGAGTCCAATTTTTTAAAGAATAATAAAGCTGGATAGCTAACACTAAGTTGCAGAATCATATGCAACTTTTTATTAGAATAAATTGTGCTTAATAAAAGCACAGAAAAAGAAAGGCATCTTGCTTAGCATGAGTTTGGACATTGACGGTTGCAAATCTATGAAAACGCGAGTGAATGGAAGGAAACATTCATTATAGTGGGAGGAATTATTATGGAAAAGAAACGTGCTGTGGTGATTGGAGCAACGGGGCAGATTGGGCGAGCAGCGGTGAACGCGCTGGCACGGGATGGCTGGGAGGTAACGGCGGTCTCCCGAAGCGGGGGGCGGGACGAAGGATGGCCTGATGAGGTATGCGTCGCGCAGGCCGACCGGGCCGATGATGCAGCCCTGGCCGCCGCAATCGGCGACGGCTGCGACGTGGTGGTGGATGTCGTCTCATACGGTGCCGCACACGCACGGCAGTTGACTGCTTTGGCGGATCGTGTCGGCTCGGCGGTGGTCCTTTCCACAACGTTAGTATACGAGGACGATAAGGGACGTAACTTTAATACGGTAGCGGAACCGGATGGCTTTCCCCACTTTGCGGTACCGATCCTAGAAAGCCAGCGGACGATCCAGCCTGGTGAGACTACCTATAGTACTGGCAAGGTGGCTATGGAGCAAGAACTACTTGCGGCGGGCGACCGGTTGCCAACAACGATACTGCGCGCGGGCGCTGTTTACGGCCCATACAGCTCCTTTCCTTATGAGCTGTACTTCATCAAGCGTAACCTTGACGGGCGGCGTCAACGAGTTCTTGAGTACCGTGGGACAGGTCTTTTCCATCGGGTGAGCGTTCACAATCTCGCGGAGTTGATCCGGCTGGCAGCAGCGAACCCGGGCTCTCGGGTGCTCAACGCCTGTGACCCTAAGGTGCCAACAGTGGCCGAGATCGGAGCGGCAATTGATGCCGTGATGGGTGTAGAGACTCCCGAGACGTTACTGCTGGACGGTCCGGCTCCATCGCTGTCCGTGGGAAAAACACCGTGGATGGTTGATCACCCCATAATTTGCGACATGACCGCCGCCGAACGGGAGTTGGGTTATCGGCCGATAGCAGCCGACGCCCAGATCCTGACAGAGACGGTCGAGTGGCTGGCGGGACAACTGGCGGGACGGGACTGGAGAGAAGTATTCCCGTTGTTAGCCCAAGCGCAGCCACACCTCTTTGACTACGCAGCTGAAGACGCTTGGCTGCTAAAATCCTGAGGTGATAAACGAAGGGAGCGGTCGGAACTCCCAGCTCGCCTTTTATCCGTCAAGCCTGTTCGGCCTTTGGGTTCAACGATTTGGCGAGCGGGGCGCACTTCATGTTGCATTTCATGTCGATTTTGTTGCAGGTGAGGAGATAGATGTCCAAGCGCCATGCGTCCATTAATTATTGGAGGGGGTGATAACGTCAAAATAAAATAGTTATAGTTACAGATGCCAGGTTTCAGGATAGCAGGTCCAAGTGAATGGCTTGTACGTGGATTTACCCGTTTAGTTTTGCGGAATCGCCTGTCGGCCAGATAATGCTCAGCGTTTTAGAAAAAGGCATTATACCATGTTACTAAATAGAACGGATAAAGCTTTCAGATTAGCGGGAAAAAACTTATTACGACTTGGTCATTTTCGACTTGACTTAAAGCGACAAATGAAACGTTCCTGGTCATTAAGCATAAACGAATGGTTTGCATGTCTAAAGAAGTGAAAATGAGGAGGATATCCATATGGGAAGAAAAATTGCAATCATTACAGGGGCGAATCGGGGGATCGGGTTTGAAATTGCTAAACAGCTAGGCAAGCTTGGCGTCACCGTCATTATGACGGCTCGCAAAGAAGATCAAGGGATGGCGGCCTGCGACAAATTGAAGCAGGAAGGGCTTGACGTTCATTTTCACCAGCTTGATATGACTAACGAGTCCAGTATCAGCAAGTTGGCTAACGACATGCGGGAGCAATTCGGAGTGGTTGATATTCTGGTCAATAATGCAGGCATCTCTATCGATGGTAATAAGGATACAACAAATATCGATTTGGATACGGTTCGAACCACGATGGACACGAATGTATACGGTCCGCTGCGCTTATCGCAAGTGCTCATCCCTTTAATGCAAAGCAGTGCAGACGGCAGAATCGTCAATGTGTCCAGCAGCATGGGGGCTTTAAATGATAGTATGGGTGGCGGGTACTTTGCATACAGTATGTCCAAAACTGCCCTGAACGCGCTTACGTTAAAACTGGCAGCAGACTTAAGTAGCAGCAAAATCACGGTAAACTCGATGTGCCCGGGATGGGTTCGTACCGATATGGGAACTGCCGACGCTCCAAGATCGGTCAAGGAAGGGGCCGATACAGCTGTTTGGCTGGCGACTGGCGATGTAGGAACGACTGGCAAATTTTTTAAAGACCGTTCTGTGATCAGTTGGTAAAAAAATAAAGTTAGACTGTACGGAATCGCTAAACTAATTGGCGGTCGTTCAATGAGGTTCACCAGAAATAGCCGGGCTCTTTGTAAAAGAGTTCGGCCATTTCTGGTTCTTCCCAGTTTAACATGAGTATTAGCCGTCTATTCCTGTGAGTGAGCTCTAATGGAGAGATGAAGGATGGAAGATTTTTTTCCAACCATTACTCCAATAACCCCAATTCCTTATATACGTTTATCGTGACGACGCCAGTGGGGGGCATCTGGTGATCACGCTGATATCGTTTTAGGGCCGCGGTAGTATCATAGCGAAACATGCCATTGCAAATTCCTTTGAAGTAACCTGCGCTCTTCAAGCGCGATTGAATCAATTGCACCTCCCCGCCAACGTCGCCTTCCGCTAAGTCCTTTGGATCTCGATCAGGCTCCCCTAATACATGACCATGTATTGTTACTTTTGTGCCTAGAGGGATCAGGTTGTATAATTCCATGACATCGTGGTTCCACATTCGAATACAACCATGGCTTTGGTGCTGTCCAATAGAATACGGTCTATTCGTTCCATGAATGCCGTAATAACCCCAAGGTACATTTAATCCAAGCCAGCGCGGACCAAAGGACGCTCCCCAGTTTTCCCCTTTGTATAAAATTTTATATTCCCCAATGGGTGTAGGGGTTGCATAATTTCCAACAGCGACCTGATACCTTTTCACTATTTTTCCATTGGCACGAACAATGAGTCGGTGCTGCTGAGGGTAAACTTCGATTGCGTAAACTCCTTGTTCAGATACGATCGGTAATGACGGATCGGCATGTACGATCATACCTCGGAAAAGAGCGGACAAGTACAGGATCGAAATCAGTACGACAATTCGAAGAGAAAGTGAATGACTGCTTTGCTTCATTATTATCACCATTCCGTATTTAAGGTAGCAGGGCAGAGGATAGCGTATTACTATGTAACTTACTATTGGTGGATTACCCGACAATCTTATTTTTTACCTAACGGTCTGTTGTCTATTCCTGTATTAGAAACCCCAAAACTTGTCCATTGTGTTGTATATGGATAATAGACAGGCTTACCACAAAAAAACACTTCCAAGGATGCCATATCTTACGACATGGTTGCATTCTTGAAGGTGTTCTTCAGTCTCACTCTATGGGGACAGTTCCGTGTTTCTTAAATGTAAAATGGAAATCGCAAAAATCCAGGAACGGGCATGTGATC
Source organism: Paenibacillus jamilae (assembly GCF_050482105.1). GTDB lineage: Bacteria > Bacillota > Bacilli > Paenibacillales > Paenibacillaceae > Paenibacillus > Paenibacillus jamilae_B. The sequence goes on along the minus strand of NZ_JBCNHI010000023.1, from coordinate 199,277 downwards.
AGCCTTTCATGTTCTCGGAAAGTTAAGGTTTATCATCGGGTGGTAAAGGGAATGAAGCTCGAATATAAGTTGTTGGGGCTATTTTTTGATGAACAGGCAACAACCGTTCATGCAGGTTCTTCTGGGATAACGATTTATACAGTATAGATATAGCTGCAGCAGCTATTTGCTCGGATGGTATATCGATGGCCGTAATGGGTGGTGTAGAATACTGGGTAGCGTCTGGTCCGGTCATCCCGATCGATATGATAGCAACTTCCTCAGGGATTTTAATTTTCAAACGGTGGTTGCCAGTTCTGAATAGACTTCACTGCGATTTTCCTTACCACCGGAACGTAGCTGAATCAATGTATCCAAAAAAGCAGCCATTACAGGCTGCTTTGATACTACAGGCTAATTACTCGTATATTTTCCCCAATCGTATTCGTATTTGGCGTATAGCGGATTCGCTCCGTTGTATGGACCTGGCCAGTCGTCAACACCAGTGCCATTCCATAAATTCATCATAATCTTGCCTGGCGTGCTTGGGATGTTTGTAGTTGCTGTATGCTTTAGAACCCTTTTTCATGCTTTTTAGAGATTATTAACTGGAGGTTTTACAGGCAAGTTCAGCTGAAATATAAAGGTGTCATGGGCATGATTGAGCGTTAAGGTGCCTTCATGTAACTCGACAATATTTCTTGCTATGGAAAGTCCCAGTCCTGCTCCTGTTTGGATACCTTCACTACTTCTTGAATGGTCAACCTTATAAAAACGATCAAACAGCTTCTCTTTCTGATCTTGTGTGAGAGGAGTTCCTTTATTTTCGACCTCAATCGTAATTTGCTCAGGAGTTGTCTTCAGTCGAATGTAAATGCCTCCCGGCTTCAAAGAATACTTTAAGGCGTTCATGAGAAGATTGTCGATTGCTCTGGCTATTTTATCGCTGTCAATGGAGCTAATGATCGGGGAGTCACCGATATCCTTCACGATGTATACACCGTTTTCTTGGGCAATGGGTTCGAACTCGAACAGCAATTGATCCACAAGCTGAGATAAATTGATCCTTCTCAGATCTAAGTGGGTATCAACTGAAGTGAGCCGGGTATATTCGAACAAGTCATCCAGCAACTTTTTTAAATGAATCGCTTTGTTATAGGTGTTTTGAACAAAGCGTGTATATTCGTCTTTATCTTGATATGAGTGTGTTCTTAACAGCTCGATATAGCCGATAATGCTGGTCAGAGGCGTACGCAAGTCATGTGAGATACCAGTGATCAGCTCCATCTTGGATTTTTCTATTTCACGTTCTTTTACAATCTGCTGCTCTAAACGTTCTGTCATTCGATTAATGTTGTGCGCAACCCGCCCAAGCTCATCTTGTCGAACAACAGGTACCCGATAATTTAAGTTACCTTCGGAAATAATTTGAAGCCCTTGCTCCAATGCAATTAAATCTTTAACGATTCGTCGTGTCAAAACTAAAAAAGTAAAAATAAACATTACCATAAATAAAGGGGTGAGAAGATAAGGAAAAAAATCACGAAACCAATGCCATTCCATAACACTGCTAATTTTCAAGAAAAGTAAAATGAGAATATTATTTATAGCAGTGGCGATAATAAAGCTCAGCACCATTCTAATTAAAATGTTGACCTGGATACGCTTTTTTCGTTTTGGCTTTTGTATATGTTCATTCAATTTTGTAGCCAACTCCCCACACCGTTTTAATATATTGAGGATTCCTTGGGAATTGCTCTAATTTTTCTCGTAAATTACGAATATGAACCATCACCGTATTGTCAGAGAACCCGTATGGCGCTTTCCATACATTTTCGTAAATGTGCTCTGAACTAAAAACCTGTCCAGGGTGGCTGGCAAGCAAGATCAGAATAGAAAACTCTAGAGGTGTCAGTGAAATTTCGTCCCCTTTTAATTTTACCGAATGTTTACTCTTATCAATCACCAGGTCCTTAATAAGGATAAGGGAATTAAATTCTTCTTTTCCTATTAATGATTGCCGCCGTAGCTGCGCTTTTACGCGAGCAAGCAATTCTAACGGATTAAACGGTTTGATCATGTAGTCATCGGCCCCGGTAGTCAGCCCGTTGATTTTATCAATATCTTCTTCTTTGGCTGACAGCATGATAATCGGAATATTCGAGATTTCCCTTATTTTAAGACATGCTTTGATCCCATCCATTCGTGGCATCATGATATCCAGGATAACCAGATGAATTGGTGTTGTCTTTATAGCATTCAGAGCTTCCTCCCCGTCAGCCGCTTCAATTACCTGGTACCCTTCATTGCGTAAATATACATGAATGACATCTCGAATATCGGAGTCATCATCCACAACAAGGATTGTATTCATTATTGACTGCTCCTTTTTCGAAAATTAGTAGAATTAGGATATTTAAGGTGCCAAATTAAAGTGTAATCTATCGTTTACATTGTTTCCCTTTTACGACAGACGTAAACGAAAGCAGGAGGGATATTGAGAGGCACCAAATTAATTTTTTCGATGATAAATTTTTCGGAAAGTTGCTTTTTCATTTGAAGTGAATATTGAAAGGCGATAAATAGGCCTCCAGGTTTGAGTGCTGTATAAATCTGTTCAACCAAGGTATCTCTCAATTCACGTTCAAAATTAAAAAAAGGTAGCCCGCTAATAATACAATCCAACTGTTGAATGTTCTCTTGCTTCATTGCTTCTACTAAACGTGCAGCGTTTGGATGACAGGAGAAGTCTGGATATTCTGTCTGTAAATTATTCCTCATCGTCTCATCCATCTCAAATAATAACACTTTTGTTGCTCCACTTACCTGAGTGTTGATAAAACGTGTGATGGCACCTGTACCGGATCCGAGCTCTGCGACTGCTTTAATCTCGTTCCAAGGCGCTTGTTTAACCATTTTGGTCGCCAGAAACCGGGAGCTTGGTATAACACTTCCCACATTTTTCGGACTGTGAATAAAGCTTCGCAAAAATAAAAGATTTTCATTGATTTTCAACTGAATAGCCTCCATTACGGTTTATGTACACAAATCATATTGAAAAAAACTAAGGAATTTATGAGTATATTTCTAAAGAAAATCTAAAGAATTCATCTATGAAAGCTTTAACGTCAATGCCGTAGAACCCTAAAAGCCTTACCAACCAGGTTGGTAAGGCTTTTTTTTATAAGAGGAAAGGTAATTACTTTAGAATTTCTTTAGAAATCTCCCTATAAGCTCCTAAGATTTTTATATTAATATGCTTTTATCGACATCGCGAGGAGGTTAGAACATGATTAGCGATATCGTTTTACTAGTCAATCATTATGGGTATTTGTTTTTTTTCCTAGCCTTCTGCCTAGGCCCATTCGGGGTCCCTGTTCCTAATGAATTAACCATACTAACAGGTGGGATTTTGAGTAACAACGGAGTTTTAAACCCGTGGATTGTATATATGGTTATCCTCGCTGGCTTGTTTACAGCAATTACATTTGCTTATTTGGTAGGCAGAATCTCTGGAGAGAAATTCAAACCAAAGTTGCAAAACAACCGCCATTTCCAGAGAGCAGAGATACTTTTTGAGCAACACGGAGATATCGCAATGTGTCTTGGATTTTTAATTCCAGTCATTCGGTATATTCTGCCTGTGTTTGTTGGTCTGAACGGTATCTCGTACAAGAAGTTTGCTTTACTTTCGTATTCGAGCGCCTTAGTTTGGACCACTACGTTCTTTGCTTTTGGCAAATTTTTTGGACACCATATATTGAATTTACTAGATATGATCGATCCTAAATTAGCTGTGGCTGCTTTAATAATAGGTGTTGGCACTTTTATCGTAACGAAGTGGTTCAAGTTCATCTTTACTGCATGAGACGATAAGTGAAGTAAATAGGACAAAATGGTTTGTTCTTTTGAAGCGATATGAAGGAGAGTTGTGATCAATGAAAAAAGTAAAGAAAGAAAAAATATTGATTCTTACCGGAAATTATGGAGATGGCCATAATCAAGTAGCCCAAGCACTGCAAGATGCAGTGCAGATTCGGTTTCCTCATATGGAACCTGTCGTTATTGATTTTATGGAATGGATTCATCCCTATGTGAATCATTGGAGTCGATTGATTTATCTGCAAGCCGTCAAAACGTTCCCCCAGGTGTATGGATATCTATATCAGAAAACACGGAAGCCAAACGCTCTATCCCATATCGTAAAAACCGTTTTCTCTACTGGAATCGGACGAATTATGAAATTAATTGATAAAGTACAACCCATTATGGTAATAAGTACATTCCCTTTGGCCGCAGGCGTGATGTCGAAGCTAAAGTCATATGGTTTAATCGATATTCCTACTGTTACTACGATTACCGATCACACCGATCATAGCTCATGGATCTATCCCTATACCGATCAATATATCGTAGGCTCCAAAATTGTTCGTGATTCTTTGATTCAGCTAGGTGTTGAAGAGACGCAGATTGCGGATACAGGAATTCCTATTCGACCGCGATTTTCCCAGTCCATGGAAAGAGTGAAAACGGCAAAGAAGCATGGTTTAGACCCTTATATGCCTACTGTGCTTGTGATGGGAGGAGGTTGCGGCATGATTGGCGATGGAAGCTCTACGATTCAGGAATTTGACCAATTGTCTCAACCTGTACAGTTCATCATTGTTTGTGGGCATAATGGAAAGCTTCGAATGGAGCTGAGTGAAATGCTGAAAGGTTCCAAACATCGCATCCATTTAACAGGTTATATTCATTATGTTCATGAATTAATGGCCGTATCTGACATCATGATTACTAAGCCAGGAGGAGTTACGACTTTTGAGGCGATTGCCATGGAACTGCCGATGCTACTTTGTAAGCCAATTCCTGGTCAAGAACAGGATAATGCCAAATTTTTAGTTCACTCCGGAGTAGCCATTCATGCAGAGACATCTCGGGATTTAACAAAGCGGCTATCAAAATTGCTAAATAATGCAAAACTTCTTCAGGAAATGAAAGAAAATACCAAACGGTTTCATCCTAAAGAGTCCGCGTTTGCGTCATTAGAAGTTATTTTTGGAATTGTGAAAATGAACAATAGAGTCAATGGAATAAATATATGCTCCTAAAAGAAGACAAGCATTGATTCACTACTGTTAAAAAGGAGCAGGATAATGGAGCAGATATTAATTATTCTCATTAGTGCATTACTCGTCTACACGATTATTCCAACCCTTATGGTTCGAATATTTGGTATCGGGGTTTATAAAAAAGGAACGAGCAAGCAGCCCATTGCTTTGACCTTTGATGACGGTCCAGACCCAGAATATACGCCTCTTTTGCTTGATTTATTAAAGAAGCATAACATCAAAGTGACCTTTTTTGTTCTTGGTCAAAAAGCGGAGAAATACCCCGATCTAATCCAACGAATGCACAGTGAGGGACATCTTGTTGGAATTCACAATTACGTGCATTGGTCCAATGCCTTGATGAGTCCAAAGAAGGTTCGAGAGCAGGTAAACAAAACGGCCAACGTCATTGATCGTATTATTGGGAAAAGAACCTTTTACTATCGGCCCCCATGGGGAGTTATCAACCTGTTTGACTTTTTTTTAATGAGAAAATTTCGTATGATACTTTGGTCTGTTATTGTAGGTGATTGGAAAAGCTCTGGCGGCAAACAAAAAATTAAGCAAAGGCTACTGTCCAAGCTAAAGGGGGGAGCTGTCATTGTTCTTCATGATAGTGGGCAGACGTTCGGAGCAGACAGGAGTGCACCTGCATTCATGCTGGAGGCACTAAATGAATTTATTACTGAGGCATTATACACAGGGTATTCCTTTCATAGAGTAGATGCTGATCGTTAAACGTGCTAAGTACATGAGCTCGAGAGAAATTGAATCGAAAGGTTCTAAAATAAAACTTAAGCCAGGAGAACATTTTGCTCAGGCTTAAGTTTTTTTACTTAGATGAGGATCATAGGGGTGTTAGACATTTTCCATATTTCAGTGCAGGTCTGGATACGATCCGTACGTAGCATCCCAGCATCAAGGATGACCAGATCAACAGAGATTGACTTTACTAGATCTAGCGCTTCCAGACTATCTACAGCTTCTATAACAAAGAATCCCTCATTGCGAAAATATACGTGAATAGCGTCTCGAAGCTCAGAATCGTCAGCTACAACAAGTATGGTATCCATTACACGACCCCTCTTTTTTTGCGACAGACATATATAAAAGCTGGAGGGAAGTTGAAGGGCACGAACTTGATTTCTTCAATAGTTAAGTCTTCGGCGAATTTTTTTTTCATTTGCAGCGAGTACTGAAAAGCAACAAAAATTCCTCCAGGTTTTAGTGCCTGAATAATCTGATTAAGTAAAGTTCCTCGCATTTCACTCGTAAAATTAAAAAATGGTAATCCGCTAATAATACAGTCCAATTGGCCGATGTCATCTTGATTCAATTTTTTAACTAATTGGCAAGCATTTGAGTTACACATGAAATCCGGGTATTTTGTCTTCAGATTCTCTCTCATTTTCTTATCTCTTTCGAACAATAACACTTTTGTTGATCCAGTTAATTGTGTCTTCATGAAACGTGTAATAGCACCTGTACCTGATCCAAGCTCTGCGATGGCCTTGACCTCATCCCAGGGTACAGACTCAACCACTTTAGCTGCTAGAAATCGAGAGCTAGGCATAACGCTTCCCACTCGTTGTGGATTGGTAAGGAATCCTTGCAAAAAAAGTAGGTATTCATTGAAATTCAACCGTTTATCCCCCATGACTTATTTTCTTCCTTTTATTTTGTTCATATAAAAATAGTAGCGAAAAAATCTAAGGATTTTACGAGGATATATCTAAAGAAAATCTGAAGATATGTAGACTAGTTCGAGTTTGGAGTAAACCCTCGACGAGCTCTATAAAACTCAAAGAAATCTAAACATAATAGAGTTTAATGTTTAATTTGTCGAGTATTCATGTAACCGCTATCATTATATAATTTTACTCAGAAAGGAGGTAAAAGTAAGAAAGCACGGAATATGGTACACATAAGCGATGTACTACAACAGAGGATCCACCAACGAGTAGGTGTAGAATGCAAATATAAAAATTTCAGGAGGTAAAGTATGTTTAAGTTTAGTAAGAAAATGTTAACAGTAGTTCTTGCAGCTTCCATGAGTTTTGGGGTGTTAGCAACAACCTCAAGTGCAGCGACAGACTATTGGCAAAATTGGACCGATGGCGGTGGGACGGTCAATGCTGTTAATGGATCAGGCGGTAATTACAGCGTAACATGGAAGGATACCGGGAATTTTGTTGTCGGTAAAGGCTGGACTACTGGATCGCCAGACAGAACGATTAACTACAATGCCGGTGTCTGGGCGCCGTCCGGTAATGGATATTTGGCTCTCTACGGGTGGACGAGAAACTCACTCATCGAATATTACGTTGTGGATAGCTGGGGAACTTATCGACCTACCGGAACGTATAAAGGTACGGTGACCAGTGATGGAGGCACATATGACATCTACACAACAATGCGATACGACGCACCTTCCATTGACGGCCAAAAAACGACGTTTATTCAGTACTGGAGTGTTCGACAGACGAAGAGACCGACCGGGGGCAACTCCACGATCACTTTCAGCAATCACGTGAAGGCATGGGCGAGCAAAGGAATGCCTCTGGGGAATAGCTGGTCTTACCAAGTGTTAGCAACAGAAGGGTATCAGAGTAGTGGGAGCTCTAACGTAACGGTGTGGTAATCATGAGGGCTTAAAGCCGTATTACAACATAGATAAGGAAAAGAATGCCGGAGACAAATACTTAACTGGAACTGGCCTTTCATAGAGAGCAACAATAACGTAGAGAAAAGTCTGAACAAGGCACACTTAACAAGTGTTAAACTAAAGGGATGCGTTAGTTAATGAAACAGCGACAGTTGAGGACGATTTCTCGTCTACGGCTGTCGCTGTTTTCATGTCTGAGAAGCACATACTACCTAAGGTTGTCGAAAAGATGAGGAGGGGGTATAGTTTATATGTATGTATTTTGCTCGGAAAGAGGTTTATATGGCAACAATTCATGATGTGGCGTTAAAAGCGGGCGTGTCGGTCACTACAGTATCCCGTGTAATGAATAACCGGGGCTATATCAGTGAAGCTACACGCAAAAAAGTGTTCGATGCAATGGAAGAGCTTAATTATCAACCGAATGAAATAGCACGGTCCCTGCTACGCAAGCAGTCCAATATAATCGGACTTATTATTCCCAATGTCTCGCATCCTTTCTTTAGTGAGCTTGCTAATCAGGTGGAGTATTATGCCTATCAGCAGGGGTGCAAGGTTCTACTCTGCAATTCGCATATGGACCCTGTGAAGGAAAAAGTGTATATCGATATGTTAAAACGAAACCGGGTAGACGGCATCATTATGGGAAGCCATACCTTGGAAGTAGAAGAATACCGACATTTGAATTCACCGATTGTGACCTTTGACAGGCAGATTGACCCGTATATTCCGTATATATCTTCGGACAATTATCGCGGAGGCGAGCTGGCTACGGAGCTGCTCATTCGTAAAGGCTGCCGGAAAATTGCGCATATATGTGGAAATCTGGAGCTGAACATGCTGTCCAATGAGCGTACCACAGCTTTCCGAGATGTTGTGGACAGGCATAGTGTCCAGCATGTGATTGTTCAAACGGATTTGAATGTGTTCGACCAAAAAGAGTACGAGCGAATGATCTCCAAACTCGTGCATGAACATCCAGATGTGGATGGGGTGTTTGCAACAAGCGATATTATTGCTGCTTTTGCGTTGAAAGAATATATTCGGGCCGGACGGCATGTACCGGAGAATGTGCGTATTGTAGGTTTCGATGACGTAAGCGCTGCTTCCTGGCTGACGCCTGAACTTACATCGGTAAGACAGCCGATTGCAGAGATCGGCAGGCTGGCGGTCGAGCTGATTCGTAGACAGGCCGAGGGAGAGCAGGTACAGCCTGTCAATCAGCTGCCTGTTGAATTGATTGAGCGTGCAACGACCTAATGAAATCTGTTCCTCTAACAAGGGGAACAGATTTTTTTTAATGAATGCTAAAGGTTTAACATGTCAAACGATTGACATAGGTTGATTCTTTGACATATAATCCGTTTGTAAGCGTTTTATTTAAGCATTCAGAGCCATTATAGAAATAAGGGGATGACAACAGTGAGAAAATTCAAAAGAGTTCAATGGATGGTAATGCTACTTCTTTTGGTTATGGTGGTGTCTGCATGCGGTGGCTCCGGAGGAGCGGGTAATTCGGCTTCTGGAGGGGGATCAGCAGATTCGGGAAATGTGAAAATTACGCTTTTGAACTCTAAAGGTGAAATCCTTTCACAGCTGGAGGATGCCGCCAAGGCGTTCCAGAAAGACAATCCCGGCATCACAGTTGAAATCCAGCCGGTTCCGGCCGGTGGATCGCCTTTTGAGCGTGCCTCTGCATTGTATGCATCTGGAAACCCGCCGACCATGATCATGCTTGATACAGGTGATGTGGAGAAATTCAAGGATCGTATCCTCGATCTAAGCGGAGAAAAGTGGAATGCGGACACTGTTGAAAACGCTACCACAACGACGACGTTTGACGGTAAAAATTACGCGTTTCCGCTGGCTGTTGAAGGCTACGGATTCATCTACAACAAAGCGGTTGTTGATAAAGCGGTAGGCGGAAGTTTTGACCCCACCACAATTAAAACCCGCAATGATCTTGAAAAGCTGTTTCAGCAAATCGAGGCATCTGGGAAGAAAGCATTGGTGATTTCACCAATGGATTGGTCCCTAGGCGCTCATTATTTGCCACTTGCTTATGCAGGCCAGAACAAAGACATGGCTGAAGTGGACAAATTCATGGCGTCACTGAAAGCGGGCCAGGCTAACTTGGCTACCAATCCAGTATTTAACGGACTTATGGATACATTCGACGTCATGATGAAATACAATATCGATCAGGCTTCCCCACTGGCAGGTGCTTACGAGCGTGGACCAGAATTGCTTGGCAAAGGCGAAGTTGGCATTTGGTTCATGGGCAACTGGGCATGGCCGCAAATCAGCGGTTTTGATACCGCTAACAAAGAATATGGTTTCTTGCCTGTACCCATCAGCAACAATGCCGATGACTACGGCAATCAGGAAATTTCATCCGCTGTTTCCAAGCGTATTGTTATTGACAAGGAGAAGAGTACGCCGGAGCAGCAAGAGGCAGCGAAGAAGTTCCTGAGCTGGATCGTCTATGATGCGAAAGGCCAAGATTTCCTCGTAAACAAAGCGAACATTATCCCAGCGTTCAAAAATATTACATTGCCTGCGGCTGACCCGCTTGGCAAGTCTATCCAGGAGTATATCGCAAAAGGCAAGTCAGAGCAGTCGATGAGCATGCTGCCTGCCGACCACTGGTCTAAGCTAGGATCTTCCATGCAAAAATATCTGGCGAAACAGGGCGATCGCGCAACACTGGCTAAGGAAATCGAAGACTACTGGAAAAGCGTAAAATAAGGCTTATTTTCAAATTACCCGGAAATAGAGAGAGAAATCCGAAACAAAGAGAGGGATCACCATGATTGCGGAAAAAGGAGTATGGAACCGGCTACGGACGCGGCTATTGTTCACCGGACCCACTTTGTTTGCCTTCATCACGGTAATGATCATTCCATTCTTGTACGGCATTTATTTGACGTTCACAAACTGGGATGGTATTTCCACGACACTAACGCTGGTTGGCATCCAAAACTATCTGGCCGTTTTTCGGGATATTGAGTTTTGGAAATCGTTCGCCTTGACGCTCAAATATGTATTTTATACCGTTGTTCTTATCAATGTCATCGCTTTTATGCTGGCTTATGTGCTGACTAAAGGGTTAAAAGGACAGAGTATTTTCCGGGCAGGATTTTTCCTGCCCAACCTTGTCGGCGGTATTGTACTCGGTTTTATCTGGCAGTTCATCTTCAACAACGTGCTGGTCTATTTGGGACAACATGCCGACATTCAGGCGCTCAGCACGACTTGGCTGGCTGATCCTGACAAAGCGTTCTGGACACTCGTGATTGTAACCGTGTGGCAGAACGCGGGTTACATGATGGTCATTTATATTGCAGGTTTGACGGGTGTGCCGAATGATATTATGGAGGCTGCAAGCATTGACGGGGCGAGCAGCTGGACCAGACTGCGGAAAATGGTGCTGCCCTTGATGGTTCCTTCTTTCATCGTATGTATATTTTTGTCCCTGCAGCGTGGATTTATGGTCTATGACGTCAACCTTGCGCTCACGAAAGGTGGGCCGTTCAGTAGTACTCAAATGGTGTCGATGCATGTGTATGAAAAGGCATTCCTTTCCCGTGACTATGGTGTAGGGCAGGCAGAAGCATTCGTACTGTTCCTGATGGTTGCTCTCATCACTCTGCTCCAGGTTTATTTTAGCAAGAAGTTGGAGGTGGAGGCGTAATGGCAAGCAAAAAAATCGCTTCCTCCATGATCAAATTCATTGTGCTGACAGTCCTACTCATATTATTCATCGTACCGTTCGTCTTTCTGCTGATCAATTCGTTCAAGGAAAATATGGCGATTACCTCGAATCCGTTATCGCTTCCAGAGAGCTTCAATATGACCAACTATATGAATGCATTTGATAAAATGAATTATATCACTGCATTCACTAACTCATTGGTCATAACGGTGTTAAGTGTCTTGTTTATCTCCCTGTTCGCGGCGATGACGGCTCATTATTTTGTCAGAAACAACACCAAGTTCAACCAATATACATTTATGCTGATGGTAGCTTCCATGATTATTCCATTCCAGGCCATCATGATTCCATTGGTGAAAATTTACGGCTCACTTGATCTGCTGAACAGCAAATGGTCGCTGATTTACATGTATATCGGTTTTGGCAGCTCGCTGGCTGTTTTCATTTATCATGGATTTGTAAAGAGTATTCCGAAGGAATTGGAGGAAGCGGCGCTGATTGACGGCTGCACGCGGATTCAGACCTTCTTCCGAATCGTGTTTCCGGTATTGATGCCCACAACTGCTACCATTTCCATTCTCAATGTGCTGTGGATCTGGAATGATTTTCTGCTGCCATCGCTCATTCTGGTCGATCCCGAGCAAAGGACGCTTCCATTGTCCACATACAACTTTTATGGAACCTATACAGTGGATTATGGTCCATTGATGGCAAGTTTGGTCCTAACCATATTTCCGATCATTATCATTTATCTGTTCGCCCAAAAGTACATTATTCAGGGTGTAATGCAAGGTTCAATTAAATAACTGTAGGGGTAGGATGCCTTATCAAACATACTAGAGTGTATACGAGAGAAAATGCTGATCAATTTATTTCCCAGTCTAAGCATATGCTCCGCTCGGATTATCGATTGAACTATCATTTAATGGCTGAATTCGGCTGGATGAACGATCCGAACGGTTTTATTCAATATAACGGGCAGTATCATTTGTTCTATCAACATTACCCGTATAAATCGGTATGGGGACCGATGCACTGGGGACACGCAGTCAGCCGCGATCTTATGAAGTGGGACTATCTACCGGTCGCTTTGGCTCCGGACGGTGAGTTCGACCGTGACGGCTGCTTCTCCGGCAGTGCAATTGAGCAGGACGGGAAGCTTGTCCTGATGTATACCGGACATGTTGTAACTGGGCCTGACAAGGATCAGGATTACAAGCAGTCACAGGGAATTGCAGTATCAGAAGACGGAGTGACATTCGAAAAGTGGGAGGGCAACCCAGTCATCGGTTATGACGCCATACCGGACACGGTCAGCCGCAAAGATTTTCGTGATCCTAAGGTGTTCAGGCATGAGGACCAATACTACGTCGTTCTTGGTTCTAATGACGCCCAAGGGAACGGGCTTGTACTGCTTTACCGATCTGAAGATCTGAGAAGCTGGACGTATGTCAATGTGCTGGTTGTGAGTGACGGACGCTACGGCGATAATTGGGAGTGTCCAGATCTGTTCCCGCTCGGTGATCGGCACGTATTTATGCTATCTCCACAGCGCATGCCTGCTCAGGGAGAAGCATACCATAATCTGCATTCCACGATGTACGGTATAGGTGATTTCAATGCCGTGAACGGAACATTTACGGCAGAACGGTATGATCAGGTAGACCACGGATTCGATTTCTATGCCCCGCAGTCAACCTTGGATGATAAGGGACGGCGGATTATCATCGGATGGATGGATATGTGGGAGTCGGAGATGCCGACTCAGCAGGGGCATCATTGGGCTGGTGCGATGAGTCTTCCGCGGGAAGCGGTGATCGACCACGACAGATTGCTGTTCCGTCCGCTTGAAGAGGTGGAGAATTACCGATCCAATCTGTTCGAGCAGCATGATATCTTACTGACAGGCGAGCAGATTATGGAAACGTCTGGAGATAGCTACGAGCTGAAGGCGGTATTTGAGTTCGAGGCTGGCCATACGGAGGAATTCGGCTTGAAGCTGCGAGTGGGCGACGAAGAGGAAACGGTACTGTCGTATCGTCCCGATGACGGTCTATTCCGTTTTAACCGTGAGCGTGCTGGGATCGGGCCAGGCGGAGAGAGAAGAGTGCCCTTGGGCTTACAAGCGGGACGCCTGGAGCTGCGGGTTTTTGTCGATAAGAGCTCGGTAGAGATATTCATCGGTGACGGTGAATACGTGCTCACAGGAAGGGTGTATCCCGGAATGGAATCAACGGGCATTCGGGCGTTTGCGAGCGGAAAATGCACGATTTCCTCGTTCCAGAAGTGGGATATCCTCACATAGAATGACATGACAAACAGGAACCTGACCGTTGAGGGTCAGGGTTCCTGTTTTTTTGTGAGAATTGTACTCGTGTGATTTATGCGCGCTTATTTTGCAGGTAAGCATCAAGATATGCATCAATTCTGGTGAGGGCTTCTGCTGTGCCGCCGCATTGCTGGAAGCTATTGTTTATTTTTTGTACACCCTCTTTATAGGCTGCGTTTGACACGACCTCATGTACGGCATCTTTTAACGATTGGGCATGGATTTGATCCTTGGTTATTCGATAGCCAGCCTGAAGTTCCGTTAACCGCTGTGCGACCATGGGCTGATCCTTGTCCTGAGGCAGCACTACCAAAGGGACATTAAAGTGAATTCCTTCATTCACGCTGTTCATTCCACCATGAGTAATAAATACATCTGAATGGCGTAATACCTCCAATTGAGGTACATAGGGTGAGATAATAAAGTGCTCAGGGGCTGGATTGATTTTGGTAAAGTCGGCTTTTTCGCCAGCCGCAATCACGACGATGCCTTCAAAATCGGAAAAAGCTTCAATACAGGTGTTAAAAAAGTCTTCAGTGTGGTCCAGCACAGTTCCCATCGAAATATACAAAACCTTTTTTCCCTGTAGTCTGTCCAGCGGGAATGAATTTTCTCCTTTACGTTCTGGAAAGCTGGGTCCAATAAAAAGATGCTCGTCCCCAAATTGTTCACCATTCGGTTGAAAATACTTGCTCGTATATACAACATTCAAAGCCCCTGAATTGTTCATAAATTGAACTAACTCTTTGGGGGCAACACCGAATCTTTCCTTCATGAGATGCAGTGAAGTTGTGACTTGTTCATCAGGATGGAACGGTACTTTAGCGTCGGAGCGGAAGAGATTGGCAGCCATCAGATGATTTGAAATGAGAAAAGATGGGGATGAAGAGATGCCTGGAATATTCAAATAATCTCTTACTAATTCACCAGCTCCGAATCGATCATAGAACACCAAGTCAAATTGAATACGCTCGGACAGCTCCTGAGTGATGGCTAAGATGTCCATCGAAGTCTGGATATGAATATTCAAAAATGCGTTCAGTCCTGCCGGAGTGTTGGTATCAATGGAAGCAGTCCTGACCAGATCAGGATGCAGGTGAACCTTCGCTCCAACTGCTTCGAGTCTATTCTTGTATTTCTCAGTTGTAATGTAATGAACTTGGTCCCCTCGTGCTGCAAAGGCTTGCGTGATCCCAAGCGTGGGGTTTACATGTCCTTCTGCCGGAAAATTAACCATTAATACATTTAACATCCATCCTTACTCCTTTCCTACTCTTTCATTTAAGATGCAGTTTAACTGAATCTCTTAATCCATAATAACAATAATATTTATTTTTTCAAATGATATCCTTTCATGAAACGTGTTTTAATCATCGGCCAACATAATTTTAAAGAATAAGGATAGGGACATGTTGGCATGAAATGTGTATAACAAATATTTACCTCGTGCATAGTAAGGGAGAACTCTACTTAGCAAGGGAGGTTTTTTCTAAGTGAATGTTCAAAGAGCGCAAGAAATAGCGTCCTCTTCCATTATGGCGAATGTGTTGTGCGATGGGTTACCCATCTATATTCAGCATGTGAATGAACAGCGTGAGACGGCACGGATCTATGCACTGAACAATCCAGAAGAGGAACGGGAAGTACCTTTGTACACGTTGACGGAACGAGATCAAACCCTTGAATAGAAAGGAGCGACATGAAAAGTGAAACCAAATCAGCAGAAAGAGATCGAGGCAGATCGTTTGAATTTTCGTGATCAGACGGATGATGTGGTCAGACAAGTACCCGCCACCACGGATGCCAGCGAAGCCGTTGCAGCAATGACTTCTCATATCAATAAGTATGATGTACCAGATGAGTTGGAAGAGGAATAGAGAGTGGCCAAGCGCGCACAGGATAACCTGCTGCGTGCTTTTTATATGACGTATAATTTTGGATGGTATCGAACAAAAAGTATTCCATGCCCAAACGTACAAGTGAAGCTGCCCATGTGTACGTTTTTTTCTTTTCGTTTTTTTGTAAAATAAGTTATACATGATTACTGTTCAAAAGAAATGACCAGCTGCTCAGAGCGGCATTGTTTCTAATAAGTTGAAAAACCGAATTCAGAATTGTAGGAGGGAATTATGAACGATGAATACAATGTACAGGTTCAAAATCTAGAGCCGGAAATAAGTGAAAGTAAAGGTGAAGGTGAAGTTGAGACCAAGGACATTTCGAAAGTATTAACCATCATATGGATTTTTATAATATATAGTGAGTCTGTCATTCTTCAACATTTATCCAGCGGTCTAAATCTGCTGCAAAGCTTCTTTTTCACTGTAATCATCATATTGCACATTCTTTTGTACTTGCATGCTCATAGAGTTGCAAAATATTTTTCATGGGCTTATTTTGTTGTGCAAGGGGGATTAATCTTTGCAAGTGCATTTCTTCTACCTGAAAGCTTCTCCATAGTACTGGTGGGGTTAATGCCCGTTTTGGTAGGTCAGAGTATAGGTATTTATTATAAGCCGCTTAAGGTTATTCTTGTATTTTTAATCTCCTATGTACTTTTTTGTGTGGCTGTGGTCTGGCATAATGACGGCAGGCAATTTGTGTTGTTCATCCCGCTATTTTTTCTCATTGCAGTTGTTATCATAGCGTATGCCATTCTTTTTCTCAAACAAGTCAAAGCACGAATTCGAACGCAAAACGTTCTGAAAGAGCTTGAAATCGCACATCAAAAGGTGGAGGAACTTACACTTGCTAACGAACGACAACGTATGGCCCGTGATCTGCATGATACGCTGGCTCAAGGTCTCGCTGGGCTAATCATGCAGCTTGAAGCTATTGATGCCCATCTGACCAAAGGAAGTACGCAAAGAGCTCAGGAGATCGTCCAGCAATCGATGTCACAAGTGCGAAGGACCTTGTCTGATTCGAGACGAGCCATCGACAATCTGCGTTCGAAAACCATCTCGGAGGTTGACTTTGCAGAAGCAGTAGAAGAAGAAATACAGCGATTTACAATGGCTACGAGCATTCGTGTAATACGCAACATTAAAATTAAAGCTTCAGTCCCCAGACTGCTGTTTGAACATGGATTGTTTATTATAAGCGAGTGTTTAACCAATGTAGCGAAGCATTCACACGCGAATACCGTATGGATTAATATTTTAGATAACGAAGGCAGGATTGAAATTGAGATTCGTGATGATGGAAAAGGATTTGATACGGATATTATTGCCAAGCAAACAGGACATTACGGAATAATAGGTATACATGAACGTGTACGGATGCTCGGTGGAAGCATAAATATCAACAGTATAGTTCAAAAAGGAACAGCTATCAAAATAGAGGCGCCTCTTGCTAAAGGAGATCTATCATGAAATACAAGATTTTAATCGTCGACGATCATTGGGTCGTAAGAGAAGGGTTAAAGCTGGTGTTAGAGACCAATGACAGCTATGAAGTTATTGGCGAGGCCGGAGAGGGTATAACAGCTCTTAAATTGATCGAAGAACTTCAACCGGATGTCATATTGCTGGATTTGTATATGCCACAAATGAGTGGTTTGGAAACTATGAAAGCCCTCAGAGAAAAACAAAATGAAACGCCAGTCATTATTCTGACTACCTATAATGAAGATGATTTAATGATTAAGGGACTTTCATTGGGAGCAAAAGGATATTTGCTAAAGGATACCAGTCGGGAAAACCTGTTTCGCACGATTGAGTCAGCACTAAGGGGCGAAACGCTGCTTCAGCCAGAAATCACAGCAAGAGTGTTCGCTGCAACGAATAAGAAAGAAGCCAAGCCAGAGCCGGACGAAAGCAACTTAACTCTTACTGATAAGGAAAGGCACATATTAAAGTCTGTTGCACATGGTTTTAAAAGCAAGGAAATTGCCTTTGATATGGGGATCTCAGAGCGTACTGTCAAAGCGCATTTAACGAATATTTATAACAAGCTTGGTGTTGATTCCAGATCCGAAGCCGTTGCCGTTTCGTTGGAACGTGGTATTTTACAGCTTTAGAGATGTTAACTGAATATATGTAAGTTCATTGCCCAGTCGTACATAAGGTGCTTGCCCCTTTGTACGATTTTTTTGTGTGTTCATTGTTATAACATGAAACAAGAAATGAAAAAAGCCTACATGACCCACGGGTTGCTGATAGCACCTTTAGAAGAGAGAATCAGGGAGGATGACATGAAGTTGAAGAGAAAAGGAATCAGGATCATGATTACAGGGATTGCATTAGCTATAGTAGCTTCCGGTTGCTCCAGTGCAACGGAGAACTCTGTAACACAAGCAAGTCACCCGGTAAAAGTAGAGAAGCTTGTAATGAAACCTTTGGCCAATGATTTTAATTTGGCAGGAACATTGCAGGCCAGTAATGAAGCTAGTGTTTCCTTTGAAGCGGATGGACGTATATTGAACACTATGGTTGAGGTAGGGGATTCCGTAGAAAAAGGGAGCGTCCTTGCGAAGTTGGATACATCTGCTTACCAGTTGCAGTTGGATCGGGCCAAGGCAACCATGGAAAAGGCAAAGGCCGGTCTTAGCCAAGCGGAGGCTTCCGTTCAATCGGCACAGGCGGGTATTCATAGTTCGCAATCCCAGGTCGATGCGGCCCAATCGAAATTGCAGGAATTGAATAATGGTGCCAAAAAGCAGGAAATTGCCCAGTCACAAAATGCGGTTACTGCGGCAACCAATACCTACAATAAGAAAAAGGCGGATGCCGCACGGACGCAGAGCCTGTTCCAGGCAGGCGCAGCATCATTGTCGGAAAATGAGAATGCACAGCTGGAATTAACGAATGCACAAAAAAGTCTAAGTGACGCACAAGAGCAGCTGTCTCTCTTGCTTGCAGGCGCCTCGCAGGAACAACGTGCTCAGGCTTCAGCTGGTATAGAGCAGGCCAGAGCAGGGCTGGAAACCGCTATTGCTACGAAACAGCAAGGACTAGCCAGTAAAGCTCAAGCGCAGGCTACCTACGAGGATGCATTGGCTGCTTATGAACAGTCATCCTTGTCACTTAAAAAAGCGACTTTAACCTCCCCGATCACTGGCGTGGTCATTGAAAAAAAGGTAGCCGATGGTCAACTGGGCTCCAGTGGAAGTGAGGCATTCATCGTCGGAAATATCAAGACCTTAAAAGTACTTCTGCCCGTACCGGACAGCGAAATCTTATCATGGAAGAAAAACCAAAAAGTAAATATATCTCTCTATGATGAAATTAGAACAGGGACCGTCACTCAGATCTATCCATCGACGAATGCCAAAACAGGCAGTATTAATGTGGAAGTTAGCATTCCTAATCCCGAACTGAATTGGAAGCCTGGACAAGTCATCAGCGCATCTAAAAGTGTGAATCAAGCGGAAGCACTGTTAGTGCCTGTAGAATCCGTGATTAGTACGGGAAGTGACCCTTATATTTTTAAAGCTGTAAATGGCAAGGCTGTTAAAACCACGATTAAAGTGGGAAAAGTGACGAATAATCAATTCGAAGTTCTATCCGGGCTTCAGGCAGGCGATCAAATCGTTACACAAGGAGCAGGAACCTTATTTAATGGAGATTTAATTGGGAATGATGTGCTTGGGAAAGCGGAGGAGTCGTCCGAATGATTAGATATATCGTTAAAAAGCAGAAAATTACGCTCATTTTCTTTGGCATGTGCATACTGCTAGGGCTCTTCAATTTTACATCGTTACCGAAACAGGAGCAGCCTGATGTAATTCCCATGACCGCCAGTGTTACAACGATCTATCCGGGTGCCTCACCTGAAAGAATCGAGCAAACCATTACCAAGATTATGGAACAAAAAATTAAATCTGTACAAGGTGTCAAAACGATTTCTTCCACTTCCTCGAAAGGGCAATCCAGCATCATCATAGAAGCTTTGAATGATGCGGACCCGACCAAAGTATGGGCTGATCTACGTACAAAGGTACAGGACGCCCAATCCGAGCTCCCAGACGATGCGATGCAGCCTATGATTAATGATAGCATGACTAGCTCTTTCATCGGTTCATATGCGATTACTTCTGATAAGGTTGAGGATTTATACTCGTTAAATGAAACAATGAACAAATGGAAGGATCAATTAAAAACGGTCCCCGGTATTTCGCAGGTTAATATTCAAGGAATACCCGAGCAAGAGGTACGAGTCAGCTTAGACACGCAAAAGATGCAACAATATAACATTTCCTGGGAACAAGTCGTTCAAGCGATCAAGGATGAGAATGATAGAGTGCCTACAGGAAGTATGGATTTCAATGAGCGTACTTATCAGCTGACGGTGAATGCCTCAACGGATCCATCGATTCTAAATAACGTCCAGATTTCAAGCAATGACGATGGATTTCCGATATCTTTGAAGGATATAGGTACTGCCTCGCTTGTTTTTAAAAAAGCAGCTAGTTATACGTATGTGAATACCAAGCCTGCTATTTCGATCAGTGTAAGCGGGGATATAGGAACGGATGTGCCGACAGTATCCAAAGCAACAACAGCTAAAATCAATCAGCTGGCGAGCAGTTTGCCGAAGAATGTACATTTTGAGCTGCTTTTTGCACAAAATGATCGAGTGAGTGATATATTTGGAAACCTGACCAAAGAGATGATCATCGCTATTTTATCGGTCATTGTGATATGTACTTTAGGTTTGAATTTGCTGACTTCTGCATTTGTAGCCTTAGCCATTCCTGTTTCCATCGCCATCGGCTTTATTTTCTTGCCATTGACAGGAACGACGCTGAATCAAATTTCAGTCATTGGACTCATCATCGTGCTAGGGATATTGGTTGATGATGCTGTCGTGGTCAATGACAACATAGAACGCCGGCGCTCTGAATTTGGAGAAAATGCTACAGAGGCGGCTGTTAAAGGAACCAAAGAGGTGTCCTTATCCATCATTACAGCTACGCTAGCTACGGTTGCAGCATTTGCCCCGCTGCTATTTCTGCCGGGTAATATCGGAGACTTTATTAAACCGATCCCTACCGTTATTTCGTTAACGATGCTGGCGTCGATGATTATGTCGCTAACGATTATTCCTATTTTCCGCCAATGGTATGATCAACGCCGTAAAGGAAAAGAGAGTAACCAAACCATTAAGCCACCTGGGCTATTGGGTCACCAAATCCAGTCTCTATCCAACGTGTACTCTAAAAACTGGATGCCAAGAATACTGCGGCGTCCGCTTTTAACAGCGCTGATTGGTCTAATGATTGGTACGGCAGCTTATGGGCTACTTGCGCTTGTTCCCATTCAATTATTTCCGGAATCTGATCAAGCGGATGCCACGATCAGCGTAACAATGCCGGAAGGAACATCGTTGCAGGCAACCAATCGGGTTATTAACGAGATTGGGATGTGGGTCAAAAAACAACCAGAAACAGAACGGCTGTCGGCAGCGGCAGGTGGAGGAGCGCCTCAGATGTACAGCGATGTTGCAGGCGGTCACGGTTCTGGAGGAGCGGTTAACGGTCAACTTGCTGTCGTTGGAAAAGAGGGGCTATTCGATCTTCAAAAAACAGTAGATAACTGGACCCATACGCTGCAAGCCAAATATCCATCTGCATTGATCAGCATTCGTGTTCCTCAATTAGGTATTCCGGTCGGCAGTGCGGTGTCTATCCGTATAAAGGGCGAAGATATTGATAAACTGCAAACCATGACAGCTAAAGTCAAAGAAATCGTTGCGGGCACCCCAGGAACTGTGGACGTGACCGATAATATGGGGATGCAAAGCTATAATCTGAATTTCCAAGTTAACCCACAAGCCTTGGATAAATATCGGGTTAGCTATTCCAATTTGACGCGAACTCTGTTGTTAATGGGTAATGGAGTCAATGTAACGGATTTTGATACAGGCAAGGAATTGCTGGATATAAACCTATACATGAATAAACCAAACGATGATCCTGAGGTATTGTTCCAACAATTAAGTGTAACCAATGCGGCAAAAGAGCAAATTTCCTTATCCCAGTTAGTCACGATGAAACCGGACTTTTCCATTCAGCAAATCCACCGCTATGATTTGGAACGGACGGTCACGATCTCAGCCAATGCAAATGGGCGTACGGCTACAGAACTCACTAATGACATCCGTAGCCAACTAACCCATACACAGTTTGAGCCGGGCTACACCTGGCAGATGGGAGGAGAAACATCTGCGCAGTCAGATATTTTTAAAGATTTGGGCAAATTAGCCATTATCGTTGTTTTTCTCATCTTGCTCTTGATCACGATGCAATTTTACTCCGTCTCCACACCGCTCATTATTATGACCACTGTGTATCTGGCAGCGGCAGGTGGTATTCTTGGAAGCTTTATTTCAGGCATGCCCATCGGATTCATGAGCATTATGGGGATCATTTCACTGGCCGGTATCGTCGTGCGCAACGGTATTGTGTTGATAGAGTTTATCGAAGATGCGCGGCGTGAAGGGGCTGAACTGACAGACGCAATTCTTATGGCATGTTCTGCCCGTTTCCGTCCAATCTTGCTTACTTCGCTAACTGCAATTGTGGGTATGATTCCTATTGCCACCATAGGGGAAATCCTCTTTAAACCGTTGGCAACGACCATTATCTTTGGACTGATCTTTTCGACTATTTTAACCTTGTTTGTCGTTCCGACTCTGTATATGGTCGTAGCTCATCTGAAGCTGAAGCGGAAGCAGAAGCAGAAGCAGGAAAAGTCTATAAATACCGATAGCTCATTGACGTTGTAGGTAAATACAAAAAAGAATATAATTCAATCTTCCTTTTAGAATACGGATCGTACATAAGGCGAATGTCTTAATGTACGATCCTTTTTATTTGTTGACATAGTCAACAAAAATTATTACTATAATTGTTGCAAAAGTCCACTAAATAGGGGGAGTTATGGTCAATATCGATGCTAATATCATAGCGGATATGAGGCGTTTTAATCGGTTCTATACGAATTTACTTGGTGTTTTAGATAGACATGTGCTGGATAGCGGATATTCCTTTACCGAGGCACGTGTCATTATAGAGATCGGGTTGATCGAGCCGTGTATTGCGAATACTCTGGTCGAATCTCTTCAAATTGATCGCAGCTATATGAGCAGGATCATTGCTAAATTTTGCAAAGAGGGCTTTCTTGTTAAGGAAAATTCAACGTTGGATAATAGAACAAATCTAATTCGTCTGACACCCAAAGGAAAAACGTTCTACAACCAATTGAATGAAAGATCTGATGAACAAATTCTAAGATTAGTTCAAGGACTTTCAGAAGAAGAGATTACAGAATTACATGCTTCTATGTTGTTAATTCGGAAGAAATTGGATATTTCGGAGAGGATACAGGATGATACGATTTGAATGCGACTATACCGAAGGTGCTCATGAGCGTATATTAAAGCGACTACTGGAGACGAATGAGGAACAAACGCCAGGCTATGGTGTGGACGATCATTGTGAAAAAGCCAGAGCTTACATTAAAAAGGCATGTGACTCCGAAAATGCGGATGTACACTTTTTAGTTGGAGGTACACAGACGAATACAACGGTCATTTCTTCGATTTTGCGTCCACATCAAGGCGTGATTGCGGCAACTTCTGGACACATTGCTGTGCATGAGACCGGAGCAATTGAGGCTACTGGACATAAAGTACTGACATTGCCAAGCGAGGATGGGAAAATCCGGGGTGAACAGGTAAAGGCAATGTACGACGCTCACTGGAGTGATTCTGCTCCTGAGCATTGTGTACAGCCCGGGATGGTTTATATTTCTCAACCTACCGAGAATGGAACGATCTATAGCCGCTCCGAACTGGAAGTGTTAAGTAGAGTCTGTCGTGAATGTGGTTTACCACTGTTTATAGATGGAGCCCGCTTAGGCTATGGTTTGGTTGCAGAGGATAGCGATGTATCGTTAGCAGATATAGCAAAGCTGTGCGATGTGTTTTATATAGGCGGCACTAAAATTGGAGCAATGATGGGCGAAGCGGTAGTTATCATAAATGATGCCTTGAAACAAGATTTCAGATACATGATCAAGCAAAAAGGAGGACTGCTGGCTAAGGGCAGAATGCTGGGCATTCAGTTTGAGACACTGTTTGAGGACGGTTTATACTTTGAGATTTCCAAGCACGCCATAGATATGGCCATGTTGCTGCAAAAAGGATTATCCGAGCAAGGATTTTCTTTCCAATATCATTCAACAACCAATCAGCAGTTTCCGATTTTATCAGATCGTATATTACAGGCATTGAGCGAAAAATATACTTACTCCTTTTGGGAAAAGGTTGATGATACCCATACTGCTGTTCGATTCTGCACCAGTTGGGCCACGAAGAAAGCAAATATTGAAATGCTGCTTGAGGATATTAAAGTATTGCAATAAAGCTCATGAATAAACGATAGATATCATTTTGAAAATGTAGAATGGACGATGGAATAGGCCATACTTCGTTGCGCACATTGCAGCGAAATATGGCTTTTTTGTTGTCATGTATTTAATCCAAGTGATTTGTCTTTAGTTCCATGAAAAAGCAAGCAGATATAAAAATGGAAAAACAGGACAAGAGCAGATGTATAAAATTAGCGCCTAATTATTTACACTGAATACCTATCGAACCTGTTTACGGTATTGAAGAGGGGAAAGGCCGGTTATTTTTTTAAAGATTTTATTAAAATGGGAGGCATGACCGAAGCCGACATCCTCCGCAATGTGCTGGATTTTGTCCTTGGTGGTTCGCAGTCTGGTTTGAGCAGCCCTGACCCTCACTACGCGGATGTACTCGCTGAAATGAAAGCCAGTCAATTTTAGAAAGATGCGGCTTAGGTAAGCCGGACTTATAAAAAAGCAGGCGGCTACTTGTTCGAGAGTTAACGGCTCATTGA
The DNA here is from genome assembly GCF_050482105.1 of Paenibacillus jamilae. Taxonomy (GTDB): domain Bacteria; phylum Bacillota; class Bacilli; order Paenibacillales; family Paenibacillaceae; genus Paenibacillus; species Paenibacillus jamilae_B. The sequence goes on along the minus strand of NZ_JBCNHI010000023.1, from coordinate 174,611 downwards.
AATGGTCCTGAATAAAGGACGAAATTTCTGTGATTTTCTGATGCATGGGATGAGAAGAAACAAGTTCACTACGCTCGGCCGCTTCTGATCGGTGCACCAGGATAAGCATTTCCAGCAGCAAATGCTGTACACAACGGTCATGCAGAGGCTGCTTGTTCCTGCATTCGGTATTCATTTGCAGGAACAGCCGTTCAACTTCGACTTGCTCTCTCGCCGGTAAGCGAAGCAACGCAGATTGCTGATACGGTGGCAGCTCCAGAATGTCACGATCCTGCTGTGGGAGAAACGTCGGAGAAAAATGAATCAAAATGCGTTCTGTTTCCTCCAATTGCGTACTGGCGGTAGAGTGTAAGTCATGAGGGAGGATGAATATCAGATCGCCCTTGCGAGCGGTGTAAACCTTGCCGTTCATAAAATAGATGCGTTCGCCCTGCAGCAAAAAATACAGCTCATAGTTCTCATGAACATGAGGTCTGGGCATAATGGTGAAGCCGGTACGGTAGATGTGATGAATGGAGAATTGTTGTTCTCCAATGACATATTTGTCTTCCTTTATTTCATTCATGTGCTTCTTCCTTTGCCAATTAAGATAAGTAAGCGCATTCATATACCCATAGTATATATGACACCTGCCCACGGTAAAAGCAGAAAAGATTGATGAAAGGAGGTGAAGATGCTTCTGAACGTCTCGGATCATTTTTTATAAAAGTATGCGCTGATGTGAAAGAAAATCTTAGGGAGGAAACAGGATATGAGCAAGCAGCGTACATGGAGAAAGGTGCTATGTAATGTGGTTGTGGGTTCATTGTTGTTGACCTTGTGCCCGCCACTGATTCAGGCTGAGACTGCGGTAGGGACAGAGGTGGCAAAAGCGGAAAAAGTAGCGACGAATATTCCGGCGTTTCCGGGGGCTGAAGGTGGCGGTAAATATGTTACCGGCGGACGCGGAGGTGAGGTATACGAAGTTACCACGTTGGCAGACTACGGTAAAGGTGAGCAGGTGATCCCCGGATCTCTTCGTGCAGCGGTCAGCTCCGATAATCGTACGGTCGTATTCCGGGTGGGTGGGACCATTCATCTTAAGGAGCCACTTAAAATCCTGGGCAACAACCTGACGGTTGCGGGTCAGACAGCTCCTGGCGATGGCATAACTGTAAGCGATTACACAACAGGAATTAATGCAGATAACGTTATTCTCCGTTACCTGCGTTTTCGATTAACCGACCGTTATCCCAGCGAGGATGATGCATTAGGAGCCAGATATCATAAAAATATTATGATTGATCACTGTTCCTTTAGCTGGTCGGTGGATGAGGTGCTGAGTCTGTATGATAACGTAAATACGACAGTACAATGGTCCATTGCGTCCGAAAGTATGCTAATGACCACGCACCAGAAAGGTCGCCACGGCTATGGCGGCATATGGGGCGGTCGCAATTCTACCTATCATCATAACTTGTTGGCTCACAATGCAAGTCGCAATCCGCGTTTTCCAACCGATAAAAAACAACTCGACGCTGTAGAAATGACCAATAACGTCATTTATAACTGGGGATTTTTCTCTTCTTACGGTGGCGGTGAAGGATCGTATAATGTGCTGAATAACTACTATAAGTATGGTCCCAACACATATAAGGACGTTCGCAGTCAAATTTTTGTAGATGTGGGTAGTCAAAAATATAAAACACGTATGTTTATTGGTGGCAATTACATGTATGGGAACGAATCGGTTACTACAGACAACTGGCAGCTTGGAACATCCATTGGATCGATTATCGATCCTTCCACTCGTTTGGCAGAGCCAATTGAAGTCCGAGGGGAATACGACAACGGGATTTCACCAGATGCGTATGGTCCGTATCAAGCGACAGATGCACAGACCGCCTATACTGAGGTGCTTGCCGGTTCAGGAGCCACGCTGCCAAGAAGAGATGCGGTGGACGCTCGGATTATGAATGATGTGAAGAATGGAACGGGGGCGTTTATCAACTCCCCGCGTGAGGCAGGGTGGATTTACGATGATTATAGCGTAACTACCACGGAGCTTACTGACAGTGATCATGATGGCATGCCGGATGAATGGGAACGCGCCCATGGGCTGGACCCCAAAAATGCAGACGACCGCAACGGTCAGGAGCTTGCTGGCACAGGCGAGTATGCTCATTTTGCCAAGGGCTATACGAATTTAGAGGTCTATCTAAATGATCTTATTGAGAAGCTGTCCAATGGTAGTGAGGTGGATAATCCAGAGGCCGTCGTTCAGGTGTCTGATGAAAGCGGACGTTCACTGAAGCATAACGATATTTTGGAAGCCGGACGTGATGCGACCATAACTGCAATGGCCAAGGACCAAGATGGTATTGCTCACGTTGAATTTGTCACTGACGGCAAACTTGCTGGAAAAGTAGAGAATGCGCCTTATCGAATCGATTGGAACCATGTAGCGGACGGTACCCACTACATTGTTGCACGGGTGACAGACCGCAAGGGGGCTGCTACATTTTCCAATCCTGTCACCATCCACGTCAACACGACTGCACCAACGGGAAGCTGGCTTAGTGAAGAAGTTGGCTCTGAGGGCAACGATGGCTATATCCAAGGGCATACTGAGGTATTAAAAGAAGATACAAACGGTAGTAGCATCCGGCTGAAATCGGCGGGAGATATTGATGGTAAGGCCGATCTTTTCCATTATGCTTATCAGAAATGGGAGGGAGACGGTGAAATTACTGCCCGGGTGGAGAAGATTACTCCTGTGGATGATAATGCCGAGGCAGGTGTAATGATTCGTGAATCCCTGAAGCCTGGATCAAAAATGGCCTTTATGTCTTTAGCATTTGTTAAATATGGTAAACAGGGGATTCTTATCAGTCGTGATCAAACGGAGGGTACAACCAAGCGCGCGTCAATGGAAACGTTTATTCCAACGCCATATTCGGTTCGCCTTGTGCGACAAGGGCAAAAGCTTACCGGATGGGTGTCCGCCGATGGTGTGACGAACTGGGAGAAGGTTGGTGAAACCGTTATGGATTTGCCGGATCATCAACCGCTATTGTTCGGGTTAGCTACCGATGCATCCAAACAGCAAAACGATGTATGGAATTACAATACGTCGGAATTCAGTAATGTGATGATCCGCAAGCTGGCAGACTCAGGAGGAACTTCTCCCACGAGTGTGGTTGTATCGACCTATGGCCCTGCTGACTACACATCTCTCCAGGCAGCTATTGATGCAGTTCCTGACAACCGTAACACAAGGACTGTGATTCATCTCAAAAACGGTACGTACCGTGAGAAAATAAAGGTGAACTCCTCCAAAAAAAATCTGAGCATTATCGGAGAAGATCGGGACAAAACGATCATTGCTTTTGATGATACGGCCAAGACCGTGGTAGACGGAAAAGAGTTAGGAACGAGCAACAGCTATACCATGCGTGTGCAAAGTCCTGACTTTGTGTTGGAAAATGTGGCGGTCGCCAACACAGAGGGGACCGGACAGGTGCAGGCTGTAGCGTTATATGCTGAAGGCGATCGTGGCAAGTATCACAATGTCAAAATCACCGGATTACAGGATACTTTGCTCGCAAACCGTGGCAGACAATATTTTAAGGACAGCTACATCAGTGGAAGTGTGGATTTTATATTTGGCAATGCCCCTGCCGTGTTTGATAATTCGATCATACACAGCCTGCGTGCCGGATACGTAACAGCCGCTTCAACGGAAGAGAACCAGCCAGGTTTTGTATTTACTCAGTGTCGTCTGACAACCGAAGCTGGCTTGACAGGCAAGGTGGATCTTGGGCGACCATGGCGTCCTTACGCACATGTTACTTTTTTGAAAACCTATATGGATGACCATATCAAGCCAGGTGGTTGGAACAATTGGGGTAAGGAATCCAATGAGCAGACTGCAAGATTTGGAGAGTACGACAACTTTGGACCAGGTGCAGAAAGCAGCGGGCGTGTACCTTGGGCCAAACAGCTTACGGCTGACGAAGCAAGCCAGTATACTGTTGAAGCTGTTCTGAGCGGGACAGACCATTGGAATTGGCGTCTATAGTTGTATGTTCAATACATAAGCGGGGGATGCGCTTCAAGCGTTTCCCCCGCTTATGTGTGTGTATTGAAATCATTTGTTTTTATGGTAAATATTTTATATATTGAATGAGGGAAGTAGGTAAACATCATGGACAAAACTAACATTTTTTTTTAAATACATTATGTTGTCGGAGGTGTAGGATGGCACGTGTGTTGGTTGTGATCACGCCTGCTGAAGGCCATGTTAACCCGTCATTAGGATTAATTAAGCAATTGGTCGATAGGGGAGAGGAAGTAGATTATGTGTGTTCAGAGGAATTTGGTACGAGAATTCAACAAACGGGAGCAAACCTGATCACCTATCCATTTAGTGTGGATGCATTTATTCACAATCCTGTATTAAAGCCGGCTGAATATAAACATCATTATCAATTCGTGAATATGATCGTTAAAGGTTTGATTGAACCTATTATTCCAACGGTTATGAAAGCAATTGAAAATAAAGTATATGATTATTTGATTTATGACTATTTGATGGGGTGGGGAGGCAAAATTATAGCAGAAAGCCTCGGAATACCCGCGGTATGTACGGTCTGTTCGTTTGCTTTCGTAGAGCCTCTAGGATCTGATCAAGGCGGGGATGATCATGACGTAAAAGTGAGAGCGCTTTATGAGGATACGATGAAAGTAGTACATCAATTAGCTGAGGAGTTTCAGGTTGCCGTCCCTGCTATTGATGAGCTCGATTCGCATTCCCACAGCCTAAAGATCGTGTATACAAGCCGTTATTTTCAACCGCAAGCTGAAAAGCTGGATGACAGCTATATTTTTGCAGGTCCATCTATTGTACCTCGTAAAGATGCGCCCTCTTTTCCGTTCGACCAGCTTCGTGCTTTGTATCCGCAGGTTGTTTATATATCATTGGGAACTATCCTTAATAGAGATTTGGAGTTTTACAAGCTTTGCTTTGAAGCATTTCGTGATTTGCCTGTGCAATTTGTACTTTCATCAGGCCCATGTGCGGAGATGGAGTTATTGGCGGATAGTATTCCGGACAATTTTATGATCAAATCTTATATTCCGCAGCTGGAAATGCTCCAGCGTGTAGATGCATTTATCACACATGGGGGAATGAACAGTGCAAGCGAAGCCCTGTATTACAACGTGCCGATGGTTCTGGTCCCCATGACATCGGATCAGCCGCTCGTGGCCAATCGGGTTCAAGAGCTGGGAGCGGGTATTGCTGTGAATAAAAATGAGCTTACACCCGCTATCTTAAAAGCTGCTTTGCTAGAGGTTTTAAATCAAGCCATCTATAAACAACAGGCGCATGTAATTGGCGAATCACTACGTCAGGCTGGAGGTTATACATATGCGGCCGATGCAATTATGAGCCGTTTCTCTACTATAGAAAAATAGGGTGCGTGTGCGGAGGCTCACGATTCTAATCAATCTGGGCTATGCGTGGCACAATCATAACAAAGCAGCACGTAATCGGACTTTGGGTTCTTGTCCAGACTGCGTGCTGCTTTTGTGTTGGTGCTGTCCTATAGACTGTGATTTCTTTCCCGTAGAGCGGCCGGTTTATCAAACTCTAATTTTTTTGAAATCGCCAGCAGACCGAGAGAACAAAGAATCAGGAATAAACAAATCCAATAGGAGTTTCGGTAACCCATCCATTGAGCGAACAATCCGCCCATTAAGCTCCCCGCCAGTCTGCCGATCGTTGTCGCATTGGAATACAGTGTCGAGGCGTATCCGGGCAGAGATGGCAGCAAATCCTGCATATAGCTGATACCAATGGCGGAAATCACTGCAACAAAGAAGGCTAAAAGAAGCTGCCCCACGAAAAGTTGCCACATCTGCGTAGACATAAGGACGAGAAGGTAATAGACGACGCCTGTTAAAGCCCCTAAAAATATAAGCAAACGGTTGGAGTATTTGGCTGCTAGTACGCCTAGCATGAGCATCAGGGGGATTTCTAAGATTGCACAAATACTGGATACCAGGGCAACATCATTCGTGTCACCTTTTAAATTGTGAATGATGAACAAGGAAATATTCAAACTGTTCATCCAGTGAGATGTATAAAGCAGAGTAAGAACTACAAAAGGAATCAGAATTTCAATGTTTTTATGTAATGTAATGTGATGAAGTGAACGTTGATCCTTTTTTTGAGACTGAACAGAAGGCTGCTTGATAAAAAAGAATAGTAGAATGGCAATAAGTACAAAGATAGAGGTCGTACCGACAAAAATACCTTTAAAGCCCGTATGGGCAATCAAGAAGGAACCCAAGAGCGGCCCGGTAATAAAGCCAAGAGAAAACATAGAACGAAGCGTTGAATTCGCAAAGGCATGATCCGCAGATTTACTGCGGTCTACCGCTTCACGTGCACTGGCAAATAACTGTGGCATCCCGGGAGCACCAACAGCCGTAAAGACAGTCATATAAATAAAAAGCATATAAAAATTTTGGATTACAAGATACCCTGCGAAGGCTATGGCATTAAATAACGTACAAATCACTAAAATCTGTTTACGATCCAATCCAGTATCAGAACGTTTGGCAATAAGGGAGCTTATCCATATGCCGCAAATCAAAGTCACTGCTGTAAATATACCAAAGGTCCCCACAGATACCCCAAGTGTGCTTGTAAAATAAACAGCTAAAAAAGGTGCACTGATGGAAATAGCCATACCCTGCAATAACATACAGATCATGAATAGTGGATAATTTGGGATAACGAAAAGATTTTGAATACGCTTTAGCATTTCATTTTTACACCCCTTCAAATGTAGAAGCAGAACCATACATAACTATTCCATCTAAACTATATATGACTTTAGCATAATTTGTATATTTTCATTGTGTAAAATATTATAAATTATTTTCACTGAAGCGATCTATGAACTGCTTAATCAGTTCATTCAATGTTCCAGCGGCTTTCGTAGGAAGGCGGTGATCAGCTTCTTTAACAAAAAAAAGCTCACTCTTCGGTAATCGCTGATTCAATATGTTGGCATAAGGATGAAAATGTTGATCCTCTTCACCGTAAATGAGCAGAACAGGAAGATGGATTTCACCCAGCCGCGAGGTACAGTTGTACTTCAAGCTGTAACGGTAAAATTGCTCGACATTCCTGGGATTACTTTGCTTCGCATCAATGAATAACTTATAAAACAAAGATAACTGTTTCGTTTGCGACCAAGCGTTAGAAAGCGCAATCGTACCGACCGCACCAAACTTTGAAAGAGCAATGCCCAAAGAAATTTTGTTTCTTAGCCCCCATTCGTTTACCTCCGACATTCCGCTGATCACAATGCCTCCCCATGCCCGATCTGGATAAGTCAAAAGGAATTCTAATACGATTGAGCCTCCGATAGAATATCCACACAAAAATACTTTGTCCAAGCTCAGCCGGTCCATCAAATGCTTAATATCCTCTACGATGAGCGGGTAAGTAATCGATTGTTCGGAAGGCTGACTTTTACCGTGTCCTCTGATGTCAAAAGCTATAGTTCGAAAATAGGGCGACAGCCCTTGGATTTGGTATGTGAAATTGGAGCTTGTGAGTACCGGAGGGTGAATGAATAGGATGGCTGTTCCTTCGCCGGAATCGATATAATACATGGAGTTTTCGTGTAGGGTTGTAATAGTCATCGTCATGCTCTCTTCCTGAATGGTTTTGATCTTAAAATTGGCTTATTCAATCCAAAAAATTCATTGGAGCTGTAACTTTGAATGCAGGAGCCCTCTTTTTATCCCGATGATCTAATGAATCCACGTTCATCAATGCTATTGTTTTTAGGGGAAAAGCGAAACACGCTTTAAAACAATGAATTCATATGAAGGAAGATATGTTGTCATCATGGTCCAACCAGAATATGAACTCGTGATCGTTTTTGATCTTAAAATTGAGCTCTATTTGTATGTGAGCATTAGTTATATAATCGAAAATGAATAAATGATTTTTTAATATAAGTATATGTTAATAACGTAATGTAATGGAGGTTTGTAGAACATTGATTTTGTTGGCATGCATTATATTCTTAGTCACTTTAGTAATGGTAATCTGGCAACCTAAACATCTGTCCATTGGATGGTCTGCCTGCGGCGGTGCCATACTCGCCTTGCTGGTTGGTGTAGTGGATTTGCATGATGTTTGGGAAGTTACTCGAATGGTCTGGAATGCAACACTAGCTTTTGTTTCCATTATTTTGATTTCCTTAGTCCTTGATAAAATCGGCTTCTTCGAATGGGCAGCACTTCACATGGCACGGATAGCCCGTGGAAGCGGAACCCGCATGTTTGTCTACGTGAGCGTGTTAGGCGCTGTCGTTGCAGCCTTTTTTGCCAATGACGGCGCGGCCCTAATATTGACGCCAATCGTGCTGGCGATGGTCCGGGCATTGAAATTGGATGAGAAAATGGTGTTTCCTTTTATCATAGCGAGCGGATTTATTGCAGATACGACGTCGCTTCCGCTTGTCGTCAGCAACCTCGTTAATATTGTGTCAGCCGATTTCTTTGGAATCAGTTTTATGGAATATACGAGTCGTATGATTGTACCTAATCTGTTCTCCTTAGCAGCTAGTATCATGGTACTGTATCTCATTTTTCGCAAAAGAATTCCTAAAACGTTTGATGCAACACAGTTAACCACGCCTGCAGATTCGATAAAAGATCCAAAGATGTTTCGTATGTCCTGGGTCATTCTCACAATCTTGTTGATTGGCTACTTTGTCTGCGAGTTTTTTGACATTCCCGTCTCGGTGGTGGTTGGTATCATTGCCATACTTTTCTTGCTGATAGCTAGAAGAAGCCCTGTGGTGCCCATGAAAGAAGTCATCAAGGGAGCTCCATGGGCCATCGTATTTTTCTCTATTGGGATGTATGTGGTGGTGTATGGTCTGCGTAATGCCGGTTTGACGGATCTGCTATCCCATGTGATTCAAGCGGCTGCTGATCAAGGGATGTTTGTAGCCACTATGGCCATGGGTTTTATTGCGGCGATTATCTCGTCGAGTATGAATAACCTGCCTACGGTCATGATTAATGCGCTTGCCATTAATGCCACTCATGCCACCGGTATAGTCAAAGAGGCGCTGATTTATGCTAACGTCATTGGGTCGGATCTTGGGCCAAAAATAACTCCAATCGGTTCATTAGCCACATTATTGTGGCTGCATGTGCTCCGTTCGAAAAACGTGAAAATTTCTTGGGGGACTTATTTTAAAACAGGCATTGTCTTAACCATTCCTACACTTTTTATTACGCTGCTGGGCTTATATCTGTGGTTAATCATGTCATAATGGAGCATTGAAGAATTTATACATTCATACGAGGGAAAGACATCTATTCGTTACATTGATATTTACAATGATGTGTTTGATAATAAATGGATATCGCACGAGACAAAGATACCCGAAAGTGAGGGACCTGAAATGGCGACAAAATTATATTACACTGCTCCAAATCTTACGGAGTGGGACACTCATATTACACAAAGCATGGAAAGAGACGGAGCATTTTTTGTTATGCTTGAGGAAACGGCCTTTTATCCGCATGGCGGAGGTCAGCCGTGTGATACAGGAACGATTCAGGGCATCCGTGTATTAGATGTCATGCTTGAGGATGGGGACATTTGGCATCAGGTAGAACGTTTGCCGGAGGATGAGAAAGTGTCCTGCCAATTGGATTGGGAGCGCCGATTTGATCATATGCAGCAGCATAGTGGGCAGCATTTGCTATCAGCAGTTTGTCTGGAGCTGTTAGGGGCGCGGACAGAAAGCTTTCATTTGGGGCAAGAGTACGCCACAATTGATATCCACTGTTCGGATGTAACCTCTACACAGCTATCGGCAATCGAACAGGAGGCAAATTGGCAAATCTACAGCAACCGTAGCATAAAAAGCTATTTTGTAACGCATGAGCAATTGAAGGATATACCACTTGTGAAGATGCCTAAAGTAACGGAACACATTCGGATTGTTGAGATTGAAGGCATTGAATATAATGCTTGCGGCGGTACACATGTGGCTCAGACCGGGGAAATCGGAATGATTAAATGCTTGAAATGGGAGAAGCAGAAGGGGATGGCGAGAATCCATTTCAAATGTGGTGCTCGCGCACTCCACGACTTTAATGAGGGTGTTCGGATTTTGGACGTGCTGTCTGCGAAGTTCAATACGGGACGAAAGGATATTTTGACTCGATTCCAAAAGTGGGAGCAGGAGCATAAGCAGCTCAAGGCGCAAGTGGAGCTTCTGCAAGAGGAAAATGCATCATACCAGGCGAAAGAGTTGCTGTCTGCTGTACAGGGGCATGTTCTTGCTCATGTATTCGAACAAAAATCCATTCAGGAGATGCAGCAATTAGCTACCAAGCTGACCGCTGAACACGATTTACTTGTTTTATTTGCCACAACAGCAGAAAACAAAATCATTCTTGCACATAACGGCACCCAATCTGTTAACTGTGGAGCATTTTTAAAAGAAAATCTGGGCGCGTTTCAGGGCAAGGGGGGCGGTAGCAACCAATCTGCTCAGGCAGCATTTTCGTCCCGCGAGAACCTCTTGGATTTCTTTGAAACGGCCCAGCGACAGCTCATTCAGGGCTAATGGAATGGAGGATTAGTGACGCAGCGGCAGCTTCCACTTTTCCTCTTCTGTAAATAAAATAAAAGAAAAAATAAGTGCAATAACAGCGCCCCAAATGGCTTTATCCCCAATCGTCAAAGTCAGAAATCCCCCCAGTAAAGCTCCTGCCAAGAAGGCTGCGAGGATAACACCATAACGCATCGCTCGAATAGCAGCGTTCGTGTCCTTGGTCGTTATGGCAACATACATAGCCTCTGTAGCTGATCGTAGATTACCGGTGCTGACCGTGGAGGTGTACGGCACATCAATGAGCTTGCGGAAGGAAGTCATCTGTACGGAAGCGACGAACGAGACGATCACTACCACTACCGTATTAGGAACTCCTTGCGGAATAAGTCCCACGATGAAAAAAATTGCTATTTCCAGTAAAAGAATAGCGCGGGCCCAATCCGGAGTTAGACGGTGGGTTGATTTTCGTTTAATCCCTTCAGCAACAAAAACGCCCAGTGAAAAGGCGATCAGGGGCGGGATATAGGCTAAAGCCTGAATCCAGTGCCCTTCAATGGCTTTGACAGCCAGCAGCACGATATTACCTGTCTGTGCGTTGGCGAACACACCGCCTCTTCCCACATAGGTATATGTGTCCAAAAAGCCCCCTACTAATGATAGTAAGGCGCCCAGTCGCAACGATTCGGACGTTACCTGATGTAAATGGATTTTGCCTTTCATATTCACGGCATAAGCCTCCTATGCTAAAACGTCGATTCCTCTAACTTAGCACGACAATGCAGATTCGACAATTGATTTGGACACTTCGGCACGGAAATGGCACAAAGAAACCGCATTCAGTCCCATTTTAATGAAAAGGACGTGAAGCGGCTTCTTTGGGGTGCTTGTTTATAGTGTCTGTCTGCGACTCAAAGTGTGTTAACGAAGGGCATGAACGAGCGCTTCGCCAAATTCCTGTGCACCGTCTGGACCGTCGGCTGTAATAATGTCATTATGCGCAACGACATGCTGTGCCACATATTGGACTTGATGCGATTGGAGCTGGTCCTTTTGTACATCCACTGGATAACATGTAGCTGTTCTTCCAGAGAGCAGTCCGGTTTGAGCCACGGCTACGGAGCCTGCACAGATGCCCCCCACTAAAGTCTTTTGCTCATGAGCTTGTTTCAGCAGAGCTTGAAGATCCGCGTTATTCCACAGATGATCATTCGTTCCTGATCCACCGATCACAGATACCACATCATAATCAGCCAGCACAGCATCTGTAAAAACAAGATCAGCCGTCGCTTTACCGTTGTAGTCACCTGTAATTTCACCTGTTTTTGTACTGGCTAGTGTCACAGTAACGTCTGCTTGTTCCAGCGCTTGCTGTGGTTTAAACAATTCATCCTCATTAAAGCGCTCTGGGGGTATAATAAAAAGGGCTTTTTTACTCATACTCTATTCCTCCTTGAATGTGTAACGTTATCTACTATTGTAGGCTGGCTTTGTTAGGCTGTGAAGAATGCACTTTCAAGTACGGAGGTTACCTGCAGGTTACTATTAAGGCAAGATCATGTTGATGTAGAAGGAGTTAATTGATATATGTCTGATACGCTGAGAGAAGAAATACGGGAGAAAATTGTTAACGGTGACTACAACTGCGAAAAGGAACTAACGTTATCTGTGCTGAGCGGAAAATGGAAGGTCGTTATTTTATGGCATCTGGGTGTGGAAGGGCCGCACCGGTTCAGTGACCTGCAAAGATTGTTTCCGAAGCTATCGCACAAAGTGCTGACCAATCAGTTACGGGAGTTGATGGAGGACGGTATTGTACACCGCGAGGTGTATCCCGAAGTGCCTCCAAAGGTGGAGTATTCGATGACTGAGCTGGGGATGACGATTTTACCGATTGTGGAGATGATGTATGACTGGGGTAAAAAACGGGTGCAATCCATCCGTGAGGAAATGCAGCGCAGCAGTGAGGGGAAACTTTAAATACCAAATGTGATCTAAGATGGACCCTTAGCGCTTCGTCATATGAAAAATAGAACGCCTTGCACGATGAGTACGAATTGTACCCAGAGCAAAGGCGTTCTTTGGCATGTTAGCAGTCTGTGTTTTTAACATTTGAGTCTAGGAAAAATAGCTGTAACCGTCTGTTACTTCAATATAGGCTATTGCTGTTCAAGTGCTGGTAAAACCTCGATCCAGCGTGTAGCCCAAGTACCGATATGGTCAAACAAAGGAGCTAAATCGCGTCCTTTATCCGTAAGGGAGTATTCAATCCGCACAGGCTTCTCAGGATAAACCATACGCTGTATGATTCCTTCTTCCTCCAGCTCTTTCAAGCGGTCCGAAAGGACTTTTCCGCTTAAATTAGGAATTGAATTCTCAATAGCGACAAAACGTTGCGGACCATTAGTTAGCTGAAAAACGATCAACACCGTCCAACGCTTGCTCAGTAGCTCCATAGCTTTTTCAAACCGTGGACACATCTGCGGAATGTTCATGTGATCACCTCATGCTCCTATTATTAACGATTCACTGTTAAAAGTAAATGTTTTTACTTTACATAAATTTATTACTTGACGAAATTGAATGATATAAATATACTTTGTTACATAAAGTAACTTAATGGACTCGATACGGAACTTTATAAGATAATACTTAAAAATTAAACTTATTTTGATATGATTAAAGATGCCATTAGATGGACAGATACGAACTAATGGGTGAGGTTATGGCTTGGGCGTAGGGGGAAGTCGGATGAAGCTGGTATGTGAAGTGTGCATAGTTGGAGGGGGCCCCGCAGGGACTTTATTATCCTGCCTACTGGCGGAGCAGGGTCTTTCCACAATATTGGTTGAGCGGCAGAGCGTGGCCGGAAAGGCTTTCCGTGGTGAAATTTTAAATGATGAGGGTCAGGAAGTGATCCAAAAACATAAGCTGCTTGAACAAATTCATGAGGACTATATTCTCGCCTCCACAAGAATCGAATATTGGCAGCATCAGCAACAGATCAAAACGGTCAAGCCAGCTTTAATCCATGGTAATGTGGGGGTTCATATTCCCCAACCTCGATTTTTGGAGGCACTGCTCACACAGGCATCAGCCTACGAGTCCTTCCGCTACCTGGCAGGCACAACGGTGACTGCGTTGGAAGGTGACAGTGAGCAGGGGTACACAGGCTTGACTGCCCGCGACAAGAATGGTCATGAAATTACGATTCACAGTTCGTTGATTGTAGGAGCAGACGGTCGCTATTCGACTGTGCGTAAGCTGGCGCAGATGCCTGTGACGAACATTCGCCACGGCTATGATCTGCTATGGGCCAAAATCGCGGCACCTGCCGGGTGGGAGCCGGTCACTCGTTTCGCACTGGTCAACGGAGGGCAGCTGGCTTTATTTTCACAGGCTGAGGGCTATATTCAAATTGGCTGGAATGTGGAGGAAGGCAGCTTTCCAACCCTGTTTAAGCAATCTTTTGAGCCATTTATACAACTGTTTGCAGAGGCTTTTCCGGATTTGAAGCATAGTGTGCACGACCACATTCGTTCATGGAAGGACTTCGTACCGCTGGATATTTTCAGCAGTCGCAGTGATACATGGGCACAGAACGGACTGGTCCTGATTGGAGATGCGGCGCATACCATGACACCTACGGGGGCTTTTGGCTTAAACGCTGCTTTGAAGGATGCCGATGTGCTGGCCAGTGAGCTTCTTCGTTTACGACAGCAGGTATATACCGCAGAAGACCTGAAGGCTTTCGAAAACGGACGACGGCAGGCTGTCACCGAACTTCAGGAGCGACAATTGACTATGGAATCCACGTTTCATGAACATTTCTTACACATAGTTTAAGGATATCAAACCCTGAACAACAACGATTAGCCTCTGAAATACGAGGCGCTTCATATATAGAGACAATATAAAGGATGGTGCAGAAAGATGAACGTGAAGGATGTAGCTACACTACTTAACGATAAAATTCAAACTGTTCGTGGAGAGCAATCTTCGACGATCTTGGTAGGGCCGATCAAGCTGCCGGTTAATTTGGAAGGAGAAACGGTTGTTTTTCAATGGTATTGCTGGCTACCTGTACGGGATGAGGAAGATCGCCAGGACTTACTGAATGCCAATGCGGAGACGATTGTGAAGCGATTGTCCACACTGAACTTGGCGGAGGGACAACAGTCAAGCGTATTGGTGTACGGCGATCTCCAACATTCGGATCATGCATTAGTTCGCATGCATAGTATTTGCCATACTGGAGATATTTTTGGTAGCAAGCGTTGTGATTGCGGATTCCAACTCCACCAGTCGATGAAAATGATCGTGGAGCATGGAACAGGTGCATTGTTCTATCTGGCTAATCATGAAGGTCGCGGAATCGGTTTGTTTAGCAAAGCCATGGCTTATATTCTGCAGGAAGAAGGCATGGATACCGTCGAGGCCAACCATCAGCTGGGTTTTGAAGATGATACACGCAATTATGTGGATGCCATTAGTGTGCTCCAGCACTTGAGACAAAAACCGGTAACGCTGATCACAAATAATCCTAAAAAGCTGGATGCCTTGAAGAAGTCTGGGATGAATGTAGCGGGGCGTATGCCGCTCTGGGGCGATGTGTCGCAATATAATGAACGGTATTTGAATACAAAAGTAGAACGATCCGGCCATTTGCGGGATTCCGATCTCAGGGAGGTTCTATGAGCACTCACGAAAAATATATGCGTCTAGCATTGGAAAATGCCAGAAGTGCCAAAGGGCAAACAGAACCGAATCCACTCGTCGGATCAGTCATTGTCAACAATGGTCGCATCGTAGGGATCGGCGCTCATTTGAAGCCCGGTGAGCTACATGCCGAGATTCATGCATTGCGTATGGCGGGTGAACACGCTCAGGGAGCGACGATTTACGTAACATTGGAGCCGTGCTCCCATCACGGCCGGACAGGCCCGTGCGCGGAAGCGATTGTGAAGGCTGGCATTCGCCGGGTGGTGATTGCAGCCCTGGACCCGAACCCGCTGGTCTCTGGTAGAGGGGTACAGATTTTGAAAGACGCGGGCATTGAGGTCATTGTCGGAGTATGTGAGCAGGAATCCATTCGTATGAATGAAGTGTTCAATCAATATATCGTGAACAAGCGACCTTTTATTACGATCAAATCGGCAGTAACGCTGGATGGTAAAATTGCAACCCGGACCTCCGAAAGCAAGTGGATTACTTCGGAGGCTGCACGGGAGGATGTGCATCGCCTTCGTCACGAGCATGTGGGCATCCTGGTCGGAGTCCAGACTGTGGTTCATGATAATCCTCAGCTAACGACTCGTCTACCAGAAGGTCGGAACCCGATTCGTATCATTTTGGATAGCAAGCTGCGCATTCCATTGGATGCTCGTGTTATTACAGACGGAGAGGCGCCGACCTGGATATTCACAGGACGGGCTTACGATGAAGGCAAGCGAAGCCAGCTGGAACAGCTTGGTGTGAAGGTATATCCGACGCAGGATGAAAAAAGTGAGCGGGTCAATCTTCCGCAAATGCTGGATATTTTGGGAGCGGCGGAGGTCTCATCGGTATTCGTGGAAGGCGGGGCCGAGGTGAACGCTTCGTTCGTGCAGCAAGGACTGGCAGACAAGCTGGTGCTGTATATGGCGCCGAAGCTGGTTGGAGGACGCACGGCTCCGGGCTTTCTTGGGGGAGAGGGTGTATCTGCGATGGACGACGCAGTAGCTTTGCAGGATTTGAGTGTTACGCAGGTTGGCGTGGACTGGAAAATAGAAGGGTATTTTGGGCGAGAGAAATGAGTGAGTTGTTTTTGGGTGGAGAAGGAGGCTCCGCGAAGGGGTTGATCTTCCGATCGCTGTTGCAGTGGGATTTTTCGGATTGTACAAAAGAATTAAAGGTAAGAATCCCACTGCAAAGGCGAACGCTACCGCTTCTCCAGATTCAACTCCTCCGCTCCGCAACTGCCCACCGCAAAGTCACTCATTTTTCGAAATGGTGTGGAGCATGGGGAAGGGCATGAGAAGCTAAATACTCAAAGACCAAACTCAAAGACTCAAAACCTTATAAATTCAAAATAGAGGATCTGAAGGGCTAAAAGGCCTGGAGGGTCTTTTTTTTATAGCCTAAACGTTTATTCGGGTGAATGGTTAATGGGGTGAATAACTCATATGGTGAACGTCTTATGGCGTGAAATCAAAAAGGCATCCTTACATAATACTTGGGTTTTTCGTCCTGGTTTCTTATGCATTTCTAGAGACTTTCGCCTCGTTTAGCTAAAAATTAGAAATAAAAGGATTGACCTGGAAATGGAGATCAAGCACAATGAAGTTGAATTCGAATTGGAAGGAAAGGGAAAAGCCTTGCAGTGTAAGGGATAAAAGAATTCAAAGGAGGATGTAGGTTGTGAGAAAAATGATATTATGCTTGTTGAGTGCCAGTCTGATATGTTTAGCAGCACCGCTTTCTACTAAAGCATTTTCGGGGGAGGTTACACAAGGCGCAGGGTCATATTCCACTACATTGCCTGCCGGAGCAGCTACACCGCAAAACGAAATTTACAAGACAGCGAATGTAACTAGCCCAATGCCTACCAACGACTGGTGGAGCAGCCTGGCCTGGGTGCCCCACTCCGAGGCTCAATATCCACATCCGCTTGCCTTGAAAAATCAGCAAAATGGTTTACGAATCTTTAACCCAAGCGGAAAAATTACGGTGAATCCGGGATACATTGCAGGCTGGATGGATGATGTGAATGATTTTACTATCGGACATTCTGAAAGCGCTTCATTTCCGGATGCCAAGGTGGACGGCTTTAGTGACTGGTTTGTCAAATCGTTATTTCAAAGCGGCAGCAACAAAATGAGCGCTACCTATGGACATGGCTCTCCTTATATCTTTTTTGAGTTTGGTGGCGGCAATCCGAAGCTCTCGTTCAATGAGGTACCCAAGGTCTGGTCTGGCTCAGCTAGTTCTCCTGTGCTGGGCATTACGGTCAATGGCTCACACTATGGTCTGTTTGGTCCTTCCGGCAGCACCTGGTCCGGCATTGGAACGAATACTCTGATCAATCAATTGAACGGGAAAAACTATTTTACAGTGGCGGCTTTGCCTGACAACACAACGGCAACGTTGGATAAATTTCAGCAATACGCCTATTCTTTTGTTACCAATTCCAAAGCCCAGTACAGTTACAATGAAGCCTCTTCCGAAGTAACGACTACCTTTACCGTTACAACAACCGCGAAGCAAGGTACACAAGCCGGTACTATTTTTGCTTTATACCCGCATCAGTGGAAAAATTCATCGCAATCCCTGCTGGGCTATACGTACAATTCTGTACGTGGTCTGATGAAAACAGCGGAAGGTGCTTCTTTTCAAACAAAAATGAAATTTACAGGGGTACTCCCTTCTTTGCCCGACATGGGGTCTTATGATAAAAATACACTGAACAGCTATATAGAAGAGGCAAAAGCGGAAGTCTATTCTGGCGATGGTGACACATATTGGACTGGAAAACGTTTGGGGAAGCTTGCAGCCTTGGCGCCAATTGCCGACCAGGTGGGCAATACCGCAGCAGCGACCCAGTTCCGCAATGAGATTAAAAGCCGGCTACAGGACTGGTTTAAGGCCAGCAACAGCTCAGGAAACATGAAAAGCTCGAACCTATTTGTGTACAATAGTAATTGGGGGACATTAATCGGTTATCCTGACAGCTTTGGCAGTGCGGTAGAATTAAACGACCATCATTTCCATTATGGATACTTTATTAAGGCTGCGGCCGAAATTGCGCGGGTGGACAAAAGCTGGGCATCCAATTCACAATGGGGGCAGATGGTGCAGTTGCTCATTCGCGACATTGCCAATCCCGACAGGTCTGATTCGAAATTTCCGTATTTACGTAACTTTGATCCCTATGCCGGGCATACCTGGGCTTCCGGTCATGCTAAATTTGGCGACGGCAACAACAATGAATCCTCCTCGGAGGCGATGAATGCTTGGGCAGGTTTGATTTTATGGGGCGAGGCGACGGGGAATACGCAAACTCGTGATCTGGGCATTTATCTATACACAACGGAAATGAATGCAATTAACGAATACTGGTTTGATGTACAAGGTACGAACATCCCTTCTGGGATGCAAAGCGCGACGGCAAGCATGATCTGGGGTGGTAAAACGGTGGGAAATGCAACATGGTGGACGAATAACCCCGCAGAAGTGCATGGTATCAACTGGCTGCCGATTACCTCGGCTTCCTTGTACCTGACACAATATCCGGAGTATGCGGCCAAAAATTATAACAATTTGCTACAAAAAAGCGGAGGGAATTTCAGTCCGTGGGAAGATATCGTATATATGTACAGAGCGATCTCGAACCCGTCCGATGCCAAGGCCAAATTCAGTGCACGCGTAGCAGCCATGACGCCGGAAGCTGGGAATTCCAAGGCGAACGCCTACCACTGGATTTATAATTTGGATGCTGTAGGCAACATCGACCGCAGCATCACCGCCAATTCACCTATTTATGCTGTATTTTATAAGAACGGTGTAAAAACCTATGTGGCCTACAATTTTACCAACCAGGTCAAAACGGTAACCTTCTCAGATGGACACAGCATTACCGTGCAGCCGAACAGCTTTAATACCGGAAATGGAAGTGGCGGTAATCCGCAGCCGGATACAGAGGCTCCATCCAGCCCAGCCAATGTGCGGGCTACGACCAAAACAGCATCAGCGGTTACTTTGGAGTGGGAAGCAGCCACAGACAATGTTGCCGTTACGGAGTATATTGTGTATAGGGACGGGGCTCAGGCGGCAAAAATAAACGGTACTTCTGCTTCAATTACAGGACTGGATGCAGCTACTACTTATAGCTTTACCGTTAAGGCTCGTGATGCAGCCGGCAACCTGTCCGCAGCCAGAAATGCTGTATCGGTAACTACGGAGTCAGCATCTGGCGGCAATGAGGGTGGCGGAGAAACGGAGGATTACACTGTGCGGGCCCGCTTTGTCAGCGATCGTGAAGCACTGCTTCAATTTACCCCCAAAACAGCCTCCGCCTATGTTGACGTGCATTATACTTTAGCAGGTGGACAACAGCTCAATTACCGGATGACCAACAACGCCGGTGTTTGGGAGCAGCGGGTTACAGACCTTTCCACCGGAAAGGCCGTCAGCTATTGGTTCACCTATGAAAAGGCGGGATTGCAATATGAGACTCCTTCATTTAGCTATACTCACCAGACGGTATCCACAACGACAGAGGCCTCCGAAATTTCCGCTACGGAGGTATTGAACACGCTCCAGCCCGGAGTTGCTTCTGAATAAATAAAATTTTGGATGGTATAAATACAGAGGAGATACAAGGTATGACTGAATTTTGGGAATCCAGCTTTATAGAAAATCAAATGATGTGGGGATTTGAACCTTCAGACTCAGCAATGCTGACCAAGGACTTTTTTCTTGAAAAGAACGTTAAGGAAATATTGATACCTGGTATTGGATATGGGAGAAATGCCAAGGTTTTTGTTGACAACGGAATAAATGTGACAGGTATTGAGATTTCAAAAACAGCGATTGATTTGGCGAGACAAAAAGAGCTCAATATTAGTATTTTTCATGGCTCCGTAACGGATATGCCTTTCGATAACAAGCTTTATGATGGTATATTTTGTTATGCGCTTATTCACTTATTGAACAAGCAAGAGAGAGAGAAGTTTATTAAGGATTGCTATCATCAGCTAAAGCCCAATGGATATATGGTTTTTACGACTATTTCAAAGGAAGCCCCGATGTTTGGAAAGGGACAGCAGCTAGGTAAAGACTATTTTGAGATCATGGATGGGGTGAAAATGTTTTTTTATGATGCAGACTCGATAAAAGAAGAATTCGGAAAATATGGACTAACAGATTTTTCGGAAATTGTTGAGCCACATAAAAACATGGAAAGCAAACCTCCATTTAAATTTATTATGGTGAAATGTCAAAAAGAGCTATAATCTGAATGGTGAGAAAAAGACACGAGGGAAGCAACTATGTTTCCTCCGTGTCTTTTTTTGTTTTTTATGGGGTCGTAATACTTTCGCCATGTTCGTGAGTGCAAGGGTACGCAATAATGATAAAGGCTGATGCAGGAAGATATTACCGAGGCGAGGATTTCCAAAGATCCCGTAGTGCCTGCCCTGATGGGGCCAGGTATCCTGTAAATCTGATGTATCCACCAACAATTAGGGTTCGATTCCCAATCGCCTTCCAAGCGACTTCTGGTAGAGTATTCGAATGATCGAATAAAACAATGAAAAGACCCTGATAAGAGCATCCCATGTCTGGTCTTGATGACAGATACCGGGGCGGTGGCTATGCGGCCAGCGGATACCGGAGAGAGCAAGCGCCGGGTAGGGCTCGAGGTATCGGAGATAAGGATTCATAGTCGATGTTGGGCTGATGAATTCCATCCCCGGAACACGGGAACAGGCGGCACCTTTCTTTTTCCTTAAGCTTGGCCCCGCCCTCCACACCGGAGGGGTGCTCTGCAAGGGTACTATCCCTGCTACAACAAATAAAAATAAAAAATCCTCATTTTAAAAATGTGTTTTGACCCAACGTACGAAGAAGCGAGCGGCCATTTGAATTTGAAGAAGCGAAGCCGCCATATACACGAAGAAGCCTGTTTTTAAGCTGAGGATTATCAATACTAGGAGTGATATGATGTTTAAGAAAATAATGATTAAAGCCGATGAGCGCGGACTGCTGTTCAAAAAAGGAAGCTACCACAAGTTGTTGCAGCCAGGGACCTACCTGTTGAAGACATTTCAGCAGGAAACAGTTGAAATTTTAAATGTAGCCGAATCATTTTTTGTACCAGATCATGATATTCGTCTGTTTTTGACAGATCCTTTATTGCTGGAGCAATTGACTGTCATTGATGTAGAGGACCATGAATATGTGCTGCATTATGAGGATAATCGGTTTGTAGAGCTGCTGACAGCCGGAAAATATGCATTTTGGAACACGCTCAAGGAGCATCGCTTTGTTCGTGCAGATACCCGGCAGCCTGCAATTGATAAAGCTTTGGGGCAAGCGTTCTTGTCCAAGACACCGGGCTTCTGGAAGGCCCTTCAGGTGGCTAGCCATGAATTGGGTTTTTTGTATTATGATAATGTGCTGCAAGGTGAACTGAAGCCGGGCAAATATTATTTCTGGTTGTCCACGGTGAACACAGAGATCAAAACATTAGATATGCGACAGCAGCAGATGGATCTGATGGGGCAGGAAATCATGACAGAGGACAAAATTACACTGCGCCTTAACTTCGTCTGTCAGTACCGTATTATCGAGCCGCTACGGGCGCTGGAGTTCAGAGCATATGAGGAACAAATATACATTATGCTTCAACTACTGCTGCGCGAATACGTAGGCACGATGAAGCTGGATGATCTGCTGAAAATGAAGCAGGAGATTGCGGAATACGTTTTGACGCGACTGAATGAGCAGAGCGGTGAATATGGGGTTACTTTCACATCCGCAGGGGTGAAGGATATTATTTTGCCGGGGGATATCAAGGATATTCTGAATACGGTGCTATTGGCAGAAAAGAAGGCACAAGCCAACCTTATCACACGACGTGAAGAGACAGCATCCACTCGTAGTCTGCTTAATACGGCCAAGCTGATGGACGAAAATGTCACTCTCTATCGACTCAAAGAGCTGGAATTCATGGAAAAAATCTGCGAGAAGATTGGTACGATATCGCTGACTGGCGGAAATACGCTACTGGAGCAGCTGAACACGTTGGTTCATATGAAAGAGGGGCAGGGACTCCAATAACAGAAAATACTCCCGAACGATGTCAAGGTTCGGGAGTATTTTTCATTTTAATTCGTCTTGGTGGATGCAAGGAAAGCGTCCATATCGATCACCGGAATATGAGCACCCCGGTGCTCCATCACAGTAGGAAACAACTCGCGTTGCCACTCTTCCTCATTGCTTTGTAGCTGACTATCTTCAGCAGATGCCGTATCCTCTACCTGATCGACAAGCAAGGCAATCTTCGCACGACTGAGCAAAATCATTTTGTCCTCAGAGGAATCGCTTGATGCGGGAAGAAGCAGCTTTTTGCGTAGATTAAGGATTGTAAATACATCGCCGCGAATGGTCACCATTCCTTCATGCCACGCTTCGGAGAAGGGAAGCGGCGTTCCTTTTTTGGCATTCATAACTTCTTCTACTTCCAGAAAATTTAACGCGAACTTCTTGTCCGCCAGACTGCACACAATATATTCAGACATAGCAATTCTCCTTACATATTCAGATAAGTCCATCACAAGTTGTGAACGAGCGATAAATTGGGTTAACTATTGCGTTTTAATAGATGGAACGATAAAGTGGAGGATGCGGTAAAATGGTTTTAGTTAATCACAGAATATCACAAACGAGCAGTTAAATCTTCCAAAATAACAGCCAAACGGACAAGGCGTGGCTTCGAGTTTCCCTACATATATATTGTTGGGGCTAAAGCTGTGTCCAACGACACTACATTCTAAGATAAGCGGGTTGAGGTAGAATGGATCATGAAAAGCAGCGGTTAAGTATCGAGGCAGCCAGGTTATACTATCTGAACGATTATAGTCAGCAAGATATTGCGGTCAGACTCGGGGTATCGCGGCCTACGGTATCGCGGTTACTTCAGGCTGCCAAGGAACAGGGATACGTGCGGATCAGTATTGTGGACCCTATGGAGGATATGGACGCGCTCGGAGAGCAGGTGAAAAAGAAATACGGGCTGGATACCGTGCTGGTCTGTTATTCGCCGTTAAATGAATATCAGGAGATCAAGAAGCATATTAGCAAAAAAGCAGCCGATTATTTGCATGAAACGGTGCAGGATGCTGATATTATTGGAGTGACCTGGGGAACAACCATGCATGCGGTGGCGCTTCATCTCCAGCAAAAGCAGGTCAAGGGAGTAGAGGTGGTTCAGCTCAAGGGAGGCGTAAGCCATTCACATGTCAACACTTATGCTGTGGAAACCGTGAATTTATTCGCAGAAGCCTTTCATACCATCGCTCGGTATTTGCCGCTGCCTGTGATTTTCGACAGTCAAGCTGTTAAGAAAATGGTTGAGGAGGATCGGCATATCCAGCGCATCATTCAACTGGGCAAGCAGGCGAACATTGCGGTGTTTACGGTGGGTACGGTCAAGGAAGATGCACTGCTGTTCCGCTTAGGCTATTTTAACCATGAAGAGCAGAAGCTGCTGCAAAAAATCGGCAAGGGCGACATTTGCTCACGCTTTTTTGACGATGAGGGCAACATATGCAGTCAGGAAATCAACAGCCGTACGGTAGGAATCGATTTACCTGAGCTGCGAAAGAAGGAAAAGTCCATCCTTGTAGCTGGAGGGCAGCGTAAAGTAGAGGCTATTCGGGCATCGCTGCATGGCAAGTATGCGAATATCTTGGTGACGGATCAGTTTACAGCACAAGCACTTTTACAATAGAGCATGTTGGCCTTAATCCAATTAAACATGGTTACAGCGTGTGCCTACAGGGTAACATGAATTGTAGGGTGAACGCCCTATGTACAAGCCTGAACATAATTTCAAAATATGTTTTACATATGTTCAAGTCCGTGCTATGATGATCTCATCACAGAGAAATAAACGACTATTTTCTTCACATTATTTATTAAATGAAGGAGCTTTTAGATATGAATATTGCAGCATTAATCGACCATACATTGTTGCGTGCAGATGCAACGAAGGACGAAATTACAAAATTGACTGCTGAGGCGAAAAAGTACCAGTTTGCTTCTGTATGTGTAAATCCGGCATGGGTAGCTTATGCGGCCGAACAACTCGCAGGCACAGGCGTGGCTATTTGTACGGTTATCGGATTCCCGCTGGGAGCCAATACATCGGCCACGAAAGCGTTTGAAACGAAAGATGCTATTGCTAACGGTGCAACTGAAATTGACATGGTCATTAACATTGGCGCTTTGAAGGCGCGTGATGTACAGCTGGTCGAGCAGGATATCCGTGCGGTTGTGGAAGCGGCTAAGGGTACGCTGGTAAAAGTGATTATCGAAACCTGCCTGCTGACAGACGAAGAGAAGGTACAGGCGTGTGAGCTGTCCGTCAAAGCTGGAGCGAATTTTGTGAAAACTTCGACGGGTTTCTCTACAGGTGGAGCAACTGTGGAAGACGTAGCTTTGATGCGCAAAACAGTAGGACCTGAGATTGGTGTTAAAGCTTCTGGCGGCGTACGCAGCCTAGAGGATGTGCAAAAATTAGTAGAAGCTGGCGCAAGCCGGATCGGAGCAAGTTCCGGTGTGAAAATCATCGAGGGCGAGCAATCTACATCTTCCTACTAAGTTTATTTTGAGGTCATGGAGGGATTCGCGATGAAGGAGCAATTGATTCAGAAAGCGCTTGAGGCGCGCAAGCAGGCATATGTTCCGTATTCGAATTTTCAAGTGGGGGCTGCGGTTCTCGGAAGCGATGGTACGATTTATCACGGATGTAATGTGGAGAATGCCTCCTACGGCTTATGCAATTGTGCAGAGCGAACAGCGATTTTCAAAATGGTATCCGAAGGCTGCCGTCAAATTGATTCGATTGCGGTAGCAGCTGATACGGAAGGGCCTGTGTCTCCATGCGGGGCCTGTCGTCAGGTTATTTCCGAATTTGCTCATCAAGATACCAAAATTTATCTGACAAACCTTCATGGCAATACGGAAGAGTGGACGATGGATCAATTACTGCCGGGTGCTTTTCGACCTGCGGATTTGGGAAAATAAAAAAAAGAATGCCTCTTTGGGGCGCATTCTTTTTATGGTCAATGTAAGCGCTTAATGTATGAGGAGGAAATGAAATGAAATATGTAATCGCGCTGGTGGGATTGCTCGTTGTATTTGCACTTACTTACGTTGCCAGTAGTGACAAACGTAAAATCAGGTATCGTCCACTGGTGGTTATGGTGATTTTGCAGGCGGCGCTAGCGTTTGTATTGCTGAACACAGGGATTGGTGAATTTTTGGTCAAGGGCTTTGCAGCTGGCTTTAACAGTCTCTTGGGATATGCCAGCGAAGGGATCAACTTTGTATTTGGCGGAATTGCCAATGAAGGGGCGGCACCGTTCTTTATCGGGGTACTGCTGCCGATCGTGTTCATTTCCGCATTGATCGGGATTTTACAATATGTAAAAGTACTGCCTTTCATTATTAAATATATTGGGCTTGTCTTGAGCAAAGTAAACGGAATGGGTAAACTGGAATCCTACAACGCTGTAGCTTCAGCAATCCTGGGTCAATCTGAGGTATTTATTTCCGTCAAAAAGCAAATTGGTCTGCTGCCGCAGCATCGGCTGTATACATTGTGTGCATCTGCGATGTCTACTGTATCCATGTCGATTGTGGGAGCCTACATGCAAATGTTGAACCCCAAATATGTGGTTACCGCATTGGTGTTGAACCTGTTCGGCGGCTTTATTATCGCTTCCATTATTAATCCGTACAAGATTGAGAAGGAAGATGATTTACTGGAGGTTCAAGAGGAAGAGAAGCAATCCTTCTTCGAAATGCTCGGGGAATATATTATGGACGGTTTCAAGGTTGCTATTACAGTAGCTGCGATGCTGATCGGTTTTGTGGCGCTGATTGCCATGGTTAACGGCATTTTCTCCTGGTTGTTTGGGATCAGCTTTCAGGCGCTGCTTGGCTATGTGTTTGCACCGTTCGCTTTTGTTATGGGGATTCCGTGGAACGAGGCAGTGCAGGCGGGCAGCATTATGGCTACCAAGCTCGTGTCCAACGAATTTGTGGCTATGCTGGATCTGACCAAGCAAACAGGCTTGTCCGAGCGTACGATCGGGATCGTATCGGTATTCCTCGTATCTTTTGCAAACTTCTCATCCATCGGTATCATTTCCGGGGCTGTGAAGGGTCTGCATGAAAAACAGGGAAATGTAGTGGCCCGTTTTGGTCTGAAGCTGTTGTACGGGGCGACGCTGGTTAGCGTGCTGTCGGCAACGATTGCAGGGTTGTTTTTGTAAAAAAAACAGCGAATCAGGAAAGGATTTTTATGATGTCTAAATTTAAACGTATTCACTTGGTCGTTATGGACTCGGTTGGTATCGGCGAAGCACCGGATGCTGCCAAGTTTGATGATTATGATGTAGATACACTCGGTCATATTGCCCGCGAACGCGGCGGTCTGAACATGCCGAATATGGGTAAGCTCGGTCTGTCCAACATTCGTTCCATAGAAGGTGTGCCAGCGGCCGATAAGCCACTCGCGTATTACACCAAAATGCAGGAAGCCTCCAATGGCAAGGACACGATGACAGGTCATTGGGAAATCATGGGCTTGAATATTGCAGTTCCTTTCCGTGTATTCCCGGATGGGTTTCCAGATGAGCTGATCCAGCGCATTGAGGAGCACACAGGCCGCAAGGTCATTGGCAACAAGCCAGCCAGCGGCACGGAAATCATTGACGAGCTGGGCGAAGAACATGTGAAAACAGGTGCACTCATCATCTACACCTCAGCGGATTCAGTGCTGCAAATTGCGGCGCATGAGGAAGTTGTACCTTTGAAGGAGCTGTATGAGATCTGTGAGTTCTGTCGTAAAATCACGCTGGAAGATCCGTACATGCTGGGCCGCATTATTGCCCGTCCGTTCGTAGGTGAGCCAGGGAACTTCTCTCGTACCTCCAATCGACATGACTATGCGCTCAAGCCATTTGGTCGTACTACAATGAATGAACTGAAGGATGCGGGCTTGGATGTAATTGCCTTGGGTAAAATCTCTGACATTTATGATGGAGAGGGTGTAACGAAGGCCGTGCGCACGGTGTCCAACATGGATGGCATGGATAAGCTGGTGGCTACGCTAGACGAGGAATTCACCGGACTAAGCTTCTTGAATTTGGTGGACTTTGATGCTGTATACGGCCACCGCCGTGATCCGCAGGGGTACGGTCAAGCGTTGGACGATTACGATGCCCGTCTGCCAGAGGTCTTTGCCAAAATGACTGATGACGATCTGCTAATCATCACCGCAGACCATGGGAATGACCCAACATATCGCGGAACAGATCATACCCGCGAATATGTGCCTTTGCTGGTATATTCCCCTCGTTTTGCAGCTGGAGGCAAGGAACTGGCGGTTCGTAAGACGTTTGCGGATATTGGAGCGACCGTAGCGGATAACTTCGGTGTAAAACTGCCTGAGCATGGAACTAGCTTTTTGGCAGAGCTTCAGTAATCTAGAATCTCAGCAAGAGTGCAGGCCGGATAATTAGTAACAATATAAGCATGGACAATTGGGACGGAGGAATAAAAACATGAGTGTACACATTGGAGCCAAACCTGGAGAGATTGCAGAAACGATTTTGCTGCCAGGAGACCCGCTGCGGGCGAAATTTATAGCTGAAACGTATCTGGAGGATGTGACCTGCTACAACGAGGTGCGCGGAATGCTCGGTTTCACGGGAACATACCAGGGCAAACGCCTGTCTGTACAGGGAACCGGGATG
This sequence comes from Paenibacillus jamilae, assembly GCF_050482105.1. Classification (GTDB taxonomy): domain Bacteria; phylum Bacillota; class Bacilli; order Paenibacillales; family Paenibacillaceae; genus Paenibacillus; species Paenibacillus jamilae_B. The sequence goes on along the minus strand of NZ_JBCNHI010000023.1, from coordinate 146,437 downwards.
GGGCTGCCCTCCATCAGTATTTATGTCAACGAGCTGATTAGCGAGTACGGTGTAAAAAACTTGTTCCGCGTGGGTACATGTGGCGGAATGAAGGAGCATGTGCACGTTCGTGACGTCATTTTGGCACAGGCATCCTGTACAGACTCTGGCATGAACCGCCATATCTTTGGCGGCTATGATTTCTCACCGATTGCCAGCTTCCCTCTCTTAAAGGGTGCTTATGATCGCGGTGTTGCTAAAGGCTTGAATATGCACGTCGGCAACGTATTCAGCTCAGACAGCTTCTACCGTGATGACAAATCAGTGGTACAAAAGCTGATGGAATATGGCGTGCTGGGTGTGGAGATGGAGACTTCGGCTTTATATACGCTGGCAGCCAAGTTCGGCGTAAACGCCCTGACCATTCTGACGGTAAGCGATCATTTGCTGACAGGCGAAGAAACGACAGCAGAGGAACGGCAAACCACCTTTAAAGAAATGATGGAAGTTGCACTGGATACAGCAGTATCCCTGTAAACGATCATACGCACAGTGAGGAGAAATGACATATGAGAATGGTAGACTTGATTGAAAAAAAACGTGACGGAAAAGAACTGAGCACTGAGGAAATTAACTTTATTATCCAAGGCTATACTCAGGGTGAAATTCCTGACTATCAGGTCAGTGCATTGGCAATGTCTATTTTCTTCAAAGATATGACCGAACGGGAACGTGCTGATTTGACCATGGCAATGGTTCACTCAGGAGATACGATTGATTTGTCCGCGATTGAAGGTGTAAAGGTCGATAAGCATTCCACCGGCGGTGTGGGTGATACGACTACACTGGTCCTGGCTCCGCTTGTAGCAGCTTTGGACATTCCAGTAGCGAAAATGTCAGGTCGCGGCCTTGGCCATACGGGCGGAACGATCGACAAGCTGGAGGCCATTGCAGGCTTTCACGTTGAAATCAGCAAGGATGAATTCGTGGATTTGGTGAATCGTAGTAAAATTGCGGTCATTGGACAAAGTGGCAACCTGACACCTGCGGATAAAAAATTGTATGCCCTGCGTGACGTTACAGCCACAGTAAATTCGATTCCGCTGATTGCCAGCTCGATTATGAGTAAGAAAATTGCTGCCGGCTCTGATGCCATCGTACTGGATGTCAAGACAGGTGCGGGCGCATTCATGAAAACAGTAGAAGATGCCAAAGAACTGGCACATGCCATGGTAAGCATCGGGAATAATGTGGGTCGCAAGACCATGGCGGTTATTTCTGACATGAGTCAACCGTTGGGGCTGGCCATCGGGAACTCGCTGGAAGTTAAAGAAGCAATTGATACGCTGCGTGGCGAAGGCCCTAAAGATCTGGAAGAGCTGTGTATGGCTTTGGGCAGTCAGATGGTATTTTTGGCTGGAAAAGCAGATTCTCTCGAAGACGCTGAAGAGAAGCTCAAAGAGGTCATTCGTAACGGCAAAGCGTTGCAGAAATTCAAAGAGTTTATTGCGAACCAGGGCGGCGATGCCTCTGTAGTGGATCATCCTGAACGTCTGCCGCAAGCGCAGTATCTTATTGAAGTACCTGCAAAGCAGGACGGTGTAGTAGCTGAAATCGTGGCTGACGAAATCGGTACTGCTGCGATGCTGCTGGGAGCAGGACGCGCGACCAAAGAATCCGAGATTGATTTGGCTGTCGGCTTGATGCTGAACAAAAAAGTCGGTGATGCGGTTCAAAAAGGCGATTCTCTGGTTACTATCCATGCCAACCGTGAAGACGTAGATCAGGTGCTGGAGAAAATCTACGCAAACATCCGTATTGCGGATCATGCGGATGCGCCCGTGTTGATCTACGGAACAGTGACAGAATAATATTTGAGCTGTATAGTACAAAGTGTTAGCAGATCAATGCTTATAGAGCCGGGGCCCCTACATTACAGGGCTTCGGCTTTTTTTTGTGCTCAGCGCAGGTAACTAAACTAGAATTAAAAAATGCAGTTGTCAATTTCTAGTGAGGGAACTATACTGAATCTACAAACTGACGACCGTTCGTAAGGTTATTGGAGGGAACACATGACACTACAAAAAATTAAAACAGCTAGCCTAAAGCAATTTGCGAGAAAGGGATACGATGCCGCCTCCCTACAATTGATTGCTGATGAGGTAGGAATTAAAAAACAGTCTATTTATGCTCATTTTAAAAGCAAAGATGATTTGTTCTTAGACATATTTGCGGACGCGGTAGACCAAGAGATTTTGGAGCTGGATCGTTATTTTCAAGCTCAAGCTGAACAATCACTTGAAGCTGTTTTGCGAGGATTAATTATTGAATTCAAAGAGCGCTATGAGAGCGCCATGAATCTGCGTTTGATTCTGTATGTCGGATTTCTGATTCCATCTGCGCTGGAAAACCAGGTTCAGGCTTTGGTCACACGCTATGTCCAGCATAAAACCAGCTTGGTATATGAGCGACTGGCAGCCGAAACGTCGGTTAAGCTTCGTGTTCCAGTTCAATCTGCCACTACAGCCTATATGAATTTGATTGAAGGGATGCTGGTAGAACTGGTGTACAACGGCACCGCTGGTTTTGATCCGCGTCTGGAAAGCTCCTGGGATATTTACTGGCACGGCTTGATTTTGAACTGAACATCTAAGTCTTTGAAATAAACATGGTTTTATTGGGGGAAGAGAGCTGTGTCTGTTAAAGAAACCTTTTGGTCCAGAAATTTTATATTTTTGATGATATCCAACGCTCTATTATTTATGGCATTTGAAATGCTTATGCCCACGTTGCCACTGTTTGTAGAAAGTCTTGGCGGCAGTCCGTCACAGATTGGCTTGGTGACAGGCGTGTTTATGTGCTCGGCTATATTGATTCGTCCATTCTCCGGCACACTGATCCAGCTTTTGGACAAGAAATATGTACTGATTATTGGTGTTGTCATTTGTATGCTGGCAACGGGAAGCTACATGTTTTCCACCAGTTTGGTACTATTGTTAGTCTTTCGGCTAGTGCATGGTTTTGGATTCGGTATTGCGAGCACATTGTATGCTACCTCAGCATCAGATGATTTGCCTCCTCATCGTATGGGGGAAGGAATGGGCTACTTTGGCGTAGGTGAAACCGTAGCGATTTCAGTCGGACCCCTGCTCGGCATATGGATGCTTCATGCAGCAGATTTTAGTGGGCTATTTTCCACGGGAGCTATAATTTTGCTGCTGTCGCTTGTGATGAGCATATGGGTTCGTCGACGTTCTGCGAATCCCACGACGGCAGATACAGCAAAGGACAAAAAGAAGGTTCCATTTAAATTATTTGAAAAAAGAGTGCTGCTGCAATCCGGTCTTGTGCTACTAATTGGCGTGGTGGCAGGGGGAGTGATGTCTTTCGTGGCCCTATTTGCCAAGGAGCAGGGCTTTACCAATGCGGCCTGGTTCTTCTTTACGGTGGCTATGGCAAGCTTTCTCGTTCGGCTGGTGTCCGGTAGGATTTTTGATACTAAAGGTCCAGCTTATATCTTGATCCCCGCAGGAATTGTGCTTATCGTCGCCATCGTTATGGTCACTTCATCACAGACCGAGCTACAATTTTTAATGGCTGCTGTGCTGTATGGTGCGAGTTTCGGAGCTATTTTTCCAGCTTTACAGGCTTGGGCAATCAGTGTAGTCGGAGAAGATGAGCGAGAGGACGCTGTAGGCTCTTTTTATAATTTTTTCGATTTGGGGGTTGGAGGCGGATCTTTGATTCTAGGGATGGTTGCCGGATTAACGTCTTACAAAACAATGTACTTGTTCTCTACTTTGCTGATTGCGGCTTATTTAATTATCTTTGTAGTATATAGTGTGCAGGATAAGAAAAAGTCCCGTAACACGTTGAACGTGTAACCTACTCATATGGATGATCTAGATAGAGAGCCACCCGATGGATTCCTTTAAGTGAGTTTGAAAAATATGACAGCCAGACTCATAATAGATATGAGTTTGGCTTTTTTTATTTTCAGGGCGCAGCACAGCCAGAGGAGGAGAGACATGTTCCGATTATACAGCGATGTTCGTGGGACAGCTTATGAAAGACTAATTGATTATGCTATGATCGTCCGGCACCAGACCAAAAGGTAATCCCCAAGGAGGAACTGGCATTCCGGCAATTGCCTCCTGCAATCGGTGAGCTGCAGCAGCTAGAGTATCTGGATATCTCGTATAGTGGAATCCGTATGCTGCCCGCTGAGATACAAAGCCTGAGAAATCTGCGTTCCTTGAACATTGTGAACGGATTGATCGAATCGGCACCCGATTTTATATATGACATGACCTGGCTGGATCGCTTTCTTATAGAAGATAAGCCGTTTCATCTGTGTAATCATGGTGATGACTGAATTTATATAGCGCAGCTTCAGCATATTTTGTGAAGGAGGGATATGAAATGGTGGAAAAATGGGTTTGGATGGGTGTAGCGGGGGTGATCGTAGGTTATGTCGCTTGGGCCAATATGAGCGTTCCGTCATCAACCATCACAGAAGTCAATCAGAGCCATTCGAAGGTTCCACTTCGTATACAGAGCGAGCCAGGAAGCGCAGCAAAACGCATTATACATGATCAGGAGATGCAATTCGGAGGACAAGGACAAACAGAATTTAGATTTGAAGAGGGGCGTAAGCTGTATATCAGTATCAAGAATACAGGCAAGCAACCCGTACGATACAAGCTCAACAGTTCGAATGGATCAGACTTGCAAGGCACAACGAGCGGATTTTCCAGCCAAACGTTGCAGCCGGGAGAACGCCGCGATCTGCTGTTTACCAAGCCAGAGGGACAGCATGAAGCTACAGATGACTCCTGGAAAGAGTTAATTTTGAAAGTAAGTACGGACGATGGATCACAAGGAAGCGTTAAAACCTTCGCATATATTACACTGTAAGCTCCTTCCAGAATGGGCACGACATGCGGTCATTAGTCTACTTATGTTACAATAGAACGGTTGAAGACTTAATGAACAGAATAGGTCAGAGTAGAAAGCAGAAAGGATGACCCGTTGTGCCCAAAAAACACGAGTCCGATAATCACAAAATGTCACGGAGGCTGTCACTTACAGCCATTTTACTTACACTTACATTTGTAGCTCTAACAGGCTGTGGTCAGGATAATAATACTGATACGAGTGATGTCGGGAACAGTACAAGCAAGATCGAGAATAAAGCTGGAGACAAGCAGAGTGGTTCAGCCCAAAGTGACAAAGCGGCTAAGGAGAGCGAGAGTGCAGAAAACAGCAGTACAGATGCGCAAAAGTCAGCTCCTTCCGTTCCAGCTACTTCATCAGATACCTCTTCTACAGCCCCTAATGCCTCCCAAAATCCTTTTGAGGTAGCAGGTATTCAAGATCCTAAAGCGTTTTTGAATACATTCAAAGCGTTGCAGAAGGCGGTTGCTGACAATGACAAGGAGAAGGTAGCCGATTATATTTTGTACCCTCTGCGTGTCAATGATGTTGAAAAGTCGCTGACGATTCCGAACAAAAAAGATTTTATGGCCAAATATGATCAGATTTTTACAGATGCGATTCGTGAAGCGCTGGTGAACCAAAAGACAGATGAATTGTTTGTTAATTATCAGGGAGTTATGGTTGGATCAGGCGAGCTGTGGCTGAGAAGAGCTACGGACAATCCGAAGCATTTTGGAGTCTTTTCAATCAACCTCGAAACGGTAGCAAACTAAGTTGTACTCCACGTGTGCACATGCCCTCTAGGCGGTCGGAAACGTATAGAATGTTTCTGACTGTCCCCCCTTGAAGAAGTAAAATTATAGATCATATCATACCAAAAAAAGGTTTGACATCCCTCATAAACTCTCGTATTATATCCATATAACTCATTAAACAGGTAGGAATTAAAGAATTAAAGTATAATCTCGCCATTCTGGCGGAGAACCTCTAGGAACAGCAGGCAGACACTGTACACGCGACAGGTTTGACCTATCAGGGCTGCATCAGGGAATTCTCCGCCCTTTTTTTTGATTATGTCTGTAAATAACAGGCGTAAATGAATGTGTATTTACAAATTACATAGAATGAGGGGTGCCTTGATGAAGAGGAAACACAAAATTCGGCTAATTCTCGGACTATCTTTGGTTTTAACGATGATGCTGAGTGCTTGCTCCGCAAGCAAGGAGGGGACGCAAGCGGGTGGTAGCTCTGCTTCTGGCTCCAAGGACGTGGAGTTGCTCAATGTTTCTTATGATCCGACCCGTGAATTGTATGAGGCATATAATAAAGCGTTTGCCGCCCATTGGGAGAAGGAGAAAGGGCAGAAGGTTACGATCAAGCAATCTCATGGGGGATCTGGCAAGCAAAGCCGCTCTGTGCAGGATGGGTTGGATGCAGACGTGGTTACACTAGCCCTGGGCTACGATATTGATGCGTTACAGGAAAAAGGGCTTGTTAAAGAGGGCTGGCAAAGTAAATATGAGCATAACAGTTCCCCGTACACATCAACCATCGTGTTATTGGTACGTAAAGGGAACCCGAAGGGGATTAAGGACTGGGACGATTTAATCCGCGGCGATGTGCAGGTCATTACACCGAACCCTAAAACCTCGGGTGGAGCTCGCTGGAACTATCTTGCAGCTTGGGCCTATGCGCTCAAAAAGAACAATAACGATGAAGCCAAAGCGCAGCAGTTTGTACAGGAGCTGTATAAGCATGTGCCGGTACTGGATAGCGGAGCACGTGGAGCGACGACGACCTTCGTAGAGCGTGGAATTGGCGATGTACTGATCGCTTGGGAAAATGAAGCACTGCTCTCTGTGAAGGAGCTAGGTGCGGATAAATTCGATATCGTATATCCGTCGATCAGTATTTTGGCTGAGCCTCCGGTAGCGATAGTCGATAAGGTGGTAGATAAAAAAGGTACACGCGAGGTAGCGGACGCATACCTGAAATATCTGTACAGTGAAGAAGGGCAGACCATTGCTGCCGAAAATTATTACCGCCCAACATTGGAGAGTGTGACAGCAAAGTTCAAGGATCAATTTCCTAAGCTGGAGCTCGTAACCTTGAAGGATATATTCGGGACATGGAAAGAGACACAGCAAAAGCATTTTAGCGACAAGGGTATTTTTGACCAGATTTATGTACCTGGAGGTTCATGACATAAGTGGATTGTGAAGGCCAGTGGATCGGTAGGCGCCGAGTGTCTTAGTCAAAGGATGCAGAGAGGGATGGACAGAACATGAGTCAAATGCAAGCCGCCCGAAAACGCGTACTTCCCGGATTCGGGTTAACAATGGGTTATAGTGTGCTGTACCTCAGTCTGGTGGTGCTGGTGCCATTATCAGCACTGCTCCTGAATTCAACCGGGCTGACGTGGGAGAAGTTTTGGGACGTGGCGACGGATGCCAGGGTGCTGGCTTCCTACAAGGTGAGCTTTTTGTGTGCTGCGGCTGCGGCGCTGATCGATCTGTTCCTCGGTTTATTAATCGCCTGGGTATTGGTGCGTTATGAGTTTCCGGGGAAACAAATTTTTGATGCGGTCATTGATCTGCCCTTTGCTTTGCCTACGGCGGTGGCAGGGGTTGCGTTGACCGCTCTATATGCACAGAACGGCTGGATCGGTTCGCTGTTTGAACCGCTTGGGTGGAAATTGGCGTACTCACAGACGGGGATTACGCTCGCGTTAATGTTTATTGGTATTCCGTTCGTCGTACGGACAGTTCAGCCAGTGTTGGAGGAGCTGGACAAGGATGAGGAGGAGGTGGCTGCTACGCTGGGAGCGGGCAGATGGCGTACCTTTCGCAGCGTTATTGTGCCGGAACTGGTGCCGCCACTGCTGACGGGCTTTGCGCTCGCTTTTGCCCGCGGTATTGGCGAGTACGGCTCTGTCGTCTTCATCTCTGGCAATATGCCGATGAAGACCGAGATTGCTCCACTGCTCATTATGTCCAAGCTGGAGCAAAATGACTATGCAGGGGCGACGGCGGTAGCGTTAATGCTGCTGGTCATTTCATTCGTGCTGTTATTCGTGATTAACAGTATTCAGCGCTGGTCGCGGCGCCGTGCAATCTAAATAACGGTCTAAATGTAAATCTCTAATGCAACGGTCTAACGTTAGCCTAGAGACAGCAGAGGCCTTCGCATTAAACCCCGTGTTCAAGGAGGTATACTATGTCACAAGCGATAACTGGGCAGGAGCTTGCTTCTGTTGCACCAGTGCCTGCATCCGCACCGCCCAACAGGGTTACAACTGAAGCCCCTTGGGTGAAGTGGACGCTCATTGGGGCTGCTTTTTTAGCTTTGCTCTGGGTGTTGGTATTGCCGCTAATTGTCGTCCTTACCGAAGCACTCAAGCAGGGATGGAGCGTATACGTTGAAGCGCTTCGGGACCCGGATGCCATGTCCGCATTGCGGTTGACGCTACTGGTGGCAGCGATAACGGTTCCACTGAATACGGTATTTGGTGTAGCTGCCGCCTGGCTGATCACGAAATTTCAATTTCGCGGCAAAGGCTTGCTGGTCACCTTAATTGATTTACCCTTTGCGATCTCGCCTGTCGTCGGAGGCCTGATGTATGTATTAGTGTTCGGCGCACAGGGCTGGCTTGGGCCGTGGCTGTACGAGCATGATATTAAAATTATTTTTGCTTTGCCGGGCATTATTTTGGCAACACTGTTCATTACCTTTCCTTTTGTAGCACGCGAGCTTATTCCGCTGATGGAAGATCAGGGACAGCAGGAGGAGGAAGCGGCGGTCACGCTGGGCGCGCGCGGCTGGCGTATTTTCTGGCAAGTGACGCTGCCGAACATCAAGTGGGGTTTGCTGTATGGCATTATTCTGTGTAATGCGAGAGCCATGGGGGAGTTCGGTGCAGTATCCGTTGTCTCGGGACATATTCGGGGAGAGACGAATACACTTCCACTGCATGTGGAGATTTTGTATAACGAGTATCAGTTCTCGGCATCTTTTGCGGTGGCCTCGTTACTGCTGCTTCTTGCTCTGGCAACCCTGGTGCTTAAAAGCTGGTTTGGACGTAAACGCGTGCATTAATTGAGATTGTGTATATGATCCAATAGGGCCTCTCTTTATGTCTATCGTCTGTATACGGCGAGAAGATGGGAAGAGAGGCTCTTGTTCTAAGGTGGCTTATATGGATAATAAAATGATCATATCAAGGCACGTCAGTGTGCCCAGGAGGAGCGAAGGGAAATATGAAACATCCGTTTCAGTCCTATCGTCAGTTGTTTCCGGTGCTGTCCTCACATATCCATGTAGGAAGCTGTTCCCAGGGGGCGATATCGAGACCGGTTTCCGCGGCCATTGAGGAATACCATCGAAGTTTGCTGCAACACGGTCATAACGGCGCCCTATCTATGGCACGTTTGGAGGAAGCCAGAGGGCATTTTGCCAAACTCATCGGGGCGGAGCCTAACGAAATTGCGGTGCTGTCCTCAGCCTCTGAAGCGATTGCCGGTGTGGCCACTGCCCTTCCTTATGTGCCGGGAAAAGAAGGGATTGTGTATGCGGACACCGACTTTCCGACGGTGGGGCACATCTGGCAGGCGCAGGAGCTGTTCCGTGATCATATTTGCTGTATCCCTTCTACGGAGGGAGAAGTGACCCTAAAGCAGTATGAGGAGCATATTAAGGAGAATACTGCGCTTATTATGGTGTCCCATGTGAATTATACCAACGGATTTCAGCAGGATCTCAAATCCATTGCCAATATAGCTCACCGAAATCAGGCGTTACTGTTCGTGGATGCTTATCAGTCTACAGGCATGATTCCGGTGGATGTAAAGGCAATGGACATAGATATTCTAGTCGCAGGAGCACGCAAATATATGCTGGGGATACCAGGCGTGGCGTTTCTTTATATAAGCAAAGACCAAATAGACCGCTTCAAGCCTCGTCTTACAGGCTGGCTCGGACAGGAGCCCTCCTCCCGGTTTGATATTGCTCATCCGGCTCCAGCGGCGGGAGCTCGCCGCTTTGAGACAGGATTACCTTCCTTCATTAGCATCTTTGCTGCCAATGCAGCCTTAAAGCTGCTACTGGAGATTGGGGTCACGGACATCCAGTCCTATATGTATGAGCTGATGGACTTTTCATTTGAATATGGACGCAGTAAAGGGTTACACATACGCATACCTGACGGAGGAGGCACATTACCAAGCCTGCTCGCTGTTGAAGTAGCCGACGTGTTGGCGGTAGAGAGGCATTTGCGGAGCCGGAATATGATTGTGTCGGCACGAAAGGATGTCATCCGTGTGGCCCCGCATTTTTACAATACAGCAGAGGAAGTTCGGCGAGTTATCGATGAACTGGCTGGGAGTTGTTGAATAGCAAAAGCCTCTTCCGAGTCAATGGGGGCATTGCATGTCCCTTTTACACAGGAGAGGCTTTTGTTGAGTTAGAAATTTTTAATTATACGATCCGTTTACGCAGCCAGCCGGATACCAGATCCGTCAAAATGATCAACACTACAATGCCGAGTAAAATAACGCCTACCCGGTTCCAGTTGCGCATTTGGAGTGCAAACAGCAGCGGAGTACCAATTCCGCCTGCACCTACCAGACCGAGCGTGGTTGCGGACCGGATATTAATTTCAAAACGATAGAGCGAATAGGAAAGAAACTGTGGAATCACCTGCGGCAGCACGGCGAAGAAAATGACCTGCCAACGGTTGGCGCCGCATGCAATCAAAGCTTCCTGCGGCCCGTGATCGACACTTTCAATCGTTTCTGAGAACAGCTTGGCCAGCATGCCGATCGAGTGAATGCCGAGGGCAAGCACACCTGCAAATGAGCCGGGACCCACGGCTTTAATGAATAGGATAGCGACGATCATTTCGGGAAATACCCGGATGACACTAAGTACAAATTTTCCGCTACCTGATAAGGTACGCAGACGGGTCATATTGCTGGATGCCCAAAAGGCAAACGGAAGGCAGACAAATGCGGACACGAAGGTTCCGAGCACTGAAATGACCAGTGTATCCAGCAACCCACGCAGCAAATCCTCCCCCTCAGGGATGTAGACAAACGACCAGTCGGGATGAAGAAAGCCGTCCAATATCGCAACTGATACGCTTTTGGCTGTCCCCTGTAATCCTTCAAACTGCATCCCGCGAAAAGCCCAAATATAAATAATAATTAGCAGAATGGCTATCGCCCATAAGCGCAGGCGGGGGCCAATAGGTCTGCGAAGCGTAGGATCATTCATAATAATTTCCTCCGTAGCAGATTACTGCCGTAATCAATCGCAAGGACGATGACGAGGGTCAGTAGAATAATAATGCTTGCCCGGTCATATCGGAATAGTCCGAGGGAGCGGTCAAGCAGCAGACCGATGCCGCCAGCGCCGACCAGCCCCAGCACAGAAGCTGCACGCACATTAACCTCAAAGGTGTACAGCAAATATGACACAAAATAAGGCAGTGCCTGCGGAACTACACCAAACGCGATAACTTGAATGCGGCTCGCGCCAACAGCAGTCATAGCCTCCAGGGGGCCAGGATCAATGGCTTCTATCGCCTCAAAGGTCAGCTTGGCGATGATCCCGAAGGAAAAGAAGAGCAGGGCAAGCATCCCTGCAAACGGTCCGATGCCGAATACGGCCACAAAGATCGAGGCAAACAGCAAATCGGGAATCGTCCGTACCAGATTCAGGATCGTGCGCATCGGCAGCGAGATCAGCTTGCGCGGCATCACATTATAAGCGCATAGCAATGCGACAGGGACTGCCAAAATGGCTCCCAGTGTCGTGCCGACAATGGCAATCTGGATTGTTTCCAGCATCGGTTTCCAGATCGTAGGCAGGTAACTCCAGTCTGGAGGAAACATTTCCTCCAGCAATTTGCCCATCTCCGGTAGGCCGACGATCAATTGGTAAGGCGTGGCATCCGTATGAATGGAGCAGGCCACCAGCACTACGATAAAAATCATCCAGGTAGCGTAACGCTTGTAGCGTCCTGGCAAAGGTGGCCCTGCGGACGGCTTGCCTGGCTGCGGCGGTCCAGCAGATGGTGACGGTTGCGTTGAAGAGAGCGGCTGGGCAGTAGAGTCGGGCTTCATGATCCCACTCCTAGCAGTTCATCATGCTTGATAGCCCGGCCGTAGATCTCCGCAAAAGCTTCATCCGTAGCCTCCTCCGGCGTGCCGTCAAACACGACTTCTCCCGCGCGTAAGCCGATGATCCGTGTTGCATATTCGCGCGCCAGATCAATGAAATGCAGATTGACAATGGTCGTAATCTTCATTTCACGGTTAATTCGCTGGAGGTCGTCCATCACCTGGCGGGTGGTCAGCGGATCGAGCGACGCGACAGGCTCGTCTGCCAAGATAATTTTAGCCTCCTGCGCCAGGGCACGCGCGATGGATACACGCTGCTGTTGACCGCCGGACAGCTCATCGGCTCGGCTGTAAGCTTTTTCGCGGATGTTTACGCGTTCCAGCGCCGTTAGTGCCAGTTCGATATCTTCCTTTGGGAAGAGACCGAGAATGGTCCGCAGCGTCGAATGATAACCAACGCGGCCGGAAAGTACGTTGCGAAGCACCGTCGAACGCTTAACCAGGTTGAAGCTTTGAAAAATCATGCCGATATCACGGCGAATGCGCCGCAGCTCGCTGCTTCCGGCAGACGTGACAGACCTGCCACCTACAACGATGTCGCCGGACGTAATGTCATGCAGTCGGTTAATGGAACGCAGCAGGGTGGACTTACCTGCACCGGATAAGCCGACAATGACGACCATTTCCCCCTCCTGAATCGTCAAATTAATATTGTTCAACCCTGTGGTGCCGTTCGGGTATGTTTTCGATACGTTTCGAAATTCGATCATTTGCTCCCAACTTTCTCCCTGATGGGGTGGAATGAAAACAACACCGCCATGAATACATGGACGGTGCTGCCCTGTCATTCGTAAAGCCTGTTTCGTAGCTGTTACTTTACTGCTTGGCCGACAGCTTCTGCGTATTCACGCACAGAGTCGAAGTTTTTATCGTCGCCCTTTTCATAACCTACATGGGTGTAAATTTCTTTAATAATTGCGCCGCCTTCAGGATCGTTGGCAATGTCGATAAAGGCTTGGGCGATTTTGTCTCTCCACGTTTGATCCATATCGGAACGTACGCTGACGGTGTCATTTGGAATTTTAGCTGTGTAATGAATGACACGTGTTTTTTCAAATACGTCCGGGATTTCCTTCTTCACTGTGTTACGTGCATCCTGGAAAACAGCAACAGCATCAACCTGGCCGTTCAGCAGTGCCAGAATAGCAGCGTCGTGGCCTTTGATCGTCACACCCTGCACATCCGTATCTGGGTCCACGCCAGCTTTTTTCAGCTCTGCTGCGGGATACACATAGCCTGCGGAGGAGGTAACATTTTGCCAGCCCACCTTCTTGCCTTTCAGATCAGCCAGACTTTGAATCGGAGAATCCTTTTTCACCACGATCATTGCTTTATAAAAGTTTACTTTTTCAGTCGTGTCCTTGCCTGTGGCATCTTCAATACCGTAGCGTTGAGCTTGCAGGAGCAAGTCGGCCGCTTTACGGTTATCGTGTGCCAGTACATAAGCGTTCGGCGGAAGGAATCCTACATCGACCTGTTTGGAAGACATGGCTTCCACAATTGTATTGTAATCAGGAGATACGGTTACTTTTACCGGAATTCCGAGCTTGTCCCCCAGCAGCTTTTCGAGCGGTTTTGCCTTGGCTTCGAGTGTATCTGCATTTTGAGAAGGAACGAACTGTACCTTTAACTCTTTAGGGACATAGGCTGTGCTTTCGTTTTTAGAGCCATCTGTACCTGGAGTGGAGGCGCTGTTATTATTGCTTGCATTTGAGCCACAAGCGGCTAAACCCGCTGCCAGTGTGAAGGTCATGCACAAGGTCAGTGCTTTTTTGAACAAAATAATTTCCCCCTAAATATCGTAATAACGAAGATTTAAAAAAACTGTAAATTCAGTGACAAACCAAATCTTAACAGCTAGTCCCGTAGCTAGGGTAAAAACCACTCCTGACTTTGGTAAAAATGATGTAAAATTTATCATCTGCTTAGGGGGCATAGGTGATATCTATGCGAATTGCTTATTTTAACATTCTCTTAACAGTGCTCTGTTAGACTTGTTCAAGCTCTATGACCGAAGCTGAGGGAGAGAACAAGATTGGACCAATTGGACATGAATGATAAGACAGGGCAGGAAAATGCAAGTGCTGCGAGGGTGAAATTCCGCATTATGGTTACAACCGATCTGCATGTCAGCTTGTGGAATTATGATTACTATACAGATCAGGAAACACTGCATTACGGTCTGGCGCAAACGGCTAGTCTGATTCATACGGCTCGGGCAGAGGTGCCTAATCACTTGCTGCTGGATAACGGAGATGTGATTCAGGGGAATCCGATGGGGGATTATGCTGTACAGCGGCTCCAACAGGACCCAAGCGAGGTGCATCCCGCCTATAAAGCAATGAATTTGCTGGGGTATGAGGCAGGCAGTATTGGTAATCATGAATTTAACTATGGGTTGGAATATTTGCAGACTTGCCTTCAAGGAGCACAGTTTCCTTATGTGAATGCCAACATTTATATAGCGGGAGAGGAAGAACAAAACTACTTCACGCCTTATCTGTTGCTGGATAAGACGGTAGAGGATGAAGCAGGCGGGAAGCATCTGCTGAAGGTGGGGGTCATCGGCTTTGTGCCCCCGCAAATTATGCAATGGGACAAGGCATGGTTGGAAGGGAAACTTATCGTCAAAGATATGCTGGAAACCGCAAGACGGTTTATTCCGGAAATGCAGGCGGCGGGAGCCGATCTCATTATTGCTATGCCCCATGCAGGCTTTGAGGATATTCCCGAAGCTCCCAATATGGAAAATGCGGTGCTGCATCTGAGCAGGGTGGAGGGGATCGATGCCATTGTGTTTGGTCATGCACATAAAGTATTTCCAGGCCCTTCGTTTGTAGGTATGACAGGTGTGGATACAGAGCAGGGTACTATCCATGGTATTCCAGCAGTAGAGCCGGGCTTCTGGGGGGATCATCTGGGTATCATTGATCTGGATCTGACCTTTATTGAAGGGAAGTGGCAAGTATCTGCATCTGCTGCCGAGGTACGCCCGGTATATGACCCGATACACAAGGAAGCACTCGTCCAACCCGATACTGCTATTCAGCAGGCGGTAGCAGCTGAACATGCGGGAACCCTAGATTATATCCGTGCACCTGTAGGCCAAACGACGGTAGCGGTGAACAGCTTTTTTGCACAGGTGATGGATGATGCCTCAGTTCAGCTCGTGAATGATGCACAAATTTGGTATGTGAAGCAGCAGATACAAGGGAGCGAGTATGAAGGGTTGCCCGTTCTGTCGGCAGCAGCTCCTTTTAAAACAGGCGGGAGATACGGTCCGGCGTATTATACCGATATTCCGGCGGGAACACTGGCAATCAAGCATATTGCCGATCTGTACAATTTTCCGAATACGCTGCATGTCGTTCGGTTGAGCGGGGCGGAAATTCGGGAATGGCTTGAGTGGTCTGCTGGTCAATTCCGGCAAATTGATCCTTCGGTAGAGGAGGAACAAGCGCTGATTAATTCTGAGTTTCCAAGCTTTAATTTCGATATCATCGATGGCATCAAGTACCAGATAGATGTAACACAGCCAGCCAGATACGATGCAGCCGGGGAATTAAAAAACCTGGATGCACACAGAATCATTCACATGTCTTTTGAAGGGGAACCGATGGATATGCAGCGGATTTATCTGGTTGTTACGAATAACTATCGCGCGTTCTCCTCTGCGCTGGTTAATCCGGGCGGGGAGCGAATTGTACTGGCTTCACCGGATGAGAACCGACATGTGCTGACTGAGTATGTGCGGCATATGAAGACGCTGACGCCAAAGGCTGATGGTCACTGGTCCCTCGCCCCATGGTCGGGTCGTCCACATGTGACGTTCCTAACCTCGCCGCAAGCAACGAATGTCACCAATACTTATTCTGAGTTGCTTTATGAAGGACTGACGGTAGAAGGATACGCTAAGTTTGCTCTTGATTTTCGATGATTTTAAAAAAATTTGCAAGTTGTGATCTTCTAAGTCCACAGCATCAAAATAATAGAAAAAGACTGTCTCTCAGAGGACGGTCTTTTTTCATAAAACAGATTTAAAATCGTACGAAATTCGTGATTTTATATGTCCTGAGTCGCGTTTAAAGTTATTGACCTGTCGTATAATTAGACATATACTTTGATTAAACAAATTTTGGTTTAAAAGGTAATGAAAAAGTCACCATCATTCGTTTGAGGGGGTGTCCCTTTGGAAAAAAACACCACGATCCGCGCAGAAATAGAAAAGTATATTCAAACTGAAGGTATTTCAATGCAATGTTTTGCAGATGCTTCCAAGGTAAATCCGGGTACACTTAGCGGTATACTTAACCGAAACCCGCCACGGCCTATTTCAGTTAATCAGCTTGATCTGATTACTGAGGCGATGGGATTGGAAGAAGGATCTTTGTTCGAGATGTATGTTGATGAATGTTTTATTCATTCCTTGCCCCACTGGAGAAGGCTGCGTCCGTTTCTTCTTCGTTGCTCAGAGTTGAACAAACTGGACTGTATACGCAGTGTGCTTGGTTATTTGATGGACGATTTATCGAATGTTCCGGCTATTTTTGAGACTGCAGAAGCGATGTTTGAGGATGGCCGACTTGAAGCCTCCATGCTTTTGTATGATTGTGTCATTGAGAGTGAAAAGTATACCCACTCCGAACGGTTGGCGATTAGCTATTTTCGTATATTCCAGATTCAGATTAAGGATAACCAACGGAACCTGAAGGCTGCTGTGCAATTCCATTTGTACCGTAGTCGTCTACCGGAAATTTATGCACTGGAAGGCTTACATATGCTGTCTCAAGTGTTTGCTTTAAAAATGCAATGGTCCGAGATGGAAATGTACGCGGACGAGCTAAGAGAGTTGGCGCAGGCATTGTATCGCAATCGGAACCGCTTTGGAGATGAGCACCTGGAGCTGCTTAAGCCGCTCGTTTATTACTATGCTCAAGGGCATCTGCTTAAGGCCAGCTGCTATGAGTTTCAGGGTAGATATGAGGAGTCCAAGCAATGGATTGAAGGTTACGCAGATTTGAGCTGGTTTGAGGGTTTGGACGAGGAAGGCTGGAAAGTGGTTAACCTGCATCGTGTATATGCACGGGGCAACCGACTTTGTATTGAAATCAAAATGGGCAACACTTCTGCAATCTATGAATATATTACTTACCTGCGCGAGCATCCGGATGAGACACTGGAGGGCTTGAATACGTTGCTCGAATCGGCGAACCGGTTTGGCTATTTCGTGGATGCCGAGCTGGAGCTATTCAGCCAGCAACTCAAGAGCTTTTGGGAGCTTGCACCGGAACAATGGGACACACATTATCACAGGCACTTTAATGCATTTCGCTTTGCCTCCTTTTGCAAGGTGTATGCGGAATATTATTTTCGAAAAGGCGATTACCCCAAGGGCTTGGGACAAACACTGCATTGCCTGCAGCTATCTGTCGATAACAGCTATACCGAGCATATCATTGGTTGCATGGCTTTATTTGAGCAGCATCGAAATTTTGCTACCTCAGGACAGCAGCAGTTGTATCAGAGTCTTTGCCTCGGCGTACGGGCAAATGAAAAAAATCATGCCTATGATCATAGTACGGGTGGGTATTTATAAGTCTAAATTCATTCAAATTCTTCATATAACACGTACTTACGAGGATGTTCCTATTCAGAGGGGGGATATTCTCGTTTTTTAGCTGTGGCTGGTTCTTGTGACTTTTCGTATGGAAGGGATAGTTTTGCGCGTTGACAAGTTTCGCATGCAGGATTAGGATAAATGCAGCACAGAAAGTGAAGGAGAGCATGTACTAATGACGATTCCCAAAACACTAACGATAGCCGGCTCCGACACAAGCGGCGGAGCAGGTATTCAGGCGGACCTGAAGACCTTTCAGGAGCTTGGCGTATATGGCATGACTGTATTGACTACCGTAGTTGCGATGGAACCTAAAACCTGGAACCATCTTGTATATCCTGTTGCGCTGGACGTGGTAGAAGCGCAGCTGCGTACTGTATTGGAAGGTATCGGTTTTGATGCAATGAAGACTGGTATGCTGGGTTCCGTAGATATCATCGAACTGGTGGCCAGCCATTTGAAAAAGCATGATCTGGAACGGATTGTGATTGACCCAGTTATGGTCTGCAAAGGCACGGATGAAGTGCTTCAGCCGGAAAATACAGAGGCCATGCTGGAATTGTTGATTCCTGGCGCTGACCTCGTGACACCGAACTTGTTCGAGGCTTCGCAGCTGGCAAAGAATGGTCCGATCACGACACTGGAGCAGATGCAGGAAGCGGCTGCTATTATCCATGAGCGTGGTGCTAAGCACGTGCTGATCAAGGACCGTGGCAAAATTCGTGCTGGTAAAGCGATGGATCTGCTGTATGATGGAATCACTTTTGACTGGTTTGAGGCAGACGTTGTACAAACCAACTTTACCCACGGTGCAGGCTGTACCACTTCGGCTGCGGTAACGGCTGGTTTGGCGCAAGGGCTGACTGTCCGTGAAGCTGTGGATCAGGCTAAGAAATTCATTACACAGGCCATCGAAGGTGGCTTCAAGCTAAATGAATTTGTCGGTCCAACTCTGCATGTGGCACACCGTTTGCAAAATCAATAAAGGAACGAAGGTCTGCAACATTAAGGAGACTTATAAATCTCCACCAGACTGTATATATATTGAGGTTACTTTAGATAACGACATCTATGATATATAGAGTTAGCCTCGGTGCAAAAGCCGCAATACATGGTATTGTGGCTTTTTCGATTGTATTTTATTGGAATTCCAGCTTCCAGTTTGGTCTAAACGTACTGTATAATAGGCATCAGGTTTATTACATTAAAGGGGGAAACGAAGCAATGACATTATTCAGCGAAATGGCTTACAGTCGGCCAGAGCAACCTGAAATTGAACAGCGGTTTAAAACGCTGTTGCAGCAGTTTCGTGAAGCGGACAGTGTAGAACGTCAAAATGAAGTTATTCATGCGATTAACAAGCTGCGCAGTAATGTGGAAACGCAATTGCAATTAGTAGAAGTTCGGCACTCCATTGATACGGAGGATGCCTTTTACAAAGCGGAGCAAGAGCACGCTGATGATTTCATGCCGGTTATTCAGGAGTATGTAACCGATTACTACCGGGCTTTGGTGGATTCTCCATTTAGAGCCGAGTTGGAGAGCCAATGGGGCAGCCAGCTCTTCAATATTGCCGAGGTAGCGCTCAAGTCGTTCCACCCCGATATCATTGAGGATTTGCAGCAGGAAAATAAGCTGACCTCAGAATATGCTCAATTGATTGCTTCAGCGAAGATTCCGTTCGAGGGAGAAGAACGCACATTGTCTCAGCTCCTGCCTTTTGAAATGGCGACTAATCGCGAGACGCGCAAACAGGCCTCTGAGGCCAAATATCAATTTATGAGTGAGCATGAGGATGAGCTGGACCGGATTTATGATGAATTGGTGAAGGTACGTACACGCATGGCACACAAGCTGGGCTATGACAATTTCGTAGAATTGGGTTATGCCCGCTTGGGACGTACAGATTACAACGCAGAGATGGTAGCCAATTTCCGTGAGCAGGTGCTGAAGCACATCGTTCCTCTAGCAACCAAGCTGAAAGAGCGCCAACGCGAGCGGATCGGAGTAGACCAGCTGCGCTATTACGACGAGGGCTTCAACTTCCTGTCAGGCAATCCTACGCCAAAAGGTGACCCGGACTGGATCCTTCGTCATGGAGCACGTATGTATGAGGAGCTTTCACCGGAAACACATGAGTTTTTCAGCTTTATGGTTGAGCGTGGACTGATGGATTTAATCAGCAAAAAGGGCAAGCAAAGCGGAGGCTACTGTACATTTTTAAGCGAATATGGCACGCCGTTTATTTTCTCCAATTTCAACGGCACATCCGGTGATATCGACGTATTGACTCATGAAGCAGGTCATGCCTTCCAGGTCTATGAAAGCAGACATTTTGAAATTCCCGAGTACCACTGGCCAACTATGGAGGCGGCTGAAATCCATTCGATGAGTATGGAGTTTTTCGCATGGCCTTGGATGAAGCTGTTTTTCGAGGAAGATACGGATAAATATCACTTTGAGCATCTATCTTCATCGTTGCTGTTCGTGCCTTACGGCGTAGCCGTAGACGAATTCCAGCATGCTGTATATGAACACCCGGATTGGACCCCGGCCGAACGTAAAAGTGCATGGCGTTCCATTGAACGCAAGTATAAACCGCATCTGGATTATGAAGGCAACGAGTACCTTGAGCAGGGTGGATTTTGGCATAAGCAGGGACATATTTTCCAATCTCCGTTCTATTATATTGACTATACATTGGCACAATTGTGTGCATTCCAGTTCTGGAAACGTATGCGGGAAGATCGAGCGACGGCGTGGGAAGATTATTTGAAGCTGTGCCGGGCCGGGGGAAGTCGATCCTTTACCGGATTGGTTGAGCTGGCTGGACTGATCTCACCGTTCCAAGATGGCTGTATCGCCTCTGTGATCGGAGAAATCGAAGCATGGCTGAATAGCGTGGATGATAAAAAGCTGTAAGCACAGCCCAAAAGGGCATTTCGCTTACCTGTCAAAGCTGAAAAGCTTGTAGATGAGATGCTTTTTTAAATGAAAACAGAGCAGTTGCATGAAAAAAGCCGGGAACCTCTACACGATGTAGAAGTTCCTGGCTTTGTGTGATTTTAGAGCAAATATATCCTATTAATGCTTGGTGTTAAGCGGCTTGAGATTGGCTTCAATCGATGCACGGCGCGACTCCAAAAATGGAGGCAGTGACAGAGATTCACCCAGAAATTCCAGTTCCTCGTCGGTGTCAAAGCCAGGTCCATCGGTAGCCAATTCAAACAGAATGCCATTTGGCTCACGGAAGTACAAGGAACGGAAATAAAAGCGATCTACAAAACCAGAGTTGGAAATTTGCAGCTGCCCAATACGGTCTACCCACTGTTTGAGCTCCTCCTCGGTTTCAACACGGAAAGCGACGTGATGCACACTGCCGCGTCCTGGTCGCTCTTGTGGCAGATCGTTGCGCTCTTCCAGATGGACCTCAGTTCCTGTACCGCCTTCACCTGTTTCGTAGATAACTACATCTGGTTGTCCAGCAACAGGGGAAGGGTAGGAGCCTTTTTTACGGAAGCCCATCACTTGTTCAAGAATAAGAATGGTATTCTCCGCTTTGGGAATGGTCAGATGAACCGGTCCAAGTCCTACAATGCCGTATTCCGCAGGGACAGGGCTTTTCTCCCAAGGCGTGCCGCCGCGCACTCCGTTGTCATGCTCATCGGAAATGAGGAAGAAGCGTTGTCCTTCAAAATCCTCGAACGAAAGCGCCAAGCGTCCTGCTTGATCTATAATTTCGCCATGCTTCACATCCAGCTGCTCGAAGCGATTTTTCCAATAATTCAACGCCTTGTCGTTCGGTACCCGCAGAGAGAGCGCTGAAATGCTGTTATTGCCTGTACGCGTTTGTCCCGCATGTGGAATTTCAAAGAAAGTGACTTCCGTACCCGCGGTTCCGCGCTCATCTCCGTAAAAGAGGTGATACACACTAACATCGTCCTGGTTCACCGTTTTCTTGATCAACCGAAGTCCCAATACCTGAGTATAAAAATCAACATTTTTAGCCGCTGCCGCTGTAATCGCCGAAACGTGGTGCAATCCTAACAATTTCATGTTATTTGCCCTCCTTGGTTTTATATGATTAGGTTTTTCAAAGCAAAATAAACCGTCGTCGTAAACTTTTCTTTATATTTATTATCTTGATATTAAGATATATTATTTTTGATTGTTTGTCAACATGAATTATGCACTAGCTCCAAAGACGGACAAAATAGATATTCGATATTGTGCAAAAGCAGATACAATAAAGCATCATATAACCCAGCATAGAAAAAGAGCATTTTATGATAAAGAGGTGTACTCGATGTATACAGAAAAGGATTTAACGATTAGGCCTGTTACAGAACAAGACCTACATGCGCTGTGGGTGTTAACTTACAAGGAAGAAGCACCGAAATGGAAGCAATGGGATGCGCCTTCGACCATTTGTTTAATACATTACCTTTAGTAAGAGTAGGCTTTACAACCTGGTCAGGAAACCATCGGATGATGAAGGTCGGGGAGAAGCTGGGCATGACCCTCGAAGCCAGGCTTCGCAAGTGCAGATATTATAATGGAAAGTATTATGATTCGATCCGAATGGGGCTACTGCGGGAAGAATGGAAGTTGTAACATTCAGTTTTGGTCGTCTCAACTCAAAAAGATCAAGCTGTCGGGATGCTCCTGGCGGCTCATTTGTCCTGCTTAAAAACCTCATCACATTGACAGATACAATATCACTGCTATAATTTATCCTAGTTGTTTTGATAATGATTATCATTATTGGGGGGAGGACAGGGCCGAAGCTTGGTACAGGTTATTAGACAGGCTCCCTTAGTTAGAGATGAAATTGCGCTATTTAATACTGGTTTTTCTCGTACTGGCCTTTGCCTCGGTGTTTATCGGTGTTCACGATGTAACTCCACTTGATTTGTTCCACTTATCCAGCGATCAAGCGCAGGTGCTCCTGATTAGCAGATTCCCACGTTTGATTAGCATCATTATCGCAGGGGCGAGTATGAGTATCTGCGGGCTGATCATGCAGCAGCTTACCCGGAACCGGTTTGTTTCGCCGACCACCGCAGGCACGATGGATGCAGCACGATTAGGTGTGCTGATGGCCATTATGGTGTTTGGAGCGGCGGGTTTTTGGACGAAGATGCTGACGGCTTTTGGATTTGCTCTAGGGGGAACGCTGATTTTCATGAAGATACTGGATAAAATCCGGTTCAAGGACCCGGTATTTATCCCGCTGGTTGGTCTGATGTTTGGGGGTATTTTAAATTCGGTGACGACTTTTTTTGCCTACAAATACAATCTGATTCAGGGCATTTCTTCGTGGATGCAGGGGGATTTTTCCCTAATTATGAGTGGCCGCTACGAGATGCTGTATCTCAGTGTTCCTTTGGTCGCGTTGGCGTACATATATGCGAATCGTTTTACAATTGCAGGCATGGGTGAGGATTTTGCGGCTAATTTGGGCGTACATTACAAGCGCACTGTCAATGTTGGTTTGGTGATTGTGGCTTTGGTGTCCTCTGTTGTCATCTTAACCGTCGGTACGATTCCCTTTTTGGGGCTGGTTGTACCCAATCTGGTCAGTATGTACATGGGGGATAATCTAAAAAAAAGCCTAGCACATACAGCGATCTTGGGCGCCGTGTTTGTGCTGTTTTGCGATATTTTGGGACGGGTGATCATTTACCCATATGAAATTTCGGTAGGGCTAACGGTTGGTGTGATCGGGAGCGCGTTGTTCTTGTATTTGCTGTTGAGGAGAAGGGCTTATGAATCCTAAATTAAAAATCGGAATATTAGCCGCTGCCGCGCTTGTGTTGATTGCTGCTTTTGTGTTTATTGATCTTCCACACACCTGGCATTACGCGTTGCCACGACGATTGAAGAAGGTTGCAGCCTTCATTTTGACCGGTGGCTCCATTGCTTTTGCGACCGTTATTTTTCAGACGGTTACGAATAATAAGATTTTGACTCCGGGTATTATCGGGCTGGATTCACTGTATATGCTGATTCAGACGACGATTATTTTTGCGTTTGGTTCCGTCCCGTTGATTTCGACTAGCAAAGAATTAAACTTTTTGCTGTCAGTAGGGATGATGGTGTTATTCGCAGGATTGCTATACAAGTTAATTTTCCGCAAGGATGGACGTGGGATTTATGTACTTCTGCTGATCGGTTTGGTGTTTGGTACATTGTTCAACAGTCTGTCTACCTTTATGGAGGTACTGATTGATCCGAATGAATTTGCGAAAATTCAGGACAAGAGCTTCGCCAGCTTTAGTAATGTAAACACTGAACTGTTATGGCTTTCTGTAATCATTCTTGTGCTCGTACTTGCTTATGCATGGAGATTCATTAAGTACTTGGACGTGCTGTCGCTCGGACGGGAGCATGCGATTAATTTAGGGCTTCCTTACGGTTATATCATCAAAAGATTGCTGATTATTGTAGCGATTCTCATCTCTATATCCACGGCACTTGTTGGACCGATCACATTTCTCGGATTAATTGTGGCCAATGTGGCTTATCAGGTGATGAAGACGTATCAGCATCGTTATATTATTCCGGCCTCCATCTGTGTTAGTGTCATAGCTTTGGCTGGGTGCCAACTGCTGGCAGAGAGAGTATTCGACTTATCGACAACAGTCAGCGTCATTATTAACTTTATCGGGGGGGTGTACTTCCTGTACCTTTTGCTGCGGGAGAATAAATCATGGTAGAAGTCAAAAATGTATCCAAGCGCTACGGGAGTAAAAATGTGGTGGATCAGGTATCCGTTACTGTACCCAAAGGCACCATTACCTCCTTTATTGGGCCTAACGGCGCTGGGAAAAGCACTCTGTTGTCGATGATCAGTCGCCTGTCAGACAGTGATGAAGGAGAAATCCTCATTGATGGGCAGGTCGTGAGCCTGACCAAAAGTGAGGAGCTGGCTCGAAAGATATCCATTTTAAAACAGACCAATGATATCAACATCCGCTTAACCGTGAAGGAACTGGTCAGCTTTGGACGTTTTCCGTATTCGAAGGGCAGATTGAACAGCGAGGATCGCAAAATGGTGGAGCAGTCTATGGCCTACATGGGACTGGAGGATATGAAGGACAAGCATATTGATTTGCTGAGTGGGGGACAGCGTCAACGGGCCTTTATTGCGATGATTCTGGCACAGGACACGGAATATATCCTGCTGGATGAGCCGCTGAACAATTTGGATATGAAGCATTCGGTTCAGATTATGAAGACGCTGCGCAATTTAGTGGATGATCTGGGCAAAACGATCCTAGTGGTGCTTCACGACATTAACTTTGCTTCCTGCTATTCGGACTATATTGTCGGGATGAAGGATGGCAGATTGCTAAAACAGGGAACGGCTGACGAGATGATCGATAGTCAGGTGCTAAAGGATTTGTATGATATGGATATTCCGATTCAACAAATCGGCGATCATAAAATTTGTGTGTATTTCACTTAGGGGGAATGTAAAATGAAGAAAAATTCACTATTTTTAACACTGGTGCTTGCATTGGTACTGATCGTGTCGGCGTGTGGCAAAGCGGCTCCGGCAACACAGGAAGCGACAGGCGACGGCTCTTCGGCTGCAACCACGGAATCCAAAACCGTTTCGGTCAAACACGCATTGGATGAAAACCCAGTCCAAGTCAAAGTCAATCCGAAAAATGTCGTTGTTTTTGATTTTGGTTCATTAGATACGTTGGATAAGCTAGGAGTAGACGTTGCGGCGGTAGCGCAGCAGGATCTTCCTACGTATTTGAGCAAATATAAAGATTCCAAATATGCAAGTGCGGGTACGCTGTTTGAGCCGGATTATGAGAAAATCAGTGATCTCTCTCCTGAACTGATCATTATCGGCGGCAGACAAGCTGATGCCTATAAAGAGTTGAGCAAAATTGCACCGACTATTTCGATGGCTGTAGACACCAAGGATTATATCAATTCCTTTAAGAAAAACGTTGAAACGCTGGGGCAAATCTTCGATAAAGAGGATGCTGCCAAACAGGAACTGGCTGCGATTGATAGCTCCATTAAGGCTGTACATGACAAGGCTGTAGCGAGCAAGGCTAAAGGCTTGATCGTACTAACAAATGAAGGAAGCCTGAGTGCATATGGCTCACAGTCCCGCTTTGGTATCATTCACGATGCTTTTGGCGTGACTCCTGTAGATCCTGACATTAAAGTATCGACACATGGACAAAAGGTTTCTTTTGAATATGTGCAGCAAAAAAATCCAGATTATATTTTTGTCGTTGACCGTGGGGCCGTGGTGGTCGAGAAAGGCAAGGAACAGGTTACAGGTAAACAAACCATCGAGAATGAACTGGTGAAGAAAACCAATGCCTATAAAAACGGACATATTGTATATCTGGATCCTAACTACTGGTACCTGTCAGGTAATGGTCTGGAATCCGTATCTGAAATGATCAAGGAAATAGATGCTGCACTGTAATGCATACATTTACATCATGGGGGATTATGTAGGATGAAAGGTCATGTAGATGAAATTTCATTAGATGGGTATCTTGTGCACGTCTATACACCTCCCGTATCTGTGAACCATAATGAGCTGTATCCTGTGCTGTATGTGCAGGATGGCAGCTCTTTATTTCTAAGCGGGTTGGATGAGCTGGAAAGAGGTTTTTCTACGGGAGAGCTGCCCCGTGTCATGCTGGTGGGCATTCAGCCCGTGAATCGGCTGGATGATTATACGCCTTGGAAGGCAGCTGCCTTAGTAGAGGAAAGACCTGCTTTTGGCGGTGGTGGAGATGCGTATCTAGCGTTTGTGGTTACAAGGGTAATGCCATACGTCGAGGCAAAATATCCAGTGCAAACAGGGCTGGAGCATACAGGGATGATCGGCGCTTCGTTGGGCGGACTGATTTCCATGTATGCAGCCTTCCAGTATAAGGACATATTTGGACGCATTGGTTCGATCTCGGGCTCGTATTGGTTTCCAGGTATGATCGATTATATGCAATCTGCACCATTTGCTACTGTAATGACTGGGACACATCGTGTATATATCTCTGTCGGGACGCGTGAGGGTGAAGGAAAGGCAAATGTACAAAAAGATATGGTTCCGTTGACCCTCCAGGCACACGAGGTGCTGCTGACACATGGATTTGATAGCAAAGATTTGCTGCTTGAGCTGGAACAAGATGCGGTGCATCGTGTGGATTGTTTTCAGCGTCAGTTTCCCAAGGCTATCCAATGGCTGTTCGGATAGCATCAAACGGAATACGAATTTTATACAACAACTTCAAAGAATTGGAGAGCGTGGAGTCTCTATGTCTTTGGGGTTGTTTTTTTTGTATGTATTTTTCGTATAATAGAGAAATGTTAAAAATTTAAAGTTATACGTCATTGAAGTGAGGGGAGAAAACCATGAAAAAAAACCGCCTGGGAGCATCGGATTTGCTGGTAGGTGAGATTGGCCTGGGATGTATGTCGGTCGGAACGGAGGAGCAGCAAGCTGTTTACTTGATTCATGAAGCGTTAGACAGGGGCGTAAATCTGTTGGATACGGCCGATTTGTACCAGCATGGACGCAATGAAGAAATTGTAGGGGCAGCCGTCCGTGGACGGCGGCAGGATGTCATTCTGGCGACCAAGGTCGGCAATAAGCGTATACCGGGGCAGGAGGGCTGGGAATGGGACCCGTCCAAGAAATATATCCTGTCAGCCGTTAAAGAGAGTTTGCGCCGCCTGGGAACGGACTATATCGACCTGTATCAGTTGCATGGAGGGACGATTGACGATCCGATCGATGAAACCATTGAGGCTTTCGAGCAACTACAGCAGGAGGGCGTTATCCGTTACTATGGCATTTCATCTATTCGTCCGCATGTCATCCGTGAGTATGTCGAACGCTCGAATATCGTTAGTGTTATGAATCAGTATAGTTTACTGGATCGGCGGGCAGAGGAAGAAGTATTGTCTTTGCTTCAGGAGCGGGGAATCAGCGTGATTGCACGTGGACCTGTGGCGAGTGGCGTATTGGCCGACAAGGGCGAAGAAAAGGTAGCCAAGGGATACCTAGACTACGAAGAAGCAGAGCTGCTGGAGGTGCGTAAGCAATTAAAGGCATTTGCAGGATCGGACCGCAGTATGGAGCAGACAGCGATCCGTTATAGCCTGTCTCATCCGGCTGTCGCGGCTGTGATTCCGGGTGCAAGCTCTTTGGGACAATTGGAGCATAATATTTCTGCAGCAGATATTGCTCCGCTAACTGAACACGAGCGAGAGACGCTACAGCAAATCACCCGGGCCAATCGTTATGATGCGCAATACCGATGATTCGAATATTAACAGCAGTATGGGGCGGGTTGTTCTCCCCGCGTTATCTTTACCTTTTGGACGGAAAATCGGTTAAACGTGTACTCGCTGTAGTTGCAATATATAAAAGAAACATTACAATATAAGAATGAACTTAAGTTAATCTACCATCATTTGGGATGGAGATGTTCATAAATTTACTCTAGGAGGGACCAACGAATGGAACGCATCGAATCTGAGCAGCAATATCAGGATTTAATTAATGGTGACGGTCTAACCGTCGTGAAATTTGATACAACCTGGTGTCCAGATTGCAAGACGCTGGATAAATTTATGGACGGCATTATGAAGGAAAACGCAGATAAGCGTTTCTTTGCGCTGGATGCCGAGAAGTTCCAGCCGATTGCCGAAGAAAATCAAGTACGTGGCATTCCGAGTTTGCTCGTGTTCCGAAATGGCGAGAAAATTGCCCATTTGCACAGCAAATATGCCAAAACGCCAGCTCAAGTTTCGGAATATTTGAACACGCTAGAATCCAAACAATAATCAATACGCATGGTAGGGTGTAGATCAGGATGATCTACCCAAGCCCGCAATAGCACAAAAGGGATATCCAAGGCTGCCTCTAAGGCCACCTGGATATCCCTTTTTGGTTTTAGAATACCAAATAATGTTTACAAAATAATGTTTACAAAATAATGTTTACAAAATAATGAAAAAGAACACAGCCGCCAGCACAAAACGGTAGATAGCAAACGTAGTCAAGCTCAAGCGCTTGAGCAGACCCAGGAACGTTTTGATCGCCAGCATCCCAACGATAAAGGCAGTAATAAAGCCTGCTGCGAACACTGGGAAGTCACTCATAGACAGATGATCCATGCTTTTAATCATATCAATACCCGATGCACCCAGCATGACCGGAACAGACACGAGAAATGTAAATTCCGCGGCTGCCGTATGACTGACACGTGCGAATAGGCCCCCAGACATGGTTGAGCCTGAACGGGAGAAGCCTGGCCACAGAGCTAGGACTTGGAACACACCGATGGTAAAGGCTTGTTTGTACGTAATCTCATCCAACGTATGTGATCTAATAGCCGGATGAAATTTTTCAGCCGCGATCATGAGCAAGCCCCCGATGACCAAACTGTACAAAACTGTTTCAGGACCAAACAAGTACTGCTTGATCACATCGCGGAATAGTACACCAATTACCCCTGCGGGGATCATGGCTAAAATAATATGCAACAGGTTTAGACGCGGTTGGCTTGAGACTTTGCGTCTGAAATCAAACAAGCTGAGGAATCTGCGCCAGTACAATACGACGACCGCCAGTACAGCACCTAATTGTACGATAACCTCAAATGTTTTGACCGTATCGTTCTCGGTGTTCAACCCTAGAAGATCAGCCGTAAGGATCATATGACCCGTCGAAGAGACTGGCAAGAACTCTGTCAGCCCTTCAATAATTCCCATAATAATAGATGATAAAATATCCAATTTACTAGCTCCTCCTTACACGCATGTAGGGCAAACAACCTGAGTCGTTTGCCCTAAAATATGTCATTTCAGTAGGAGTGAACGCAAGTGTCAAGTGCAGTATACTGGTCGCTCAGTTCACAAAGGTTCACTCCTGGGAAGAAGTGTCCGATTCCGTTTCCATGTCCGAGATCGGGGATTTGTGGTGTAAAATAATTTCCACCCGACGAATACGATTTTTACCCATTTCACGAATGATAAATTTCACATCATCTTCTATGAATTCCTTACCCTGTCTCGGTTCCGGAACCCGGCTATACACCCACCCTCCGACAGTATCCACGTCTTCATCATCCAATGTCAAGCCCGTTAGATCACTCAGATCGGAAAGCATCACTTTACCATCCATCAAATAACTGTTCTCCGTCAGTTTCTCGATTTCCTTCCGTTCATCCTTATCAAACTCGTCCCGGATTTCGCCAACAATCTCCTCTAAAATGTCCTCAATTGTAATCAGACCAGAGGTTCCACCATATTCATCGACCAGGAGAGCGATATGAACCTGCTCCTTCTGCATACGTTTCAGCAGTGTATTGACGGGGATAACTTCCGGTACGGTCAAGATCGGTTGAATCAGGCTATCGAAAACAAGCTCGGGATTGCGATCATACTCAAGGAATAGCTGCTTGGTATTAATCATACCAATGATCTGATCCTTGCTGTCTGTCGCTACCGGAAAACGGGTATACTGTTCTTCATGAATAGTCTGCATGTTTTCTTTGAGCGAGCGATTCGTAAACAAGCATACCATATCTGTACGTGGCACCATAATTTCTTTGGCAACGGTCTCGTCAAAAGCAAAGATACGATTCACGTAGCCATATTCGGTGTTATTGATCTTACCACTTTCCACGCTTTCGGACAAAATGATCTGAATTTCTTCCTGAGAGTGCGCTTCTTCATGCTCACTAGCCGGTTGAAGACCAAACAGACGAACCAGGCGATTGGCCGAGCCGTTCAGGAGCCAAATAAACGGATACATAATTCGGTTAAACCATACGATGGCTGGAGAGGCTAACAGGCTGACAGCTTCCGCCTTGCGAATCGCCAAGGTTTTGGGAGCCAGTTCGCCGATCACCACGTGCAGGTAAGTTACAATGACAAATGAAATAATAAAGGCCAGGATATGTGAAAACTCCCCATTGATGTTGAGCTGTTGAAAGAGAGGCTCCAGCAATTTGACTACAGTCGGTTCACCGAGCCAGCCGAGTCCTAACGCTGTAATCGTAATACCAAGCTGACAGGCGGACAGGTAGCCGTCCAGATTATTGACGACTCTTTGTAGCGCCAGTGCGTTTTTACGGTTCTCCACCACCAGCTGATCTACCCGGCTGGAACGGATTTTAATAATCGCAAACTCGGTAGCCACGAAGAAAGCACTAAATAAAATCAACACCGCAAACAAAAATAGACTGACACCTATACCCATATAATTTTCACTCATCCCTTTTTCGTTCAATTTTTTAAGGAGCTCTATTTTGAGTTCACTTGAACTTATTTTAAGAACTTAAAAGAAAATATACAAGGTTCATATGGAATCGTAGCAGGTCACCTACCTCTAATTTACACGAAAAATAAGGCATAATAGAACCCGCACGGCTCATTGCTTCACTTTACAAGCCTAGTTTAAGGGCGTATGATGAGTTCAAATGAACTTGAAATGTAATAAAGGGAGGAAAGCAGATGGAGTCTTTTACGCTCACTCGCCGTGATATGGCTCATTTGCTGCAGGCCATGGAAGGTCGCAGTGAATTGCAGCCTTTGGCCGTTCTCCAGGACGCCTGGAGGCGCACTCATAGCCATCTTGCCCGTTCCGGTAGCACTATGCCGACATTTCTGTACACCGAGGTGACGCCTGTGCTGGATAAAATCATCAAGGGCAAGCATAGCGCAGCCTTTTCACTGCAGGAGATCGTTTCTCTAGGCCAACTGGTTGAATATAGTCATGTCTCACTGGCCTCTATGCAAAATTGGGTCAAACGTGATTTCAAGGAGTTCCTCGGGGCTCCAAAGATCGGCAAAAAATACTCAGTCAACCAGGCTGCCATATTGCTTATCGTGGAAGATTTAAAATCATGTCTTGATTTTGAATCCATTCGTCAGCTATTTCATATCCTGTTCCAACAGCCTGAAGATGATACAGATGATCTGATTCAACCGGTCGATCTGTATGCAGCATATTCAACTTTATTTGAAGAACTGGATGCGAACGGAGACCAACTGCTCGATGTGGCAGCAGCAGGGTATGCAAAAGACAACGGAAATTCTGCTACAGGACAGCAGCGTCAAGAGACTGCGACAGAAGAACTGCTGGTTCAGGCCGCAGATCAATATACTTGTCGGCTACAGCATCTGACCTTTAACCAGCGTGAAGCAGTGCGTAATACTTTGCTGGTGGCGGCGGTATCGGTACAAAATAGTTATTTTCTGTCCATGGCGCGTCGGTATGTGAATGCGACATTATTTTTGGATTTTCAAGGGTAGATCAGGATTGGCGTAAGAAGCCGATCCTATTTTTTTTGCTCTTTTTGAGGATTGTCTACCCTTTTGGAGACTGAAAAAGTATACAAAAGAGGTATATACACTCAAACGCTGTCAAAGATACAATAAACATATATAATCCAGCAATTGGAAAAACTTTGAATATCTCTTCCAAAGCATATGGATACACACACAGGAGGTAATGGCATGTCCGATGTCTCCATCATCATTTGTACCCGCAACCGGATTGAAGACCTGACACGCTGTATACAATCTATTGCTGTACAGCAGCAATTGGAGCATACGGCTGTAGAACTGCTGATTGTTGATGACGGTGATATTTCCGACCAACAGATTGAACAGTATCGTCACATGGTATCTGGATTGCCTCAAGGCGTTCTGAAATATTATAAAAAAAGTCGTCCCGGCGTTTGGTTATCCCGCTATGAGGCCTTGTCTCTTGTGAGATATGATATTGTGCTGTATTTTGACGATGATGCCGAACTGGACGATAAACTCTATATCCGGCGCTTGCTCGATACCTACGAACAGGATGAAACGATTGTAGGTGTTGGAGGGATTGCAAAGGGACTACATTCGAGCCGGGCAGGAAAGCTGCTGGGCGTTTTGACTTTTCAGATGTCTTCTTCTCTCGGCAAGCTTTCGCCCAGTAGTCTGGCGGGATCATTGCTGCGTTGGGGTGAAGCAACCGAGACTTTTGATACTGAATTTTTCCATGGCTGCAATATGTCATTTCGGAGGGACGCGCTTCGTGATATGAAGCCGTATCCGTGGATGACCAGCTATGCCGTGGCTGACGATTTGTACATGTGCCAGCTAGCGAGCCGTTATGGCAAGCTAGTGATCAATCCTGACTTAAAAATCATTCATCATGAATCTCCAAGCTCGCGCGATAAGGCAGGCAGAGTAGCCAAGGCTACAGCGATTAATCACTATTATTTTCTTGCCCTGAAAAAGGCAGGAGCCATACAGTATGGAGCTCTTTTATGGACCTTAACCTACTTGATGCTCAAAGAAACGCTGCGTCGTAACTTTAATGCCGCAGATGGATATAAGCAGGGGGTGTTGTTCGTTCTGAACCCGCGTAAGCAAAAATATAACGAATATTTAGGCCCGGCGGTTCAGTAATTCGCTTTATACACATTGACAGGATAAAGGGGGAGTATGATGTTAAGCTTGTCCATTGCTCTGTGCACCCGCAATCGGGTTGATGATCTGACCCGATGCATCAATTCAATTGCCATGGGGGGAGCACCGGAGTCATGTGAAACTGAGCTGTGGATTATTGATGACGGAGAACTGCCAAAGCATGTGCTGGAACGTTATGAGCGTCAGTTGGGCAGAGCGGGAATTACCTACAGATATCATCGTAAGGAGCAGCCCGGATTATGGTTATCACGTGTAAAGACGGTGGAGCTGGCGCAAGGTGACATCATTTTGTTCCTTGACGATGATGTTGAGCTGCCGAGCAACTACTTGAATGAGCTAATACGTACCTATGAGGCATATCCGCAGGCGGCTGGTGTTGGCGGTATAGCACAGGGAATGAGCAACAGCTTTATGGGGACCATTCGCTGCTTGCTTTCGTTCCAGCAGTCCTTGTCCAAAGGAAGATTGTCACTTAGCGGTCAGTCTGGCTCGATGTACAACTGGCACAAGGCCAAGAAGACGTTTAAGACCCAGTTTTTTCATGGTTGTAATATGTCATTTCGCCGTGAGGCAATTCTAAGTCTGGAGCCGGTACCATGGCTGCAAAGCTATAGCGTCGGCGAGGATCTATTACTTTCCCGTATCGCCATGAAAAGTGGCCCCTTATATATAAATCCGGCCCTTACGCTGCTTCATCACGAATCGCCATCCTCGCGTGACAATATGGAGCAGGTTACTTATATGCGGGTGATGAATCATATTCATCTACTGCGTGACGAGGGAGCTGGTCCGATCGGTTATGCAGCATTATATTGGACAACGTTGTATCAGATTTTAAGGGAAAAGCCCAAAAAAAATCATAAAGCCATCCAAGGCTATAGAAGAGCACTGAAAGAGATTTTCTCAAGTACGAAGGAGCCTGTAGGCAGAGGACAGCTGCCAGAACGTAATTCCAAAAAAACGGTAGGCTGATGGAGGTGCGTCAAAAGACGCAAGGTGAGCATAGAGACGAGAGGCTTAATAAGGAACAGGAGTTGGACGTAACATGAGCACATGGACAGCAGCAAGGAAAGTATTCACGGGTGACAGTCTCGCCAAAACGATCATGCGCACGAGCTTTAACAATTTTTTTGTGCTAATCGTCACGACCCTGACTTCCATCCTGACCGCACGTATGCTCGGAGTAGAGGGAAAGGGTGAACTGGCCGCTGTTCTGTTCTGGCCTACGCTGATCGGTAGTGTATTGAGCTTCGGCTTGCCAACCTCGTTAATTTATAACCTCAAGAAGAAAACAGGCACAACAGAAGAACTGCTGGCGTTGTCGCTCTGGATTCAGTTGCCTGCCAGTTTGTTGGCGGGAGCGGTAGCATGGATATGCATGCCGCTGTGGCTGAATGGCTATGGTGCGGACATCATCCAGCTGTCGCAGATTTATTGTGCGGCAGCAGTGCCACTAGCGGTGCTGACAGCACTCACGACGGCATTATCGCAAGGATTGGATCGCTTTAGCGTATATAACGGTCTGCTATTTTACTATCCATTACTAAATTTCATCGGTCTAGTGACTCTCTGGCTGATGGGCTTACTTAATGTGCATCTGGCGGGGACCGTGAATTTTGCCGCGAGCTTCCTTGCGCTCATATGGGCGTTCCTCCGTTTGCGCAAGCATATGAATTTGCGTGCGTTTCGTCCATTGACCAGCCGCCAGGTACTGCGTCCTTATTATAGCTATGGAGCGCGGGTGTATGGGATGGAGTTGATGGGTACGCTGTCCACACAAACGGACAAAATCGTCATTGTGGCACTGTTGTCACCCAAAGCGTTCGGTCTGTACTCTGTAGTTTATGCTTTGTCCCGTGTGTTTAATGTGGTGCAAAATGCCGTCACTAATGTAACCTTCCCGAAGGTGACCGGGATGGAGCACAGTAAAATTGTCGAAACGGTAGGGCGTGCTTTTCGCATCTCCATGGCTGCGATGCTCATCGTCATTGTGCCGGCTCTCTTCATTGGTCGATACATGCTGGGTTTGCTGTACGGCCCTGCTTTTCTGGAAGCATCGCTAACGTTCTACCTGCTGTCGCTGGAATGTATTATCGGAGGCGGCTCATGGATTCTGGCTTCGGCTTTTAACGCACTCGGTCGTCCGGGACTGGTACTGTTCCGGCAAATTGTAGCCTATGCGATCACCGTCGGTCTGTTTTTTATTTGTACACCGATCTTTGGTCTGGACGGCATTGCTATTGCTCTGCTTGTAGGTGCTTGTGTACGCTTAGCGTTCTCGCTGTTCTCGTTCCCGATGTTTTTCAATGTTCCGCTATCCCGGATCATTTTTGATAAAAGTGATATTACATTTGTTTTGCAGACTATACAAAAGAAGCGCAGGAAGGGAGAACTGAAAGATGCCGAATTCGCATCCCATGGCTAAACTGAAAAATAAGCTGAGCGTCATTCTCGACGTAGTCCCTCAAGGTTCGAACATTATTTATGTCGATTAT
The DNA here is from genome assembly GCF_050482105.1 of Paenibacillus jamilae. Lineage (GTDB taxonomy): Bacteria > Bacillota > Bacilli > Paenibacillales > Paenibacillaceae > Paenibacillus > Paenibacillus jamilae_B. The sequence goes on along the minus strand of NZ_JBCNHI010000023.1, from coordinate 110,750 downwards.
CCCGTCTATAATAACGGTGGGGACGTACTGATCATGAAAGGCACCGAAGCGTTCTTCAAGGATAATGAAATTCGTGTCCGTGCACGTTATAGCGCCATGGATATTCCCGATCAGCTTCATATTCCGGGCGACTGGATTATCGTGTGCCACGGCGGCGGCAACTTCGGCGATTTGTACGCAAATCACCAAAATTTGCGGGAACGCATCGTTCGTGATTTCCCTAACCACCGAATTGTCATCATGCCGCAGACGATCCACTTCCAATCTGAACAGAAGGCTAACGAGGTGGCTGCCCTGTTTAATGCTCACCCGGACCTACATATGTTTGTGCGGGATACACGTTCTTATCAGTGGGCTAAGGATAAACTGGGCCAGTGCAGCATCACCTTATGTCCTGATATGGCGCATCAGCTCTGGCCATTGAAGCCGACTACGGAAACCGTGAAGGACGTATTGTATTTCCTGCGTACGGATATTGAAACGGTAGGGGAACAAAAGAAATTTGATGACGAGGCAGATGTCTCTCACCGTCTGGACTGGGATACTTTATTCACTCCGCTGGAAGTGAAGGGGATTGTCTATTTCCAAAAGTTTTACCGTCTGAATAAGAAAATCGGTGGCCCGTTGCCTACCCGTACATTTTGGTACAAGTATACTGACCATCTCATGAACAAGGCGGTTACGCTGTTCAGTTCTTACCGCGAGGTTCGCACTTCACGGCTGCATGGTCACATTCTGGCCTGTTTGCTTGATATGCCGCATGTTGTCATCGATAATTCCTACGGCAAGAATTCACAATATTATAATACCTGGACACAGCCGAATCCGAAGGCGAAGCTGTTCACTGAAACACCGGATGCATTAGAGCAGCCGTCTTAATCGGAAGAAAAGCTATTTAAAAGACCTCCTGAACACTTCATTGGTTTAGGAGGTTTTTGGTTCCGTGCTATAAAGAGCATAAGTATAATTTAATTAGATTAACAATTAAGGCAGTGAATATTTAATGGCTTAATATATAGAGGGCGGAATCGTTCTGAAGAAGCGCAGCGGTCTCTAATACGCCAACCTTTCTCCCATACCGCTCTATTTTGACAATTCATTTCATGAATAGATATAATTTATGGGATAAAACTTGCAGAAAAGCGGAGAATTCTCCAGCTTTTGCTGTACATCACATGATCGTATATTTATCTAATGAATCGAGGCTGACAAATGAGCAATCAATCGATGGACATGCTTCTCACGAAGGATATCGTGCGTGAAGGGGAACCGATTTTGCGCACAAAGGTTGATCCGGTATGTCTGCCGCTGTCTGAAGAGGATCTTCAACAGATGCAGTGGATGCTGGATTATCTGAAAAATAGCCAAAATGAAGAGCTGGCCACCCGCTATGAGCTGCGCCCAGGTGTAGGGCTATCCGCCAACCAGGTTGGGTTGAATAAAAGAATGTGTGCTATCTATTATGAAGATGGAGAACAAACGGTAGAGTATGCGCTGTTTAATCCGAAGCTGGTCAGTCACTCTACATCGATGATTTATTTGGAACAGGGCGAGGGATGCCTGTCTGTAGATCGGTATATACCCGGATATGTCCCGCGCTACGAGAAGATTCGCATCAAGGCCAATTTACCGGATGGAACCCAGGAGCTGTTAACGTTTAAGGGGTATGCAGCGATTGTAGTACAGCATGAAATGGACCATCTGGATGGCATTATGTTCTATGACCGTATCAATTCGGAAGATCCGCATAAGCTGCCACAGGGAGTGCATATCGAACCTTTTGTACGTAAATAGTTCGTGATCTGTAAAGTGTGGTGACTCCGTTCACCACTTTTTTATTTCGCAAGAAAATATGGATATAAATGTTGTGAAGCTTTAAACTGGAAACACGTAGGCCGTGATAGAGGATATGAAAACGTACATAAATGTAAGCGCTTATCTTGTGGGAGGGATGGCATGTATCGTGGAGTACGGCATCTGATGAATAATATGCGTATGCGGAATAAGCTTCTCTTCTCCTACGTACTGATTGTCATGATCCCAGTGCTGGTGGTTGGCGGCTGTGTTACTTTTTATTTGCGAGAGCAGGCACTGGACAGTGCGATTGCCCAGACGGTAAATAATGTGGAAAAAATTAAAAGCCAGACAGCAAATTTATTACGGGTGCCAACGGATATTTCAAATGGGCTGATGTTCGATAAAAGGCTAAAGGAGATGGCGAACCGTCGTTATTCCGGCATGGTGGAGCTCATGAATGCGTACCATCAATTCAAGGATTTTAATGAGTTTACCCAGCAATATAGAGAGGTTGCTACCATTCGGTTCTATTCGTACAATCCAACAATAGTCAACAATCTGGAGTTTATTCCTGTGGACGCTAACACTGAGCGGCAGCCGTGGTTTCAGGCGGCTTTGAAGGGGACGGCGATTAACTGGTTTTACATTCAGGATAAAGAGGATAACCCGATTAATCGTCTCAGCCTGGTACGGCAAATTCCATTTCCCGAATACAATACCAAGGGAATTTTGATGATTGCACTGAGTCAGACCGAGCTGAATCATATGCTAAGCAAGGAGCCCTTTGAAACATTGATTGCGGATCGTAACGGGATTGTGGTCGCAGCTACCCATCCGCAGTCGGTAGGCCAGACATTGACGGATTTACATTTAGGCTTTGATGTCCAGCGTGCAGGTAAGGGGATTTATGAAGCAAAAATCAATGGAACACCCTCAAACATTATTGTGGATGAGCTATTGCCAGCCTCAAGTGTGAGCGGATTGACAATTATTTCGGTGTTTTCGACGGAACATATCGTGCAGGGGGCGAACCGGGTCAGCCTGATCGGTGCATTATGTGTTCTAGCGGTACTGATCATGGCGCTGATTCTGATTACCATCATTTCCTGGCTTATTACCAAACGGCTTCAGCGGCTGAGCTATGAACTGGGCAAGGTAGCTGCGGGTGATTTTCATGTGGTATCAAGTGTGGAGGGAAGGGACGAGATCGGTGATTTATCACGCCGTTTCAACCATATGGTGAGTAGTATCCGCCAGCTTATGACCCAGGTCTATGAGACGAGTGAGCATAACAACAAGCTTGAATTGGCACAAAAGGATATCAAGCTAAAAATGATGGCAAGTCAGATTAATCCACATTTTCTATTTAATGCGTTGGAATCCATCCGAATGAAAGCACATCTGAATGGGGAAGCGGAGATTGCTACGACGGTACGTTTGCTTGGCAGGCTGATGCGTAGGAATTTAGAGATTGGTAGTGGTAAAACAAACGTATTACAGGAGCTGGATATGGTGAAATCCTATTTGCAAATTCAGCAGTTCAGGTTTGGGAATCGTTTGATCTATGAAGTGAATCTGGAAGAAAGCGCGAAGGACATGTCGATTCCTCCTTTAATCATACAACCGCTGGTGGAAAATGCAGTCATTCATGGCCTGGAAAATAAGGAAGAGCCCGTTACCGTGAAGGTAGATATTACAATAGAACAAAGAGAGCTGCACATTAAAGTGGCTGATGATGGAATTGGCATGGAGGAAGAGCAATTGACCCGACTGTTGGCTAGGATCACGAGTACGGAGGAGCCGGAAGGGAGCAGTATTGGTCTACGTAATGTTCATCAACGTCTGACATTGATGTATGGTGAACGTTATGGTCTGCATATTGAAAGCGCATTACTGGTAGGAACAACCGTATACTTTTCCATACCAAGGGAGGAAGCGTCGAATGTATAAAGCGATGATTGTAGACGATGAGCCTGCGATTCGTGAAGGCTTATCTTCCATTATTGACTGGGGAGATTGTGGATTCCACATTGTTGATACGGCAGAGAACGGACGCGAGGCTCTGGAGAAGTTCGGAGAGCATCGACCGGAATTAGTCATTGTAGATATTCGTATGCCTGGGATGAGTGGACTGGAGGTTATACAAAGCATTCGCCAAATGAACGGGGAGCCGTTTCACTTTCTCATTTTAAGCGGATATGCAGACTTTAATTATGCAAGGCAAGCCATGGGATTCGGGGTGGATGGTTATCTCTTGAAGCCCGTCGATGAGGAAGAAATGACGACAGAGCTGAAACGGGTACGGAAAAGCATTGAGGACGAAAAGGGAGATGGAAAGTGGGGGAGTCCGTCTTCGCATGAGCGCGATTGGATCGAAGCACTGTTGTTCCCGGATCAGCGAGAGCACGGACAACAGCTTGCATTACCAGCATTAGGCTGGAGTAGCTATCAGGTAACTCTGCTGGATTTGCGTATACCTGACTGGGATCGGCAAGCCCGGCAGCTCGCAGCCAAGCAGCGGCTAACGGAATTGTGTCGAGAGCAGGGTACAGGCATTGTGTTTGAGGCTGGAATATATACGGGCCTATTGCTTCCTGGCATGTTAAAAACTGAGGAAGATGCCGTTCAGTTGCTGGCTGCATGGCGACAGGAGCTAAAGCCGTGGGTAACTGAAATTTACGGAGCTGCGGGTACTTCAGTAGACATGCTTGGCGATATCTCCAGATCTTTTGAACAGGCGTTACGATTACTGGAGCGTGCGTTTTTGTTCCGGGCAGAGAGAGTCATGCTTCCCGGTGACCTACAGGAATGGGAGACAGTCCAGGCTGAAACGGATGAAGCGTCTGATAAAGCTTCGGATGATCCTGCGCGTTATGCAGAAAAGCTGTACTATGCGCTGGATATGGCTAACGGTAAAGCGGCGACCCGTGTCATTAAGGAAATGGAAGTCCAATTTCCACAAATTTATCGTACAGAATCTGCAATCAAGGCGGCATTTGCCCAGACATTCACACTGGCACTGAACAAGTACGCAGCTGGACAGGAGCACAGCCGAACTGTGCTGGAGGAGCACTCCAGCTTGATTACCAATGTATATGCTTATTCAACATTGGGCGAACTGGTGGATCACTCGCTTGAGCATGTGTTGCAGTGGATTGGCCAGACTGATACGGGTGGCAAGGAGATCATCATGAAGCAAATGATTGACTTTATACATGGTCATTATGATGAAAATCTTCGACTGGAGTTACTGGCAGATATGTTCAATTACAATAGTGGATATTTGGGCAAACTGTTCAAAAGTCATACAGGCGAGGCCTTTAATGCCTACCTGGATAAGGTAAGGATTGAGCGAGCAAGGGGACTGCTTGCACAGGGGATTAAGGTACACCAAGTGGCGGGACGCGTGGGGTATGCGAATGCAGATTATTTTCATAGTAAATTTAAAAAGTATGCCGGGATGTCACCTTCTTCCTACCGTAATCAGGTTCAAAAGAACGGAGAAACTGATGGCTGCTGATCAATCCCATAGGTTAACGTTATGAGTCTCTCTTGCACATGTCGGAGGTATGTCCTCTGAATGAAGAGAGGCTCTTTTTTATATGTTGAAGAAAGGACAGATCAATAGAAAATGTCACATTGATTATGGAATTTGGAGTGTTTTCATAGAAAAGACATCATTATGACACAACTTTGACACGATGTTCACATTTTTGATTCTATTTCATTTAAATTTATTCTATATAATGGGGATAATCTGAAGCCAAGTTATGGCAACCATGCAATTGAGCTGAGTGAGTCATTTCCTAAATGAGTGACGATTTCATATATAATAATGTGAATACAATCACAAATACAAAAGACTTCAGATTACAAATATCATAAATCGTTGTTAGGAGAAGTAAAGGGGAGGAGCAGCATCATGGACGTATTGGATTTGGCACGGTTGCAGTTTGCAACCACTACAATTCTTCATTTTGTTTATGTGCCGATCTCCATTGGATTGTCGTTGTTGGTGGCAATTATGGAGACTATGTATGTTATCAAGAAAAAAGACTTGTACAAAAAAATGGCTCAATTCTGGGGAACATTTCTGCTGATTAACTTCGCGCTGGGCGTAGTCACCGGGATTTTGCAGGAGTTCCAGTTCGGAATGAATTGGTCGGACTTTTCCCGTTTTGTCGGGGATGTATTTGGTACACCGCTAGCCATTGAAGCATTGCTCGCATTTTTCCTGGAATCAACCTTTATCGGCCTATGGGTATTCGGCTGGGAAAGATTATCTAAAACTGTCCATTTAGTTTGCATGTGGTTGGTAGCGATCGGTACGATGCTCTCGGCTTTGTGGATTCTGGCTGCCAATTCATTCATGCAACGTCCCGTAGGATATGGAGTTGTAAATGGACGAGCAGAAATGCAGGATTTTGCTGCTTTGTTAACGAACGAGCAGCTTTTGTGGGAGTATCCTCACACCATCTTTGCTGCCATTGCAACCGGGGCTTTCCTCGTAGCGGGTATCAGTGCTTGGAAGCTGATGCATAAAAAGAATATGGACTTTTTTAAACCTTCTTTTAAATTGAGCATTATTGTTGCATTAATCTGTGCCATTGCTATTCCTTTGTTTGGTCATGGACAGGCTCAATATTTGATCAAAACACAGCCCATGAAGATGGCAGCCAGTGAAGCTCTGTGGGGAGACAGCGGCGACCCGGCGCCTTGGACGGTTATTGCAAATATTGATCCTGATAAGCAGGAAAATACCTTTGAGATTAAGGTTCCGTTTGCACTGAGCTTTCTATCATATAGTAAGTTTTCCGGCTCTGTGCCTGGGATGAAGGAGCTTCAAGCACAGTATGAAAAAACCTACGGCCCGGGTGATTATATTCCGCCAGTCCGTACAACCTTCTGGAGCTTCCGCATTATGATTGCAGCGGGATGTGCCATGATTGCACTTGCTCTGTACGGAGCTTATCTGAGTTTTCGACAAAAATTGGAGGGCTCTCATCGTTGGTTCTTCCGTCTTATGCTGTGGGGGATATCACTCCCGTTCATTGGCAATACCGCGGGCTGGATCATGACAGAAATGGGACGTCAGCCGTGGACTGTATTTGGTTTGCTGCAAACAAAAGATTCCGTTTCACCTACCGTTGTAGCAGGAGAAGTATTGTTCTCACTGATTGCATTTACGTCGCTGTATCTCATTTTAACGGGTGTACTGGCATTCTTGTTTGCCCGCACCGCTCGTAAAGGTCCAGATATTGAACCGCATCAGCATACGGTAATTCATGATCCATTTGCTCAAGGGGGTGGCAGCATTGACATTAAATGATTTATGGTTCTTATTAATCGCTGTGCTGTTTACAGGCTTCTTTTTTCTAGAGGGCTTTGATTTTGGCGTGGGAATGGCTACTGGATTAGTGCCGCGCAATGATCAACAAAAACGTTTGATGATCAATACGATTGGTCCATTCTGGGATGCCAATGAAGTGTGGCTGATTACAGCAGCAGGTGCGATGTTTGCCGCCTTCCCGCATTTTTATGCGACGATGTTCAGCGGATATTATCTGGTATTTGTGTTTATTTTGCTAGGTTTGATTTTGCGAGGAGTCTCCTTTGAATTCCGTGGCAAGGCCGAAGGGAAAGGGTGGACAGGAACGTGGGATGCTTGTATTCTGATTGGCAGCTTCCTGCCGCCGATGCTATTTGGCATGGCCTTTGCCGCTTTAGTGAAGGGTGTACCTATTCAGCAAAACATGAATTTGAAAGCTGGATTGTTGGATGTGTTCAATGGATACACCGTATGGGTTGGACTGACAGTGGTCGGGATGTGCCTCATGCACGGGCTGACGTTCGTTTCGCTGCGGACGATTGGTGAAGTAAGAGATCGTGCTCGTGTGATCGCGTCGAGGTTTCTTCCGGTGTTGGGAATTCTACTTGCTGGCATGGTGGTATGGACTTATTTTGCAACGGATTTATTTATACGTCGTGGTGCCTTTATGTATGCTGCGGTTGCGGTGGGGATTGTCGCCTATGTGCTAACATGGTATTTCCTGAAGCAGCGCCGCGAAGGATGGGCTTTCGGGATGACAGGTGCCATCATTTTGCTAAGCTTCGTCTCGTTATTCGTTGGATTGTTCCCGAGATTTATGGTGAGCTCGATCAACAGTGCTTTTGATTTGACGATATATAATGCAAGCTCCAGTCCTTACACATTGAAAAATATGACGATTGTTGCAGCAACGCTTTTACCCTTTGTGTTGGCTTATCAGGCGTGGAGCTATTTTGTTTTCCATAAGCGTCTCAGTGAGAAGGATCATCTGGAATACTAATGGATAAAGCCTGGTTTGAATTAAAGGGCATTCGGCCAGTAATGCTGCTGCTGGCCGCCCTTTCCCTGCTCCAGGGAGCAGCGGTAATTGCACAAGCCATCTTTTTGGCAAAGGCTGTTACGATTTTATTTGAACACAATCCGCTGGTAATGGCTTGGCCATCGCTGGCGTTGTTTTTCGCGGCTTTTGCAGTGAGGCATACGACGATCTGGCTGCAACGCCGGACAGCCGGTCGTTTTGCCGAAGCAGCAGGCGCTTCCTTACGGGAGCGTCTGCTTGCGCGTTTGTTCGAGCGGGGCCCGGGCTTTGCTGCGCGGGAAGGAAGCGGCAAGTTGGTGACGCTCGCGCTGGATGGCGTGGATCGATTTCGCAATTATTTGGAAATATCCATTCCTCGTGTAATAGACATGATGGCTGTAACCTTACTTGTGCTTGTGTATGTTTTCACATTGGATATGATTTCAGGTGTGATTTTGACGACTACGATGCCGATTCTGGTGGGCTTCTTTATTTTGCTGGGTTTGGCGGCGCGCAAGCAGGCAGACAAGCAGTGGCGTTCCTATCGTCTGTTATCACACCATTTCACGGATTCGTTGCGTGGGCTACAGACATTAAGGTTTTTGGGGCGCAGTCGGACCCATGGGGAAACCGTAGGGAAGGTCAGCGACCAATATCGTACAGCCACGATGCGTACGCTGCGAGTAGCGTTTCTTTCTTCATTTGCTCTTGATTTTTTCAGTATGCTGTCAGTTGCTTTTGTAGCGGTAGGCTTGGGTCTGCGCCTGATCAGTGGTTCAGTGGGGCTGGAGGCAGCGCTTGCGGTGCTTATTCTGGCACCGGACTATTTTATGCCTATACGCCAGTTGGGATCAGACTATCACGCCTCATTGGATGGTAAAGAGGCTTGGGGAGCGATACGCTCCATTCTCGGTGCAGAGGATGAAGCGCTGGAGCCGAATGCACAGACAGCTAATGATAAAGGATTAGACATCACGGGGCAGGATATCCTCAAGCTGTCCGATGTGTGTCTTCTTAATGAAGATGGCTCCGCCCGACTTGAGCATGTGTCTGCAAGTGTTGAACCGCACATGAACATGATTGGTATCGTTGGAGCGAGTGGTGCAGGCAAAACGACATTGCTTAGTCTGCTTGGCGGCTTTTCTGACCCCACTTCAGGCGAGCTGATCCTTAATGGATGCCGATTATCTGCGGATACCAAAGCTGAATGGCAACGGCATATTGCCTATATTCCACAGCATCCTTACTTGTTTAGCGCTACTTTGGCAGATAATATTCGCTTTTATGAACCGGAAGCATCCAACCAGCAGGTTGAGTGGGCGATTGATGCCGTCGGCCTACGTGAACTGGTGGATGGTCTTCCGAGTGGATTGAATGAGCCTATTGGGGAAGCAGGTCGGACATTGAGCGGAGGGCAGGCACAGCGGATTGCCCTGGCGCGGGCTTTGCTTAGTAACCGTCCGATCATATTGTTGGATGAGCCTACGGCACATTTGGATATTGAGACAGAATGGGAATTAAAGCAGACCATTTTGTCCGTATTGAAACATAAGAGGATGTTTCTTGCCACCCATCGACTGCATTGGATGCCGGATATGGACTGTGTCTGGATGATGAATCAAGGTCGCCTGGAAGAGGTAGGTTCCCATCAGCAGCTGGTTGCACAAAAGGGAGAATATTATCGATTGCTGACGGGAATGTCGGAAGGAGGGAACGGACGATATGAGAGCAACGGGCGATAGCAGCCAAGGCTGGTTTTTGCTTTATCTAAAACAATACTTTTGGGCCTTTCTGGCAGCTGCTCTTTTGGGCGCACTGTCTATTGGATGTGCAGGGGCGTTGCTCTTTACGTCCGGTCATCTGATTACCCGCTCGGCCTTAAAACCTGAAAATATATTAATGGTGTATGTGCCCATTGTGCTTGTGCGAACATTTGGCTTTAGTAAAGCCGTCATTCAGTACCTGGAGCGCTTGGTAGGCCATGATGCTGCCTTGCGCCTGGTGTCCCGTATGCGGGTACGACTATATCGGGCAGTAGAACCGCAAGCACTGATGATTCGCAGCAAATTCCGTACAGGGGATCTATTAGGGTTGCTGGCAGAGGACATTGAGCAGCTCCAAAATATCTATCTGAAGCTAGTCCTGCCTGCGTTATCGGCTTTACTGATTTATGGAGCAGGCATCTTGGCGCTTGGCTGGATGGACGGGACATTTGCCTTGCTGATGGCGCTGTATGGGGGATTTTTGCTTTTTATCGCCCCAGCTATCTCGCTTTGGACCTCACTCGCCAAACGGCGTACGTTCAAGCAGGAACGAAGTAAAACCTATCAGGAACTGACGGATGCTTTGTTCGGCATGAGCGATCTGGTGTTGAGCGGACGAACTGGGCATTTCCTTAGCACCTTTACACAACAGTACAAGAGGGCTGCCATGGTGGAAAATTCACTTCGCCGGAAAGAGTGGCGTTCTCATTGGATCGCACAATGCCTTGTAGGCGGCGGAATTGTGATTATGACTGTGTGGGCTGGAGGACTGGTAGCGCAGAATCGCATTGAAGCCACATGGCTGGCATCCTTTGCCTTAGTAACTTTTCCGTTGCTGGATGCGTTCGTTCGTGCCGGAGAAGCGGTGGTTCATGCGCCGGAGTATCAGGATTCACTTCGACGGCTAAAGGGTTCCGAGAAAAATACATCTGCACTTGCAGCACGATCGGATGCAGGACAATCAGCAGTAGGCGATGCTGCGGACACGATCAAGGAGCAGGCCACCGCTCAGCGATTAAGTCATGGGGGAGACCTGCTGCTGAACAACGTAAGCTACCGTTATGCAGCAACACAGGATTGGAGTGTGCGTAATATCTCCCTACACGTACCCCAGGGGGGCAAGGTTGCATTGCTTGGCCGCAGTGGTGCGGGCAAGTCTACGCTACTGAATTTGATTCAGGGAGCAGTGCAGCCTGATGAAGGGAGCGTTACTGTCGCAGGGAAACCCGTATTTACAGATGGAGCATACTCCAGTCTGTTTGCGGTGTTAAACCAGCAACCGTATTTGTTCGATACAACGGTAGCGAATAATATTCGTTTGGGACGACCCGACGCCACGCTGGATGAGGTTCGTGCAGTGACGGAGCAGGTAGGGCTTGGAACCTTGATTGATTCTTTACCAGAGGGTTACGATACTAGAATGCAGGAGACGGGTCTTCGCTTTTCGGGTGGAGAAAGACAGCGCATTGCACTGGCGCGAATTTTACTGCAAAATCACCCGATTGTTTTGCTGGATGAGCCGACAGTGGGGCTTGATCCGCTGACGGAGCATGAACTTATGCAGACAATGTTTCGCGTGCTGGAAGGCAAAACACTGATCTGGATCACTCACCATCTCACGGGAATGGAGCATATGGACGAGGTGATTTTTATGGAACAGGGCACCATTTCCATGCGAGGCAGTCATGATGAGTTGTGGCGCGATCATACCCGGTACCGCAATCTGTATAAGCTCGATCATCCGGGTCTATAAAATAGTGAGGATTGCCGTACGGATATATGATTATCTGCTAGAAGCTTTGAAACAGGGTATTTAAAATTTCGATTAACTTTTATATACTGGTTAGAGTTGATGCGTCACATGCTCATGTAGACATTCAACTGAAGGGGGCTGATAGGAATGAAAACACTCATCTCTAAACATTGGCATTGGATGCTGATTGGTTTTGTAGCCCTGATCATGGGTGGATTTGTCTTGTTTTATTTTCAGGGGAGTGTTTCGTCGTTTCCGGCCATTCAACCTAAACAAGCTCAGGAAGAGACAGACAAGACCCCATACGAGGTGGTTACAGTGGGTGTAAAAGGGGACGGTTTCTATCCTAAAAATATTGAAGTAAAAGCTGGCGTGCCAACCAAGATCAATTTCAAGAAAATGACATCCTTTACTTGCATTGATGAAGTACAGTCGTTGAAGATCGGAATGGACGTTTACCTGGATCACGAAAATAATTACTTTACCGTCAAGGACTTGAAACCGGGCGTATATGAGTATAATTGTGGCATGTATATGTACTACGGGACGATTACGGTAAAATAAATCAAAAAAGCCTTCTGGCACATGGGACTGACCCCATTGATGCTAGAAGGCTTTTTTTCTTTCAACTAGGTAAATTGCGACAGTAATATACCATCATCCACCTATGGTGCAATATGCATTATCCTTTATCCTTTACCTGTGATCGGCTTACATTGGCTGATCTTTTGCTTTTTACTTCCCTCAGAAAAATTACATGAGAACGGAACAGGCGGAATGGTGCTGTACAAGCAACAGCGATGGGAAGCACCATCCGCATGTGTAGTGGCACGAATATAAATCTTAATCCACTCCCCATATATCTAATTTTGAACTGATTTTTCTCCTAATTCGTCGGGTACCCGCATTGGGGTCAGCAAAGTATGATAATAGTATCTAGAGATGAGGAGGAGCTTGTTATGGGATCTTCAACTGAAACCGCTTCCAGCACTGATGCTGTAATTCCTGAATCCAATCGGGGAAAACCGCGCAAGGTTCGCGGATCGAAGCCTGAACGAGGTGGAAAAGGCTTGTGGTACAGTATGAAGCAGCAGAAGTATCTTTATTTTATGTCCATTCCTTTTGTCATATGGGTGTTTGTTTTCAGTTATTTTCCACTGTGGGGCTGGACAATGGCATTTCAAAATTATAAGCCAGCCAAATCGTTTTGGAATCAAAAGTGGGTAGGGCTAAACAATTTTATTGAGCTTTTTCAGGATGAACGTTTTTATCTGGTATTACGCAATACACTGGCGATGAGCTTGATGGGTATTGTTTTTGGTTTTGTTGTACCGATCTTTTTTGCCATTCTGCTAAATGAGCTGCGTGGTATGCTGTTCAAGCGAGTTGTGCAGACAGTATCCTACCTTCCGCATTTTGTATCCTGGGTAGTGGTAGCCGGACTGGTTACGAAAATGCTGTCCATTGACGGAGGGATTGTTAACGATATACTGGTAGCGCTTCATATTGTGGATGAGCCGATTCAGTTCATGGCCAAGGGCAACTGGTTTTGGTACATTGTAACCGCTTCCGACATATGGAAAGAGACGGGCTGGAATACGATTATTTATTTAGCGGCCATCACCGGAATTGACCAAGAGCAGTACGAAGCTTCGCGTGTGGATGGGGCCAGTCGCTGGAGACAGATGTGGCATATTACACTGCCAGGTATTCGCTCGACTATCGCTATTCTGTTTATTATGGCGATTGGACATCTGGTCAGCAATGGTTTTGAAAAGCAGTTCTTGCTTGGCAATAGTCTCGTAACGGATTATTCGGAAGTACTGGATTTGTATGCACTGAATTACGGGATTAATTTGGGCCGCTTCTCTTACGGGACGGCGATAGGTATTTTCAACTCACTGGTTAGCATTCTGTTGTTGTTTACAGCGAACGGTATATTCAAAAAATTGACCAAAGAAAGCATCATGTAGGGAGGGAGAAGCGAAATGACGAATAAGGCATTTAATGCTACACGGTCTGAAAAGCTGTTTGACCTGTTCAATTATATCCTCATGGCTCTGATCGTGGTGTTGACGCTGTATCCGTTTCTGAACGTACTGGCGATTTCCCTGAACAACTCGACGGACACGGTGCGTGGCGGTATTTATATATGGCCTCGTCAGTTTACACTCGAAAATTACAAGACGATTTTCCAATATGATGGCCTTCTTCGGGGTCTGCAGATATCGATTTTACGTACTGTGGTTGGAACGGTGCTGGGACTTATCTGTGCTTCTATGCTTGCATTTACACTGAGTCGGGTCGATTTCCGCGCGCGCAAGTTCATATCTACGTTTCTAGCGTTGACGATGTATTTTTCCGGTGGGATGGTGCCTGTGTTTATTTTGATGCGTGATTTGCATTTGCTGGGCACGTTCTGGGTGTATATTTTTCCTGGGCTGATCAGCGCGTTTAACGTTTTTGTCATTCGCTCCTTTATGGATGGATTGCCGTATGCGTTACAGGAGTCTGCCAAGCTGGATGGAGCCAATGACTTTACAATATATTTGAAGGTTATTTTACCGCTGTGCAAGCCTGTGCTGGCTACAATCGCTCTTTTTTTGGCGGTAAATCAATGGAACGCATGGTTTGATACGTACTTGTACAACGGGACCGCCGCACAATGGACAACACTGCAATTTGAGCTGATGAAAATACTGCAAAGTACGCAGCAAGGCGGCGCTAATATGGCGAATAGCAACGATATGGCCAAGCAAATGGCCCAAATTTCGCCAGAATCGATTAAAATGGCAATCACGATTACCGTTACGCTTCCCATTTTGCTCGTATATCCATTCCTGCAAAAGTATTTTGTAGGCGGTATGACACTGGGAGCTGTTAAATCATAGCAATCCAATCGTAACACGTAACAGTTCATTCACAACGGTAAAATCTTACGAATGCAGGAGGTTTTGAACATGAAAAAACACTGGACCAGATTTGCACTGATTCCCTTGCTCGCCGTATCGCTTGCCGCACTCGCAGGTTGCGGTGGAAGTGATAAAACAGCGAAGGAGAGCTCATCCAGCGGCACAGATCCGATTACATTTAGCTTCTTTGGAGCAGATACAAGCCCGCAATGGAATGGAATGAAGGATGACATAGGCAAGGAAATCACCAAGAAAACAGGTGTAACCTTGAATGCGGAATTTGATGTCAGCGGCGGAGGTGGGGATGACCGGATCGCTTTGATGGCAGCAAGTGGTGAATACCCAGACCTGGTCTCTCCTAAAGCAAATATTAACAAGCTTGTGGATGCGGGGGCGATGATTGATCTGACCGATCTGATCAACGATCACGCACCCAATCTCAAAAAGCTATACGGACCCTATATGGATCGGCTGAAATACAGCAATAAAGATCAAGCCATCTACGTTATTCCTACGTATGCAGGGGTGGGACAGGAGAGCTTTGACGCGACGGGAGGATTTGAAATTCAGCATAAGGTGCTGAAGGAGCTGGGGTATCCCAAGGTGAGAACATTACAGGATTTTGAAAACGTACTCAAAACCTACATCGCCAAGCACCCGACAATTAACGGCAAAAAAACGATTCCTCTCACGCTGGACGCAGACGACTGGAGAATTATGATTACG
This sequence comes from Paenibacillus jamilae, assembly GCF_050482105.1. Lineage (GTDB taxonomy): Bacteria > Bacillota > Bacilli > Paenibacillales > Paenibacillaceae > Paenibacillus > Paenibacillus jamilae_B. The sequence goes on along the minus strand of NZ_JBCNHI010000023.1, from coordinate 95,452 downwards.
GTAACGAACCCTGCCTTCCAGACGACTGGAGCGCCAGATGATGGTGAATATTTTATTGATCCCAAAACTTTTGAAGCCAAGCTTCATTACAAACGTCCGGAAGAAAAAGAATATTTCCGTTGGTTGAACCACATGTACAATGAAGGACTGCTTGATAAAGATTCGTTTGTGCAAAAAAGCGATCAATACAAATCCAAAATTGCCAGCGGCCGTGTCCTTGGTCTAATCGACCAGGAGTGGGGTTATCAGGATGCCGAAAATGCATTAAAAGCGTCAGGCAAGGCTGATGCCAGCTACGCGCACTTTCCAGTAACACTTTCAGAGGAGTACAAGGATCGTTCCTTCCAGGATACAGGCTTTGCGTCCGGTTATGGTGTAGGGATTACGGAAAGTTGCAAGGACCCGGTGCGGGCTATTAAATTCCTGGATTATCTAGCTTCCGATGAAGGACAGGTGCTGGTGAACTGGGGAATTGAAGGTAAGCACTATGAAATTAAAGACGGCAAACGTGTCATTCCTGCCGACGTATTGGAGCAAAAAACGAACAATACAACCAGCTTCAATAAATCCACTGGAATAGACTTGTATACATTAATGAGCGGACACTATGGTGACGGAGTGAAGGACCCTACGGGTAACTACTACACTGCCAAATTCCCGGAACAAATTATCGCGGCTTATTCGAAGCCGGAGAAAGAATCACTTAAAGCGTATGGCGTAAAAACGTGGAAGGAACTGTTTCCAGGAAAAGAAGAATTCGATGTGAAGCCATGGGGCGCAGCCTATAACATAACGACAGACAATGAATCCAACTATAACGTTACATTCAAAAAGACGACAGACATTATCCGCAAACGTATACCGGAAGCTATTTTAGCACCGACTTCCAATTTTGATACGGTATACGACAACATGATTAAAGAACTGGATGCCGCCGGAGCTGTCCAAATGGAACAGCAATACACGCAACTTGTGAAGGACAGAGTGGAGCTATGGAGTGGTAAAGCTACTAAATAGCAAGTCAATGTATCCAAACTTTGAAATCTCGGAGTGACAGAGCGTTACGCCAAGGACAATTTGGGAGCAGCGCTTTGTCTGACCTTGATGAGGGAGGGTTTGATGTGACGAAAGGCGAAAGGCCACAGTCCCTGCGGTTATGGTATCGCCAGCCTGCTGAGGCATGGGAGGAAGCATTGCCAGTCGGCAATGGACGACTGGGTGCTATGGTATTTGGCGGAATCAGGGAGGAGCGTTTGCAATTAAACGAGGATACGCTCTGGTCTGGATTTCCAAGAGATGGCGTTCAATATGATGCATTGCGATATTTGCAGCCTGCCAGAAAGCTGATTGCAGCTGGAAACTACAAGGAAGCAGAACGGCTGATTAATACAAACATGCTGGGTCGCGATACAGAAGCCTATCAGCCTTTGGGAGACTTGTGGATTACGCAGGAGAACCTAGGGGAGATTGCGCATTATGAACGGGAGCTGGATATACAGACCGGAACGGCAACGGTTACTTTTCAGAGTGATGGAGTCCGCTATACCCGTAAAGTTATCGCCAGTGCACCCGATGGGGTCATTATGGTGTCCCTGACTGCGAATAAGGTTGGAAAAATCCATGCATCTGTACGTATTACCACACCCCATCCTTGTGAAAATGAAGCTGGAGAGGATGTACATTATGGTGATTCCTCTGCATGGGCTAGCGATGATGATCCATCCGAGGAACCGACCAAAGACTTCATTACGGTGACTGGACGAGCGCCCAGTCATGTGGAATCTAATTATCACGGCGATCATCCACAGTCTGTCGTTTACGAAAATGATTTGGGGATGGCTTTTTCAGTTCAGGCGAGGGTTATTCCCGAGGGAGGGACCTTAACGTCGAGGGATGACGGGGCATTGACCGTCTCGGGCGCAGATAAAATCACGGTGTATTTGGCAGCAGCTACCGGATTTCGGGGATTTCATGCTATGCCAAATAGTGATGCAACGGAGTCAGCAGAAGCTTGCGAGGTCATTCTAGACGGAGCGATTTCGCTGGGAAGTGAGCAGGTGCGGCAACGCCATGAGCAGGATCACCGGAAGCTGTTTGACCGTGTTGCATTAGACCTGGGAGGTGACACGCTAACCGAGGAGTCCGCTCTCCCGACCGATCTGCGATTAGAACGTTATCAGAATGGTCAGGCAGACCGGGGGCTGGAAGTGCTGTTATTTCAGTATGGACGCTATTTGCTTATGGGCAGTTCGCGTCCGGGCAGTCAGCCCGCCAATCTTCAGGGCATCTGGAATGACCGGGTACAGCCGCCGTGGAACAGTAACTATACAACCAATATTAATACACAGATGAACTATTGGCCCGCAGAGGTATGTAATCTTGCCGAGTGTCATGAGCCATTGCTGCACATGGTTGGAGAAGTCGGTCGTACGGGACGCAGGGTCGCTTCCCTTAACTATGGGGCTCAAGGATGGACAGCTCACCACAATGTAGATGTGTGGCGAAACGCCGGACCGTCAGGTGGCCATGCCAGTTGGGCCTTTTGGCCGCTTGGGGGTGTATGGCTGACCGCTCACCTATGGGAGCGTTATCTGTTCACCTTGGATACAACCTATTTGGCAGAACAGGCTTATCCGCTTATGAAAGGGGCAGCGGCCTTTTGCCTAGACTGGCTGGTGGAGGGGCCGGATGGTCGGCTCGTAACGTCCCCCTCCACTTCGCCTGAAAATAAATTCCTCACGCCCGAAGGCGAGGATTGCAGTATATCCATGGGCTCCACGATGGACATGACGCTGATTAAGGAGCTATTGAGCAACTGTATTCAGGCCGCGGATCTGCTGGAATTAGACGATGAATTCCGTAGACGCTGCGAGGAGACTAGGGAACGATTAATACCCTATCAAATTGGCCGTCACGGCCAGATACAGGAATGGTCGGTTGATTTTGAGGAAGCAGAGCCTGGGCATCGACATGTTTCGCATCTTTACGGGGTTTACCCCGGCCGACAGATCCATATCCGTGACACTCCGGAGCTGGCTGAGGCGGCCCGCATATCGCTACACCGCCGGCTCGATCATGGTGGCGGGCATACCGGGTGGAGCTGTGCCTGGTTGATTAACCTGTACGCCCGGCTGGAAGATGGCGACACTGCGCATCGGTATGTTCGCACGTTGCTGTCGCGGTCGACCTACCCTAATTTATTCGACGCTCACCCGCCTTTTCAGATCGACGGTAACTTTGGTGCGACGGCGGGCATCGCAGAAATGTTGCTGCAAAGCCGACCGGGAGAGCTGACCCTATTACCGGCCCTGCCATCGGCATGGCCGGAGGGACGGATCAGCGGTTTGAGGGGGCGTGGCGGGGTCACTGTCGATCTGGAGTGGACCAACTCACGGCTCGTCCGTGCGAAGCTTATCGCATCCGTCCAGACAGGAAGCTTCACTATTCGCAGTGCACATCCGTTTCGCGATGATACTCGTCAGGCTCAGCTTGATCCTAAGCACGGAGGATTTATTTTGTCATGGATTTTTACCAAAAATCAGGAAAACACGAATGAACACACGATTATACTTGAAGGAGAGGAAGAGACACAATGACTATTTTCCAATTTCCGCAGGACTTTATGTGGGGTACCGCAACCGCAGCTTACCAAATTGAAGGGGCTTATCAGGAGGATGGGAGAGGGCTATCGATCTGGGATACCTTTGCGCATACACCTGGCAAAGTGTTCAACGGGGATAACGGCAATGTAGCATGTGACAGCTATCATCGCTACGAAGAAGATATCCGCCTCATGAAGGAACTGGGCATTCGTACATATCGGTTCTCGGTGTCCTGGCCGCGTATATTCCCTAATGGTGACGGTGAAGTCAACCAGGAGGGATTGAACTATTATCATCGTGTAGTTGATTTGTTGAACGCCAACGGAATTGAACCGTTTTGTACACTGTACCACTGGGACCTGCCTCAGGCGCTGCAAGATGCCGGAGGATGGGCAAATCGCCATACAATTCAGGCATTTGTCCAGTTTGCAGAAACGATGTTCCGCGAGTTTCACGGTAAAATACAGCATTGGCTCACATTCAACGAACCGTGGTGTATCGCCTTTCTATCCAATATGTTAGGAGTTCATGCCCCGGGTCTGACGAATCTGCAGACTGCGATTGATGTAGGGCATCATCTGCTGGTTGCGCATGGTTTATCTGTACGCCGATTCCGCGAGCTTGGCACCAGCGGTCAGATCGGTATCGCTCCCAATGTCTCCTGGGCTGTTCCTTATAGCACCTCTGAGGAAGATAAAGAGGCTTGTGCGCGCACGATTTCTCTGCACAGTGACTGGTTTCTCCAGCCTATTTATCAAGGCTCGTATCCTCAGTTTTTGGTAGACTGGTTTGCGGAGCAGGGAGCTACTGTGCCGATTCAGGACGGGGATATGGATATTATCGGTGAGCCCATTGATATGATCGGTATTAATTATTATAGTATGTCGGTTAATCGCTTTAATCCCGATGCAGGATTTCTCCAATCTGAGGAGATCAATATGGGACTACCAGTGACGGATATCGGCTGGCCAGTGGAGTCGCGTGGGCTGTATGAGGTACTACATTATTTGCAAAAATACGGGAATATTGATATTTACATCACAGAGAATGGAGCTTGTATCAACGATGAAGTTGTGAATGGAAAGGTACAGGATGACCGCCGAATCTCCTACATGCAGCAGCACTTGGTACAGGTACACCGGGCGATTCATGACGGCCTTCATGTTAAAGGCTACATGGCATGGTCACTTATGGACAATTTTGAATGGGCAGAAGGATATAATATGAGATTTGGCATGATTCATGTCGATTTCCGTACACAGGTCCGTACCCCCAAGGAAAGTTACTATTGGTATCGAAATGTAGTAAGTAATAACTGGTTGGAGACTAGACGCTAAACGTAGAGAGATGATATGAAACTGAAGCAGTTTTAGACCTGTCTCTGCTCCCGTTTGTTTAAATAGGAGGTCCTCTGGGGTAATAATAGCCAAGATGAATTTCAAATGGTTCTAGTATGTAGAGACCAGCAGGAATAAAAAAATAAAAAATGTGCATACTGAAAAAAAATACCTGGCGAGGGCGCTTTTTAAACCATTTTAAACTAAAGGGAGTGGAGGGTATGGCTTCGAATTTTAGGAAATCAGGATCAAGTGATAACCAAATGAGCCGCACGGTATCTATTATTGCTTTGATTGCTTGTATTGCAGGTATTATTCTAATTTTGCTTGATATAGGGAATTTAACTGATCGTAATATCTATCTGATGACAGGCATTGGTGCTTTTGCGGCCGGAATTTTTATTTTTCTAATTGGCAAATCATTTGTCATTGCCCGCAAGAAGGAAGACCAAGAGAACGGACGTCATTAATACAATTGAAAATACGGTACAGAAAACGGATAATGAAAACAACAGCGCGGGGCTTCGAGCAGTGTAGCATGATAACTGTAAGGAGTCCCGATTTTTGCTTTAATATAGCTTTTTTAAGATACTTTAAGATGCATAATTAACGTTTTTATATGTCATTTTTGAATTAAAAAGAAATTTTGAATTTGCAAGAGAAATTTTATTTTTAGAGAGGTTTTTCACAAAAATCGGACAAATAATCGACAATTCTGTTAACAATAAAAAAAGTGGCCGCTTTTCTGCTATCTTATATAAGGGCAACATTACAGGAGTTCGTTAGTTTTGAGTAATTTACTATTTTAAGGAGAGGGGAACAACATGAACAAAAAACCAAAAGCGATTATTGCGTTGGTTTTGACCGTGCTCACGGTAGCATTGCTCATCTGGACGTGTTTTTATGCTGGCGGAAAATACGTTGTTTTCGATCCGAAAGGACCAATTGGGCAAGCACAAAAAGAGCTGATCATTCTTACAACTGCATTGTCTGCGCTTATAATTGTACCGGTTATGATTTTGACTTTCTTCATCGTTTGGCGGTATCGCGATACCCCAACAAACAAGGTGAAGTACCAACCTCACTGGGATGACAGCAAAAAGCTGGAGACCACATGGTGGGCTATTCCAATTATCGTTATCCTTATTATTGCGGTCATCACTGCGAGATATACCTACTTGCTGGAGCCTTCCAAGCCGATTGCAAGTACGCAAAAGCCAGTAACGATTCAAGTAACTTCATTGGACTGGAAATGGCTCTTTATGTACCCAGAGGAAGGTATAGCTACTGTTAACCAAGTTCACATTCCTAAAGGTGTTCCAGTCCGTTTTGAGCTGACTGCTGACGCCCCGATGAACTCGTTCTGGATTCCGCAATTGGGCGGTCAAATCTACACCATGTCAGGCATGGCCATGAAACTGCATTTGCAGGCCGATCACGAAGGAACTTACTTTGGCTCGGGTGCAAACTTTAGCGGTGAGCATTTTGGACAAATGCGTTTTGATGTAGAAGTCCAGTCGGATGAAGAGTATAAAAACTGGGTCGCTGACATCAAAAAGCAGTCTAAGCCGCTGACGAAGGACGGCTATTTGGCGCTTGCAAAACCAGGTTTGTCCCAGCCTGATGAGTATTCTTCGATTCCAGATGGCTTGTTCAAAGAGATTGTCAACAAGTATGTAGTGGAAGGTTCTTCTAATCCCCATGCTGGACATGGTGAAGCTACCTCCACAGAAGATTCATCCAAGACCGGCACAGAAGAGCATGCTGAAATGGATATGAGTCATATGAATATGAGCGGACACAATTAAAATGATTATAGGGAAGGAGGCCCCCAATGCTTGACAAAATAAAAGAGTTTGCATCCACTTTCTTCGTTACTGGAGATCCGATGATCTATGGAGCGGACGTTTCCATCGCACTAGCCACGATCGGGATCGTGTTTGTGCTCACTTATTTCAAAAAATGGGGCTGGCTTTGGAAAAACTGGTTGACTACGGTTGACCATAAAAAAGTCGGTATAATGTATATTCTTGCGGCCATCTTGATGTTATTCCGCGGAGGCGTGGATGCATTATTGATGCGTATTCAGCTTGCTACACCGGATGTGACACTCCTGCATCCTGAGCATTACAATCAGATTTTTACAACTCACGGCACAATCATGATCTTGTTTATGGCGATGCCGTTGATGTTTGGTTTGTTTAATATCGCCGTACCTCTTCAAATCGGTGCGCGCGACGTTGCGTTTCCTTTCCTGAACGCATTGAGCTTCTGGCTATTCTTTATGGGTGCGATGTTGTTCAACTTGTCCTTCGTTATCGGCGGTTCGCCAGATGCAGGCTGGTTGAGTTATCCACCGCTCTCAGAACTGCAATTTAGTCCTGGCGTCGGTCAGAACTTCTATATCTGGGGTATTCAGATTTCCGGTATAGGTTCATTGGCTACAGGGATCAACTTTATTGTTACCATTATTAAAATGCGCGCTCCTGGTATGACTTGGATGAAAATGCCTGTCTTTACGTGGTCCGTATTTTCATCATGTGTTATTATCATTTTCGCGTTCCCAATTCTGACGGTTACTTTAGCATTGCTATTCCTTGACCGCTTCGGGGGAGGACACTTCTTTACCCTTGATTTCGGCGGTAACCCGATGATGTATATCAACTTGATCTGGATGTGGGGTCACCCTGAGGTATACATTGTAGTATTACCTGCCTTCGGTATTTATTCCGAGGTCATCAGCGTATTCTCTAAAAAGAAATTGTTTGGTTACAAATCCATGGTTTACGCCATGTTCATTATTGCGATTCTGTCCTTCTTTACGTGGGCGCATCACTTCTTCACAATGGGATCAGGCGCAGATGTTAATGCATTCTTTGCAATTTCGACGATGGTTATCGCAATACCAACAGGGGTTAAAGTATTTAACTGGCTGTTCACGATGTATCGGGGTAAACTCGAGTTTAAAACTCCGATGATGTGGTCTATTGCATTTATTCCGAACTTCCTGATTGCAGGTTTGACGGGCGTCATGTTGTCTGTAGCGCCTGCGGACTTCCAGTTCCATAACAGTTACTTCCTGATCGCTCACTTTCACTCTGCTCTGATTGGTGGGGTAGTGTTCGGTTATCTGGCAGGTCTGTACTACTGGTGGCCTAAAATGTTCGGTTTCACATTGCCTGAAACGCCTGGTAAATGGGCTTTCTGGTTCTGGAATATTGGTTTCTATGTATGTTTCATTCCGCAATATTCTCTCGGTCTGATGGGTATGACTCGTCGTCTGAGCACTTACGGCTGGGATACTGGCTGGCAGCCGCTTAACATGGTTTCCACCATTGGGGCATTCCTGATGGGGATTGGTTTCTTGTTCCAGGTTCTTCAAATTCTTCTGGGTATCAAAAATTACCGCAAGCTGAAGGATACAACTGGCGACCCTTGGGGTGGTCATACGTTGGAATGGTCCATTCCTTCACCTGCACCGGAATACAATTTTGCTACCATTCCACAAGTAGAAGAACGCGATGACTGGTGGGCAGAAAAAGATAAACGTGCAAAAGGTATTTTCAGAAAGCAACCGCCAATTGAAGCGATTCATATGCCGAAAAACTCGGCGATTCCATTCATTATGTCGGTATTCTTTTTCATTGCAGGTTTTGGATTCGTATTTGGATGGTCGTTCTTCTATATTCCAGGACTGATCGGTGTGGCAATTTGTATGATTTGCCGTTCGTTCTTCTCCTATGATGGCGACTACTATATCCCTGCGGATGAAGTAAAACGCACGGAAGCGGCAATAAGGGGGTCTGTATAATGGCACAAGCAGCAGCACATCACAGCCATGATCATGACCACGGGCATCACGATCCGCAAGAGCTGAAGATGCTTGGTTTTTGGATCTTCCTCGTAACGGACGTAATCCTGTTCAGTACCTTGTTCGCAACCTTCGTTGTCCTTCGGAATAACACAGCCGGAGGACCAGGTGGCGCAGAGCTGTTTAACATGACGGGCGTTATTATTGAAACGTTCCTCTTGCTCACAAGCAGCTTCACAAGTGGTCTGGCTGTGTTGGCTATGAACAAAGGAAGCATGAAGGGATTAATCAGCTGGTTAATCGTAACCGCGATCCTGGGTCTTGGTTTTATCGGTTTTGAGGTTTACGAGTTTGTTGAAATGGTACACGAAGGAGCCAATTACGGAACAAGTGCGTTCCTGTCGGCATTCTTCACACTGGTTGGTACACACGGACTTCACGTTTCCTTGGGTCTGGTATGGATGATTGGACTCATGTTCCAGGTGAAAAAACGTGGGCTTATCCCTGAAACCAAGGGTAAAGTTTCGGCATTGAGCTTGTACTGGCACTTTTTGGACGCTGTCTGGATCTTCTTGCTGACAGTCGTCTATTTGATGGGGGTGATGTAGATGGCACAGCATCAATCAGGAGCAGGTTCGCATGGTCATGATGATTCTCACGGTTCAGTGAAATCCTATGTTATCGGGTTTATTCTGTCCATCGTACTGACCATCATTCCTCTCGGCGTGGTTATGAATCATATGTTGAGCCGCACTTCGACCATGGTTGTTATTTTAGCCGCGGCAGTGCTGCAATTTCTGGTTCAGCTTTTCTTCTTCATGCACATCCGTGAAAGCAATGGACCACGTTGGAATGTTATGACTTTGATTTTTGGTGTAGTGATCCTGTTGACTGTCGTTGGCGGTTCTGTATGGATTATGGAATACAACATGGTAGCACACTAATAAATCACACTTATTTAATTAAGAAGAAGCGGCTCTGTACCGCTTCTTCTTTTTTTATAAGGAGCCTGCCTAAATTTAAACTGTGGCTTCTTGAACTCAAGTTTGCATATGTGTAAAATGGAATTGTATAACAGAAGAGTGAAAAAGATAATACTAAATGAAAAAAGATAATACTAATGGAGAGTGAGGAAAACGTCATGAACACCGAAATATTGTTTAAACCTTTTAAGATAGGGAACTTATCTCTTCCCAATCGGATCGTTATGGCTCCCATGACACGGAGTTTTTCTCCTCAAGGTATTCCGGGGCCTGAGGTTGCCGCATATTATCGGCGCCGTGCGGAAAATGCTGTTGGATTGATTATTACAGAGGGAACGGCTATCAATCATCCCGCAGCTGTGGAGCACACAGGTATCCCTAACTTTTATGGTGAGGGGTTAAAGGGGTGGGCCAAGGTAGTAGAGGAGGTCCATGCGGCAGGCGGCAAAATTATACCGCAGCTCTGGCATGTGGGTACAGCCCGGAAAATAGGTGCGGATAACCAACCGAATCCCGAGGCCTTGCCTGTTGGCCCCTCAGGTATTTCTCCCGCAGGTGAAAAGGTAGTTGAGCCATTGACAGAGGCCGAAATTGCGGATATCATTGCAGCCTTTGCTCAAGCCGCTGCCGATGCCAAGCGGGTGGGATTTGACGGCATTGAGCTTCATGGAGCACATGGTTATTTAATAGATCAATTTTTCTGGGAAAAAACGAATAAGCGTACGGATCAATATGGAGGCGATTTGGTTCAACGCACCCGATTTGCTGTCGAGGTTATTGAGGCTTGTCGTCGTGCAGTGGGTCCGGATTTCCCAATTGTACTGCGGTTCTCCCAGTGGAAGATGTACCATTATGGAGAAAAGCTGGCACAGACACCGCAGGAGCTTGAACAGTTTCTTGCACCATTGGTACGAGCCGGGGTGGATGTATTCCATTGCTCAAGCCGCCGTTTCTGGGAACCAGAATTTGAAGGATCAGATTTAAACCTAGCAGCTTGGACCAAAAAGATAACCGGCAAGCCAGTTATTACAGTGGGGTCAATTGGCTTGGAGAAGGCCTTTTTAAGTGATTTGGAGAAAAATGATAATCGCCAGACTGAGCAATCCAGTAATGTAGAGGCCAGATTAGAGCAGCTCGTGGAGTTACTAGAACGAGAGGAATTTGATTTGGTTGCAGTTGGACGTGCATTGCTGGTTGATCCGGCATTTGCAGTAAAATTGCGTGATCAACAGATAAAAGAAATAATTCCTTACAGTGATGAAGTATTAAAAACGTTGAAATAAGAAAATTTCCGTTACAGGGCAAGCTGTAATATAAGCTATTCGTAAACTCTACGAATTTGCTATAATAGAAGCATCAAGTCGAAATACACGGGGTGAAAAGGATGAATTCTGAAACGGAAGCTTTGGATTGCGAGCCGGCTTGTCACGGTTCAGATCAGGAAATTGAGCGTATAAAATCTTCCCTTGTTGAGGATTCCATCGCATACAAAATGTCGGAGCTGTTTAAGGCGCTGGGTGACCCGACACGGATCAAGCTGATTTATGCCCTGGCCCAAAAGGAACTATGTGTTCATGATCTAACCCAAGTGTTGAACATGGGCCAATCTGCGGTATCTCACCAGCTTCGTTATTTGCGCAACCTGCGTATTGTCAAACGACGCAAGGAAGGCAAGACAGTGTTTTATTCACTGGATGATAATCATGTGGAGCAGATTTTTTTGCAGACCCATCAGCACATATCGCATCAATGATGTTTGAAAAAACAACAGTAGGGCGCCAAGTTATTGGCGCTCTTTTGGTGTTAACCCATTGAATTCGACTTTTTTGTTAAAAAGGGCTAGGATCATTGACTTTTGCCCCTAAACCTGAATATAATGGCTTTAACAAATAATATATGAACAGTTGCTCATATATAGTTAATTGGAGGCCAATTATTATGGATGCTCTAAAAAGAAATGAACGGCATGAATGGATTTTGGAAGGTTTGGATTGCGCCAACTGTGCTCTAAAGATTGAAAATGGGGTCAGTAAGATAGAAGGGGTCATGGATTGCTCGGTCAATTTTGTTACAAAAACGTTGACGATGACCACAAGCTCGGATCAAAAAGAAGAGGTTTTACGCCAGACGGAACGGAAGATTCACAGACTTGAGCCTCATGTTCGGATGGTTGCTAAAAATGCCAGTGGACGCCTGCGGGAAAGCAGTCGAAGTAATGCTGGTGCAGTAGAGGCAAGCTGCACAGAGGATTGCGCATGCGGTCATGAGCATGATGGTGAAGGACATAATCACAAGGATGGACAACATGCTGCTCACAGTCATGTTGGCCATAGTCATGAAGCACATGGCACGCATGGTGGGCACGACCACGATAATCATACACACGTACATCACAATCATCATGCAGTGCATGAACATGGTGAAGCTACCCATACTCATGCTCATTCACATGGTGATGATAGCCATGCTGGGCATACACATGATCATGGTACGGGCGGTATGCGCCGCATGATTGCGCGTCTGTCCATAGGTGCGGTTATTGCAGCTGTTGCCTGGTGGTTACCTGTCGAAGGTGTGGGCAAGCTGGCTCTATTTTTAGTGGCATACATCATCGTTGGCGGTGATGTTGTCTTGCAGGCTGCGCGCAGCTTAGTGCGTGGAATGGCCTTTGACGAGTACTTCCTGATGACACTGGCTACTGTCGGCGCATTTGCTATTGGGGAATACCCCGAAGGCGTAGCTGTCATGTTCTTTTATCAAATCGGAGAGCTATTCCAAGGCATTGCAGTCAACCGTTCACGCAAGTCCATCAGTGATTTGATGGATATTAGACCAGACTATGCCAACTTGAAGACCGCTGAGTCTGTACGGAAGGTTTCCCCAGATGAGGTTCGCGTTGGAGATCTGATCGTGATCAAACCGGGTGAGAAGATCCCGCTGGATGGTAAGGTTGTAGAAGGCAAGTCGCATGTTGATACCTCAGCGTTGACTGGTGAATCTGTGCCTCGTACCGTTGAGCCGGGAAGCAGTGTGATGAGTGGATTTGTGAATACGAACGGACTTCTGACGGTAGAGGTCGGCAAAGAATTTAGTGAATCTGCAGTCTCTAAGATTTTGGAACTGGTGCAAAATGCGAGTGCCAAAAAAGCGCCGACCGAAAAGTTTATTACGAAATTTTCCAGATACTATACTCCTATAGTGGTTATTGTAGCGTTGTTGCTGGCGGTTGTTCCCCCGCTTGTTGTGCCGGGTGCACAGTTTGCAGATTGGTTATATCGGGCGCTTGTTTTCCTCGTTATTTCTTGTCCATGTGCACTGGTAGTGTCCATTCCACTGGGCTTCTTTGGCGGAATCGGGGCTGCCTCCCGTTCTGGTGTGCTGATCAAGGGTGGTAATTATCTTGAAGCCCTGAATCACGTGAAATACGCTGTTTTCGATAAAACAGGTACGCTCACCAAAGGTGTTTTCCACGTGACAGGGATTTATCCTGCCGAAGCTTTCACGAAGGAAAACCTGCTGGAGATCGCTGCATTGGCCGAGATGCACTCCACGCATCCTATCGCTGCCTCCCTGCGCGAAGCTTATGGCAATGAACTTCAACCGGAGCGAGTGCAGCAATATAGTGAAATATCCGGTCACGGGATTCAGGCACAGATCGATGGGCGCCTGGTTTTGGCCGGGAACGCTAAGCTGATGGAGCGGGAGCATGTTGCTTTGAATGCAGTACAGCAAGCAGGATCAATGGATGAAGGAACGGTCGTACATGTGGCTGTAGACGGAACATATACCGGGTGCATTTTGATATCGGATGAGGTTAAGGAGGACGCGGCCAAGACGATTGCTTCGCTGAAAAAGCTAGGGGTGGTAAAAACCATCATGCTAACAGGTGACAATCGGACAGTTGCCGAGGCTGTAGGGCGTCAGCTAGGCCTGGATGAAGTACGGGCAGAATTGTTGCCTCAGCATAAAGCCGAAGCCATTGAGCAGTTGTCTGCAAGTAAAAAACCGAGCGATAAAATTTTGTTTGTAGGCGATGGGATTAATGATACGCCTGTGCTTGCTTTGGCAGATGTCGGCGTAGCGATGGGCGGTTTGGGCTCAGATGCTGCGATTGAAGCAGCAGATATTGTAATCATGAATGACGAGCCTTCAAGACTGGTGACGGCGATTCATATTGCCCAGCGAACACGCCGTATCGTATGGCAAAACATTATATTTGCGCTAGGTGTCAAAGCAGTATTCCTCACATTGGGCGCATTCGGTATTGCTACTATGTGGGAGGCTGTATTTTCCGATGTAGGTGTGACACTGCTAGCCGTATTAAATGTAATGCGTGTACTGAAGGTTGGTTCTGACGAATAAAATGGGAGCACCCCCGTTAGCATAGGAATGCTAATAGGGGGTGTTTTTTTATAGCTGCCTTTTTTATGTAGGCATGTCCTATCAGTAGTGTAGAGGATTATTTTTATCCTATATAGCAGTTGTGCAGAGATGTATAAATGTGGGGAGGTCCTAATACGTTAAGGTAGGGACTTTATACGTAAGGCCCATGGAACATTCGGTTGCTCATAAATGAGTAAGCGTTTTCTTTGTCTGGAAGGGTACTCGAATTCGTGTGTGCCAACTTGCTGAAGAAAGAAAGGATGGATTAATAGCATGGAGGCTAAGCTGATGCATGTATTCGCAGAGCTGTTGAGTGGCATAAACAGCCGGGATTGCAACGTTCCAGAGCCAGGAATGGTGTCTGCTGCACGGAAATTGGCTATGGAGACACTAAGAGCAGGAAGCCGTCAAGTGTCTGCTGCACAGGAGGAAGATCCATTAGGCTGGCTGGTTGGTTTAGCCGAGCAGGGTGCAATCAGTCGAGCGGAGGCATTACTGGCTGTAAACCCTGAATTACTTGGGGAATCGATGCTGAATAACGGCAATGATACGGGGCAAGCCAAAGACACTCTTTTAAAATGGAGCGATGAATACAGCCACACCTCCATACGGCTTTATGCTGACGCTCCTGCAAGTATGTTTCGTAAAAGTACAGAGGAAGCATCAGGGCTAGGCGGTCTTGACGGTTATAGTCTTCTGCATGGTCCATTGTCACTGGCATCCGGCCGCGTGAGGGAATTATGCTATGCCTATTTGGACGCGGCAGAGTCTGGACAAAAGATTCATGTCCCTGACGGAGAGCCTGATCCCATCCTTGTCCCCGGTTCCCGTGCATCCGAGACGTACACAACATTTAATAAAGCATCCGGTTTGCCTGGATTGTGTGAGCACCTGTCTCGAAGAATCATTGGCCTGCTGGAAGCAGAGTACGAGGGCTTGTTTGAATTGCTGGACGGATTGCCGCTGACGATAGCTTTGGCTGAGCAGAACAATGCGGTGGGCATTGGAAGCCTGCAAGATATGCAGTTGGAGGCATTACTGCGTGCAGCGTTGCGGAGCATACACCAAGGGAGAGAACCACGGCTGGAGATTATTGTGCGCAATCCGGCTGACGTAAATCAGTTCCAAATCATCCGAGACTGGATTGACGGGGTTGCCGAGCAAACGTTATGTGGTCGTCTGCGGTGCGTTCCATATCGGGTAGGCGTACTTTTGACGGTTGATGCAAGTTTGGTGCCTAATGCAGGCCAAACAGGGGATGAGCAATCCACACAGCCGGGGAAGTCAGTCAATGCCATTAACATGTCCGAAGTCAGCGCGCGACAGACCAAGCAGGCGGCTCAGGCCGCAGATTTGGCGCGTTTTGCCGATACGGTCATTTTAGAAGTCATACCAGCTCCTTCTTCCTATGATAGCGAAGCTGGCGAGCAGTTAATTCCAGCCACTGTAGATGGGCATGAGAATGCTAATGATACGATAAAATGCATAATGGAAGCTGTTCGGCGTGTAAAGCTCGAGCTTCCTATATGGGTGGCGATAGATGAGATTCACCAGATTCTGGATGGTATTTGGATCTGTGAGAACGGGCTGACGGGCATCATTTGCTCAGACCCAGCAGTTCCGGCTGTACGCCTTACCGCTGCACGTTGGAGACTGCAACAGCAAGCCAATTGCCAACATGTTGCACGGTCTGCACACACCCATACTTGGAAGTTTCCACTGTAGTCTAAAGATAACCTCAATGTATGTAATAGAATGCTTTGAAATATAGAGGATACCTGCGTTGTTTGCGCAGGTATTTTTTTTATTTTGGCTATTAGCAGTTTACAAGCGGAAAAGAAAGGGTATATAATAAAACAAAAGTTTCACTAAACCAAAATAATTGTATAGACGCAAAAATGATTATCATTCTCATTGCCAAACATGCTGCTTCGGGCTTCCCGAAGCAGCATGTGCTATTTTAGGGCACTTAACAATGGGTATCATTCTCAATGAGATGGAAGTAAAAGGACTAAAAAAATGGAAAGGAACGTGACATGATGCAAGCAGTTCAACGACTACAAGATACATTGTCTCCCTCTAACCAAGCACTTCAAAAGAACAGTGGCAGCGGACGGCCTGGTCCCAATCGCAAGCCGCAATTTCAGCTTAAAAGCATGCTGAAAAACAAGGAGATGCAGGCTGCCCTAGGTAGTGGAATGCTAATGCTGATGGCATGGGGGATCTCACACTGGTGGCAATGGCTATCCGTAATTCTCTATGTCGTGTCTTATGCACTTGGAGGCTGGTCCAAAGCCAGAGAGGGGGTTGAGACCTTGGTCCGAGAGCATGATCTGGATGTTAATTTGCTCATGATCGCTGCGTCTTTAGGAGCCGCGGCCATTGGCTACTGGAATGAAGGGGCCATGCTGATCTTTATTTTCGCACTCAGCGGTGCGCTGGAGAGCTATACGACCGAGCGTAGTAGCAAGGACATTTCCGAGCTTATGGCGTTAAAGCCGGAAACGGCTTTGCGCTTGTCTCACGAGGGCACAGAAACGGTCGGCATTGAGCAACTGCTGCCAGGCGACCTGTTGCTAGTTAAGCCGGGCGAATTAATTCCGGCAGACGGCCGGATCTCTAAAGGCGTGTCTGCTGTGAATCAGGCATCCATTACCGGGGAATCTGTTCCGGTAAACAAGGTGGCAGGTGACGAGGTATATGCAGGCACCATCAATGGAGAAGGTGTGCTATATGTTGAGGTCAGCCAGTCCTCGGAAAACACTCTATTTTCAAAAATCATTCGTATGGTAGAAGAGGCCCGGACCGAGGTCCCCGATTCCCAGCGGTTTATCAAAACATTTGAATCGGTATACGCCCGAATTGTTGTTGCCGTCACGCTGATCGTCATTGTGGGTGCACCCCTAGCATTAGGCTGGACGTGGGCAGCGGCGTTTTACAAGGCGATGGTGTTCCTTGTCGTGGCCTCACCTTGTGCGCTTGTGTCATCCATTATGCCCGTGATGCTATCCGCCATCTCGAACCGTGCCCGTCGAGGCATTCTGTTCAAAGGGGGCGCACATGTAGAGAATATGGCATTGGCATCTGTTGTTGCTTTTGACAAAACGGGCACGTTAACGAAGGGGTCGCCTGTGGTCACGGATTGGATCATCGCCCCGGATTACGATGCTGATGAGCTATTGCACATTGTCTCGACAATCGAAAGCTATTCCTTACATCCGTTAGCACGAGCGATTGTAGCCAAAGCCGAAGCTGAATTGGGACAGAGAGAGCTTCTCACAGCCGAGCAAGTGCAGGCACTTACCGGATGGGGAATGGAAGGCATTATAGGCGGGATAAAATGGAAAATCGGCCGCACCAATGTGCTGGATGAACCTGATCTTCTCGCAGAGCCAGAGTGGGCGGAATATCGGGCCCGCCTGGAAGCTGAAGGCAAAACCGTATCCATCATTCTCGCGGATGAGCGGATTGTTGGAATGCTGGCGCTGCGTGATGAGCTGCGTCCACAGGCGCGCGAGTCTGTGAAACGTCTGCAAGCACAGGGGATCCGGGTCGTCATGCTGACTGGAGACCGGCCAGAAACGGCTACTGTAATTGCGGCCCAGGCTGGAGTCGATGCTGTATATGCCGGTTTAATGCCAGAGGACAAAGTCAGTCATATTCGTATGCTGCGGGAGGAATACGGGCATGTTGTCATGGTTGGCGACGGTGTGAACGACGCTCCGGCTTTGACCGCAGCAACTGTAGGGCTGGGTATGGGAATGCATGGAAGTGGAGCAGCCCTGGAGGTCGCAGACGTGGTGCTAATGAATGACGGAATCGAGGAGATTGCTCCGACGATCGCATTGGCGCGCAAGGCTCAGCGAGTGGTCAAACAAAATATGATCTTTGCGGTAAGTGTCATCGTGCTGTTGGTGATTAGCAACTTTGTGCAAAATATAGCGCTGCCATTTGGGGTCATTGGGCATGAGGGCAGCACACTGCTTGTTATTTTGAACGGTCTGCGCTTATTGCGATCATAGGCTTAACTATCCAATTCACAAATCACAAGTTTACAAACAGGCAGGAGCATTCAACCCTCTTACAAATTCCAATCCAAGGGGGATGAATGCTCCTTTTTTGCATTTTTGCAGGGTCAGTCTATCTTGTGTCCAAGACAAGTCGATTTCATATCTCATACATATCTCTGATCACGACTGCCATGCGCCTATCTGCGGCGCGGTGTAGACCGCCGCAAGAACAGGGAAAACAACAATCCCGCCAGCGCAATCCCGGTTGCTATGATGAAGGCATCATTAATGCCATGGATCGTCGATTCTGTAACAGCCCTTCCGTATATCTGTTGTACCGCGAGTGCAGAGCCGCTTTCTGTAGAAATACCCGCTGTTTGTGCAAGGGTTTGTCCCAGTTGTGATACTCCTTCCGTTACAGAAGCATTGGCGGTGGTAGCGACATTCGCATAATCTGCTATATGAACCGTAGTTCGGCTGCTCATTACCGTAATGAGCCAAGCGGTACCGATAGATCCGGCGATTTGCCGTACTGTATTGGACATGGCAGTACCATGGCTGCCGAGTTGGGCCGGCAACTGGTTTAGCCCTTCCGTCTGAACGGACATCATTAGCAATGACATCCCGAAGCTGCGGATCGTGTAGATAATCATAATATGTCCATAGGTGGTGGCATCAGTCAGCAGACTGAATTCCCATGTCGTGACTGCTGTAATGATCAATCCGATGATCGCCAACGGCCTCGCGCCAATACGATCGAATATGGCCCCTGATATCGGTGACATTACCCCCATCAGCAGTGCACCTGGTAACAGCAGCAAACCGGATTGCAGCGGCGTAAAACCGCGTATATTTTGCAAATAGATCGGCAATAGCAGCATCCCGCCGAACATAGTCATATTAACGGTTGCCCCAACCAGCGTAGATACCGTAAAAATGTCGTATTTAAATACACGGAACTCGAGCATGGGCTCCAACATGTTCAGCTCGCGTACGACAAAAAATACAATAAACAAGATCCCGAAAGCGAGCGAAAGTATTACCGTATTGCTGCTCCAGCCCTTGTCTCCGGCTGAACTAAAGCCATACAGGAGAAGGCCAAAACCAAGGGTGGAAAAAATGGTTCCCAGCAGGTCAAAATGCGGTTTTGTCAGCTTGGACACATTTTTGAGCCAGCGTACAGCAAACAGAATATCAATGATCGCCAGCGGAATCACTAACAGAAATAGCAGCCGCCAACTGTAGTGCTCCACAATCCAGCCAGATAGAGTTGGTCCTACCGCCGGGGCAAACATCATGGCGATCCCCATGGTCCCCATAGCTGCACCCCGTTTTTCGGGAGGGAATACGGTCAGGAACACGTTCATCACTACAGGCATAATAATACCGGCACCGCTGGCTTGAATCACACGTCCAACCAGCATAGGAGCAAAGCCAGTGCTGATCGTACAGACGACAGACCCGGCAGTAAATAACCCCATCGCGGATATGAACAGCGCACGTGTCCCAAAGGACTCAATGAGAAAAGCGGTGATAGGAATCAAAATTCCGTTCGTCAGCATATATCCGGTAGATAACCATTGAACGGTTGTGGCAGACACATTGAAATCATTCATTAAGTGCGGAATGGCCACGTTAAGCAGCGTTTGATTCAAAATCGAAATGAAGGCGCCTAGCAGCAGCACGGACAGAATTCGTCCGACGGACATTTTTTGATCCATGACAGCCTCCTACTTGTGAACTCTGATCGTCGCACTCATTCCCGGGATAATACCCAAGCCCTTATAACCTTGAATGGAAATGTTGACAGGCACGACCTGCGTCACCTTGGTATAGTTGGCAGTGGTATTGGAAGTGGGCAGCAGTGAAAAGGTGGATGCGGTCGCCAGACCGATCTTTTCGAGTTTACCAGTCAGGGACGTATCCGGGTAAGCATCGATATACACATCTACGGTCTGTCCTACTTGGAGATCTTGTACAGCCGTTTCATCTATATTGGCGGTAATCCAAAGATTGTTCAGATCAAATGCTTTCGCCAAAGGAGTACCCGCTCCGACAATTGAGTTGTTGACAGCAGTTTGCTGTACGATGGTACCGTCAGTCGGGATTGTAACGCTGATCCGGCTTCCGCCTCCTTCTACGCTACCAAGCGTACTGCCAGCGGTGTACGTTTTACCAACTTCCGCGTTCCAGCCCGTTAGCTTTCCCGCGCTTGGAGAGGCAACAGTAACCGCTTGTCCGCTCACTTGTGCATTGTCGGTTTTTATGTAGTTTGCGGATTGATTGTAGTAGTAGGCGGCGGCTCCACCTCCTGCCAGAATAATGATGATTACCAGCAGGTTGACTAATATAGCGCGTGAATTCATTGATGCTTGCCTCCCTAGTGTTTTTGGATGTTCAAAGTATGCGTCAAACAACTCATAATATTCAGATGGATTTTGGGAAAGGTTAAGAGCGTATGCAAAAAGGATGATCTTGCTGATAAAGGATGATGCGCATAATGACGACCAGAATTATGATTGTATATGACAGTGAAAATGGACATACCGAACGTCTCGCTCAATCGATCGCAGAAGGCGCACACCTGGATCACACAGAAGTGCTGCTGAAACATGTGAATGAGGCCGATGTGAATGAGCTAGTCAACGTGGATGCGATTATTTGGGGGTGCCCGGGACATTTTGGTACCATCAGCAGTGGCCTGAAGAGCTGGATTGACAAGCTTGGATATCTGTGGGCGCAGGGCAAGCTAGTGGACAAAATCGGCGCAGTGTTTTGTACAACCGCTACCGTTCATGGTGGACTGGAATCAACGCTGTTGAATTTGATTACTCCAATGCTTCATCAAGGTATGATTATTGTAGGACTACCCGCCAGTATTACGGAAAATGCGCTCTACGGCTCCTATTACGGTGTGGGGGTAACATGTCCGGTGGAGACAGATCCCAATGGGCCACCCAACCTTCCAAAGGATGATGATCTTGCTTTAGGTCGCTCTTTGGGCAAACGGGTCGCTGAAATGGCGGGACGGTACCGTAGCGCTGAAAGAGAATAGGAGGCCGAAGCAATGACCATTGCTTTTATCGCAGTAGCTGTGGTTGCCTTGATCTTTTTGCTGGTATTTAATACGAAGATGACGCGCAAGTCCTCGCCCAAAACCAAGAATCGCTCTACTCAAGAGGATTCAAGGCAGAGAAGCAAGCGTCCCTATCCTGTGCAAGTGGAACCCCAGGTGCATGAATTGACAGAGCCTGCGGTAGAGAGAACTCCTCAAGATGCCAGCGCTGAAGAGCATCATGCCGAGGAGCATCACAAGTTGCCTCATGTTCAAACCGATATGAAGGTGGAAAAAGATTCAGAGAAAATGGAAGGTGCTTATGGGGATCGGGATTACCGTGCGGCTTTGCGTGGTTTTGCTGGAAAGGACGGGGAAAAGGATGGAAGTTCTCAAAAATCCAATGGGGAGAAAGGGACTTCCAAAAGTAACGATGAGCAGTACCGGGAAGCATTACGCTCCATGAACCAAAAAAAATGAGATTCCTCCATTTAAACATGTTAAAAGGCTGCTTTTCTGTCTGAATTACAGGCAGAGAACAGCCTTTTTGTGTTGCACGGCTATAGCCATTCGGTTAGTCCGATCATTGTAATTAAGCCGAGAATAAAAGAAAATGTGGCGATCCGCTGGTTACCGTCCCCGTGACTTTCGGGAATCAGTTCCTTATAGACGATAAACATCATAGCCCCAGCGGCAAAAGCAAGACCATAGGGCACCAGTCCATTTACCCAGCTGCTTAAATAAAAGCCGATGAGACTGGTGATGATTTCCACGGCTCCTGTAAGGGTGGCAATACCCAATGCCTTGAAGCGACCGATATTTTGGTTTACAAGGAATAACGCTACGATAAAGCCTTCCGGCGCATTTTGCAGACCGATAGAAAAGGCAATGAGATTGCCAAGATTCTGAGTCTCACTCGCGTAGCTGACCCCAACGGAGAGCCCTTCTGGCAAGTTGTGCAGCGTAATGGCTGCAATAATGAGGAAAGATTTGGACTCTAGTTGAAAGGTTTTGGAATCCGGGTCCTCCAGATCAGCATGGGGGATATACATTTCCATCACCAGTAATACGAGGCAGCCGAGCAAGATACCTGCAGTCAGCACGAACCAATTGGAATGCTGGATCGCTTCGGGGATCAGATTATACACGGATGCAGAGGTCATAATTCCTGCGGCATAAGCCAGCAGAACATCACGAAGCCGATGCGTGATATTACGCATAAACAATATAGGCACGGCGCCGAGTCCGGTGGACAGGGCAGAAATTAAGCTACCTACAAAAACGTCATTCATAATCGGGATAATCCCTCCATACCTCATTATCTTTAAACTTCGCTTCATGAAAACTTCATTTGACTGTTTACAGCTCTTTCCGCATAATGAAATTAGGATTTAGAATCAGTCTAAGTCATAAAAGTTACAAACAAGTGATTTGCTTTTCTACATCCGGGTGTCCACATTTTGGTATAAGCTTTGCTGGCAGAACTACTTGTAGAGTATATGCAGCAGCCCAGCACCCGGTACCGAAAACTTGCTATATAATACTTATGATATTTTAGGAGGAACCAAGATATGTACAAGTCCATTATTATAGGCACCGGCCCTGCCGGTTTGACCGCCGCTATTTACCTGGCACGCGCTAACATGAACCCGCTCGTGATCGAAGGACCACAGCCAGGCGGGCAATTAACGACAACTACGGAAGTTGAAAATTTTCCGGGCTTTCCTGAAGGAATCATGGGACCCGATCTGATGGATAATATGCGTAAGCAAGCGGAGCGTTTTGGCGCTGAATTCCGTACAGGCTGGGTGAACAAGGTAGACACAACTGCTCGTCCATTTACATTAGATGTGGAAGGTCTGGGTGAACTGGTTACCGATACGCTGATTATTTCCACAGGGGCGACTGCCAAATATCTGGGGATTCCTGGCGAACAGGATAATATCGGACGTGGTGTGAGCACTTGCGCTACCTGTGACGGGTTCTTCTTCCGTGGCAAAGAAATCGTTGTTATTGGCGGTGGAGACTCTGCACTGGAAGAAGCCAATTTCCTGACTCGTTTTGCTTCCAAAGTAACGTTGGTACATCGTCGTGAAGAATTGCGAGCTTCCAAAATTATGCAAGACCGTGCTCGTGCGAACAGCAAAATTGAATGGGCACTCAATCGTACTCCTGTAGAAGTGATTGCAGACGAAAACGGAGTAACTGGCTTGAAAGTGCTGAACAATGCCACAGGTGAAGAGGAAATCATCACAGTGAGCGGCGTATTCGTGGCAATTGGTCATCATCCGAATACAGGCTTCCTTGAGGGGCAAATTACTACGGATGCGAACGGTTATATCGTCGTTAATCCGGGTACCTCCGAAACTAACGTGCCTGGCGTATTCGCTTGTGGCGACGTACAGGATACACGCTACAGACAAGCGATTACCGCAGCGGGTAGTGGTTGTATGGCTGCTATGGACAGCGAGAAATACATTGAAAGCCTGGAGCACAGTGCACTGGCCCTGTAATACTTGCAAGTGTGAATAAATATGATGTAACAAAATAAATGATGAGGTGATATTCATGGAAAAAGCAATCGTATACACATCCACAAACTGCCCACATTGTCGTCAAGTAAAGAGTTACCTGACTGAAAAAGGCGTGGAATATGAAGAGCGCAACATTGAAACGAATGAAGCTTTTGCTCAAGAGGTGTGGGATATGGGCATTCGTGCCGTTCCATTGACTTTGATCGGGGAAGAACGTATTTCCGGTATGAACAAAACCAAGTTTGAAAAAGTGTTGAACGCTTAATACAACCTAACAGCATGTGATTTTCATATGGTTTAAACAAGGCCCTCGCCGCAGTTCCATACTGCAACGGGGGCCTTGTTTATTAGACTGGGGACGATCAATAAAACGGGTTGCAAACAGAGGGTTTGGTAAAATCCTAAGCAAAAAAAGCGTACAGGAACCTGGGTGTTCCCGTACGCTTTTTTTATAAAGATACGCGTACACGCCCGAGAAAAGGGGCTGTTGCCGCATAGGCGGCACCTAGCATCGTCGAACGGCTGCCAAGCGTGGAGAAACGAATCTGTAATTGCCGACGGTGATAGGGCAGGGCGCGCTCTTCGATTACTGCACGCATACTTCGCTCCAACCAAGGTCTGGCTTCCGCAAGTGGACCGCCAATGATAAGCATGCCGGGGTTTAGACTGTTCACAATGTTGGTAATACCCACACCCAAATATCGCCCAATTTCATCAAGGACGCTTATTGTACTCGCATCATCTTGCTGAGCAAACGGTAGTAATTCCGCTGTACTATGTGCGGGCAGCTTCAATGTGGATGCTACATACGCCTTCTCCGATGCATACAGCTCCCAGCAGCCTCGGCTGCCGCAAGAGCATAGCCGTCCATTCCAGTCAATGGACATATGACCAGTCTCGCCTGCGTATCCCCAAGCTCCTTGGTACGGCTTGCCGTCAATAATAATTCCGGCCCCGATCCCGGACCCTGCACTAATGTAGACCAGATCCCGTACCAGCTGACGATGATCGGCGTCCATACCATAGTACAACTCGCCTTGTGCACCGACGTTGGCCTCATTATCCACCACCACGGGCAGACCCAGCTCTGTCTCAAGCTGCTGCCGCAGTGGAACCTCTTCCCAGCCCAGATTGGGTGCGAATAAAACGTTTCCGCTTTCGTCCACCATCCCTGGCACCCCCAGCCCAATGCCGACAATGCCGTGAGGGGAGGGAGGAGCGACCTGAACAAGCTGTTGAACAAGCTTACGAATCTGTTCGATGATAAAGTCAGGGTCGCGCTGGGCTAGGGAAAGGGTAAGCTCTGTTTCAATGGTACCTGACAGATCGGTCAGAGCACCCTTGATGTACTGCACACTAACCTCGATACCGAGTACAAAGCCTGCACGGCTGTTGAACAGCAGCATTAAAGGCTTACGCCCACCGCTGGATTCACCCAATCCCGTCTCATACACCAATCCATCGGTGATAAGCTCTGCAACCAGGTTGGACACGGTGGCCTTGTTTAAGCCGGTTTGACTGGATAACTGTGCCCTGGATAGTGGAGCATGAAGGCGGATACGCTCCAACACAATGGATTTATTCAGCTTTTTGACAAGCGCCTGATCGCCAGTAACATTCATGGTTATTTCACTTCCTGTTGATGTAATTCCCGTTATTATATCATAAAAATAAACTTAGTTTAAGCAATAGACAAAGTTTCTTGGCTGTGCTAGAATCGTTTTTGTAAACGTTTACTACAAAGGAGGAACTTATAATGGCTTATTTCGAACAAGTATCTAAAATTAAATTCGAGGGCAAGCAATCCGATAATCCTTTCGCATTTAAATTTTATAATCCTCAGGAAATGATAGCGGGAAAAACGATGGAGGAGCATTTGCGTTTTAGTATGGCGTATTGGCATACGCTGGTTGCAGGTGGCTCTGATCCTTTTGGAGTAGAGACTGCGGAACGCCCATGGTCCAAGTTTACTGGACTAGATTTGGCGAAAGCACGTGTGGAAGCTGCCTTTGAGCTGCTGGATAAGCTGAATTTGCCTTATTTCGCCTTCCACGATGTGGATATTGCGCCTGAAGGTGCGTCATTGAAGGAATTTTACAGCAATCTGGATACCATCGTGGACCTGATTGAGGAGCATATGAAGGCTACGGGGAAAAAGCTGCTGTGGAACACGGCGAATATGTTTAGCCATCCACGTTATTTACATGGAGCTGCGACAACTTGCAATGCAGATGTATACGCACATGCAGCTGCTCAAATCAAAAAAGGACTGGAAGTGGGCAAACGTCTGGGCGCAGATAACTATGTTTTCTGGGGAGGTCGCGAAGGCTACGAGACACTGCTGAATACAGATTTGAAGCTGGAGCAGGACAATTTGGGACGGATGTTCCATATGGCCGTGGACTACGCGCGTGAAATCGGCTTCGATGCTCAGTTCCTGATTGAGCCAAAACCGAAGGAGCCAACCAAACATCAGTATGATTTTGATGCGGCGACGACGATTGCCTTCCTGCAAAAATATGATCTGGATCAGCATTTCAAACTGAATCTGGAGGCTAACCATGCCACTTTGGCGGGTCATACTTTTGACCATGAAGTCCGTGTAGCACGGGTTAACGGCATGTTGGGTTCCCTGGATGCCAACCAAGGTGATTTGCTGCTGGGCTGGGATACGGATGAATTCCCGGTTGATCTGTATGATGCCACACTAACCATGTATGAAGTGTTGCAAAATGAAGGACTGGGCCGTGGCGGTATCAACTTTGATGCCAAGGTGCGCAGAGCATCGTTTGAGCCAGAAGATTTGTTCCTTGCGCACATTGCAGGTATGGATACGTATGCGAAGGGGTTGAAGGTTGCCGCCAAACTGATTGAGGATCGTGTGTTTGAGGACTTTATTGAGAAGCGTTACAGCAGCTTTAAAGAAGGCATTGGAGCGGATATCGTATCCGGAAAAGCAACGCTTGCTTCCCTGGCTGAATATGCTCTGGCGAACGAAGCACCACGCAAAAACGTGTCCGGTCGTCAGGAATATCTGAAGGCAACATTAAACCAATACATTTTGGCTGATTAATGCCACAATTTATGTATGAATAAGGGCTGCACGATTATAGGGAAGGAGGAACTCCAATGCAGGAGAAGCTAAATCAGGAGCAGGAACGCTATGTTATCGGCGTGGATTTGGGTACCAGCGCGGTCAAAACGGTGCTGGTCAACCGCAAGGGCCAGGTGGCTTATGAAACCTCTCAGTCATATCCTCTTCATCAGCCGAAAGCAGGGTATAGCGAACAGCAACCCGAAGACTGGGTGCGTGGGACGTTGGCATCACTGAAACAGCTTGTGGAGAAGGCCGGAATCGGCGGAACAGATGCTGTGGACGGCATTAGCTTTTCGGGACAGATGCACGGACTTGTGCTGACTGACAAGGAAGGCAAAGTGCTTCGTCCAGCTATTTTGTGGAATGACACGCGTACAACAGCCCAATGCCGCCGTATTGAAGAACAGCTCGGGCCAGCGCTGCTAAGTATCGCCCGCAACCGCGCGCTGGAAGGCTTCACGCTGCCCAAGCTGCTGTGGGTGCAGGAGCATGAGCCAGACGTGCTGGCTCGTGCGGCCCATTTTATGCTGCCCAAAGATTATGTGCGCTATTGTCTCACTGGAGAGTTGGCGATGGAGTATTCGGATGCGGCGGGCACACTACTGCTGGACATCGCGAACAAGCAGTGGAGCGAAGAGATCGCAGCTACGTTTGATCTGCCGTTGTCGCTGTTCCCGCCGCTGGTGGAATCCTTTGACCAGACGGGTACACTATTGCCGGAGATTGCGGAGCAGAGCGGGCTTTCGTCTGAGACCAAGGTCTATGCAGGTGGAGCAGACAACGCATGTGGCGCGATTGGCGCTGGCATTTTGAGCGAAGGCCGCACCTTGTGCAGCATCGGCACCTCAGGAGTTGTACTTTCCTATGAGGAACGTAAGGATATCGATGTTCAGGGACGAGCCCATTTTTTTAATCATAGTGAGCAGGATGCTTATTATATCATGGGGGTTACACTCGCGGCCGGATACAGCTTGACCTGGTTTAAGGATACCTTTGCGCCGGAACATTCTTTTGATGCGTTGTTGGAAGATGTCAATTCGATCGAGCCAGGCAGCCGTGGACTGCTGTTCACGCCTTATATTGTAGGCGAACGCACTCCTCATCCGGATGCTACAATTCGAGGCAGCTTTATCGGGATGGATGCAGGGCATAAGCTTGCGCATTTTTCACGGGCGGTGCTGGAGGGAATTACGTTTTCGCTCAAGGAATCCATTGATATTCTTAGGGGCACAGGCAAAACGGTGAATGAAGTGATTTCCATCGGCGGCGGAGCGCGTAATGAGGCATGGCTGCAAATGCAGGCAGATATTTTTAACGCGGATATCGTCAAGCTGGAAAGTGAGCAGGGACCTGCCTTGGGGGCGGCCATGCTGGCTGCCTATGGTAGCGGGTGGTTTGAATCGCTGCAAGCGTGCGCCGAAGCTTTTCTGCGTGAAGCAGCAAGATATTCGCCGAACCCGGAACGTGTGGCACAGTATGAAGGCTTATACGAGCTATACCGTGAAGTGTATCTGCATACGCGGGAGCTAAGTGAGCATTTGGCGGTTTATCGGTAGTACAGTGTGTTTTGAGCCTAAATGGAAAGCGGCTTTGGGGGTAGAAACCTCCAAAGCCGCTTTTTCTATGTGATGATATTATGAATTAAAGACTTTTCTTCATTTTCACATGATCCTCATTCACTGAGCTCCCGGCACAGCCTGGACATGACTTGCTCGATGAACAGCCAGCACAAGCGCCTTGGCGGCTTTTTCGCAAAAATCGTACCAACACCCACGCACTATAACCGAGGATCACCAATAAAATAATGATATTGACCACGGAATCCACTTCCTTCTATATACTGTAGGGCTTGACTTACCCCCAACCTAATAATCTGCCACACTGATAGATCAAGACGGTGATGATATATGCCACAGTCAAAGGATAGATCACAGAAAATGCAGTCCATCGCCAGGAGAGTGTCTCTTTGCGAATAACCGCTACCGTGGCGAGACACGGAACATACAACAGAATGAACACCATAAAGCTAAATGAGGCAAGCGGTGTAAACGCATGACTGACTTGCAATTCCAATCCCTGCATATCAGGAACGTGGTAAATAATATTCATGGTTGATACGATAACCTCTTTAGCCATAAAGCCTGTGAGCAGGGACGCGCCTGCTTGCCAGGTGCCAAAACCGAGAGGGGCTAATACAGGTGCAAACCATCCTCCAACGGTGGCAAGCAGGCTGTCATTCATTTCAGCTCCGTAGCCCTGCGCACCGAAATTGGACAAGAGCCAGATGCCAACCGAGCCTGCAAGAATAATCGTTCCGGCTTTACGGACGAAGCCCTTGACCTTCTCCCATGTGCTGCGAAATAGTGTAAGAGCCTGTGGCACCCGATAGGGAGGGAGCTCCACGATGAAGAGGGAAGGCTCGCCTGATAAAATAGATACTTTGGAAAAAACTTTGGCAAGTATTAACGATACGATGATCCCTAACACATACATTAGCATGATGATGCTTGCCCCGTGTGATGGGAAAAACACACCTGCAAACAACGCATACACCGGCAAACGGGCCGAACATGACATAAAGGGTACCAGCAACGTTGTAATGAGGCGTTCTCTTGGTTGTTCGATGGTGCGTGCCGCCATAATTGCTGGAACATTACAGCCAAATCCGATAATGAAGGGAATAAAGCTTTTCCCGTTCAAGCCAACAGCCTGCATCAAGCGATCCATGAGTATCGTGACCCGTGCCATATACCCAGAGTCTTCAATTACCGAGATAATCAAAAATAAGATAGCAATTTGAGGTAGAAAAACAAGCACACCCCCGACTCCAGCCACGATGCCGTCCACGACTAGACTTTGCGTAAAAGCGGACGCGTTCAAGTGAACAAGTAATTCAGAAATCCAGCCGCTGAGTGTGCCTGAAAAAAATTCATCCAGCATATCTGATAGCACAGTACCCGCCCAATCAAAGGTAAATTTAAAGGTGGCGTACATCAGCAGTAAAAAGATTGGAATCCCCAAATACCGATGAGTCAGCAGTGCATCCAGCTTATCAGTCAGACTGTGAGTTCTGAGTTTGGAGGTGTCAATTGCCTTGGCGCAGAGATCAGCAATCCAGGTTGTTCGTACAGACCGAATATGCTGAGCGGGGGTGCCGGCATTACCTTCACTGAGAAGTTCCTCCTCGCAGCGCTGGATGCGTGCAGTCACTTGTTCACGCTGTTTCTCATTCGTCAGCCATTCCATGACGACCGGATTGTCTTCAAGACATTGTAATGCAGCCCACCGGAGCTGAGGCACAGATGTATGCGGCAGCAAGTTGCAAATATCCGCAATAGCAGCTTCGACAGCAGTACCGTAATCCAGTTGAAAAGCATTGGATGCATGTCTGACTTCTCGAAGGGAAGCAAGCATCTGCTTACTTCCACTACCTGTACGTGCCACCATTGGAATAATGGGAACGTTCAATTGGTCAGCCAGCAGTTCCTTGTTTACCCGAAGACCGGTGGCATCGGCGACATCAGTCATGTTTAAGCCGAGTACAAGCGGACGGCCATATTCCAATAGTTGTACGGTCAGATATAGATTGCGCTGGAGCTGGGAGGCATCGACAATGTTAATCAGCGCCGCAGGCGGTTCCTCCAGCAAATAACGAGTTGCGACGCCCTCATCCAGCGACAGAGGGAGTAAAGAGTAGGCACCCGGCAAATCGACCAGTACGGCAGACTTGTCACGCAAGATTCCTGTTTTCTTTTCCACCGTGACACCGGACCAGTTTCCTACCTCTGCATACGTACGAGTCAGCTTGTTGAATAATGAGGTTTTTCCTGTATTGGGATTGCCGAAAAGCGCGATCATGTCCATGTCGGAACGACCTCCAGTTGCTTCACTTGATTTTGACGGAGGCCAACCAATTGGCCATTGCATTCAATGACGATCGGGCCGCCCAATAAACTGATCTTTTTTAAGCGTATAATGGAGCCTTCGTTGATGCCCATGTCTGTTAAGCGGCGGCGCAATGAGGGATGAAGGGGAGCGAGAGATTGCAAACGCACGGTTTTTCCTAACGGCGTACGAAGGAGTGAGATACATTCTGGCATGGTGCTCAGCCTTTCTGATCTAGAATGAGAATCAATATCATTTACTTCCGATGCCAGTACCATATCATGAGAAGTACTAGATTGCTGTGATAAAATTCTCTGCGAATGAAATGCTTGCCTATGGTCCCAACTGTTATATAGCAGTGCATGGTGTCACGACTCGCCCTTAAATGCATTCTTACTCGCCTGCAACCGACAAAACTAGAGCGTTTGGGGCAACTGTTTTTATGGTAAGATAGAGCTGTTTACAACTATGCTAAGAAGGGCAGGAACGCTCTGTATGAACAGAAAAATCGGGGTTAGGCTTGTAAAATGTCTGGTTGCAGGTGCGGCGCTGGCGGTATTGCTGCCGCAGGCTGTGGAGTGGGGAAACGATGTGTATGCGGCGTCAGTCAAGCCGACTCCCTCCGTATCATCGCAGCAGCTTCAGAACAAGCTTTTACAGGCAATGGCTACGCGGAGTGAAACGCTGACCTTTACATATCAAGGGCGAGTGAACGGTCTCAAGCAGCAGTTACAGACGGCCATCCAGCAGGCGATGGAGAGCGATCCGTATGTGAATTATACGATCAAAAGCTACGCATTCAGCTATACAGGCACAACCACCTCCGCCCAGGTTACGATTCGTTTAAGCTACCGGGAGACGAAGGAACAGACGGCATATGTGGATAGCACAGTGCAAGCTGTGCTGGGGGATATCATTACGAAGGGAATGACGGATCATGAAAAGGTGAAGGCCATTCATGACTGGATCGTCGTTCGTCTGAAGTATGATGAAGCACAGCAAAAGTACACAGCCTACGATGGTCTGAAAACGGGCAGCACGGTATGCCAGGGTTATTCGCTGTTGGCCTATAAAATGCTCGAACGAGCAGGCATTACGAATCGAATTGTGGAAGGTAGAGCAGGAGGGCAACTCCATGCGTGGAATCTTGTTTTATTAGATGGGCGATGGTATCACATGGATACGACATGGGATGACCCGACCCCTGATCGCGCGAACGAGGTAAGCACTTCATATTATCTGCTGACAGACTCAGAAATGCGACGGGATCACTCATGGGTGAAACAGTACCCTCAGGCGAACACGTCGTATCGCGAAACCTTATCAGCATTGATAGCTGCTGGAGGTTCAAAGGCAGCCGCGTATCAAAAACAGTACAACAACCTGGAATATCCACTGCAAGACGGCAAGGGGCTGGTCAAATCATCCGCCGATATCAAGGAACAGGTTCATAAGGTGATAAATAAGGGAGGAACGTCACTTACCTTCGGCTATCAGGGGACGGAACGAAGTCTCAAGGAGGATCTGCAGTCCTTATATCAACTTGGCTTGAAGTCCATTTCCTATCAGATTACGGATCTCGGAAGTACTGGTAATCTTCGTGTAACCCTAAAATGGACTTAATTATTCGGCTGTAAAAAAGCTACATTAACAAAGGAGTATTCTAATTTATATGCACAAGCGTTCCTTTACCTATTTGCTTGGCACGCAGACGATGTCCAATGCGGCCGACATTCTTTACATTATGGCACTTGTGTCTCTGGTTTTTCACGAAACGGACTCGATCTTCTCTTCGGTGCTCGTTCCGTTACTGCGAATGGGAGCACAGATGATTAGTGGCTTTTTGGCACCGCTCATTTTGGCTCGATTCCAGCTTCCATTTATTTTATTTGTTTCCCAGTTCGGACAACTGGCTTTCTTCGCTATTCTGCTGGGTCACTTGTGGTCAGCGGGCACGGAGCCCGTATGGGTGATTGTGTTTGCGTTGGTGGCAGCCATGTCCTTTCTGGACGGCTGGACTACACCTGCGCGCAATGCACTGATTCCCCGCCTTGCTTCCGGGGAAGGGCTCATGCGGGCAAACAGTCTGGTATCGGTCAGCGATCAGACGGTGCAATTAGCAGGGTGGGGTCTTAGTGGCGTGCTCGTAGCTATGCTGGGCTCGGAAAAAACATTGCTGGTCGCTGGCGGTCTGTATTTGATAGCGCTGATCTTCACCAGCTTGATTCGAGATCCCCTAGAGGGCAAAGCCCATTATTTGCTTCAGCCTGGAACAAGAGTGCAGAATGGAGATGTCTCAGCTTCTGAGGCTGTAACCGAACTGGGACAAGGGCATCATGACTTGCCTCCCGCACAGTTGGAAGATAAGCTGTATGGTCCAGAATCAGAGAGCCCATCGGTGCCTCCTAAACGTAAAAAGGAAATACTGCGTGAAGGCTGGAGTCTCATTGGAGCCAGTCGTAGACTGAAGGCTCTTATTTTTATGGATATGATTGACCTGTTAGGGGGATCGGTTTGGGTAGGCGCGTTCACGCTTGCCTTCGCTCAGCAGGTCTTACACAAGAGTGAGGCATGGTGGGGATACATTAATGCCGCGTATTTTGCAGGGGCGATTGGCGGCGGCATCGTAGTCCTTGCCTGCGTCAAGCTTTTGCAGCGCAGACTGCTGCCTGCCATGCTGGCAGGGATGGCAGGCTACGGGCTGCTGACGGCTTGGTATGCACTAAACACATTACCGCCACTAACCCTTCTTATCGTGCTATTGATGGGACTACCTGCGGAAATGTCGGTCGTCTCCCGCCGCACGATGATGCAGATGAGTGTGTCGGTACATGATTTGCCCAAGGTGCTATCCGCCCAGGCTACACTGACAAGCCTGACATTTTGTATTTCGCTGCTGTTAATGGGCTGGATTGCAGATCATCTGGGTATCGTTAATTTGTACTTGTTTTCAGCAGTGTTGACGCTGATTGCTGTCATATATGGTATTTTCAGTCGTCGTGCCTTATCTATGTCTTTGTCAACTGAAGTAGCTGCTTCTTCCAAATAAACAGAAAAAGCCCGTCTCCGGGCATATACAGGGCAACATGCGGATAACGGTCTCGGGACCAGATGTACCAGCGTGTTTTCCCTGATATGTGGAGACGGGCTTTTTATTACAGTGTTCTATTATTTATCCGAAGGCGGATTTGAACTCAAATCACATTCTTTTAATGGAACGATTTTAGTACGTTTGATCCATTTGTAGCCGAGCCACAGCAGAAGGAACAGTGGTACACTCATGTACGTAGCGATCATCGTTTTCCAGTCAATCTCCTGTCCGGTGAAAGCATCTGTCCCTTGCCCAATAATGACAATGATACATAGAGCAAAGGCGAACAATGGTCCAAACGGGAACCAGCGGGCTTTGTAGGGAAGCTCACTCAAACTGTGACCCTGTGCAGTAAAGGCACGGCGGAAACGATAATGGCTGACTGCAATCCCGACCCACGTAATAAATCCGCACATTCCCGAGGCATTGAGCAGCCAGTTATAGACTACACCGTCTCCATACAGGGAGGCGAGAAAAGCGAGCATACCAACAGCTGTCGTGATCAGAAGTGCATTCATAGGAATGCCTCGTCGATTGATACGCCCAAGGAAACGGGGGGCTTTACCTTCTCGCGCCAAAGCGTACAGTACCCGAGTCGCTGCATACATACCCGAGTTGCCCGCCGACAATACGGAGGTCAAAATAACGGCGTTCATGACAGAGGCAGCAATGGCAAGCCCTGCTTTTTCAAATACGAGCGTGAACGGACTGACTCCGATATCACTAATATCTCCCCGTAGCAGATTCGGATTCGTATACGGAATGATCAATCCAATAACGAGAATTGCGAAAATATAAAAGAACAAGATACGCCAAAAGATCTGGCGGATAGCACGCGGCACATTTTCACGAGGATTTTCGCTCTCGCCTGCGGCTACCCCAATCAGCTCCGTTCCCTGAAAGGAAAAGCCCGCAGCCATGAACACGCCCAATACAGCGAAGAATCCGCCATGGAAAGGGGCATCTCCTACCGTGAAGTTGGCAAAGCCAACCGCTGGACCCCCCATGATGCCGAAAATCATCAGCACCCCTACAGCCAAAAAGATGATTACAGTCACAATTTTAATCATCGCAAACCAGTATTCGGACTCACCGTAGCCTTTGACCGTCAACGCGTTTAGCAAGAAGATTATGGCCAGAAATAACAGACTCCACCAGGCAGAGTGGCTTTCCGGGAACCAGTATTTGATGAGCACGGTCGCTGCTGCCAATTCGGCAGCAATCGTCACGGCCCAGTTGTACCAAAAGTTCCATCCCATGGCAAAACCAAAGGCTGGATCGACAAAGCGACCTGCATAGGTATTAAAAGAGCCGGATTCAGGCATGAATGTAGCCAATTCACCAAGGCTGGTCATTAAAAAGTAGACCATGAGACCAACTGCTGCATAAGCCAGCAGGGCACCGCCAGGTCCGGCTTCGGCGACCGCCCCTCCACTGGCGAGGAACAGGCCGGTTCCGATAGAGCCGCCGAGGGCGATCATCGTCATATGGCGGGCTTTGAGACTTTTCCGCAAGGTTGCGTCAGGTGTTGCTTTGTGTTGCACGTTCAAACACTCCTTCATGAAATTGTATTTCATGTCAGGGCAAGAGCCGGAAGGAGGGGGAGTATATAAATCAAAAGACCACAGGGAATACGCCTGCGGTCTTGTCTATGCATTCCGCACCATACCTTCTTCTATAACAAGATAGCTCAACACACGTGTCTGTGTTAGGACATCGCGTGACAGTTCTGCTCCTTTCGGTTAGCAGCCCCAGCATACGGAGTATTTACAAAGAGTCAACTCCGCATACTTCGGCGGGTGTACCTTTCTACTGGAATCTCAGACGGCTCTTGGCGTCTCCTCCGGTATACTGATTACATCCGCGACCTCTACCTCATCATAAAACAGGATTGATGAGGTGTATGACATGATATTTTATTGTATAGCGAACTACAGTATATCGTACCTGTACACCTTCTGACAATCGACAATTTTTTGAAAATCCACTTCATGGCCCTTAAATCAAGAGTTCCGTTTGGCCATCTGCTGCCAAACCGTACCTGCGGCTTGTTCGCCTGATTCGATGCGCTCCAGCGCCATTTTAGCCTGTAGACTGACCTCGAATTCGGGGTCATCGACGGCTTTCTCCAGCGCATCACGCGCATCCTCGGTTCCAACCTCGTATAGAAAACGGGCTGCACGCCAGCGAACCAGCTTGCTGCTGTCGGACAAGGCTCCGATCATAGCTTTGGTAGCGGCGGGATCACCAATGTCCGACAATGTGTCGCCAGCGGTGCGGCGTACTGCCGCTGAAGGATCGCGCAGCGCCTCGAACAGCAGTTCCATCGCCTCCGGTGAGCGAATATCGCCCAGATAGACGACTCCCAGCCGCCGCAACTGCATTTTGTCGTCATGCAGCGCTTGCCGGATCAGCGGCAAATGCTCGGGCGTCGGCTCCAGTCGATCCAGCGCAGCGTAGCGTGTGCGCCAATCCTCGTGTTGGAGCGCCTGCTTCAGCTCGGCATCGCTCCACTCACGGCGTTCCTCCACGAATTCACTGTTGTCCGCGCCGTGGGCAATCGCCTGCTGGATAATTTGTTCCAGCCGATCCTGCGGAAAGGCTGCCTCCAATTCCTGCTCAACCTCGCGGGCAATATCCGGTAGTTCACCGTAACGGACGCCGTAATCACTCAGCTTGCGTTCCTTGATTAGCGTTGCACTCGCTACGCGAGTAACGGCTTGCACGAAGCGGTCGGACAAGGAAATTCGTTCCTCCTGCTGTCCTGCTTTAACCCGGATTTGCATGGGAAGGCCGCGAAAAAATTGTACGAAAACTTGTGCTTCGCCAAACGCTTCCCCAGAGGTTTCCTCCGGTAAATCCCAATTAGCATCAGCACCTTCCTCGCCTAGCTGATCCCGGACCTGCCCCAGAATAGTAGACCAATCCGCATTTCCTTTACGGTCCAGGGCTACAAAATCAGTCGTGTGAAACACGCTTTTAACCCCTTCAATGGCCAGCATACGCCGGATAAATGGGGGAGCGGAACGCTCGTTGTCTCGTGTATATGTTCTGCGGATACCCGCTTCCAGTCGCTCATCCAGATGCAGCATCATGGTGTTCGGACTGGGAGTTGGCTCGATCGATGTTATCTTCATAGCTCGGTACAGCCTCCTGTTCAAAAGTTCTCTATATATCATGTATCGCTTATCTGTATTGTACCTCATTCTGTGTATGTCTCCAAAGAGAGAGTTTTAATTTATGCAGAAAATACAATGACTTATATCACATGATTTAGATAAGTATACCTGTTAAATAGGAATATTTTTGAATGAAAACAGGATGCTATATAAGCCAAACTCGAAAAAATGAACATGAAAGCGGAGTAGGCGGAATGGTGCTGTACTATGAATTCCGTTTCTGACGAATCAGCAGAGAGGCGATAAATCCCAAAGAAAGAACAGCCGCCAGCAGCATAAATGTAGTCATCTGATTGCCGCCATTGCCCATCAAACGAATGGAAAGCATAGGGGCTAGACTCGTACCAGCAAACAGGATGAAGGTGTATAGTGATACAGCTATGGCCCTAGCTGACCCGCCGAGCTGGCCAACAATTGTGATGAGTGAAGGGACACTTAAAGCGATGCCGCTGACAAAACATACACTTAATACCACGATAGCTATGAGAGAATGCGTTATTCCCATCAGTGCCAAGCTGAGAATGGAAAGAAGAAGAGCAGCACGTAATAAAAGATGCACACTGAATTTCAGCGCCAGTTGACCCGCGAATGGTGAGAGAAGCATGCCGATGATGCCAGCCGATCTAACGTATAGCATCTGTTTGCTATTTAGGCCAAATTCGGAACCGCCAAGGTAGCTTCCCAAAACCGTATACATGCTCACAAAGGACATCAGAAGAACAAAAGCGATTGTGTAGCTTAACCATAAAGGATACGAACGCAGAACCGTCCCCAACTGACCGAAGGCTGCCCAAATGCGAACTCCTCGTTGCGGAGTGGGAGCTTTAGGTAGGAAAAAAAGAACGATCAGGAAGGTAATTGCGTACACAATACCCAGCGCCTGAAATACCATATTCCATCCGATTTGTTCGCTGATGATAATACTAAATACCTGTCCGGCAATACCTGCCACTAGAAAACCAGTGCTGATAAAGCCGATAGCTGTTACCCGTTTTTCAGTCGGAAACATATCTACGGCATATGCAAGAGCAACGGGGGAAAAGGTGGCTGCCGCCAAACCCTGAAGCAAGCGCAGCACGACTAATACAGAATATTGATTGGTTAAGCCGAGGGATAACGACAGAATCGTCAATGCAAGGAGTCCGGCAACGATAACCTGCTTGCGCCCAAAGCGATCAGACAATCCCCCATAAATAAGACAGCCCGCCGCAAATCCTAAGGAAAAGATACTTCCCGGCAGAGCTGCTTCAGCTAGTGTTTTTCCAAATACTTTAGCAAAGAGAGGGACCAAAGGAACCGTCACATACAGGCTGGACATGACGACAACCGCCGACCAGCATAGGATTACAGTCATCCATGCATAAGGGAGAGCAACATTTTCCTTCTGTATAACGCTATCATGTGTTCGTAATTTATTCATCAATGGAACACTCCTTCATCATCAATTAAGTAGTTTGAAATGCAAACAATTAAATATATTAGATAACCTAATTATATGTTTAAAAAAAATTTATCTGCCCACCCCCAGTTTATCTTCCATATGATGATGGATTTTTTCTATAATTCGCAAAAAAACGATCTGCTCCTCGGGCTCCAAAATACTCGCTAGGGAAGCACAGGAAGTCCAAAATACAGGAAGTACTTGCTGTACTAGATGGGAACCAGCCTCTGTAATGCGTACATGGATTTTGCGTCGATCTGAAGAATTATGTTCTCTGATAATCCAGCCTCGTTGCTCTGTCCAATCGAGGAGAGATGTAACAGATGCACGACGAATTCCCAGACGGTCAGCAATCATAGAGGGACTCATCTGGACCTGGGATTGGTGCAGTGTCAACAGCAACAGTAGATCTAGCTTGCTCTCTGTCAGGCCGTAAGCAGCTAGATCCAAATCTATTGCGTCGAGCGTATTATCACCCGTCCATAGCAAGAAGAGACCGATACGGGCAAGTTGTCGATCCGTTTCTGCAAGGGCAGTTTGATCCATTAATTCCAGATAAGGTTCTTGTCCCAGACGAGGAAGAGACTGCTGGATGGAGTCCCGCTTACTTTGTTTTGACGACATAAGCTCACTCTTTTCATATAATTAGGTTATCTAACTATATATCAATATAACGTATTGTCATGAATAAGACAATATCTAGTAAGAAATACTGCTACATTCAATACAGAAGCAGGGTTAAAAATCAGCTGAATGAACCAAACTGTAAATAGGTTACCAAAATGCTCCAAAAGATAAGTGAAGGAGGCGTTCCTATGTTCCGCAAGCAGGAAAGAACGCTCATTATTGTATGTATAGTAATTGCGGCCATTATGTTATATGCCGTAATTAAAAGCATAGCTCGCTTGACTCCCTAGTTGGTAATCAAGAGTGATTTCGAAGTTTCCCTATTAAAATGTGGAATGAAGGAGTGAAACCCATTTGTCTTCACTGGACCCTGTATTGCTAAGCCGGATGCTGACCGGAATAACCCTATTTGTACATATCGTATTTGCATCCATCGGCGTTGGCGTACCCTTAATGATTGCACTAGCAGAATGGCGCGGGCTGCGAACTGGTGATCCGCATTATACACTACTGGCCCGGCGGTGGGCACGAGGGTTTGTCATCACTGTTGCCGTGGGTGTCGTGACAGGCACCTCCATTGGTCTGCAACTCAGCTTGCTTTGGCCTACTTTTATGCGGGTGGCTGGACAAGCGATTGCACTGCCCTTGTTTTTAGAGACGTTTGCTTTTTTCATCGAAGCAATATTCCTGGGCATCTATTTGTATACCTGGGATCGGTTTAAAAGTAAATATTTTCACTTGATGCTGCTCATCCCGGTAGCAATTGCCTCGTCTGCATCAGCGGTTTTTATTACGACTGTGAACTCGTTCATGAACCAACCTCAGGGCTTTACACTCAAAAATGGAGTCATGACCAATATTCATCCCATCGAGGCTATGCTAAACCCGGCCACGCCGACCAAAGTGTCTCATGTACTGGCTTCCTCGTATACATTGAGCGCTGGGGTGTTGATGGGGCTGGCAGCTTACAGCATGCTGCGGGGGCGTAACCACCCTTATTTCAAAAAGGCGCTGAAGCTGACGGCCTCCTGTACCATTGTGTTTGCCATCAGTACAGTGTTGATTGGAGACGCATCTGGTAAGTTTTTGGCTAAATATCAGCCGGAGAAGCTGGCTGCCGCCGAATGGCATTTTGATACGATGACGCATGCCCCCTTTGTATATGGCGGCTTTATGGATAAGAACGGTGACATCAAATATGCCTTAAAAGTGCCTTATGCACTTAGTATTCTGGCTGGTAATTTGCCCAGTACGGAGGTTAAGGGATTAAATGACTATCCGGTGGATGAGCGTCCGCCGCTGTCTATCCATTATATGTTTGACCTCAAGATCACCACAGGAGTGCTGATTCTCGTCATCCCACTGCTATATCTGATCCGCAAGCGTTTGCCAGGTCGCAAACCCTATCCCAAATGGCTGCTGTTAGCGCTCATTCTGGTCGGACCGATGGCGATGGTAGCTATTGAGCTGGGTTGGATGTTTGCGGAGGTTGGCAGACAGCCATGGATTTTACGCGGATATATGAAGGTGTCCGAAGCAGCAACCACTTCTACAAGTGTTGGGTGGATGCTGGTGTTGTTTGTTATTTTGTATCTGGTGTTGTGTTTCTCGGCCATCAAGGTACTCAGCAAACTATTCCGTAATAAGGATGCTGTGGAAGAGATAAGGCAGCTGGGCCTGGAAGGGGCTGAAGGCAAGTGAGCTATGAAATTGTAGGTATCGCCATTTTGTGGACCTTCCTGTTCGGGTATTTGCTTGTGGCATCCATTGATTTTGGCGCAGGCTTTTTCAGCTTTTACAGTGTGTTGACAGGTCACCAGAACAAAATCCACAATATCATTCAACGGTATCTGTCTCCGGTATGGGAGGTAACGAACGTATTTCTCATCTTTTTTGTGGTGGGATTAAACGGTTTTTTCCCGGATGCGGCTTATTATTATGGGACAGCGTTACTCATTCCCGGTAGTATTGCGATTGTGCTGCTTGCGATCCGGGGAGTCTATTATGCCTACAATACGTATGGGCATTCGGGTAAAAATAATATTGTCTACATGGCGTTGTACGGTGCGACCGGGTTGCTGATTCCCGCAGCACTGTCGACGGTCCTAGCTATTTCAGAAGGCGGTATTATTGTGGAGAACAGCACGGGTGTTCATCTGCAATGGGGCCAGCTACTAAGCAACCCTTACACATGGGCGGTTATTATTCTGGCGCTGGTGAGTGTATTGTATATATCGGCGATGTTTTTGTCCTTTTATGCCAAAAGGGCAGGGGACAAGGTCGCTTTTGAAATCGTACGGGGTTACGCGTTGCTCTGGAGTGCTCCTACGATTTTGGCGAGTTTGTTCGCATTTTTTCAGATTAACAAACAAAATCCGGACCATTTTTCCAATATGCTGAACATGGCCTGGATGTTTGTCGCATCCTTCATTTGCTTTGTGGGAGCGGTATATCTGGTCTGGCAGCGGCGGCATTTGGGTATCTCCTTCATCCTGGTGATGCTGCAATTTGCATTTGCCTGGTATGGCTATGGCCGCTCACATCTTCCGTATGTTCTGTATCCCTACATTAATGTATATAACAGCTTTACGAACTCTACGATGGCGTATGCATTGATTACGGCGTTTGTTGCGGGTCTGCTGGTGCTGATCCCTTCGCTGATCCTAATATTGAGATTGTTCCTGTTCGATGCGAAGTATGTACGAGGACAAGCGGGAAAGAAAGGGTGAATTAGAGTGGTTGCTTTCGAGCACTTTACGATCATGTATGAGTCGCCGATCATTATCGTGGTGGCGATTGTGTTTTTGTTTATTTATTCGGCACGCTTTAAAAATCCACAGGACTGACAATGACATGCAGGACAGGCCTTCCTGATTGCTTCGGGAGGTCTGTTTTTGCTGTATTATCGCAGAATTTCCTTTACAGATGTGATTGAATTATACTTTACATAGTTCAGGATGTTGGATCATTTCATGTTCACATTCGAGTGACAATATATAGTTAAATTGAACCGTTGTGCTTTTGGATAACGGGTCTGTCTGGGAGGGGGTTGCATCATGCCTAAAGTGCGTTTTAACAATATGGATCATGTAAATACCGATAAAACCATCAAGCAATTGAGACAATGGCGGCAGGAGCGACGCAGCAAAATAAAGGATTATACGTTCGTTGTGCCAAACCATTCCCCGGAGCTGGAGTTTCTGCATCATAATCGGGAAATGGCGACGGCGACCTGGGTGGGCCATTCCACCTTTTTCATTCAGTACCTAGGGCTGAATATGGTCACCGATCCGGTGTGGGCAGAGCGCATGGCTTTCGACAAAAGGTTGGCTCCGCCCGGCATTCGCATTCAGGATGTGCCACCGCTGGATATCATTCTGCTGTCACATTCGCATTATGATCATTTACATTTGGCATCGTTGCGGAAGTTATATCGTGCAGATACATTGATGCTCGTACCTAAGGGGTTAAAGTCGAAAATGGTCCGCAAAGGCTTTCGTAACTGCCATGAGCTGCAATGGTGGGAGCATTTTACGGTAGGAGGGGTACGGATTACATTTGTTCCGGCACAGCACTGGACACGGCGTACGCTGTTTGATACTAATACTTCCCATTGGGGTGGATACATTCTGCAATGTGAACAGGAGGTGACTGGCTCTGCCACGTCTGTTGCAGGCTCAGATGCTCACGCGGAATCCGATTTAGCGGAGGCACCTACGTTGTATTTTGTGGGAGATACCGGATATTTCCGTGGATTTAAGGAGATTGGCGAGCGCTTTGCCATTGATCTGACCTTTATGCCGATTGGCGCATATGAACCGGAATGGTTCATGACCTCACAGCATGTGACACCAGAGGAGGCATTGCAGGGCTTTGTGGATTGCGGAGCAGATCAGATGATCCCAATGCATTATGGGGCCTTTAAACTGGCGGATGATACGCCAAGAGAAGCGCTGGATCGTCTCGAAGCGGAGCGTAATCGTTTGGGGATCGCGGAGGAACGCATCCATGTACTGGGACACGGAGAGACGCTGAAAATTGGGCGCCGTGTTTCAACTAGAATCTGAGGGGTTCAATAACATGTATAAAAGAAGCGACTCGGCGGACAATGAATTTGCCTGCCGAGCCGCTTTTTATTTTTAGGCTATCGTTCTGAATTAAACGGCTTCGTTCTCACTCGCCAAAGAGGAATCATGGTTCGAGATGGGATGACGCACGATTTTAACTTCATAAAACGTGATTTTATTTTCGATAATATATTCGGGAGTTTGACGGTGGTTGTGGGATTCGCGGAACGCTTCACTTTTCGTCCAGCCTTGGAAGTTCTCTTTTTCCTTCCAGCGTGTGCTAATGGTTACTTCCTCATAATCTTTCGTGTTTTCTGTCAGCAGCACTTCCAGACCGAGGAAGCCTTCCATTTTTTCAACTTGTCCTTCTTTGTTAAATCTTTCGATGAGCAGGTGGGCATTGCCCGGTGTAATTTTAGATGTATTTGTCACGATAACCATATTAAATTCCTCCTAAATGATGTGGTATGGTCGGTATAATCACCGGATAGCCATCCTCAAATTTGATGGTAGCGTTCATTTCATAAATGTCGCGAAGAAAAGCAGACGTCAAAATCTGACGGGGTTCGCCGGCAACGGCGATTCGTCCCTTTTTTAGCGCAATCATATGATGACAATAGGCCGCAGCTTGCTGCAAATCATGCAGTACCATAACAATCGTCAAGCCGGACTCGTGATTGATACGCCGCAGCATATCCATAACTTCAAATTGGTGGGCGATATCCAGAAAAGTGGTCGGTTCATCGAGCAAAAGAATACCTGTTTGTTGGGCCAAGGCCATTGCAATTCGTGCTTTTTGTTGTTCACCTCCCGATAGAGTATGGAACATCCGATCTGCATAGGGTTTGATGCCTGTGATTTCCAGGACATGGTCGACAATTTGCTGGTCTTGTCTGGTAGGGCGTGTCCTTAAGCTCTTGGCATGAGGAGATCTTCCATAAGCGACCAGCTCACGAACCGTCAATAGCGGCAGCATATCCTTCATTTGTGGCAGCATGGTAATCGTCTGGGCAAAATCACGCCGTTTGTATTCCTCCACAGGCTTGCCCAGTACGGAAACCTTGCCTTGATCCTGCTTGAGCAGCCGGGTCAAAATCCGCAAAAGCGTAGACTTGCCTGAGCCGTTGGGACCGACAATGGCGGTAAGCTGTCCGGCGGGCAAGGTAATGTTCACATCGTCCAGCTGGAAATATCCGCGTTGTAAGGAGAGATGCTCACCTTGAATGGCTGTCATCCGAAATTCCCCCGTTTCTTGAGCAGGATTAAGAAAAACGGTGCTCCAATGACGGCCAGCAAAATACCGACAGGCAGCTCAATCGGATCAAACCAGGAGCGTGCCACTGTATCCGCCAGGACAACCAGCGTCCCACCGCCCACGATGGAAAGGGGCAAGAGGAAAC
Source organism: Paenibacillus jamilae (assembly GCF_050482105.1). Taxonomy (GTDB): domain Bacteria; phylum Bacillota; class Bacilli; order Paenibacillales; family Paenibacillaceae; genus Paenibacillus; species Paenibacillus jamilae_B. The sequence continues at coordinate 50,950 of NZ_JBCNHI010000023.1, read as the reverse complement.
GGTAATCTTCCCCAATCAGCAGCCTTATGACATGGGGGACGACCAGTCCTACAAACCCGATCAGCCCGGCAACACTGACCGCCGTGCCAGCGAGCAGGGCAGAGAGCAAGATAATGAGCATTCGTTGAAGCTCTACCCGCTGGCCCAGCAGCTGTGCTGAATCGTCGCCCAGCAGCAGCAAATTTGCAGGCTTAATCGCAAACAAAGAGGCGATTAAGCCAATGATAGCGTAAGGGGCCATGAACTCCAGATGATGCCAGCTTCGTCCGTTTAACCCGCCGGATAGCCATGGAAGTACAGCCTGTACGCGGTCACTGTACATAACCATCACACCGTTGGTGAGGGCGCCTAGCAACGCATTGATCGCGACGCCAGCCAGTACAATTTTGACAGGGGAAGCCCCCCGGTCCCAAGCCAGCAGGTAAATGATGCTCGCGCTCAGAAAGGCTCCCAAAAAGGAGGTTACCGGAAGAAGGTAACTAAGCTGTGGGAGCATCACCATCGTAATGACGGCAGCAAGTCCACCTCCAGCCGATACACCAATAATGCCTGGGTCAGCCAATGGATTTTTCATAACGCCTTGAAGAAGCGCTCCAGAAGCTGCCAGACAAGCTCCTACCAGTAAACCTATCAATACTCTGGGGAGTCGGAGATCCATTAGGATCGTGCGATATGTGGATTCAACATGATGTAGCAAAATCTGATTGATTTCTTGAAGTGGAATCGACACCGAACCATAGGCCAGACCATACACAGAAACAGCCACTAGCAAGACTGGAAGGGCAATGCAGGCGATAGTGCGTCTTCTGGCACGCTGTAATTTGTTCATCGCCATCGCTTATTTCGCCGGATACAGCTTTTGGTGCATCAGATCCAGCGCTTTAGTGACCCGTGTCCCTGGATTCGTCCCGAACAAATCTGAAGGCAAAACCTCAACCTGATTGTTTTGGACTGCCCGGATTCCGTTCCAAGCTGCATTTTCCTGCATTTCTTTTATAAATGCTGCTTTAACCTCTTCTGTATTACCATGAGTCATGATGAAGATATAATCAAGGTCAGCCTGTATGATGCGTTCTGTGTTCAGCTGCGCATATTGCGGGAAATTTTGCAGGCCCGGAAAATCAGCGGCGATGTTGGAGCCACCTGCGACTTCCAAAATGTTTCCGCCTAGAGAATTCGGGAGTGCTGCCATATACGTGGCTGGAGCTCCGTAGACCAGCAACACCTTCGGTTTAGAGGCAGAAGCGGTTTCCTTTTGCAGCTTGGCTACTTGTTGGTCAATTTGGTGGTCCAGCTTTACGGCTTCGGCCTGCTTTTGCAGTAATTGTCCGAACAGCGTAATTTGTGACTGGATATCCTGAACTGAGTTGGCACCAGTCAGCAACAGCTGTGAACCGACTCCTTCAATGGCTGGAATATCTTTTTCGTTCATAGGATAATTGCCTAGCACGACGTCCGGTTTGAGCATCGTAATTTTCTCCAGATCCACTTCATGAGTGGAGCCTATTTGCTGAACGTTTTCAGCAGCAGGTACGACGGCAGGCCCATTGGAGTTAGGTCTGCCTACGGCAGTTCCGCCTAATGCGTAAATAATATCCAGATCGCCATTGCTGAGCGCAACGATACGTTGAGGGACATTTTGAAAGGCCAACGTCCGTTTTGAAAAATCAGTAACTTGAATCGTCGCGCCGCTTGTTGTGCTTGAAGTGGCAGATACGGAGGCACTGGCTGGTTTGTGATCTGCGGTCGAGGTACCATTACTACATCCGGTAACTGCCAATAAAAGCGCTGCGGACGACCACAACACATAAGATTTCATGTTATTCCTCCTGCAATTTTCGAGTTAAACAATAATGATAATCATTTTCATTTATGTATAAGAGAATGATAATGAATATCAGTGAAGATTGTCAATTGAAAAAAGAAAATTTTTAAATAAATTTTGAACTAAAAACAGAAGAGAGTCATTTTAATTATAGAAGAAGGAACTACAAATTTTTCTTAAAAAATAGCATATATCAAGGGATTACGTACACGCAATTACATATTGACATTTTCGAAAAGTGTAAGATATATTGGTGATGGGTTTACTTGATTTTGCGAAATTATGGAATAGAGAGGTGGGGAGACAAGCTCGAAAAGAGCTATTTTTTTTAAGTTATCAATTGAGAATGATAATCAATTAGTTATATTCTCGTGGGGAGGGACTGCTGTCAAAATGAAGAAGGGGTATTCTGCAATTATTGCTGTGTTTCTGCTGGTGAGTGTGCTGAGCTTTTGGCCAACTTCGTCATCTGTAGGAGCCGCTGCGGCTTCTCCGAAATTGGCGGATGGTACATACACGCTCAAATACAATATTCTCAAGGCAGAAAATGATTCGGTGTCCATGGCTAATGATTATTTTGAAAAACCAGCTAAGTTGTATGTAAATAAAGGTCAAATGACCATGCAAATTAAGCTGAATCATAGCGAATGGACAACCGGGTTTAAAGTGGATTACAAAGGCAAAATCATCGATACCAAGGTCATCCAAAAGGATGCCAAAACTGATACTCGCACCGTGCAATTTCCAATTGCGAGTGTCAACAGCCCGTTGATCTCTAAAATCCATGTTACTGTCCCTGCTTACAATTACGATCATGACTATACGATCCGCTTCGCTTTTGATTCCAAAAGCATCAAAAAAGTTGCAGCCATCCAGTCAGCGAAATCAGCCAAATCTTCCAAAAAGTAAATTGAAGCTATCTTTATCGTTCATAAAATCAACATAAATTCAAGCATAAACAATTGAGGAGTGTGTGTAGATATGAATATGGTAATGAATCGCTTTGAGCAATTTTCTTTCAAGAAGGCGTTCGTAGCTTTGATCATGGCAGCACTTGTTTTTGCACTGATGGCTCCACTCTCTGCTAAAGCAGCAGCAGCCGACGGCACTTATAACGTAGATTATACCGTTCTGAAGGATCAAACCAATGAAACTTCTCGACTGGACAGCTATCTGACGAAGCCTGCTCAGGTTACAGTAGCTAATGGCAAAAACGTCGTTCGTCTGACTGTGAAAAGCAGCAATCTGATTACAGCGTTCAAGGTAGAGCAAAACGGCGTACTGCAAGATGCGACGGTGGTAAGCACAAATACGGCGAACAACACTCGTGTAGTGGAATTCGAAGTGACTGATCTGAATGCAAAAGTAAATGCTTACGCTGAAATTACCATCCCAGTGATTGGCTACACAGGCAAGTACGATGTACAACTGCAATTCGACGAAATCTAATCCAAAATAAAATGTAAAAGGAGATTAAAAACATGAACATGATTATGAATCGTATGGAGAAATTGTCTCTGAGAAAAGTAATGCTCACTGTATTGATGGCTGCGCTTGTTTTTGTGGTACTAGCCCCGTTCTCTGCTAATCAAGCGAGCGCGGCTTTGCCTAATGGAACGTATCAATTGCCTTATACCGTTTATAAAGATGGAACCACTGAGCCTTCTTACATGGATACCAATGGTTATGTAAAAAAACCAGCCACACTGATTGTTACGAATGGTCAATACAAAGTGCGGGTAGCTATTACCAAAAGTGCTTGGGTTACTGAATTCAAAACGCAACAAAACGGCCAGTATGTGAATGCGACTGTGGTCAGCACTTCCGGAGATACAAGAATTGTTGAATTCCCAGTAACTAGCTCCTCTCAAAAATTGAATGTAAAACTGCATGTAAGCGTACCTAAAGAATACACTGGCGGTATTCCTTACGATCACGACTATGTTGTTCAATTCCAATTCGACGACAGCGATATCTAAGGGTTTCTTTTTAAGATAATGATTTTGAATTGAATGCTCATTTGGAGCTTAGTTCCAGAGCTCCAAATGAGTATATTTTAAGTAGGGGGATACATCACCTTGAAGAGCCGATTTAATAAATATATTACGACATTCGCTGCTATTCTAATGTTGTTTTCTTTATTTTCACCATATGCAGGAGCAACACCCGAGGATGAATCCACTTCGTTGAATTTGCCTGATTCTAACACTACAGTGACTAGTGCTACGTATGCTACTTATGAGTATCCAGTAGAACTACCCGGCCCATATGTTGAGCCGACCAATGCTATAACTACTTCTGAAGCGACTTATGCAGATGGAGAATACCTGATTGATTACAAGCCTTTACGAAAGACAGTCAGCGGGAGCACGAGGGATTCGAGCTTCAAAACAAACTATACCTATCCTGGAGACCTGGTTATTAAGGATGGAAAATACCATTTTTCATTTAAATTTGCAGAGGCTCAAGGGCTTTCGAAATTTTTAGTAGAACAAAACGGGGAAACGGTTCCCGCCAAAATAGAAGTAGATTCCGGAAAAGCTTCGGGAACGGTAAGCTTCGATGTTTATGATTTTCATCAAAATGTAAATACGGAGTTTGGATTTAACAGCAGTTCTCCATGGTATGTAGATACCGATCCGGACCGTTCAGTGAAGGAATGGATTGAGTTTGATCCTTCCAGTTTGAGACTTAAAAACTCAACCGAGAATCCAACGGTTCCCCCTGTAACACCGCCGGTAACGCCTCCTAGCGCAGGAGAAAAACTAGCTGATCTGGACTTTACCCTCTTGAAGGATGGAACAGAGGAAAAGTCCATGATGGATGGGTATACGGAGAAGCCAGGCTCATTAATTGAGCGTGGAGGTAAACAATATGCTCAGTTTACGTTAAAGAATAGTAAGCAAATTGATGGCTTCAAGGTAGAGCAAAATGGAGTGTTAACTGACACCTCTATTGTAAGTGAAGACCAGAATGCGAATACACGAGTTATCGAGTTTGAAGTAAAAGAACTGCCAGCCAAGCTGAATGCATGGGTGAGCATCAACTGGCCTGAGCTGGGTTACGTGCATACTTATAATGTAGATCTCCAGCTGGCTTCTGTATCTGCACCAACAAATTTAGCGGATGGAACGTATGCTATTAACTTTAATACCTTGCATGCAACCAAAGATCAGCCATCAACCATGGCACAATATCTGTTGTCTCCAGCGACTTTAACGGTAGCAAAAGGACAAAAGGAAGTTTCCTTCACTATTAAAGACAGCACTACCGTAACAGAGTTCAAGACAGAGCAAAACGGGACATTAACGGATGCAGATATTGTAAGCGAGGACAAGACAGCCAATATGCGTGTCGTGAAATTCAAAGTAGCCGATTTGGACGCGATTTTGAATGCACAGGTCCATGTAAGCACGACCTACCCAGGTGGGGTTTATGAAATGGATCATAAACTTCGTCTTCAGTTCGATAAAAATAGTATTACAGAAAATGGAAGTTCTCCAGAAACAACATCCAATCTGGCCTTCACTCTTTTGAAGGATGGAACGAATGAAGTTTCTATGATGGATGGGTATACAGAGAAACCAGGCACTTTGATTGAACGTAGTGGCAAGAAGTATGTTCGTTTTACCCTGAAAAACAGTAAACAAATTGACGGTTTTAAGGTAGAACAAAACGGAGTATTAACTAATGTTGCTACAGTAAGTGAAGACAAAACTGCGAATACACGAGTTATTGAATTCGAGGTTAAAGAAATACCTGCTAAGTTAAGCGCATGGGTAAGTATCAACTGGCCTGAGCTGGGCTACGTGCATACTTATAATGTAGATCTTCAATTGGCTTCTGCACCTACACCACCGACCTTGGCAGATGGAACGTATGCTATCAACTTTAATACCTTGCATGCAACCAAAGATCAGCCATCAACCATGGCGCAATATCTGTTGTCTCCAGCGACTTTAACGGTAGCAAAAGGACAAAAGGAAGTTTCCTTCACTATTAAAGACAGCACTACCGTAACAGAGTTCAAAACGGAACAAAACGGGACATTAACAGATGCAGATATTGTAAGCGAGGACAAGACAGCCAATACACGTGTTGTGAAATTCAAAGTAGCCGATTTGGACGCAATTTTGAATGCACAGGTCCATGTAAGCACGACCTACCCAGGTGGGGTTTATGAGATGGATCATAAACTCCGTCTTCAATTTGACAAAAACAGCATTACGAATGCTCCAACCCCGGTTGATCCTGGGACGCCAGGCACACCAGGCACGCCCGGAAAAAATTTAGCAGATGGAACGTATTCAATCAATTTCGATGCGCTGCACGCAACCAAAGATCAAAAATCGTCCATGGCGCAATATTTATTGTCTCCAGCCACGCTAACGGTATCGAAAGGAAAGTATGAAGCCTCCTTTACCATCAAAGACAGCACTACCGTAACAGAGTTCAAGACAGAACAAAACGGAACGTTGACAGATGCAGATATCGTAAGTGAGGACAAGAATGCTAATACACGTGTCGTGAAATTCAAGGTAGCGGATCTGGACGCTATTCTGAATGCACAGGTACATGTGAGCACGACCTATCCAGGTGGAGTTTATGAGATGGATCATAAGCTTCGTCTTCAATTCGATCGCAGTAGCGTTACGGCTAAAGGTCCGGATAACGGAACAACGACTCCAGTTGAAAATGGCAGATACAGCATTGATTTCTCCGTACTCAAAAATGGAAGCAATGAAATATCTGTGATGGATGGATATATGCAAAAGCCAGCCACACTGTTAAAACAGTCTGGTAAAAATATCATTCAGATTAAAATGGACAAGAGCAGCTGGATTAAAACGTTTAAAGTAAATGGTTCTGAAGCTCAGGTGGTTGAACAGTCCACCTCTGCTGACACAAGAATAGTACAATTTGAAGTGCCTAATCTTTCGGATAAAGTTACAGTGAACACGCATGTCATCGTACCTGGATTGGATTTGGGTGGCATCCCTTATGACCACGTATATGATGTGCAGTTCCAATTCGAGCCTGCTACCATTCGCAGCTTTGTTGAGCCTACCTCTTCTGGGGCGACTGATCCTATCGTAAAATTGGATTTTGACAAGCTTGCCAATGGTAAATATGCATTGAAATTCAGCATTGTGCTGCCAGATGGTATCACAGGATCTGAATCTCCGGCTCAACGCTTCATCACCAATGAACCAGCGCAATTGGTCGTGGAAGGCGACAAACGGTTTGTAGGTCTGAAGCTGCAAAACAGCAATGAAGTTAAGGCGCTGCGCATTTGGGATAACGCAAGTGGAGGTTATCAGGATGCAGAAGTGACCCGGGAAGATGCAGCAAGCAATACGAAGGACGTTCGTTTCAGTGTAAGTGACTTTAAGAACAACGTAAAAGGTCAACTGGTTGTCTACGAAGCTCCTAAAGTGGCAAGTAGCGCTCCGATGGTTTTCAAGGCGGAAGATCGAGTAGAAAAGGTATATGATGTTGAATTTAAATTCGATACCAGTAATGTATCTTATTACAACGAAACCAAAGCAGACAAAGTAGAGTCGGTGAAAAATAGCTTAGCCGATGGAGAGTACACTGCGAATTTCCGTGTGCTTGCAAACGGAACGAACAAAGATTCTTTGGTGGCTCCATTTGTACAGAGTCTGGCGAAGTTGGTTGTGAAAAATGGTAAAATTCTGGCCCATGTAACCGTAACGGACAATCAGGCTTTGAAATTATTCCAAACGGACTTTGAAGGCCGTTATGCTAATCCGACGATTGTGGGTCCCAACACAAAAGGTGATACACACACAATTGCCTTTGAAGTACCTGATCTGGATAAAAAGCTGAGTGTGTACACACAGGTATATCTGCCTGAAAAATACATCTTTAATGAGAAATTCGGCGGACAGATTCAATTTGACCGTGCATCGCTCAAAGGTGAGGGAGTTAATGCAGCAACAATTGCAACCGCTACTGAACCGACAGCAGCGTCTACAGACAAAGCAGCAGAGACGACCACACCGGTAGCTGAAGCAAAACCAGCAGTTGAGCAACCAGTTCAAACGGCTTCCGAGAAGCAATACACGATCAATTACAACGTATTTAAAGACAAAACGAATGAAGCGTCTGTTATGGATGGTTATCTCGATAAGCCCGCCACATTGATTGAAAAGGGAAACCAGCGCTATATCCAAATTACTTTGAAAAACAGCTCTTGGATGCCGACTCTACAAGTGGAGCAAAATGGTACCCTAAAAGATGTGGAAGTGATCTCGACATCCGGTGATACACGTGTCATTCAATTTGAGGCAGGGGACTTGTCCCAGAAAATCAGTGCTTACACACACGTCATTGTGCCCGGTTTGGTCCTTGGCGGAGTACCGTATGATCACTGGTATACGGTTCAGTTCCAATTTGATGAAGCAAGCCTTAAGGTGAAATAACCTCAGATGATGACATCAATGAAGCCCGAATAACAGCAAAGTTTGTATGCGAGCAAGTCTTGGTGCCCCGGCATCAAGACTTGTCAGCATTTACATACCCGAAAAAGTGGGACTCACGCTGTTGCTCTATATTTTGAATTGAGGTGATTGGATTTTCATGAAACAGCATGCAGCTTTGGCTCCAAGGAAAGCGTTTGGTTTCTATATGTTAATCGGCATCATAATCTTGTTACTGGCTGGATGCTCCGGGGGAGCACAGGCTGGACAGGAACATAGCGATGGTTCGACTTCAACGGTAGCGTCAGATGCAAGCGGAAAGGCGTCTGATGATAAAACAGCAACTCCACGTATTGTAGCGACTACAGTAGCCATTTCTGAAATTACGGATGCGCTGGGCTTGGATTTGGCTGGCAAGCCGACAAGCACCAAAGCATTGCCTGATCGTTACAAGGATGTCCCTGATGTGGGGAATCCGATGAGTCCTGATATGGAAAAGGTAATGTCCTTGAAACCTACAGATGTACTGTCGGTGACCACACTCAAATATGATCTGGAGCCCAAATTTAAGGACCTGAACATTAATGCTGAGTTTTTGAATTTTGAGAGCCTTGCGAATATGCAAAAGGAAATTCAAAAGCTGGGAGAACGATTCGATAAAGCTGAAAAGGCGAAAGAGATTAATGGGGCTTTGGATGCCAAAATTGCTGAGATTCAGCAAAAGATCAAAGGCAAGAAGTCTCCTAAAGTACTGATTCTACTAGGTGTTCCAGGAAGCTATCTAGTAGCTACCGAACACTCCTATATTGGGGATCTGGTTAAAATTGCAGGTGGAACCAATGTAGTTCAAGGCGAGAAGGTGGAGTTCATAGCTCACAATACCGAAGCCTTGCAACAATCCAATCCCGACATCATTTTGCGCGCTGCACACGGGATGCCGGATGAGGTCGTAAAAATGTTCGATGAAGAGTTCAAAACTAACGATATCTGGAAGCATTTCAACGCTGTGAAAAATGGGCATGTTTATGATCTGCCTGAACCGTTGTTTGGCACCACAGGAAATTTAGCGGCAAACTCTGCGCTGGATGAGCTGATGAAAATGCTGTATCCTTCGAATTAAAGGAAGCTGATGACATGTCCAAAAAATTATGGAGCCTTATTGTTGTAATTGTCCTACTCGTCGCTGTCATGCTGTATTCAGCGATGACAGGCAGCCTCAAGGTGAATTTGAGTCAGTTGGTGTCTGGATTGTGGACAGGTACAGATGATCAGGTGAATGTGGTCAAAGACCTCAGGCTGCCGAGAATTATCGTAGCCGTGATGGCGGGTGCAGCACTTGCAGTTGCGGGCGTTTTGCTGCAAGCCGTCATGAAAAACCCGCTGGCAGATTCCGGGGTGATCGGCATTTCTTCGGGAGCGGCCTTGATCTCGCTGATTGCGGTGACCATCTTTCCGACGCTATACTTTTGGATGCCATTCTTTTCATTTATCGGTGGTGCATTGGCCTGTCTAATGGTATACGGATTTTCATGGAAATCCGGCTTGCATCCCATTCGTCTTATTTTGATTGGGGTGGCAGTAAATGCTATCTTTTCCGGCCTAGGTCAGTCGTTTAACTATCGGGGCAGTTATGCGGTCACCAGCATTAATCAGGTCACCACCTCAACTTTGTCTATGAAAAAGTGGGTAGATGTCGAGGTGATTGTAACCTATGGCGGGATTGGTCTAATTTTGGCCATGCTTGTGTTCTCCAGGTGTAATTTCTTGTCCCTTCAAGATAAAACGGCTAAAAATCTGGGTTTTAACGTGACGCGCGCACGACTTCTAATTTCTGTGATAGCGGTGCTACTTGCAGCAACGGCTACAGCTATCGCAGGGGTGATTGCTTTTATCGGCCTGCTCGTTCCGCATTGTGCCCGCTACCTGGTTGGTTCGGATCATAAGTGGCTGATTCCGTTCTCTGCCTTATGCGGCGGCTTGCTGCTGTTGCTTGCGGATACACTGGGGCGAACGGTGCTTGCTCCCAATGAAATTCCGGCCTCTATTATTATGGCAGTCATTGGCGGACCATTCCTGATATTCCTGATCAGAAAGGCGGATCGCACCTATGGACATTAAAGATATAACCTTCTCCTATGATCGGAAAACAGATCGTCTACATGCGATCAACGCTGTTATTGAACGGGGACGAATTACTACGATTATTGGCCCTAATGGATGCGGCAAATCAACACTGCTCAGTGTGATGTCTAATAATGCTGTTCCTCGCATGGGCCAGGTGGTTCTGGATGGCAAGGAGATAGTCCACTACAAGCCCAAGGAGCTGGCCCGTCAATTGGCGGTAGTTCATCAGCAGAACGAGGCGCCCTCCGACCTGACAGTAGAAAAGCTCGTCAGCTTCGGAAGACTGCCTCATAAGAGCATGTTCACAACCAACCGGGATGAGGACGAAGAAGCAGTCGAATGGGCGATAGCCTGCACCAATCTGGAGGAACGCAGAACACGTACACTGGATCAGCTTTCAGGCGGAGAACGACAACGTGTGTGGATTGCGATGGCCTTGGCCCAGCGGACACCGATTTTATTTTTGGATGAGCCGACTACCTATCTGGATATGTATTACCAGCTTGAGATTTTGGAACTGATCCGGCAGCTTAATCAGGAACACGGACTGACCATCGTAATGGTGCTGCATGATATTAATCAGGCCATTCGGTATAGTGATGTGATGATCGCTATGAAGGAAGGACGTGTTATAGCGAACGGTCCGCCTATAGAGGTGGTCACGCCCAAACTGATTCAGGCAGTCTATGGTGTGAATGTCGTAGTCAGACAGGACGAAGAGGCGGGCATGTACCTTATTCCGATAGGCGTCGGAGCTTCCGGACATGTACAAGTACAGAGAGAGAATAAGGTGCCTGTCCTTGAGCTATCTCATTAGAATTTAAAACATAAAAATGGTTCTGGTCCAGGTGTTTGTCAGGTGACTATCATGGAGACAGAAGCATTTTTTATTTTTATTTATAAGCTATTGGGTGAGATATAGGGGCAGTTCTGCTTAGACTACGGTTCGAATCCGATCTTTTGTGTGTTATACTATTGCCGTCGGTAATTTTGTGTTTAGCACTTTACTAATGATAAGGATGGTATGCTTATATGATCAGTACAAGCGGCGTAACGCTTCGTTATGGTAAACGCCCACTTTTTGAAGACGTAAATATCAAATTTACTCCTGGGAACTGCTACGGCCTGATTGGGGCGAATGGCGCGGGTAAATCCACCTTCTTGAAAATTCTTTCGGGTGAAATCGAAGCCAATTCAGGCGAGGTTCACATGACACCGGGTGAACGGATGGCTGTCCTCAAGCAGAACCATTATGAATACGATGAATTCCCAGTTCTGGAAACCGTTATTATGGGTCATACACGTCTGTATGAAATCATGAAGGAAAAGGATGCGCTGTATGCCAAAGCGGAGTTTTCCGAAGCAGACGGTTTGCGTGCTGGTGAACTGGAAGGTGAATTTGCAGAGCTGAACGGTTGGGATGCTGAGCCGGATGCGGCTGCATTGCTGATCGGTCTCGGTATTCCACGTGATCTGCATGACAAAAAAATGGCTGAAATGAGCGGTAACGACAAAGTGCGCGTTCTGTTGGCACAAGCGTTGTTTGGTCGTCCGAACAATTTGCTGCTCGATGAGCCTACCAACCATTTGGATCTCGAATCCATTCAGTGGCTGGAGAATTTCTTGATGGACTATGAAGGCACCGTCATCGTTGTATCCCATGATCGTCACTTCCTGAACAAGGTATGTACGCATATTGCGGATATCGATTTTGGTAAAATCCAAATGTATGTCGGTAACTATGACTTCTGGTACGAGTCCAGCCAGCTTGCGCTTACACTGGCTCGCGATGCGAACAAGAAGAAGGAAGAAAAAATCAAGGAACTGCAAGCCTTTATTCAACGCTTTTCTGCGAATGCTTCCAAGTCCAAACAGGCGACCTCGCGTAAAAAGCAACTGGACAAAATTACGCTGGACGACATCCGTCCATCGAACCGTAAATATCCGTTCATTAACTTCAAGCCTGAGCGTGAAGCGGGCAAACAATTGCTGACTGTAGATAGCCTCAGCAAAACCGTGGAAGGCGAGCAAGTACTGAACGAGTTCAGTCTGGTCGTGAACAAAGGCGATAAAATTGCGTTTGTAGGTCCGAACGGTCTGCCTAAAACGACGCTCTTCCAGATTTTGATGAACGAACTGGAAGCGGATAATGGTGAATTTTCCTGGGGGATTACAACGAGCCAGGCGTATTTCCCGAAAGATAACTCCACTTATTTTGAAGGAGTGGATCTGAATCTGGTAGACTGGTTGCGTCAATATTCCAAGGATCAGGATGAAACGTTCCTGCGCGGCTTCTTGGGACGTATGCTTTTCTCAGGCGAAGAAGCGCTTAAGAAAGCAAGTGTGCTATCCGGGGGAGAAAAGGTTCGCTGTATGCTGGCGAAAATGATGCTGAACGGTGCTAACGTACTGCTTCTGGAAGAACCGACCAACCACTTGGACTTGGAGTCCATCACAGCGCTGAACAATGGTCTGATCGACTTTGACGGAACTATTTTGTTCACTTCTCATGACCATCAGTTCATTCAAACCATCGCAAACCGTATCGTGGAAATTACACCAAACGGCGTAATCGATCGTACGATGAGCTATGATGAATACCTGGAAAATGAAGAAATCGCTAAATTGCGTGAACGCATGTATCCGGTAGAAATCGGCTAAATCCGAACCGCAAATTTCAGCAAATAGATAAACGAAAGAGGAGCTCCATCAGGCCATTGGTATGGCCGGGAGGCTCCTCTTTTTTTCGTTTTGTGCCACGACCCTTAGCTTACTCGGTTCCGATAGTGAGGTAAGATAGATCCCGCCTGATCTCGGTACCCTATATAGCCTGTGGGCTTGCTTATGATCCGCCTGTACGACGGCGTTGGTTGTTCGGCTTCTTCGTATTTTGGCTTTTCAGTGTTTTGGTGGAACCGCCTTGAAAGCCGCCCTGCTGTGAAGCACCGGACTGCTGTTTTTTTTGTGCCAGCTTTTCGCGAATGGCATCTGCGAGATTAATTTTACGTGGTTCCTTAGCATCGCTCATGTATAAATTCCTCCTGTTGCCGCCAGATTCATGTCAATCATGCTGGATTGAAGAAAAACGCGGCTGTGTCCTCATTTTATACGTTTTTAAAAGAAGGGACAAGGGCAACAATGATAACACACCACAGGGGTGGGGTAGGGGAGAAAGATTTGTTTTTGCATGAAGGAAAAAAAGTTTTGTGTAACCTACAGGAATGGGGCCTGGCAATACTTTTTCATGGTTCCTACAGCGATGTATAGCGGAAAGACTGTTTCTCTAGACCCACACAAAGTTCGTCTGTTATCCTGAAAATAACAGTTAACCACAGAAAAAGTTGTTATTTATTTAGGGCAGCTGTGCTGCTGGTTGGAAGGGGAGTGTAAAGGCAGCTAAGCTGCTATTTTTATTTTTAAGCAGATCTTTATGCTGCGAACATTATATTTGAAGGAGTGTCCTTTGCTGTGGTAAATGTCTATGATGAAATACGAAAAGGTGAGCGAGGGGCGTGGGTGAGCATTGCTGCTTATCTTTTACTGTCCGTCTTTAAGCTGATTAGCGGATATTTATTTGCCTCTAGCGCGTTGCTGGCCGATGGATTCAACAACGTCACCGATATTGTGGTGTCGGTTGCTGTATTAATTGGTTTGAGAATTTCGCAAAAACCGCCAGATTCCGACCATGCCTATGGACATTTTCGAGCCGAAACGATCGCGGCGCTGCTGGCGTCCTTTATTATGGCTGCTGTTGGTTTGCAGGTGCTGATTGACGGAGTCGTAAGCATTTTTAAGGGAGGCAAGCAAACACCGGATATTACCTCGGCGGGGGTGGCTGTAATTTGTGCAGTAATTATGTTCGGGGTGTACCTGTACAATAACAGGCTGGCTCGGCAAATCAACAACAAGGCGTTGCTGGCTGCGGCCAAGGATAATTTATCAGATGCACTCGTCAGTGTTGGAGCAGCAGTGGGCATTATCGGCGCACAGTTCGGGCTGCCGTGGTTAGATACTGTAGCGGCGATTGTGGTAGGATTCATCATTTGTAAAACAGCGTGGGAGATTTTTAGGGATTCCACACATAGCCTGACTGATGGATTTGATGAGCAAGAACTGTCCGACTTACGGAGTACGATTGCTCTTATACCTGGAGTAGAGGGAATTCGTGACGTTAAGGCACGGGTACACGGTAACCATGCGTTGGTGGATGTGGTCATTGAGGTGAATCCGCAGCTCAGTCTGATCGAAGGGCATCGGATTAGCGACCGGATCGAGGAACGTCTACAAGAGGTTCATAATACAATGCATGTTCATGTCCATGTAGAACCTAAATTATAGATTAATTATTAAATAATTAGTATAAAAAGTGACTTTAGACCTATATAAAAAAAGGTGTACACGCTATCTTTTGTGACGTTTGGATTATATCTCTCTTCCTGCTGCTTTTACTATAATGAAGGCATGTCCGGCTATATTCGTCGGAATTGAGCTCTTCAAATTCGTAAAAACAGCCAGGAGGTGCAACATTGAGAAGACGCGTGATGGGAATGCTCATGACGTCAGCCGCGCTGTTGACAGCAATTCATGTGGCGCCAGGTCAGGTTGACGCAGCGGCATCGACAGGACAGAAGGCGGTTATTCAGGCGGCTGTAAAGCTTAGATCTGATCCTTCAACTACGGGCGATGTAGTCAGCTTTATGAAGCAGGGAGAGGCCGTAACGGTATTGGAGAAAACGAACAGCTATTGGTATAAGATCAAGACTTCTGATGGAGTAACCGGCTATACAAGCAGCTCTGACAAGTACATAAAAGTTGGCGCTACCAGCGTCGCTGCTGCTGCCACCCCGTCCGTCAGCCGTAAAACGGAAGCTGCTGAGCCAGCTAAAAATGTTTCAACTAAAGAGGCTTCGGCTTCAGTGAATAGTTCTGCCGGTCAAACGAAAGCTACGATTCAAACGTCCGTTCGTTTGCGGGCGGAGGCATCCACTTCTTCCGATGTTCTGGGCTATATGAATACAGGGGATGTCGTTACGATTACCGATCCTAGTAACGCTTATTGGTTCAAGGTCACTACTGCTGATGGTACAGTAGGTTATGTCAGCTCATCTCCACAATATATTCGTATTGGTGAGGGCGTTGTTGTGCAGCAGCCTGTGGCTTCTTCGGCTGCACCTGCTTCAGATCCTACTGCTTTACCTGCGGTTGCGTCTCCTGTATCGACGGTTAGCTTGCTTTCCGGCGATGCAGCGGCTTCAATCGAACAGGTTATTGACACAGGCATGACTTATCTTGGGACACCTTATGAATATGGTTCTGATCGCAACAGTACGGCTACTTTTGATTGCTCGGCATTTACTCGCCAAATCTTCCGTCAGGCTGTAGGTATCCAGCTTCCGGCAGATTCTCGTTCACAGGGGGAGTGGATCAAGCAAAACAGTCAGCCGAAAACGGATATGACTACACTGAAGCGTGGCGATCTGCTCTTTTTTACAAATTATAATGCATCTTCCGGGGCGTACACGTCCTTGGACAATTCCTCCCAAACGATTACTCATGTCGCTGTATACTTGGGAGACAACAAGCTTCTCCATACGTTTTCTGTAGCAGCTGGCGGTGTTAAAGTTACGGATTTCAGCAAGCCTTGGCAGGACCGTTTCCTGTTTGGGGGCAGCGTGATCCAATAAAAACGTCGTTCACTGTTAAAAGTTGCATCAAAAAAGGATGTTCCACAGCCCTTTAACCAGGGTGGGAACATCCTTTTTTGATAAGCATATGATACATATCACTTTTGCGTGTAGCTATCATCGAGTGCTACGAAGCTCGTTTTCGTCCGGTAAAGAGAGAAATAACGAATAAGACCAAAAATAGCACAAATAACATTTTGGCTATTGTAGCTGCTACGGAGACGACGATACCAAAAAAACCTAAAATCCCGGCGATCACAGCAAAAACTAAGAATAAAGCCGACCATTTCAGCATGTTCTGTATCCTCCTTTGATTGTATATAATGTGGCATACTCGCGCCCCGATAGAGCGTGGTAGCAGATGACGGTGACTTCTACAGATTAAGTGTGGCTGTGCCATCATTATACGTTGTTTTAAACGGTGCGAGGGCCCGTGAATCATAACCTTTGGAGCACAAGAAGATACCAGTCTGGACGTTGTTTCGTGTCCGAATGTAGAGGGTAACTATGCAGTAATCATAAACATCATCGTGAAAGACGAAAGAGAGGTTACGCTATGTTAACACAGGTCAGCATTTTTATTATTGCTATCGCATTTGCCGTTCTCGTTATTTACCTTATTAAGACATTGAAAGCAGCTCAAGGTTCTCTAGATAAGGTAACTCAAACCTTGCAGGAAGTACAAAAGACAGTCGATGAACTAAGTTATGAAGTAAAACAAACGGTTCGACATGCAAATGACATCACCGCAGACGTTGATCATAAATTGAAGCAAGTGGAACCTGTGATGGAGTCGGTTAAAAACCTGGGGGAGGTACTCAGCGAAGTGACACTGGCCGCCAAGCAGGCTTCAACAGCGTTAATGACACGCCTGCAGAAGCCACGTAGCACTGCGAGCAGCACCTCCAGAACGGAGAAGGCGATCAGGTCAACGGCATCGAACAGACCTTTGACTGCAACAGAGCGGACGGTTCAGAGCTACAACGCCACTTATGGGGAACCTGCGGGCAAGCCGGCTAAAAACTGGCTGGGCTATGTAGATATCGCTGCTGGGGTGTGGCAGAAAATGCGTCAGTAGTATAGCGCTGAACCGTAAACTATAGGAAATTCATTGAAAGGGTGAGAATTATGATGAAGACACTATTACTAACCGCTGGTTTGCTCACTCCCTTTTCCGGACAGGATACGGTTCAGCAAACCGTTTCCCCGCAGACAGCGGGGCATATGGTAAGGGCTGTTCAAACGATAACAGCTCCACATGCTGTACCAGCTGATTTTCAAACCTTAAATGGCATATCTCTGGATGATACACGTGCAGATGTATTGAAAAAACTGGGTAAGCCACTTCGAGTCAAGAAGGACATGCTGCTGCTTTCTACAGAATACGAATATCCAGATGTCACCGTAGGTATGCGTGAAGACGTTGTTTCTTATGTGCATGTAGATCCGGCTGCTGGTAGAATCAAGGTGAACGATAAGTGGCTGCCGCTGCAACGGAAAACGCTGGATCAGGCGCTGGGAGGCTCACAATTTACGGCAGAAGACGGAGAAGTGTATGTGCGTGGACAGCGTGCGATCAAAGTGTTTACAGATAAGACGTCTGACAAGCCAAAGTATGTTGAGTTTTTTGATGAAACAGAGTGGTGATTGATTTTTTCGAGCCGTGACATCATATGGAAGTTTCAAATGGATGCATGAAGTGTAATAGTCAGAGAAGTCAATCCTTAAAGGAGCGTGAGAAACATGAATCAGACCAATCATAAATCTTATGCCAAGGTGGTAGAGAACGGTGTACAAGCTGTTGAAGCTGTGAATGAGTTGCGTAACACGGGCTATCGTTATGAGGATGTGTTCGTGCTCGCTCATGATCAGGATCGGACGGATCGTATCGCCGATACGGTAGCAGCCAAGGAAATCGGGATTAAGGAAGAAGGCGTCTTCGACTCCTTAGCGAATTTGTTCCGTTCCCGGGGCGATGAGCTTCGTGCCAAAATTACTTCCTTGGGTTTTACAGATACGGAAGCAGATTTTTATGAGAAAGAATTGGATCAGGGTAAAGTGCTGGTGATTGCGAGAAAAGCGTGATATTGCCAGTTCATCATATGAATCAAAACAGGCTTGGATTTGAAAAAGAGGATGTTGGCCGCACACAAGTGTTTCGCGGGTCCTCCAAAAACATAGATAAGGAATGGGGCTCCAGCCTCATTCCTTATCTATGTTTTTGGAATGCCTGCTTACGGAAACGCTATTTCTAATCAACCAGGGTGTTGCCCCCTAAGCAGGTATAGTATAATACATGGGTTACAGATAAGGAGAGAGCAATGAGAATTCTAATTGTTGACGATAATCCAACGAATGTCATTATTATTCGTGAAATACTGAAAAAAGAAAATTATCGCGATGTGATCTCTGCCAGCTCGGCCGCAGAAATGCTGGAGCATTTGGGAATCGGGGACCGTACCATTAGTCTCAGGCCCCGTCCTTCGGATATTGATTTGGTGCTGCTGGATATGATGATGCCTGAGATGGACGGCATTGAGGCTTGTAGTATTGTGCAGGAATATGAGCATCTAAAAGATATTCCGATTATTATGGTCACCGCTGTAGGGGATTCTAAAAAATTGGCCGAAGCTCTGGATGTGGGGGCCGTCGATTATGTTACAAAGCCGATCAACAAGGTTGAGCTAATGGCTCGAATTCGATCTGCCTTGCGTCTCAAGCAGGAAAAGGACTGGCATAAGGATCGGGATCAGCGTATTCAGGATGAATTGAAGCTGGCTGCGATGGTGCAGCAGGCGGTGCTTAGTCCTGCCATTCAGGACCCAATGCTACAAGCGAATGCACTGTACCAGCCTTCCTTTGAACTGGCGGGAGATTTATATTCATGGTATCCGCTGGGAGAAGGGAGATATGCCATCATTTTGCTCGATATGATGGGCCATGGCATTTCTTCTTCTCTGTTTTGCATGTTCATCGCGTCTGTACTCAAGGATACGGTGACCACGTATGTGGAGCCGGAGAAGGTCATACAAGAGCTGAATCGTCGTTTTAATCAACTGGACCTGGGTAAGCAGCTGGTACAGTATTATTTTACGGCGATTTATATGGTGATTGATACTCGTTCACGGCGAATTGACTATGTAAATGCAGGGCATCCTCCCGGCTTGCTGTTCAATCAGGACGGTAGCATAACCAAATTAGACCGTGCGTGTAGCCCGGTCGGATTGTTTGATAAAATTGATGCAGAGATGCACACGATTTATTACGAAGGAACTGGGCATATCGCTTTGTATACAGATGGCTTGCTGGAGACGGTAGAAGGTGAATATGAGGAACAATTGGAGTATCTGACTGCCTGTCTGCGCAAGTATGAGGAATGGAATGAAGAAGCGATGCTGGATGCGTTTTTTCATAACGAGGGGCCGCAGGATCGCGATGATGATAAGTGCCTGATCTGGATTTCATTGAAAGAGGGAGAGAGCTTGCATGAAAATCAGAAATAAACTGCTGATTGGCTTTGGATCGCTTATGGCGATCCTCCTTGTGCTGACGCTAATCAGCTATGACCGGATGGGGAGCCTGAATGAACAGCTAAATCAGGTGTACCAAGAACGATATGTGAAGGTCCGGAAAACAACGGCTATACGCGGACAGGTGAACGATATGGCCAAAGTGATGGCCAATCTGATCTTGAATCCCGGTTCCTCTGTCAGCGAGGCCAAACGCGAGCTCGATGATATTTCCGCTACTGGAACGAAAGTGCTGGCTAGTCTGCAGACAGATTCCGGCACCAGTGAAGAGCAACAGCAGATTGATCGGGTGGCTGCTGCATGGAAAGACTTCATAAACTACGAAGAGAGACTCGTTTCCTTATTGGGGCAAGACCGTATTGAGGAGGCTAATGCTTTCCGTAATAGTACAGGTCTGCCTGCTCAAGAGGAGGCGATGGACAGTATTAATACCCTTGCCGTTTTTCAGGACCGGGAGATTGATAACGATATGAAGCAAGCCAATCGGGCGTATGAGGAATCTGTACAGATTACCACAATCCTGATGGCTGCTGGTCTGATCATGGGCTTACTGGTTATTTTGTGGGTGCTCCCGAGCATTGCCAAAGGTCTAAATACCGTTAACCTCATGATGAGTGGGTTTGGCAAAGGGAAGTACAGGGCTATCAGCCGGATGAGTGTGGCCTCCAAAGATGAAATTGGAGAGGTTGCTCGTGTATTTCAACAAATGGCTGGAGACCTGGATGAAAAAAGGAAATTCGAGCATTCCGTCCTTCAAACGCAGAAGGACCAAACTTGGCTTAATGCCAATACTGCGCGGGTGACTGAGCTGTTTCGCGGTGTGAATTCACTGGAGCAGGTGGCTCAAATGTTCATTAGTGAATTTACGCCTATTCTGGGAGGCAGCTACGGAGCCATTTATCTGCAAGGGAAAGACGTAGATGACCACCGATTTAGGTTGTATGGCTCCTACGCCAAGGTGACTGGCGAAGGCTCGATCAGAGACGTTATCCAAGTGGGCGAAGGTTTGCTTGGGCAGTGTGTCCTGGATCGTAAGCCGATCTTGATTACAGAGGCGCCTGAAGGGTACTTGTCCATTGGCTCCGCTCTAGGAGAAAGTAAGCCGGTGGGAATTATGATTTTTCCTATTATGTTCGAGGATGAATGCATTGGTGCTATAGAAATAGCGTCACTGGATCGCTTCACTGAGCTGGAAACGAAGCTGTTTGCACAGTTAGTGGAGAGCTTGGGGATCATTTTGAACAATATCAAGGGACGGATGCGGGTTGAGCAGCTGTTGCGCGAATCGCAGGCACTTACCGAGGAATTGCAATGTCAGTCTGAAGAGCTACAAACTCAGCAAGAAGAACTCAAGCGTTCCAATGAGAATTTGGAGGAGCAAACAGAGGAACTTAAGCGTTCCGAGGAATTATTACAGCGTCAACAGGAAGAATTGGAGCACTTTAATACCGAACTGATTGCCAAAACGAGAGCACTGGAAGAACAGGTTCGAGAAGTGGAAGAAAAGAACGATGAAATCGAACGTGCGCGTGCCCAGTTGGAACAGCAGGCGATGCAGCTGGGGATCACAAGCAAATACAAATCCGAGTTTTTGGCCAATATGTCGCATGAATTGCGTACTCCGCTAAATAGCTTGCTCATTCTTTCTCAGCTGCTGTCTGAGAACAAGGAAGGCAATCTTAAGCCGAAACAGGTGGAATATGCACAAACCATTTATATGTCAGGCGCGGATTTGTTAAAAATGATTGATGAAATTCTGGATTTATCCAAAGTCGATGCTGGAAAAATGGATATTAACCATGAAACGATTCATTTGAAGGAGCTGGAGCTATTTGTAGAGCAGAATTTTGCTCCGGTTGCAGCCAAACGTGAGCTTGATTTGCATACCGAAATCGAAGAGAATTTGCCAGATGCTATTATTAGTGACGGTTATCGTCTCAAACAAATTTTACGTAATTTGCTGTCCAATGCATTCAAGTTCACCACGGAAGGTTCTATTCGATTCAAAGTATCTCGGGCAAACGGAGAGCAGCTCCCGGGAATGCTAAACCCACGAAAATCCTATCTGGCTCTATCTGTGCGTGATACGGGCATCGGGATTGCTTCAGATAAAACAGATCTGATCTTTGAAGCCTTCCAGCAGGTAGACGGTACGACTAGCCGAAAATATGGAGGAACAGGGCTGGGGCTGTCAATTAGTCGTGAGCTTTCCAAATTGTTGGGCGGGGCTATTACGGTGGAATCCGAGCAGGGACAGGGCAGCTGCTTCACACTGTATTTGCCGGAGCAAACGCCTACCGCTAAGGATATGGATTCTCATTCGAGCGAGGCGCTTAACAATGCAGATGTGCATTCGGATTTTGAGGATGCCGCTGCTTCGGCTGAAGCAGATATGCCAATGATTATGCCTGCTGAACGCTTACCGCTGTATCAGATGCCTGTGAAGAGTCGAGCGGAGGATATTATACATCCGGGTGATGATCGAAATGAGATTACCCCGCAGGATAAAGTGCTGCTGATTATAGAGGATGATATTAATTTTGCTAATATTTTGTACGACATGGCCCGCAGTCGGGGCTTTAAGGCACTGATCGCTCTCAAAGGAGACGATGGGCTGAACATGGCTCATTCTTATTTGCCGGACGCTATTATATTAGATATTCAGTTACCTGTGATGGATGGCTGGTCCATTTTGGGCGAGCTAAAAGGAAATTCATCGACACGACATATCCCGGTACATGTTATTTCGGTCATAGATGATGTCAAGCAGGGCTTGATGATGGGCGCGATTGCCTATCTCAAAAAGCCTTCCTCGAAGGAGAGCCTGGATAAGGCATTTTCACATATAAAATCGTATACGGACCAAATGGTAAAACGCCTCCTTGTGGTGGAGGATGATGATAATCAGCGCAAGTCCATTATTGAGCTCATCGACCATGATGATGTGGCCATTACGGCGGTATCGACAGGTAAAGAAGCACTGAAGGAGCTGGCTACCCAGCGTTATGACTGCATGGTACTGGACCTAATGCTGAGCGACATGACAGGCTTTGAGTTGCTGGATCGCATTCGGGAAAATGAGCAGCTCACCGATCTGCCGATCATTATTTATACAGGCAAAGATCTGGATAGTAAGGAAGAAACACAACTTCGAAAATATGCAGAGTCGATTATTATTAAGGATGTCAAATCACCTGAACGACTTTTGGATGAGACTACATTGTTCCTGCATCGGGTGGAGGCAAATCTTCCTGAGGACAAACGTAAAATTTTGCAGAAACTTTATAACAAGGAAGAGCTGTTTGAAGGCAAAAAAATATTGTTGGTAGACGATGATATTCGTAACGTCTTTGCACTGTCCAGTGTGCTGGAAAGCTATCGTATGGAAGTTACCTTTGCGGAAAATGGAAGGGAAGCATTGGAACTGCTTGAACAGACGCCGGATTTTGATCTGGTGCTGATGGATATGATGATGCCGGAAATGGATGGATATGAGGCGATGCGACGTATCCGGTTAATGCCACAGTTCGAGAAGTTGCCTATTATTGCTCTGACAGCCAAGGCGATGAAGGATGATCGTTCCAAGTGTATTGAGGCAGGCGCTTCCGATTATGTAAAAAAACCGATTCAAACCGAACAACTTTTATCATTAATGCGGGTGTGGTTGTATTCGTAATCCAAAAAAATGGGTAATATAAAACGACACATGATTGAGAGCGGTACAGGCAAAACCTATTTAGGAATTGGAGAGAGATTATGACATCGAAGGATATGGCGGATAATGCTGCTAATGAAGTGAAATCGAATGACAATGAGCGGGAAATGATTGAGATTGAGCTGTTGCTGGAAGGTATACATCGGCTGTACGGCTACGATTTTCGCAACTACGCTCTGCCATCGATCAAGCGGCGTATTTATTATCATGCGCAGTCCGAAAATGTAGGCACAATATCAGGACTTCAGGAGAAGGTGCTGCATGATCGCAGCGCCTTCGATAGACTGGTACAGAGTCTTTCTATTCCGGTGACCGAGATGTTTCGCGACCCGGATCTGTTTCTAAATTTTAGGCGAAAAATTATTCCTATTTTACGAACGTATCCGTATATCCGAATATGGCATGCAGGTTGCTCCACAGGTGAGGAAGTATACTCTATGGCAATCTTGCTGCATGAGGAAGGCTTATATGACAAGGCCCGTATTTATGCGACGGATATGAATAACCTGTCTTTACAGCAAGCGAAGGAAGGCGTTTATGGGATTGACCGAATGAAGCTGTATACCAAAAATTATTTGGAATCGGGGGGCACGCAATCGTTCTCTGAATATTATACAGCCAAGTATGATTCGGTAATGTTTCATCCCTTTTTACGAAAAAATATTATTTTTGCTGAGCACAATTTAGCGACAGACCGGTCCTTTAACGAGTTCAATGTTATTTTTTGCCGGAATGTTATGATTTATTTTAACGATGAACTTCGCAACCACGTACATGGGTTGTTTTATGATAGCTTGAGTCATTTTGGTGTGTTGGTGCTTGGGGCCAAGGAATCCATACATTTTACCGATTATAGTGATTCCTACGAGCCGCTGGACCGGGTAGAGAAAATATACCGGAAGATTAAATAGAGATGCTTAGGAGGATTCCATGGGGCTTCATGAACCGATTCATATATTGCTGGTAGATGATAGACCTGAGAACCTGCTCGCTCTTGAGGCAGTGCTGGAGAGTGAACAATATAATCTGGTAAAGGCCACATCTGGGGAAGAAGCGTTGCGATGTCTATTAAAAGATGAATTTGCGCTCGTTGTCCTTGATGTGCAAATGCCGGGTATGGATGGAATTGAGACTGCAAAGCTAATCAAGGCCAGAGAGAAGACAAAGGATATTCCGATTATCTTTATTTCAGCTAACAGCAAGGAAGCGGAGCATTTGTTTGCGGGATATTCAGCGGGCGGTATTGATTATATGGTGAAGCCGTTCATTCCTCAAATTCTCAAGTCCAAAATTGAAGGCTTTGTACAGATGTATCTGACAAACAAGCGCTTGAAAACTCAGTCCATGCTGCTTCACCAGAAGACGCAGGAGCTGGAAAAGATGAACAGCGAACTGATTGCTGCCAAGGAGGCGGCAGAGATTGCCGCCAATGCCAAAACTGAATTTTTGGCAATGATGAGCCATGAAATTCGCACGCCTATGAACGGTGTTATTGGCATGATTGATCTACTGATGGAGACAGAGCTGCAAAATGATCAACAGGAATATGCCGATATCATCCGCCGCAGTGCAGACGCGCTGGTCGCGGTCATTAATGATATTCTGGACTTTACCAAGCTGGAGTCAGGCAAGATGGAGGTTGAGGAATATCCATTTGATTTGGTTTCCTGTATCAAGGAAGTTTTCAGCCTGTTTACGGTAGAGGTGAACCGCAAAAATTTGGAGCTGGTTTATTTTCTCGATGAACAGATGCCTCCCGTGTTATATGGAGATATGGGAAGGTTGCGCCAAGTACTGATTAACTTGGTTTCCAATGCTGTCAAATTTACAGACCAAGGCGGGGTATATGTCTTTGCATCTGTAAAAGAGCGTAGCGACAATGGGCTCACGGTTGAGTTTTCTGTAAAGGATACAGGGATTGGTATTGATCCTGCCAAGGTTGGAAAGCTATTTCACCCTTTTTCCCAGCTGGATTCTTCAATGACACGCAAATATGGCGGAACGGGTCTGGGACTCGCTATTTGCAAAACCTTGGTGAATATGATGGGCGGAGATATCCGCGTGGATACGAGTGCAGAACAGGGTGTGACATTTCATTTTACAATGAAGCTTGGCTTTGCTAAGGAAAATGAACTGGAGGGGGAGTCCAGTCACGATTGGGAAATTCCATCTCAGGAGCCCCCCACCCATAAACCTGTACTAGTCGTGGATGACCATCCCATCAATCAGAAGCTGATGGTGAATATACTGGATAAGCTTGGTTTGGCTTCAGACGTGGCCGCAGATGGACAGCAGGCGCTTGATATGGTCATTGCAAATCAAGATTACGACTATATCTTTATGGACTTGCAGATGCCTGTAATGGACGGTCTGGAGTGTACAGGTAGAGTACGTGAACAATTGGCGGGAAGATCTCAACCTGCCATTATCGCTATGACGGCTAACGTCATGGAGGGAATTCAGCCCCGATGTATTGAAGCTGGGATGAATGATTATATTAGCAAGCCCGTTAAAATCAGCAGTGTAAAACAAGTGTTGCTTCGGCATTCTCCGGACCATTTTCCAATGCAGCCAGGTAAAGATCGAATCAATGAAGCTTAGCTGGTGTTATTTAACAGGTGGATAAAAAGATATAACGTGATTCAAACGGTCGTATATTGGGTTAGTATGTAGGGAAATCTTTTTTTGGGAGAGTAGGCCTATGAATACAAATAAAAATGAGAAGTTCAATGCGATCACAGAAACAGCAGATGGTGTAAATACCGTGTATCTGAGTGGAGAATTGGATCTTTCGGTAGCACCTGATTTCCGTCTGGTCATGGAGCCTTTAGTGGGGGAATCCAGCCAGGATTTGATTGTGAACTTGAGAGACCTTAAATACATTGACAGCACAGGCATTGGTATTTTGTTATCCATTTTAAAAGCAAGGCATGGGATGGAGTCCCGGTTTACAGTTCAAGAGGTACCGCCTCAGATTCAGAAGCTGTTTGATATGACCGGTATTGCCAAATTCTTTGCCCCCCAGGAGAATTCCCAATAGGAAAGGAAAGAAAAAGAAATGAATGCTCAAATTCAAAAAGTAGTTCTTAATTTGCCGGCCACAGCTGACTTTGTTGATATTGTAAGGTTAAATTTATACGGTATTGCTGCGAAAATGGGATTCTCTTATGAGGATATTGAAGACATGAAAGTGGCGGTATCGGAAGCCTGTAATAACTCTGTTCTTTATGCATACGGTCATGAGGGAGGAGTCGTGGAAGTAACATTCGAATTTGACGAAGCTTCGTTGTCCATTCGTGTCAAAGATGAAGGGGAGAGCTTTGAACGTGTGGAAGACCCGACCCGTATCGCATCCCTGCATGACAAGGAGTTGAATGATGCGCAGATCGGTGGATTAGGCTTTTATCTCATGCAGGCGCTTATGGACGATGTTCATATCTTGAATGAGACAGGAAAAGGCACCGAAGTGGTGTTGGTAAAGCGCCTGACCAGAAGTGAGGAAACAGTATGAATGAAAAGGTAACTCCCCCGGAGTCGATGGACGAAGCCGTTGGTCTAATCTGGGAGTACCAGCAAACCAAAGATAACGAAATTGCTACCGTGCTGATCCGCAAGTATGAGCCTATGGTCAAGATGGCTGCCGGGAAGATATCCCGTAACCGTCCGGACTTATACGAGGATTTATATCAGACCGGTCAGATGGCTTTGATACGTCTGCTCCAGCAATACGATATCAGCTTGGGTATCCCATTTGAGCCGTACGCTATGAAAAGTATGCTGGGACATATGAAAAATTATTTGCGCGATAAATCTTGGTACATACAGGTTCCACGCCGTATCAAGGAAAAGGGTGCGCTTGTTCAACATGCCATTGATGAGCTGACTGTCAAATTAGAACGCTCACCCAATGTAAATGAGATCGCGGAGTATCTGGATCTTACCGTTGAGGAAACGATCGAGGTGCTTGCTGGTCGCGAGTGCTACCACTATGTTTCACTGGACTCGCCATTATCCCAGGAAGAGAGTGCAGCTACGTTAGGTGAGCTCATTAGCTCGGATGCTAACGATTTTGACACGGTGGAAAAACGGATGGATCTTCAGCAGGCTTTAAGCCAACTGAAAGAGCAGGAACAGAAAGTGCTTCTTCTGGCGTTTCAGGATGGTCAATCTCAACGTGCGATTGCGCAGACGTTGGGTGTATCGCAGATGAGTGTTTCCCGTATTCAGAAGCGGGCAACAGAGAAGTTGAAGCAGATTATGTCTAATTCCTCTATTTCATGAGAAGATCGCTGAATTTATGGTTTACAATATTTCACGTCCCATCGTAAGGACACGTTATTCCAATTAGGGAAGCGTGTCCTTTTTTATAAAGCGGAAAAAACAAAGAAAGGATGGAATCCATGACAGCATTTGAACAGATTTCTGCCTTTCGTGGAGGATGGGAATGGTGGGACATCTGTGCTGCGGACTGGCAGGATTCGGTCATACAGCACTTGAAGGAGAAGATTCCAGAGGCCGCAGAGTGGCTGGATAAGGTAGAGGACATTCCATCCAGTTTTATTTCTGTGCGCTTTCCAGATGGCAATCAGCCATTGATGTGCGGATCATTGATCTACTCCGTTCAGGAGGAGATCGACAGTCAGCGCAATTGCAACAAGTTTTATTTTCTAGTCCTAAACCAGAAGTTAGTGACCTTAAATCTGGACCAAAATACCCGTGAAATTATGCATACTGCAGAACGACAAACGATGCTGGAGCAGTGTAAGGATGCAGCTGATGGCATGTTCGTATTGGCGAGAGCCGTGCTTCATTATTTTCATACGGGTATGGATAAGTTTGAGATCAACCTGAGAAGACTGGAAGAGGACATGGAGAAAAGGAATGCACGCACGCTGATGGATTCTATATTGAATGCGCGTTTTGAATTGTTGTATTGGAGCAATATGTTTATTCCTTTTTCAGAGCTGGTCACGGCTTCCCGCGAAGCTTATCTGGATAAGCTGGAGGAAAATCGATTTTTTAAACAGTTATTGTACCGTGTCACTCGGATGGAGGGACTATTCCGTCATTATGAAAAGGAAATCGACACACTGATCTCTATTGATGACGCCATTTCTGCATTTAGGGGCAATGAGATTACGAAGACGCTCACGATTGTGACCGCTGTATTTACGCCTGCCACTGTGGTGGGAGCTATTTGGGGTATGAACTTTGAAAATCTGCCTTGGATTAAAACAGGCTGGGGCTTCACCTTCGTGATAATCGCTACTCTGCTAAGTATGGCGGGGATGTACGGCTGGCTGATGATGAAGGGGTGGACAGGAGATTTATTAAAAACGAACAAGCGCAACAAATTGTAGCGGTTGCTTATAACATTTACAATGTATAGCTAAAAAACGATCCTTCGTCACCGGTATAGGCTTCTAAAATACCTACGGTTACGAAAGATCGTTTTTTATAGGGATAGGGGAGGCAATTACTTAGTACCTTGACTCATTTTGATATATCCTAATAATTCGGCGATGAAATCCCCGATGACCGGAAGATTTAACTGTACCAGGAAGCTGAGCAACCAAGCCAGTAAGGCGAGTATAACGACTGTACCCAGCGTAAGGCCAAGACCACGTGAAATCCCAGCCGTCAGATTGCTGATAATTCTTCTTTTCGTGCTGGAGTAGTTCTCTATAATATCTTTGAATTCTGCCTTTTCCAATGTATCTGCGATTTGATCCAAGCGTTTGTTAAGCCGCTTAACCTCATGACGCAGCTCAAAAGGATGTTCATTCACATCAAAATCTTTTTCATGATCATGCTTTTTAACATGAGTAGCAGAGGCCTGCTTGGATGAAACTTCATCTGGTTGATCGTGTGCCTGTAGAGGATGAAAGGTTCTTTTGTTGTTCCGGGCAAGATCATCTCCATAGGAGCTTGGTTTGTTCATTGTCATCCCAGCCTTTCTATCATTTAAAAACAGCCAGCTTCTTGCATGCTGGCTGTTCAGTGTTTGAAGCTCATTTTGGTTGTATTGGTAATGTGCTCCTATTAGGAATTTGCATTTAATTGTTTCTTAGTGTCCTTGGCTGCTTGAGCCGTTGCATCCATAACTTCTTTATCTGCTTTGGCCGCTTCATTAGCAACATCCGCAGAGGCATTAGTTACGCTGGATACGATGTTATCTTTGCTCTCGGCTACCGTTTTGGCTACATCTGCTGTTTTAGTGGAAACGGTTTTGGCCAAATCCGTCGCTTTGCTGCTGACCACGGATGCGACATCCTTAGTTTTATCGGAGACTACCGTCATTTTTTCGGACAAATCGCTACGCAAATCGCGGCCTGGTTTTGGAGCGAACAGCAGGGCTGCTGCAGCACCAATCAAACCTCCAATGAATAAACCCTTTGCAAAACCTGAAGTGCTTGCCATATTTTGATTGTCGATGTTACTCATGATAGATCACTCCTTTTATAGAATAAAAATATATATAAATTTTAGGTAGCCCTTCTTAATAGCCTGGACACAAGTCCGAGCAAGAACACGAACAATGCGGTTCCAAGTATGGCTGGAATGACTGCAAAATCTCCGATGACTGGACCCCAATCCCCTAGGATCATAGCGCCGAGCCAAGCACCTACAAATCCAGCAATCATAGAGCCCGCTATGCCGCCTGGCATTTCATGACCAGCCAGTGCATCGCCAATCAATCCGATAATAATAGCCATTACAATACTTAGGACAATTCCCCACACCAGAATCGCCTCCTTTATCCTGAGTTCACACAACGATAATGTTTTTGATGAATACTGAGCTTTGTTATTTCTTCGCCTTGCTTACTTCGTATATAAACGTCGTGACCCTGAGTGAAACAAAAAACCACCATGGAGTGCTTATGGACAAGGGGGGAGATGAAGGAGAGGCACTACAGGCGTGCTCGCCAATAGACCACGGGAACGGTAAATACCAGCCAGATCATACCTGCAATATAGCCGCCTGCAATGTCGGTAGGAAAATGAACTCCTAAATATACACGGCTGAGGCCAATCAAGAAAATGAGCAGTGCACCAAGCACACATGGAAGGAAGAATGTACGCTTATTCATTTTTCGTTCGATAGCCCAAATGGCAAATATCATCCCGTAAAATCCCATAGAAACCATAGCATGACCACTGGGGAAACTGTAACCTCCTGCTTCAACCAAATGTTGAAGTGAGGGGCGTTCACGTTGTAAAAGCTCTTTTATGACCGTATTTAGCACCCACATCGCCGTAAAGCTGCTTAGGATGGCAAAGGAATACGCTTTTGAACGGAAATAGACCCAGCACAAGGTTGCGATACCGAGGGCAATGAGTAAAGATACGCGGAATGAGCCCAACGATGTAATGAATATAGCGACGGGCAGCAGTCGGTAATGAGCAGCAGCTGTGTTTGGAAAAACAATATTCTGAATGCGCTCATCCCAATATAGAAAAGGAGCTGTGCCAATCCATCTTACAGAATAGGCAATAAGCAGCAAGACAGCGATCATGATAATAGATGCAGACAGACTGTGGCGCAAATAGCTTGGCAAGAACCGGAATCGTTGAGGCTCATGGGATAGCATATGTAGTAAACCGCCTCCTTATGGCTGTAATAGATTCATTTTGTGTACTATTAACTTAACGAATAATGGACTTCAGAGCAAAACCAGACAGAGACAATAGGCTGATTGACGCATATAACGGCGGGGTAAAGGGATCGTATTACAGCGTTTGTCAATGCCAGGGCCGAAAGTGGATATAGGAAGCACGAAGCAGGCTGCTTTACGGAACTGGAATCCATGGAGGTGTTAAGGATGATAAAAATAGTAACATCAGCAGAGAGACATACCTCAAATAAAGGATGGATTCATAGTGAATTTAGCTTTTCATTTGCAGATTATGAAGATCCGAGCAATGCCCATTTTGGATGTATGCTAGCCCATAATGATAATGAGCTTAAACCACAGCAAGGGTTCAAAAGACATCCGCATCATGATTTGGAAATTGTCACCTATGTAATTGAAGGTCTGCTGCATCATAGTGACAGCTTGGGACATGAGCAGGATTTGAAAAGCGGCTCGGTCCAGGTTATGAGTGCGGGCACTGGAATTGAACACGAGGAGCGAAATACTGGGGATGAAAAACCGGTCCGTTTTTTGCAAATGTGGTTCCTACCCGAGCGCCCGGACCTTCAGCCATCTTATCAGGTACAAAGATTCAAGCACAGTGAACGCCTCAATCGACTTCAACCCGTTGTGTCTGGTTCAAAGGTGGAGGGAGCCCTATCGATTGCACAGGATATAAATCTGTATCTGAGCAGATTGGAAAAGGGACAGCAGCTTGAATATCCGCAGCAAGAGGAGCGTCGCACTCACATTTATATCATTAGCGGTCATGTCGAAGTGACGTGTCAGGATGGGGAATTTCAGTTAAGCCCTGGTGATGCCGCGCGAATTCAAAAAAGCTGTACATTAAAGATACTAGCTACAGGGAATGAGGAAATATCTGAACTGGTAGTAGTAGATTTGCCTTGAGCCATCCATGGGTAAAGGAAGAAGTGTATGAACATACGTATATATATCAAAGAAATAAAGCTCGTATCCCTTGTGCGTCTATTCAAACGACCAGGAGATACGAGCTTTATTTATAGTGAAAAAGCTTAATGTAGCTGTAGCCAAGCTGTCTGTCCTACAAGCAGATTTAGGAGGACTTGCGCAATCTGCCCAGTTCGGAGACAATGGCTTCAACCTCTGAAATGCTGAGGTTAGGTTTGCTCATTACCATATCATAGACATCACGGATGTCCTCGTATTGCTCTAGCGAGAAAGCGGAAGCCTGCATAGCAGCACCACTCGCCATACGGAGCTTGGTTTTAATGCCCTCAATCATATACTCAATGTTGGCATGAGACGGTACAGACAAATCCATCGTTAATGTTCCATCCTTTCATAACAGGGGAAGTTGCCTGTATTGTATCATGTTTTTGTTGTAGAATGTACTGATAGCCAGATTACCGGTATACAACTGAATGAAGGAGGATGGACAAAGTTGTCTTTGTATAACCGAGCTTCCACATCCGGGCGCTCACCCTTGGAATCTAATGTAGAGAAAACAGATCGCGACGGACTTGCACCGTTTTTCCGGGACATTCGACAGCAGCATGCTATAGATAAGCTGACTTTTGTTTGTATCGGTACTGACCGCTCATCGGGTGACTCACTCGGACCACTGGTAGGCACCATGCTCAAGGAGCAAGGCTTTTCGCATGTGATTGGCACAATGACGGAGCCTTGTGACGCGGATCATCTGGTTCCATACCTGGAGCGTATTCCCAAGGATCATCATGTGATCGCCATAGATGCTTGTCTTGGACAGCACGGCTCTACGGGAATGTTCCTTGTTACCCATGGACCGCTAACTCCTGCACGATCGGTCGGGCTATCTCTGCCATCCATCGGGCATTATAGCGTTGCAGCGATTGTGAATGAGCGCAGCCCCAAACCCTACTGGACGCTCCAGATGACGTCGCTTCACCTGGTCATGACGATGGCAGCATATATTGCAGATGCAGCGGCTTGTGAATTTGGCCTAAAAACAGCTTCGCAAGATTTTCCAGCCGGCTACCGTTTCAGATATTGATGGTCTGCTTAATAATATACATCAGCATGTTCTTCTTACTACAATATTCAGAACTAATAGATTATATACAGAGAAGGAAGGGTTCCACATGGAAAAGGTATTATGCGAAGGAACGACGATCTGTTATGCCGAACAGGGAAAAGGAGATCCGATCATTCTGGTGCACGGATTTTGCGGAAGCTCTTCCTATTGGGATGAGGTTGTTCCCTTGCTGTCCCCAAGCTATCGTTGTATTGTTCCAGACTTGCGTGGACACGGACGCAGTGATGCTCCACTTGGAGCCTATACGATCGATCTGATGGCAGACGATGTGCTTAAACTTCAAGAACAATTGGACATTCCTCAGGCTGCATGGTTTGGTCACTCTCTAGGAGGCTACTTAGCCCTTTCCGCGGCACAAAGACATGCCGAGCGTCTTACAGCCTTTGGGCTGATTCATTCCACGGCTTATGCAGATACGGACGAAGGTAAAGAAAAGCGGAGCAAGGCTGTATCGACCATTCAAACGGAGGGGATTACAACCTTTGTAGATGGACTCGTACCAGGGTTGTTTG
Organism: Paenibacillus jamilae; assembly: GCF_050482105.1. Classification (GTDB taxonomy): domain Bacteria; phylum Bacillota; class Bacilli; order Paenibacillales; family Paenibacillaceae; genus Paenibacillus; species Paenibacillus jamilae_B. The sequence continues at coordinate 17,425 of NZ_JBCNHI010000023.1, read as the reverse complement.
CTCCTGAACATGTGGAGTCAATGCCGAGCCAACTACTCAAAGTTAAAGAAATTGGCTACAAAACACCTCCGCAAGGAGCCGTAGGAGCATCGCTGGCTATGCGCGAGCGCCCGGACCGTCGGGATGTGCTGTCAGCTTCTGCGTTGCCAGCTCTTTTGGTAGCAGGGGAGCAGGATCAGGCAGTTCCTCCAGCACGAACGTTCACAACAGATCGGGCCGGAGTCACTCAGGTTACCCTACCGGAGTCTGGACACATGAGCTTGTTTGAAGCACCAGAGTTATTAGCGAAAGCCATCTTGTCATTTTTGGAGCAAAACTTGAAGTAATAGAGGTGGGTAAGTTCAAAAACCGGAACCTTCTGATGCTGTAACAGAGGGAATCCGGTTTTTTGCCGACTTGTTGCTTCATATCGGTTGATGTGTAGAATGTCTAAGTCATATTATTTTTGTCCAAGGCAAACGCCGTCGGCAAACCGTCAATGCTTTCTAAATTTTTCTCGTATGCATACTTTTTAAGTGCTTCTTCGCCCATCTGAACCGCCACGTCCTTCAGCTTTTCCCGTTCGCTCGTGAAAGTCATGAAGGGAACTGCAAACCCACATGAATGTTGCACCATATGAACATCAACAACAATGATTTGTCTTGCTCCAGGCAGTGGATTGAAGAGAGGGTACAGCTCATGCCAACGCTCTGTATTGGGCAGCACGACTGTGCCTGTACCAAAGAGCCTTAATACACAGGGCTCTCCTTCAAATGCACAGAACATGATGGTTACCCGACCATTTTCTATAATGTGTGCACTTGTCTCATTGCCACTTCCCGCCAAGTCAAGATAGGCTACTTTATGATCAGACAATATACGAAAAGAATCATATCCCTTGGGGGAAATATTCACATGCCCCGTCTTGGAGACAGGTGCCGATCCTACAAAAAAAATATGCTGTCGCTGTATGAACTCTTTATATTTCGGTAGTATCGAACTAAATTGATTTCCCATACTTCAACATCCTCTCCGTAAAATATCAAAACGTATTTTGTTTCGATCGAAAATAAATATTATATTTTATTGTATAAATAAAGATTATATAATGATTATTTTTGTTTCTTATGAAACGAAAATAACACGATAATAACAGAAAATCAAGTTCTGATTCCCAAATACTTGTATTTCTTAGTCACATGATCTGGCACATAACACTTTACTAACGGAATATTACGTGTCATATGTGATTTTTTGAAGTGCTGGAACGTTGATGCTATAAATGATTTGTAATTGTACTAAATGGGAATACGCCATAATGGGGCATTTGGCTTTTAGACAAGGATGTCTTACAATCAGGAGGGACAGGGTTCCTGGTTCTCTAGCATCGGGATGAAAGGAAGGGAACGGCTTGCTTAGAAAAGATTATTTGCTTAGCATGATGGAAGAATTGACATCCGCAGTAGCATCAGTGCTTGGTCTGAGGCGTGAAAATAAACACGTCGAAGCGCTAAAACAACTCGATGACTTACTCGACAAGCAGTTTCGCCTTCGTTCAGATTTGCTCAGACGATTGCCGCCGGAACAAATTATTGAGCTTTTCCGAATGGGTCCTGGGATGGAAGCGGATGAGCTTCAGCAAGTGGCTCGCATTCTGGAAGAAGAAGCTGTTATATACATGGAAACCAGCAAAATAGATGAGGGCATACGAATTTTAATGAAATCTCTCCATTTATATTTGTACAGCGACCTAAATGGCGCGAATCGTGATTTACAGGTCCTGCCTGAACGAATAGCGTGTATCGTACAATTGGTTCATGAATATGAGCTTCCTCCTGAAACCAGCAAGCTGTTGGCTGCTCATTATGAGCAGGAAAACAGGTTGGACCAAGCCGCTGATGTCTGGTTTGGATTGGCATGGGAGCAGCCAGAGCTGGGATCGGAAGCAGAGGCATTTTACAGTCAGTTACTGGATAAGACCGATGCAGAGCTGGAACTGGGTGGAATTTCACGCCAGGAAATCATCGAGGGTTTGTCCGAGATCACCCAATTACATGAAAGAAAGTGAGATGTACCTTTTGGATTCACTGCGCGAACTTGTATACCAATTGACCACGGGGGGCTCCCTCATCACAGCAACGCTGAGTCAGCTGCGCAAACGTGAGGATGCTTCTTTTACTAAAGTGCAAATCAAACCTGTGGAATTGAAAAACAAACTGCATTACCAGTTTGCCTTTCATTACACCAACAAAGTCATTCATGAAAATCTGACCCCTGACGAAGCTAGTGAGCGCATGACTGCCTTGTTTGAGGACACGTTTCGCCAAGGACTTCTATGTGCCAAGGATGCAGACTATCAGGTGCTAATCAGTAAAAAATATAAAGTATCCATTCTGACAAAGTCACCGAGCAAAAGTAAAGCCGATCTGTCTCATAATCGCAAAAAGCAATATGTGCTTGAGGAAGGAGAGCATATTCCTTTCCTGATCGAGCTGGGGATTATGAATGAAGATGGAAAGGTACTGGCCCGTAAATACGATAAATTCCGTCAAATCAACCGTTTTCTCGAAATGGTGCAGGATGTATTGCCTAGCCTTCCGGTAGGCCGCCCATTGACGATTGTGGATTTTGGCTGCGGCAAGTCGTATTTGACCTTTGCCTTATATCACTATTTGGCAGTACAGCAAAAACGACCTTTGCAGATTGTCGGTTTGGATTTGAAGGCAGATGTTATTGAAACCTGTAATGTTCTGGCGCAAAAGCTGCATTATCGACAGTTGGAGTTCCTGGTCGGAGATATCGCAGACTATAACGAACTGGAGCAGGTGGATATGGTCGTTACCTTGCATGCATGTGATACCGCAACAGATGCAGCGCTGGAAAAGGCTGTCCGCTGGGGAGCGTCCGTCATTTTATCAGTTCCGTGCTGTCAGCATGAGCTGTTTGGCCAACTGAAAAATCCGGTAATGGAGCCCTTGCTCTCCCATGGCATTTTAAAGGAGCGCTTTTCTGCACTCGCAACGGATGGAATCCGGGCCAAGCTATTGGATATGATGGGGTACCGGACACAGCTCTTGGAATTTATCGACATGGAGCATACACCTAAAAATATTCTGATTCGTGCCGTTAAAGGCCAAGCGGGAGAACGGTCTGCTCTGTGGCGCGAGTACACAGCTTTTCGGGATTTTATACATGCTGATCCTTATTTGGAACGTGCTTGTGCGGATTTGCTTCCCGAAGGAGCGGGGCAGAAGCAGACACACAGCTAGGAATATAGTAAAAGTGGAGCCACTGCGGAGTGGCTCCACTTTTTTTGGAACAGTTCAAGGTTGCTGTACGCAAACATCTACCCGCCATAGGCACTTCTAAAAGCGGTGCACAAGACATCGCGATCCACTTTCCATAATACTGCGAGCTCCTCGCTGACATCTTCGTCCCACCAGTCACACAGTAGCTTGCGATTGCTACGGTTTTCCGCAATCCAGATGAGGTGTCCGATGACCTTGCGGCAGTAAAGCTCCTCGCCCTGCTTGACCAGAACAGGGGCAATGTGAACAGGCAGACGTTTGCAGGTTCGGTACAGCTCTTTGCTGCATGCGCGGCGGATACCACGAGCTGTAGGTAAACGGGATTGTGGATTGTCATGTTTGGGGAATTTGCCGGGAGGCATATTATACCCCCTCCTCTCTCTCACAACTTATGCGGGTATAGGAGCCGGGGTCACTGACCTCCCTGATTGAGTGAAGTGGCGACTTGTTCTGCCGCTGTGATACACTAATGAAAATAGAGAAACAGGCAGGGAGTGGGCAGAGAAATGGACCATATATCTAGTATCATTAATTATTTGTTTGAGATCATTCGTAGTCTTGGGTATTTTGGTATTATGCTAGGCTTGATGGTGGAGGTCATACCAAGTGAAATTGTTCTCGCTTACGGCGGGTTTTTAGTATCATCAGGTCATATTAATTTTTTTGGCGCAGTCGTTTTTGGAACGATTGGCGGGGTGCTAGCCCAGCTGTTTATTTACTGGATCGGGCGCTATGGCGGTAGACCAGTATTGGACAAGTATGGTAAATACTTACTCATCAAAAAAAGTCATGTTGACCACGCTGAAGCCTGGTTTAATAGATACGGCACAGGGGTCATTTTTACAGCTCGCTTTATCCCTGTTGTTCGCCATGCGATCTCAATCCCTGCCGGGTTGGCTCGAATGAACGTATGGCGCTTTATTATTTTGACGACGCTGGCGATTATACCTTGGTCTGTTTTGTTTATATATTTAGGTATGCTGCTGGGAGACAAGTGGGAGCAAATTGACGAAGTAGCGGCACCTTACATCAAGCCCATTTTGCTGGTTGCACTTGCACTCTTGATCATTTATTTTGTAATCAAATGGATTGTAGCCAAAAACAAAAAAGGAAGTGTATAACATGAGTCGTACTAACGTATCGCAATATTTCGGCAAGGGCCTGAGCCCCGAGCAGTTTATGGTAGGCATGGAAAAGAACCAAGAAGCCTTCCGCTCTGGATACGATCAGTTTGTGTGGAGCAGCGAAGAGGACCGGGAGTTTTTTGAAAGCTTGAACCATCGTGATGATCTGCGTGTGCTTATTTTGGCTGCTGACTGGTGTGGGGATGTCGTACGCAATGTGCCAGTTGTGTTCCGCGCGCTGGAAAATAGCGGCATTCCAACAGAAGTATTGATTCTGGAAAATCACCAGGCGCTGATGGACGACTTCCTGACGATGGGTGGACGCGCTGTGCCGATTGTGATTTTTGCGGATACTGGGGGCCACGTACTGGGTCACTGGGGACCACGTCCTGCACATGTCCAACAAATTATGATCGAATTCAAACGTGAAAATCCAGATCGGGAAGCCGATGATTATCAAGAAAAAATCGCAGTTGCTCGCAAAGAAATGGCTGCAAAATATGGGGAGGGAACCGAGGTTCATCCTGTGATTGTTCAGGAATTACGCGAGCTGATCTCGGGATTTTAACTTATGACCTTATCCATTCGCAGCTTTAATCTCGGTCCACTTCAAACGAATGCTTATTTGCTTCAAGGGGAAGATCCGCAGCGCGCCGTTATTATTGATCCAGGAATGAATCCGGGACCTTTGCTGAGAGCGATTGAATCCCTGACCATTGAAGCTATTCTGCTGACCCACGCCCATTTTGACCATATTGGAGGGGTAGAGGAGATCCGCAATGCCAAAGGATGCCCGGTGTATCTGCACGCCTTGGAGCAAGACTGGCTCACATCTCCTAAGCTGAACGGCTCCCTGATGTGGCCAGAGGCGTCTCCACCGATCTCGACAGAACCTGCTGAATATGATTTGGCAGAAGGCCAGCAATTAAAGCTAATCGGGAACACGTTTAAGGTGCTCCATACACCGGGGCATTCACCCGGAAGTGTTAGCTTCTTGTGTGGCAAAGACCTTTTCTCCGGGGATGTGCTATTCCGTCAGGGCGTCGGACGCACAGATCTGACTGGTGGTCGGGAACGCGATTTGTACGATTCCATTCAAAATAAGTTGTTTCCGCTCGGAGATGACGTTACAGTTTATCCCGGTCATGGACCCAAAACAACTATTGGTTATGAGAAAGTCCACAATCCGTATATTCGGTAAATCTGATGAACATATATTGAGGCAAAATCATAGAAGTGACAGGTTTTGCCTCATTTCGACAACAAAATATAATTTATGTATAGACAAAGGTTTTTATTTTTGTTAACATACATTTATTAAAGTTACATACTAAACTCGCGAAGCACGCAAGCTGTGGATGAATCCCGGTTTGCGTTCTTTTTTTTACCCATTAAGAGGATAAAGAGGCATGAGGCCGTCAGATCACAAGGGGGAGCAAGAATGAAAAGAAAACATATATATGGGGTACATCGTGAGAACGAAGGCAGTTTTCGTCTTGCCGAAATAATAGATATTGAAGATGCTGTAGTAGATTCCGAACCGAAGATCATTACTTGGAAAAAGATAAAACGGCGGGGCGGAATCCTTACGCAAGACTGGCATATACGGCTCAATGAGCATAGAAATGGACGCGGAGACGGTCGATTATGAAGATACATAGATGATATAGACAAGCTTCCTTTTTTTTAGTAGACTTAGCAGATAAGTTCAGACAAACGGGGGGCTAACGATGCATCATTTAGGAGCTAGAATTATGATCGTCGCGGATGCTTTTGAGCAGAATCTTCCTGTGGGCGAACATGGCTATATCATTGCTTACGACCGTAATGCGGACAATGCTTTTGACTATGTCATTCGCGTACCGAAGGTGAATCGCAATTTTTTCGTACCATCCGGTGATATCGAGCTCGAAGAAAGTATTCTTAAGCTGGAAGCCGAGCGGATTGAACGTGAAGCGCTGATAGATTACGCCCTTGCTACTCATAATGAGAAGCTGTTCAGACATGTGATGAACGGTGGTCATGATTCAGTAGAGACTGAGGAAGAAGAAACCGCGGCAGAATTGTTGTCACAGGCTGATTTTATCAAACAAGTTAATTTACGTGCTTGGATATAGGAGTCGGCAATTGCCGACTCTTTTTAACAATAAATGATGGCACGATTTCAGCTGCTATAGTTTTCTCGAAAGAGCACCGAGAGGTGCTTTTTTTATATTCTTTTAGTAACATTTACCTCATTAATGTACAGTTTGCTTCTGTACCGCGTCAAAGATTGAATTGTATAGGGTTCTATCCTATAATTAAAAACGTTATTTCAAAGTTCGGTGTAATATTTTTGATACCAGAATTTCGCAAAATCCGATTTCAGACGCTTATTGGATTGTTGCATATACATGAGGAGGGTTTCGAATGAACATTTCCAAGGAAGATGTCCGTCACGTAGCCAGGCTATCCCGGTTAAATCTGACCGAGACAGAGGAAGAAACCATGACAGGACAATTAAATGCCATTCTCCATTATGCGGAGAAGCTGAATGAGTTGGATACGGAGCAGGTAAAACCGACCACTCATGTGCTTCACGTCAGCAATGTCATGCGGGACGACGAAGTTCGCGAAAGTTTGACACACGAGCAAGTGATGCGTAATGCACCTGAAGAAGAAGACGGACAGTTTAAAGTTCCTGCTGTTCTGGAATAGATTTTACATTTGAAAGGAGGATGCAAATTGAGCTTGTTTAATAACACATTGCCGGAAATACATAACAAGCTGCATCAAAAGGAAATTTCAGTGAGTGATCTGGTGGGACACGCTCTGGAGACAATTGATGCGCGGGAAGAGAAGATCAGAGCCTATATTACTGTCGACGAGGAACAGGCTCGGGCATCTGCACGTCAGCTGGATGATCAGCTGATTTCGGGAGAGGAACGAGGGTTGTTGTTTGGCCTGCCGGTCGGTATTAAGGATAATATCGTGACAGAAGGGCTACGCACTACATGTGGAAGTCAGTTTTTGAAAAATTTTGATCCTGTTTACGATGCCACAGTTGTCGGTAAGTTGCGCGCAGCGCAAACGGTGACACTTGGTAAAATGAACATGGACGAATTCGCCATGGGCGGTTCGAACGAGAACTCCAGCTTTTTCCCTGCACGTAACCCTTGGGATTTAGAACGTGTTCCCGGCGGTTCCAGTGGCGGCTCGGCTGCAGCTGTTGCGGCGGGTGAAGCTTATTTCACGCTCGGTTCCGATACAGGGGGCTCCATTCGCCAGCCCGCTTCTTATTGCGGCGTAGTTGGTCTAAAACCCACCTACGGTCTGGTATCCCGTTTTGGCCTGGTGGCCTTTGCCTCATCTTTAGACCAAATCGGACCGATTACCAAAAATGTTCAAGATTCGGCCTATGTCCTGCAAGCCATTGCTGGCTATGACTCGAAGGACTCCACTTCTGCGAAGGTAGACATTCCTGATTATTTGAATGCTTTAACCGGAGATGTGAAAGGACTTCGTATCGCTGTGCCTAAAGAGTATCTTGGTGAAGGCGTAGATCCGCAGGTCAAGGAAAAGGTGCTTGATGCATTGAAAACACTGGAAGGATTGGGCGCTGTATGGGAAGAGGTATCTCTTCCACACACGGAATATGCGGTTGCGACATACTACCTGCTGGCTTCATCCGAAGCATCGTCCAATCTGGCCCGCTTTGACGGCGTGCGCTATGGTGTACGCGCTGATAATCCGGATAACCTGCTTGATCTGTACCATCAGTCTCGTACGCAAGGGTTTGGTCCTGAGGTGAAGCGTCGGATTATGCTCGGTACCTATGCACTCAGCTCCGGGTACTACGATGCTTATTATTTGAAAGCTCAAAAAGTGCGCACACTGATCAAACAGGATTTTGATCGTGTATTTGAACAATATGATGTAATTATCGGGCCTACTGCACCGACTACCGCGTTCAAAATCGGCTCCCAAGTGGACGACCCATTGACTATGTATTTGAACGATATTTTGACGATTCCAGTAAGTTTGGCTGGCGTGCCGGCTATTAGTATTCCTTGTGGTCTTGCAGATGGAATGCCAGTCGGACTACAAATTATCGGAAAAGCCTTTGATGAGTCTTCTGTACTGCGTGTAGCGCATGCATTCGAACAAAATACTGAATTTCACAAGCAGCGTCCGCAGCTGTAATTTGCCAAAAAGGAGGGAACCTATTCATGTCTACAACTACATCGAAGTATGAGACGGTCATCGGACTTGAAGTCCACGTGGAGTTGCATACGAAGTCTAAAATATTTTGCGGATGCTCGACATCCTTTGGAGCGCCGCCAAACTCTCATACATGTCCGGTCTGTCTAGGACATCCGGGGGTATTGCCGGTATTGAACCGTCAAGCCGTTGATTATGCGATGAAAGCGGCAATGGCGCTCAATTGCACCATCGCTGATGTGAGCAAGTTTGACCGTAAGAACTATTTCTACCCTGATTCACCGAAGGCTTACCAAATTTCGCAATATGACCAACCGATCGGTGAGCATGGCTGGATTGATATTGAAGTGAACGGTGAAACCAAGCGTATCGGCATTACGCGGTTGCATCTGGAAGAGGATGCGGGGAAATTAACCCATGTTGATGGTGGCTATGCGTCTTTGGTTGATTTTAACCGGGTCGGCACACCGTTGGTTGAAATCGTTTCGGAGCCGGACATATCTTCGCCGGAAGAAGCCAAGGCTTATCTGGAAAAAATACGTGCCATTATGCAGTATTGTGATGTATCCGATGTGAAGATGGAGGAAGGATCACTTCGCTGCGATGCGAATATCAGTCTTCGTCCGCATGGGCAAAAAGAGCTGGGAACCAAAGCAGAACTGAAAAACATGAACTCCTTCCGTGGCGTACAGCGCGGACTGGAATATGAGCAGTTCCGACAAGAGCAGACGCTTGAAGAAGGCGGAACGATCGTACAGGAAACGCGTCGCTGGGATGATGCACAAGGTAAAACCCTGTCCATGCGTGGTAAGGAGCAGGCGCACGACTATCGTTATTTCCCAGACCCAGATCTCGTTACACTGCATATTGATGAGGAGTGGAAAGAGCGTATCCGTGCCTCGATTCCTGAATTACCCGATCAGCGGAAAGCACGTTACACTTCGGAATACGGATTACCTGAGTATGATGCACAGGTAATTACATCCTCCAAGCCATTGGCTGATTTGTTTGAGGATAGTCTTCAGTACACCAAGGATGCCAAAGCAGTCTCCAACTGGATTATGGGAGATTTACTCGGCTATTTGAATAGTACCGGTGTAGAACTGTCTCAGGTTAAATTGACAGGTCGGGGCTTGGGTGAAATGATCGGGCTGCTGGAGAAGGGAACGATCAACAGTAAAATTGCCAAAACAGTCTTTAAGGAAATGCTGGAAAGTGATAAACTGCCACAGCAAATTGTTGAAGAAAAAGGGCTTGTGCAAATCAGTGATGAAGGTGCAATTCTGACAATTGTCGAACAAGTTGTAGTAGCCAACCCGCAATCGGTCGAGGATTACAAAGCTGGCAAGCAAAAGGCCATCGGCTTCTTGGTCGGTCAAGTGATGAAGGAGAGCAAGGGCAAAGCTAACCCTGGCCTCGCTAATAAGTTGCTGACAGAAGTGTTGAACCGATAATGGCATAGTTATGAGAGGGGCTTGTCTTTTAGGGACAAGCCCCTTTTTCATAGGTGCAAAGAAACGCGTATGGGCATCAAACAAGCATTAGGAGCTTGTTGACATATGATGAGGTTCCTTAGGAGGGCAAACAGTATGGTTACCCTATGTTCATTGGAAGATGATGATATTGTCAGTCAGATATGGCGTCTTCAGCACGTCGCCTATAGACTGGAAGCTGAGCTGATCGGGTTTAATGAGATTCCTCCGCTGATGGATACATTGGAGACGCTGAGAGGCTGCGGAGAGTCTTTTTATGGATGGCTGGAGGATGGTGAGCTATTAGGGGCGCTGGCTGTGCAGTCTGAGTCGTCCGGTTCGCTTACCCTTACACGTATGATGGTTCATCCAGATCATTTTCGCCAAGGAATTGCAGACTCCTTAATGAGGCATGTTTTAAATGAATATCAGTATGTCCCCCTATTTATCGTCACTACAGGGACTTCAAACACTCCTGCGGTGGCACTTTATCGAAAACATGGTTTTCGCCCTGTTTCCGCGGCAGAGGTGGCCCCAGGCGTGGAATTAACCACCTACCATTTGCATAACGTGGAATAATACTCACAAACCGTGTGCCCGGACAGGGAAGCACGACACAACCGGGAGGAGAGACTCGAATGAATAATCCGTGGATTATAGATGATTCACATATCATTTTACGGCTATTACTTTCCATGCTTCTCGGTGGATTTATTGGCTTTGAGCGTGAACGTTCCAATCACGCTGCTGGTTTGCGGACTCACATTATGGTCAGTCTTGGTTCAACGCTGATTATGCTACTCTCCATTTACGGCTTTGCTGATTTTATTAAAGAAGCTAATGTGCGTATAGATCCAGCTCGTTTGGCTACGGCGGTGATTACTGGCGTAGGTTTTTTGGGAGCAGGTACGATTATGTTTACGGGTAAATCCATTACTGGACTCACGACGGCGGCTTCCATTTGGGTTGTAGCTGCTATTGGCCTTGGAGTGGGAGCAGGCTTCTATTTCCCTTCTATAGCGGCAACTGCGCTCGTATTTTTAAACTTATGGGTATTCAACAAATTAGAACTTCGGTATATGCGTGGGCGCAAGCCTCATCTTATTACGTTGTATGGATTGTCCTCTCACGGATTGCTGGAGCAAATTTCGGCTTATCTTGAGCATGAAAAAGTAGAAATACGTAAAATCATGATTAAAGAACATGAAAATGTTCCATTTCATGAACTGCACCCAGATCGGCAAAGCATGGAGGTTTCCTTGGAGGTGCTGGCCCGACATCACTTTAATCCAGTACGTATTGCAGCTGATTTACGACAATGGGAAGATATAGCTGCAGTCTCCGTTGAATGATCATATACCTTTTATTTACAGTTACTCTCAAATCTGATTGGGGTACTATGTTACCATCAAAGTTTTTTCAGCGGAGCTACGTATGGAATTCAAAGGGGAGGATGGCATGAACTCGGAACAACCGTTACCGTCGAGAGAGTCCGGACAGGCTGAACAGCCACATGGACAGAAACAGCGGGGGCGTCTGCAATACGCTAAATTTCGCAAGGTAATTGCCATTATCATGGCAGCACTGATACCTGGAATGGGACATCTTTTTTTAGGACTATTTATTAGGGGGCTTACATTTATTGTATTGCTTCTGCTAGATATTTTTGCAATGCTGTATGTTTCCTCCGATGGATTGAGGATTAACATCCCATTACTTATCTTGCTTGGCTTGTTTATACCCGTTTTATATTTTTATAATGTATATGATACCTTACAGTCAGCGGATTACATGGTTCGTTATCGGCGCAAGCCAGATCAACATGCACGAATGGATGCTAGAGGTCAGCAAAGCAGTCCTTTTTATGCATGGGAAAGAGGTTTTGCTTTTGCCGTGCTACTGGTGGCAGGTGGTGGACTTATGATTTTATTCCGCATGAAACCTCGCTGGCTAGGCATTTTCTTCGAAGATTACGGGTTCTTGACGCTGGCCATTATATTAACGATGATCGGTTTATTCCTTTTTCTAAGGGAAGCTTTTCTGTCCTTTAGACGTAAAAAGTTGAAAGAAAGAGGGTGAAGCAGGCGTGCACCGCAAAATAAGAGTCGGCCGCTACACCGCTTCGCTTCTGTTGATGGCTGTAGGCATTTTATTGATTGTAGATGTGCTTCAGAACACCGAATACATGCTTCAGCTCCTTGTGTGGTGGCCTGTAATCTTTGTGCTTTGGGGAATGGAGTATCTGATTTTTTTTGGCGTGCACTATCGCAAAGAGGGCAAGTCTGACAACGGACGACGTTTCAGACCTGACTTAAAGGGAATACTGTCCGCCTTGATTGTGGCAGCTTCTGTTTTTATCGTGACCCAGCAAAATCACTATATGTACTTGTGGAACCGGGTTAGTCTCAATCTGACATCGGGCTCTATGGATTTTAGCCAAGCTAAAGAGAATCGGTATGATATGGGTGGTATGCTGATACCTGTAACTATGCAAACGTCCGATTTAGTAGTTGATTCAGTAAATGGAGATATAACACTGATCAGGCGGCCTGTGTCCAATATAGAGGTACGCGGGACTCTATGGGTGGATCAAGCGCCTGCTGCCGAGGCAGACAAGATTGCTCAAGCTTCTTCACTGACTTCTACCGACGGCAAGACCATTCAGATTCGCCCGGAGGTAAAGTCATACGGAGCATCAAGTAAACGACAGCCTCGTATGAACCTGTTGATCACTGTGCCGGAGGATCGGAGATTCAATATGCAGATTAGAACCTCCAACGGGAATATTACCTTAAATGGAATTGACGCTATCGACAGCATCCGGCTTGAGAGCGGTAATGGAAACCTTACAGTTAATGATGCAATCGGTAATGTCAAAGGAGGCACCCTGAACGGTCAGATTAAATTGCACCGGATTAGCGGGGATGTGGATGTACGCACAAATCGTGGAGATATGCAGGCAGGGGATATTGAAGGAGCTGTATCCCTCCATACTATGGTAGGCGACATTCAGGTTGCTCGCTCTGAAGGGGATATCACCGTCGATACTCAAAATGGTGATATGAATGTGCTGAATTCTACAGCCAAGCTGAATGCAAATTCGCTTAATGGAGCAATCAAAGTGCATAGCGAGCATGTAGGTGGAGATTGGAAAATATACAGTGCTGTCGGTGATATCGTATTGGACCTTCCATCGAATGGAGATTTTCAGTTAGAGGGTTCAAGCAGTTATGGTAATCTTCAGTCCGATTTTCCATTTAAGATAGACAGTAAAAGCATCTCAGGTCAAAACGGTACAGGCAAGTATGTGATTAACGTAGAGGGTAACAGCAATTTAACCATTAAAAAGTTACTGATGCCGTCGTTACCCGAATTGGATGATTCCGAGGGGGCGACTGCGCCTGATACTTCTGGAGTCTCTCCGGATGCACCTGGGGTTCCTGTGACAGATACTTCTATAGGAACATCCGGTGACAATACGGCGCGTTGACAAGAAACTTGAGTAGACCGTACAATGTGAGTAGCTTTAGAAGTAATTTTAGAAGTAATTTGTAAATAGATGCGTGGTAATTGATAGGATTGCAAGTAAGGGATAAGGCGGTGGACATATATGGCAGCACGCGTCCAGCATGCTTTGGAACTTCTGAAGAAGACAGGTGTACGCATAACACCCCAGCGCCATGCCATATTAAACTATTTGATGGAATCTATGGGGCATCCGACTGCAGATGAAATATATCGTGCGCTTGAGTCCAAGTTTCCAAGTATGAGTGTGGCTACGGTTTATAATAACTTAAAGATGTTTATAGAAGCGGGTATGGTACATGAGTTGACCTATGGAGATAACGCCAGTCGTTATGATGCCAATATTTCGGAGCACTATCACATCATTTGTGAAAAATGCGGAAAGATTGAAGATTTCAGTTATCCGTATTTGGCAGATGTGGAACGCCATGCCGCGTTGGAAACAGGCTTCGAGGTGCATGGACATCGTATGGAGTTACACGGAGTATGCAAAGCTTGTAGTAACAAACAATCGTAATCAAACAAGGAATAAAAGTTTTTTGTGCGGTATGTATATATTGTAATGGATTGGAAACGTGAGGAATTCCCCATAAGTGGGGATTTACCGCGTTTTTTTGTTTGAATCACATTATTTTTGTCTTAAGTAATCTGTTGATATTACAAAATACAAAAATCTAAAGTTCTAACAATGGAGGTTCAATCTTGGTCAGAAATCATTCCAGACGCCGCCGTAAACGTTCGCGATTCAAAGGAGCGGCAAGCCTGCTATTATTTGCAGCGATTATATGCGCAATTACTGTCGTATGGTACGGTAATCCTCTTCATGAGAAACCCGATTGGCAGGGGAGTATCCGACCTATTTTTATGAAGGGCAAGTTGACTGGGTATGAAGCTCAAAGCTCCGGCAAGCACATGCTAATGCCACTTAAATTGCTTCAAGAGCAGATTGATCCTACACTTCGTTATGAGGATGATAGCCAAAGCATCATCATGGCAACGAGACAAAGCTTGCTCCATATGAATGTCTCAAAGACACAAGGGGAACTAAATGGTAAAACAATCTCGCTTACCTCTGCTCCTCAGATCATTAGCGGAGAGGTGTATATCCCCATAGAGGCGGTACGTGAAGTATATGGTGTATCCATACACGAAGACCCTGTAACTGGTGCTGTTATCCTGATGAAAGCTGGAGAGAAGGTCAGGCTAGGTAGTGTAGAAAAGAAAGATGGGCGACAGGATGCTAGAATCGCTTTGCGTAAAGAAGCCTCTAGCCTATCTTTTATTTTGACTGATGTATCTCAGCAGACGAAAGTACGGATCTGGTCCCAACGGGGCGATTGGTATTTTGTGCAATTAGACAATGGCTATGCAGGATACATTAAGTCAGACTGTATCTCTGAAGGAGAAGAACTTGTGATACCTTCGGTTAAGGACGAACTGTCCATCTCGGAGAAGCATTGGGAGAGTAGACCCGTGAATCTCGCTTGGGAAGCTGTCTATAATCGTAAGCCTGATCCTTCCAAATTTGATCCTATGCCTGGAGTAAATGTGGTAAGTCCTACATGGTTTAGTATCGTTAATCATGAGGGCACTGTAGAAAGCAAGGCTGATCCTGCATATGTCAGCTGGGCACATCGCAAGGGGATGGAGGTATGGGGTTTATTAAGCAACAGCTTTAACCCTGACATAACAACAGAAGCACTATCTACCTTTGAGCGGCGAAAATCGATTATAGACCAGATGATCTCACTTGCTCAAGAATATGATCTGGACGGTATTAATATCGACTTTGAAAATGTTCATACAAAGGATGGCCCCAATGTCACCCAATTTTTGCGTGAACTTAAACCGATGGCTCGTGCGAATGATTTGATATTGTCTATTGATGTCACACCTAAATCTCAAAGCGAGATGTGGTCTGCTTTTTTGGATCGAAAATCATTGGGCGCTATCACAGATTATCTCATGGTAATGGCGTATGATGAGCACTGGGCGGCTAGTCCAAAAGCTGGTTCCGTTGCCTCATTACCTTGGACAGAAGCGTCAATTAAGCGGATTGTTCAGGAAGACGAAGTGCCGCCTCAAAAAGTGGTTTTAGGTATTCCTTTATATACCCGCGTTTGGTCCGAGACTCCCAAAGAAGGGAAAATTAAGGTCACCTCCAAATCAATTGGTATGGATTCAGCGGCCGATATCTTGGCTAAATTCAAATTGAAGCCTACATTTAGAGCTTCCGAAGGTCAGAATTATGTCGAGTATACCGAAGATGGTGTAGTTAAAAAGATTTGGTTAGAGGATCAGGTATCCCTGAAGGCAAGAGTAGAACTTGCTCAATCACTGAAACTTGGTGGAATTGGTGTGTGGAACCGAAGCTTTGCAGATGAAAACGCTTGGATAACGCTGAAAGAAATAATTAAATAAGATAAAAATTTATACAATTGAAGAAGGAAGTCTCTTATTTATGTAGAAATGATCACATGTATCCAAATATCCAATTTAGCGGCTATAGTCGCCTTGAAGGTATGGAGGGAGAAGTGCAGCTAACCAAATTAAATTTGATGCATGATGAATTGTTGCAGGAAGATTCAATAGGTGTTATTTCGTACAGAAAGCCGGGAGAGTATTTTCACGGTTCGATATTGCACGACTTTGATGAACTCATTCTAATTATTGGAGAAGGCCGGAAGCCAGTTCGTTCTATTCAACACTTATTTATTAATGGGTTAAAATGCCAAGTTTTGCACGCAACGCTCAATTGTCTAAAGGGTTGGATTATCGCTGGTGAACAAGCCAACATTATAGATTATGTGCTAGAAGGTCGTATGGTCTGGGAACGGGACGACAGGGTCCGTCTTCTAAGGCAGGAGATTATCGAATTTAAAGATCCACTGCGGGAACAGAAGCGATTTCATGAGTTCTCCCGCTTTCTGGTTAATTATGTTCAAGGGAAAAAAGCAATGCGAGAAGGGCGAATCATAGACGCTTATCAATGTGTTCTGAAGGCACTGGATCATTGGGCGTCTATTGAACTCATTGAATGTGAGATTTATCCAAAGGGTCGCTTATGGGCTCAGGTGCAGCCGCTGGATCGAACGATTGAGAAGCTGTATAACGAGCTCACATTAAGTACGGAAACCCTGGAGCAACGGGTTGAACTGGTACTGCTTGCTTGTGAATTTTCAGTCATGTCAAAAATGGAAGAGTGTTCATCTCCGTTATTCCGTATATTAGGCAGTAGACGGGAACCTTGGTCTATAGATGAACTTATGAATCATCCTGAGCTAGAAAATCTACAATTAGATCTTACCGTCGTGCTCCGCAAACTGGTTTACCGTTCACTTATTAGAGAATCAGCTGTCGGTGAATTTAGGGATCGCGGACAAAATCGTGAACTGCGCTACTCCCTTCTGTGATGAGGGAAGGTTAATTTATAAGGAAGAAGGGTCGATACACGGTCCTTTCTTCCTTTTTTTCTTGTGTGATTTAGATTTTACAGGAGAGCATAACAAATAAATTATTATTTTAGCTTGACGAGTATGTAAAAATTATGCTAAGTTATAACTCGCCCCATTAAGCAACACGAATAATTTGGAACTGTCTAAAGCAGGATAAAAGGTGTTGCATCAAGCGAGAAAATAAATTTTTAAAAAAGTGCTTGACGGAAAATGAGGTTGTGTGTTACATTATTTAAGTCGCCGCTGAGACGCGGTGGTGAAACAAAGCGAAGAATAATGGATGTTTGATCTTTGAAAACTGAACAACGAGTGAGTAAATGATTTTGTTCGCAAAATCAACATTGAGATATTTTATCTCGTCA
>NZ_JBCNHI010000022.1:0-21864 GCF_050482105.1 Paenibacillus jamilae | reverse complement strand
TCCCTGCATACGGGTTCATTGCAAAGTCTGTCAGCGTTCCTGAAGTAATTTCCAGATAGTACGACTTCCCTTCCTCTAGGCCACCCGAAAAGGTAAAATAGGCGTTATTTCCCCAGGTTGATACAGATCTCCCCTTTTGCCAATCACCTGATATCGACAACTCACGCACTACCCCTCCTCCCGAAGCCTCATGCAGCCTTACATAACCTTGGTTCCATCTTATGGGCTCATTAAACTCCATCACAAAGTTCGCATCGTAGGGGCTCACCCCGCTCATATCCGGACCCTCCGGCCCCTTACTTACCAGCTTCGGTGCAGTGGTGTCTGCTGTCCGGAAACTCCACGTATTCTTATCCCAAATCGCATTGCTTCCCTGACCTCCACGATCTACAAACATCCCCGAGCTGACTTCTACATAGTACCGAGTACTGTCTGACAACGGGTGATCCAGTTCCATCCGTACATGCTGTCCACTGATTTGGATCATGCCTCCGTAGGTCGTTCCTCCGCTCACATCTATCCGGCCTGCTTCACGCCCATCTTCCTCGCGAACCACCAGATGGCCGGTACCCAGTTGCACCGCTTCGCTGAACGACATATCTAGATTGGCGGACAAAGAGACGCCGCTTGCCTGGGGTGAAAGCCAGGTATAGTATGGCGGCTCGTCCATTTGCGCCTGCATATAGACCGATGAAACCACGCGGGATGGAGAGACATCCTGAACGAACCCATCAGACACTGATACACTTTCCGTCGTGCTGTCGCTCACGCTCTCTGATGCGAACGCAGCTGACACATAAGGGTTTGCAAGGTTGAGCACTTGTGTTGTCAGCACACTTGCCTTAATCATTCGATTCATATGATTCTTATTTCTTTTTTTCTTACTCATATACGTGCTCCTTTTACTTAGGTGTGAATGGAACGGTGAAATTCACGGATGTCACTCTTGATTTCCTTATAATCTTGCTGACATTTCCATATGAAATCCCCGAAATACAGCAGGATTTGCTCCCCTCTACTCATAGGATTCCTACTGCTTTGAATGGCGTCCATCTTACTGTACAAAAACTCATACCGCATACGTTGACGAGGCAGAACATATATCTTGAAAAAGCAATTACCTAATAATGAGGCAAACAAATCGTCAAACTGTCCGAACAACACGTTCAGCATATTAGCCTGCTTTAGGGCAATCTTATGTTTAATTTTGAGCAGAGCATGATGAATCTGTTCCATAATGGCTTGAAAATCCTCTTCATCCTGTTGGAGCTCTGCAATGCGTGATTTCAGAAACAAGGGATCGTATTTTGAATCGCTGCTGATTTGCAGCCATGAAGCATTAATCGATTCCTTTAACCGCCTTTGAATTACTTCTTCCAAGTTGTGAAAAGTCGTCCCTTGGATAACAGCACCTTCACGCGTTGTGTTTATAAAATCAGTTTCCTTCGCTCTACTGATGTAAAATTCCATCTCTGTTTTCATTTTGATAAAAGACTGTCGAGTAACCACCTGCTGACCATGAACACCATCCACACGTGGCAAATCTGCACTAGCTGGTACGCCTTTGGCATGGGTAATTCCCTCAGCATAATATTGCTCGCCCCGATAAGCTAAGTTTTGACCTACCAACACAATAGGGTCTGCCTTCATCCGGATCATACATTGAAGTGCAATGACGGCTACAGAGGGAGCATCATTAATAATTGTTGGCTTATTTCCCTCGGATGTGCGCAATACATGCTTGCAGAGTTCGTCCTGAGAGATGATGATATGCATGAGACGCCCTGGATAGTCGTCGAGTGTGTGTTTACCGACTGTACTGCCGAAAATGAGGGGTATAGAATCAATTTGCTTGTCGATCACCTTCTGAATTACATTTACGTTGTATTCATTAGGATCATAACTAAATGTTCCGTGCGGATAAATGCCATGCTCCACCAGCGTGTTTACTGCCGAACCTACCGTAAACAGGTATGCAAGATTATTCTCCCGAATGTAGCGCAGGTGCTCAATTTCGTCGTTAAGCGAAGGGCCAGCAGAAATAATCAAGACGGGCTTGCCCGCAATATACTTAGAGCCGGCATGCAGAAAGTCAGAACTATGTAAAATAAAAGGGAAATTGTGCATGCTGTTTAGCGCCCACTTTTTTTCGTAAACATGGTTGATAGCCATTTTTTCCTTCTTGTTAGAGACCATCCTATATAATGTTTCATTAAACTTCTTCAATTGGGCATTGAATAAGGTGCGATACGGGAGCCACGGAATGACCAGCACTCCAGATACACGGTCAATCAACCTGTGCAGTGTTCCAAGCGTCTCACCAGTAATTGCTCCTGCCATAACTTCTTCGATCTTCTCATCAGCAAGCCAATCGTCTTCATTCAGATGCTGTAAAAAAATATTCATCACGCCAGTGCTCGGCTCCATGATGGAGAAGCTTGTATTCGGGTGTCTACTCAGAAACTCGCGAATATGATACCCTAGTCCTACTCCAAAAAAGATCACATGCGCTTGAGGTTCCACTTCTTTAAAACCGGATACAAACAACTCTGCTTCCCGCGCAGGCTGCTCAGGATCATGCAAATAATATGAACACCCCTCATAAGTCGTTACTATATTAGGCTCTTTGGTTTCAGAAGTCAGCAATTCATATCCTTCTCCTGCCTGAAGCAGATGAAGCCGAGGAAAACGGCGATACAAGGAGTTGTCTCTACGATGCTGTAATGCCATTTTTCGATCCTTTCCATCCAATATTCACAAAACCAAATAATATAGGTCGGATAATTGGTCCTAAATATCCTAAATAGGAATATTATTCATATTTTATGTAATATCTGCGACAATGTATTTTCATTTAGAAAAAAATAATCCTAAATTCTCCTGATTATGGATTAAGTATCGGCTTTTCATTATGTAAACTTTAGGTCTTAAGAACCTATTTACAAATAAAAACTTTGTAACCTGCACAATCTCTGCTGAACCATCAATATATAGACTCAAACGCTGTATTTTATCTATATGTCGCCTTTAGGGCTGTTAAATTTAGAACTAGCAAAATAACACAATAATTATTAAGTTCTTTTAAATTATTATGGTCAAATAATTATTACATAATTGTTAATTTATTGGTTTGTTAACCCTTTCAACACATGATACATTGGAATAAAGAACCTTCCCACAGATCGGCATCGGTGCGTAGTTCTCTATCGGGCTAAGAAAGGAATGGCTTGTCTTGCAAAAGAGAGAAATTCAAGAGACTCCCCTATATTCCCTAAAGCTATATAACTTTTTTCTATATGGAGCTATGGTCATTTTCTCCAGCTTTTTCCCGTTGTATTTGCAAGATATCGGCATGGACAAGCTGGAGATTGGGAGTCTGATGGCCATCGGGCCTTTTGTATCTGTATTCGCGAACCCTTTTTGGGGATATACAAGTGACCGGAGTCGAAATCTCCGACGTATTCTACTATTTATGATTATAGGTACACTGTTACTGCTACAAGCTTTATTTCATGTTCACACGTATGTCATGATTTATGTGTCAATGATTGGCTTTTACTTTTTCCAAAGCCCATTATTTGCCCAAAGCAACACCCTGATTCTCAGCTATATTGAGGGCACAGACCGAAAATTTGGTTCATTTCGCATATGGGGTTCCCTCGGTTGGGCTGTGACTGCGGCAGTTGCTGGCATAGTTATTGACCACACAGGAGTATCCAGTATCTCTACCATCTTTACGATACTTCTTCTGGCTGCATTGCTCTGCACTTTGGCAATTCCACCACTGAAAAGCACTGTGGAGACGGCAACCATACATTTGCGTGGCTTTGGCAGTATTTTATTAAACGGATACTTTATATCCTTCATTTTATTGGGTATCCTGGTATCCATTCCGAATTCAATCAACAGTGCCTTTATGTCCCTGTATATTACCGAATTAGGCGGGTCCAAGCTGATGCTTGGTTTTGCTGTTTTTATGTCATCGGTATTCGAAATTATTGTCTTTTTGCTGTTTGATCGCTTCTTAAAGAAAAAAATGACCGTGATGGTCGGCTGTTTGGCACTCGTCAGTTTGCTGTTTGCTTTACGTTGGGAACTGATGGCGCTGGCTACAGATCCGATTCAGATCGTGTTCATTCAAGCACTTCATTGCGTCACCTTCGGTGGTTATTTTTACGTAGGCACCCAGTTGACCGTCCTGTTCACGCCTACAGCATATCGATCATCCGGACAGGCCGTATATACCTTGACCTGGAGTGGTATATCCGGTATCGTAGCAGGTTTTGCGGGAGGTTGGCTATTCCAGAACTTCGGCGGTGAAATGATGTACCATGCAGGTGTCTTCTTCGCCCTGCTGGGCTCTGCGGGATTCGCTATTATGTGGTATATGCTGTACAAGAACGGTTACCAGCCAGGACATGGCGGCGAGCATAAACCATTAGAAGAGGCACCACAACGACAATAGAGCATCCTCAAGACAATGGTCCATGTCTGAAGAAGAGGTGTACGAATAATAAAGGAGTCTGCCGACGGCAGACTCCTTTTTCACTTGGTCGCGCGAAGCTACCAGCTATCCTACTCTTTCCGAGCATCTTATTGCTTAGGCAATTGGAAAGAGCTTTTCAAAGATACCACACGGTTAAATACAGGCTCACCTGGTTTGGAAAGCTTCGGATCTACACTGAAATAACCATGACGGAAAAATTGGAACTTGTCCTGTGATTGCGCTTCTTTCATATTCCGCTCCACATAGCCATGAGCAATTTCCAAAGAGTTCGGATTTAATTGATCAAGGAATGTTTTTTCCGAGCCATCCTCTTCCATTGCCTCTGGTTCCTCTGCATTAATCAATGGCTCATACAAGCGGAATTCAGCTGGAACAGCCTGAGTAGCCTCTACCCAATGGATCGTACCTTTCACTTTACGTCCTGTAAAGCCCGATCCACTCTTGGTTTCTATATCATAGGTACAGTGAATCTCCGTTACACGGCCGTCCGCATCTTTAATGACATCGTTGCATTTAATGAAGTAAGCATGTTTGAGACGAACCTCATTACCAGGGAACAAACGGAAGTATTTGCTCGGCGGATTCTCCATAAAATCCTCACGCTCGATATAAATTTCACGAGAAAACGGAATTTGGCGTGTTCCAAGCTCCGGATTTTCTGTATTGTTCTCCGCCTCCAGCATTTCCACTTGTCCTTCAGGATAGTTCGTAATGACCACCTTCAACGGATCTATAACTGCCATCGTGCGGGGTGCCTTAAGCTTCAAATCCTCACGTGCAAAATGCTCCAGCACCTGCAAATCAATGACTCCGTAGGCTTTGGAAATGCCTGTCTCATATACGAAGCTGCGAATAGCCTCTGGCGTATAGCCGCGACGACGCAAACCAGAAATGGTCGGCATCCGCGGATCGTCCCAACCGTCTACGTGTTTTTCATCAACGAGAAGCTTGAGCTTACGTTTGCTGGTTACCGTTTGAGCCAGATTCAGCCGTCCAAATTCGTATTGATGAGGTACGTTTTCCATCTCGCATTCAGCTACAACCCAATCGTACAGCGGGCGCTGATCTTCGAACTCCAGCGAGCACAGCGAATGCGTTACACCCTCAATCGCATCTTCCAGCGGATGAGCATAGGAATACATCGGATAGATGCACCAGGTGTCGCCTGTATTGTGATGGGCTGTGTGTGAAATACGGTAAATAACCGGGTCACGCAAATTGATGTTTGGCGAAGCCATATCAATCTTGGCACGCAGCACCTTTTCACCATTCTCGTATTTGCCTGCACGCATCTCTTCAAACAGCTTCAGATTGTCTTCCACACTGCGATCCCGATAAGGGCTGTTTTGTCCCGGTTCTGTCAGTGTTCCGCGCGTTTCACGGATTTGGTCCGCGCTTTGATCATCTACGTAGGCTTTCCCCTTTTGAATCAGCAGGATAGCACGCTTGTACATCTCTTCAAAATAATTGGAGGCAAAATGTTTCTCCTCCCATTCATAGCCAAGCCACTTTACGTCCTCCTGAATGGAGTTCACATATTCCGTGTCTTCCTTCGCCGGATTGGTGTCATCAAAGCGCAGGTTCGTGCGTCCTCCGAATTCATCTCCCAACGAGAAATTGATCCAGATGGCTTTAGCATGTCCAATATGCAAATATCCGTTGGGTTCAGGTGGAAAGCGTGTAACAACCTCCTTTACCTTACCCGTACGTAAATCCTCTTCAATAACATTTTTAATAAAATTGGGGGGAGTAATCGGCTTCTCCACGCTAATCAACCTTTCTTCCGTATAATCTGTGTGTAACCTGTTCCCTTAAATATACCCTTTCACACCGCATAACTCAATAAAATGAAAATCGGGAAGCTCTCTTCAGCAGAAAAAGATGCAAGTTATGAAAAAGAGTTAACATTTTCGGCAAATAAATTCGTTATAGTGTATATATCTTTTATTTTATCCGGAAAAGGAGACCCACCCGTGTCTAAGCTGTTGATCGTCATCCTGCTGTCTATGCTGTTATCCTCTTCCGTTATGACTTCCGATCATCCTTCATCAAGCATGATGACCGAAACCATACAGTCTCATCTGCTGGCCAGCGCGCCAGAAAACTCATCTGTCCGCTTATATGCCGTGAGTCCATCGCAGGGACTCTTTCATTCAGCCGTACTGGAAATCGGCCAGCAGCGCCGCACATTCGAGTGGTCGGGCTCGGCGGATATTTCCACTGCACCACAGTTATTTTACAGAGATGTAAACGAAGACGGAATCCGTGAAGCCGTTGTAATCCTCACGCGCGCCTCGGGAACGGGTGTGGAATTGCAGGAGTTGCATATTGTGAACGTACAGACAATGGAGGAATACGCAGTGGAATCGGCAGCACATGCTGTATCCCAGCGAGTACACAGCTCAGTGGAGCTACGTGATCACAACCGTCAGGTGCATATCGCAGTTACAATTGACGGTACTACACACACGATGGACCCCAAAGCGTCCGTATTTTACGATGATCCAGCCCAATTTTCAAAACATCTCGATTTTAGCTCTGTTGTAATGTATGATGCCGAACAGCTTCCTCTACATTCCACTGTATCTGGTAGCGTATCGCCAAGCGAATTTGTAGGGGATTTAGACCTGAAATATGTATACGAGCAGGGGCGGTTCCGGGTGGGACCTATAAAATTTGAAGCTTCCTCTCCCTTTTGACGACTCTCGCAGAATAAGGTAGCATGGGATTAAATGCTAGACTGGCTGGTTTAGCGATTTTCCGAGTGAAAGAGGGGATTCATTATGTTTACATACGCGTTGGACGAACGCACAGTCCTTCGGCCGCTCACCAAGGAGCATGTGCAGCCTCTGTTTGAGCTGATTGAAATGTCCCGTGACCGCCTGCGTCAATGGCTTCCATGGGTAGACTCCACCACAGAAATCAGCCACACAGAGCAGTTCGTGCAGGGCGCCTTAAAACAAGCCGCAGAGAACGGCAGTCTGACCGCTGGAATTTGGATCGACAACGAGCTCGCCGGCATCATCAGCTACCATGAGATCAATTGGGCTCACCGTTCGGTCAGCATCGGATACTGGCTTGGACACGGTTACGAAGGACAGGGTCTTATGACCAGTGCCTGCCGCGTATTCGTCGAATATGCGTTGATGGAGTTGAATCTCCATCGGGTCGAAATCCGTTGCGCAACAACGAACCGCCGCAGCCGCGGTATTCCAGAACGTCTGGGCTTTGTACTCGAAGGCATCGTACGCGAAGCAGAGTTGCTGCCAGATGGCTATATGAACCACGCAGTGTATGGTATGCTCCAGAATGAATGGAAGCAACTTCGCTAACCCTGTACTGCGCAAGAACGCCGCAGGCCTAATTAGGTCTGCGGCGTTCTTGGCTACGAACTGGACATTACAACCAAATGTTGCTGCTTGTCTATAGCCTTGGCCTATTTTAAGAAATAGGCCATTAAAACATCATCCACGAATTGGCCTGCTATATAAAACTCCTCATGCAGTCTTCCTTCAATCACAAAACCGCATTTTTCATAAAACATAAGGGCTTCCGTGTTGCATGAGAGTACACGCAAACTCAATTTGCGTATGCCCTCCGCAGCTGCAATGTCCTTCATGGAGTTCATAAGCGCCGTCCCAATACCTTTGCGATGATAGGCTGGATGTACAGCTATATTTATTTCGAGTACATGACAATTACTAGCCAACAGCGTTGGAGGACGAAATCCAATATACCCGCAGAGCACTTCCTGCTCAATGGCGACCAATTGAGAGCCTGGGGGCGTATTGCGCAGAAACTCTCCGCGCGACTTCCATGACAGCGAGGCAGGAGCCGTGCGTTCATTCCATACCAATTCATCCAGCGCAATCAGATCAGGAGCATCCTTCATCTCCGAATGACGTATCGTCAAGGGTTGACTTGTAAACAATTCCTTTCAATCCTTCCTGTGAAGGCTTTCCTGAAGCAATAACTGCAACCATCTGTCACTTATTGTACCATATTCACAGCCCATTACTGAACTTTTATTGGGACTTAAGGACTGGGAACACCAACCTATGGAGTAGTAGTATCCAAAGTATCCAAATCATGTCGGAAACGGTTCAACCAGCTATGTAGGACGAAAAACAGGATGGATAATACGGCTACGCCTGATGCCAGCCAAAGCGTAGGCGGTAACCCGCCGCCATCATACAACTTTCCCATAATATAAGGTCCCATCACCCGTCCGGCTGCGCCAATGCCCCCCACAAGTCCGATGTAAAAGGGCGCACCCCGACCTCCATGATCCGACAAAAATGCCGGAACCGCAGGTGCAATCAGCATTTCTCCCAGAGTCGCCAATACCATAGCGAATATCATCCCAGTATAGTTCTGTGTGCCCAGAATGACAATATAAGCGGCCAAATAAAATCCTCCAGCCCATGTCATCTGCGCCGAAGCGTGATGAGCGTACAGCCGTTTTATCCAGAAAATAATAGGTTGTGCGGCAAAAATAAGGATACCGTTCAACGTCCAAAGTAACCCATACATCGTCTTAGGCAAACCCTGCTCAATAATGTAGGGAGAGACTCCCGTATTCCAGATGGAATTGCCAAACCATAAAAAGAGCGATCCCAATCCCACAAAGAGATACAGCCTGGTATCACGAAATAGCAATCGAGCTGGTATTTCTTCTCTTTTCATCACAGATTTGCTGAGCTGAACTTCCCCCTCTTCCCGATCCACCCTGCTTAGATAAGACCAGAAGAATCCAGCAAATACCGCTGAAGTCACCCCGTTCATCACAAAGCTGAGCTGATAGGAAAGGTCGGCCAGAACGCCGCTCAGTCCCGTTCCCAGTGCCACCCCAATATTGTTCGCAACATAAATAATATTAAACAACTCTCCACGACGGTCAGCAAAACGAAAACCTACAAAGGCCTGAATCGCAGGCACGGACACCACATTAAAAAAGCCGATAAAGCCCATCATAATGACAAAAGCTACCCAATGACCACTCGTAAATGGAAGCGAGAGCAGTCCCAACGCATTCATGGCCAGTGAGCCGACAATCAGCTTTTTGGCTCCAATACGATGATAAAGAGCTCCGCCCAGCACTTGACCGAAAATCCCACCCAAAGACTGCACTAAAATCGCAATCCCCGCATCTTCCATACTACGGTTCAGCTCGTCAAATACATACATGCTAACGAGCGGCCACATGAGGGAACTTCCAGCAGAATTAATCAGGCTGGCCACGAGAAATACTTTTACTTCTTTCGGATAAGACTCCAACCATTTCATATCTTTTGCTTCTCCTTTTGCACCTGAAGCCATAAATGGCATATTCTCATTGGCGCTTCACATTCACCACCGTTGAGAAAAAAGTAGCCCCCTGCCCCATATCCGACAACCGGTCAGAGGTTAACGCATTGGCACGCTGTCTGCGTCCTTTGCCTTCCCACCATAATCCTTGGCTAATCACCGTGCCGGGCAGCATTAAATCGGTGACCCTGGCTTTCGACTCATACGTTCCTCTGTCATTCCAGACGGTAACCGGATCACCATCTGCAATGTCTCTTGCCTGAGCATCCTCCGGGTGAATTTGCAGCAAAGGCTCTCGCTCCAATCGCTGATGCTTGGGCAAATTTGCGAAAGTTGAATTCAGGAAATTGTGGTTAGGCGGTGAAACAAACATCAATGGAAAACGATCATCCACTTGTGGTCGATGCTCTCCGTCGTACCCCTCGATCAGCGGTACATAGGAGGGCAATGCGGGCAGACCTGCTTGTTTCATTTTTTCCGAATACAACTCGATCTTGCCTGAAGGCGTAGTTAGACGCTCCAGATAAGTAGCCTTTGGCGTCATGTCGAGCTTTACAAAAGGCGACTTTTTTAAGGCATCCAAGGTTACACCGTTAAGATAAGGGTTCATTGGATGATCAAGCGCGCCCACGATCATATCCTCTTCACTTTCCATAAAAGCAGCTTCATCAAAGCCCATCGCCCGTCCGAGCAGGCTAAACAGCTCATAATTGCTTTTGCTTTCCCCGAGCGGATCAATGACGGGCTGCTGCATTTGGATATAGTGGTGCCAATACGATTTGTATAGGTCTGTACCTTCAAAAGAAGACGCGGCAGGCAGAACAATATCTGCATATTGGGCCGTATCGGTTAGGAACAGGTCATGAACAACCGTAAACAGATTTTCTCGTTCAAATCCTTCCGTCACCCGTTCCGAATCGGGTGCTACAACTACCGGATTACTACAATATACGAATAACGCCTTAATCGGCTGTTCCTTCTGTAATAGCGCCTCCCCGATCCGGTTCATGTTAATCACCCGGGCATCGGGGTTCTGTCGCAGATCAGGACGCTCCAGGTAGGCGCTGTTCATCTTGGCATAAGCACCGTTGGAGCGCGACGCTCCCCCACCGTGCTTCAACCATTGTCCAGTCAGTGCAGGCAAACATGTAACTGCGCGTACGTTCATACCGCCATTATCATGATGCTGAAGCCCATTTCCGATGTTAATATAGGCCGCTCGTGCCTTCCCGTACATTTCCGCTAACCGGATAATATCCTCTTCTGGTACACCAGTAATCCGTGAAACCCGCTCTGGTGTATAGGTCTTAACATGCTCGCGCAATTCCTCATGACCTACTGTGTAGCGACGTAAAAATTCATCGTCTGTCAGTCCCTGATCAAACAGCACATGCATAACCCCCAGCGCAAGCGCCGTATCCGTGCCCGGATACAACGGAATGAACCAATCCGCCCATTGCGCCGTCCGGTTGCGATGAACATCAATAACGACCACCTTAGCACCTTTTTTACGTGCTTTCTCAGCCAGTACAACCTGATGCATGTTGGTACTGATGACATTTCCGCCCCATACAATAATGAGATCTGCATCCTCTGTATCCTCCGGGCTCGTGCCGCCCTTAAACCCCATAACAGATGCCCAGCCTTCATTCCCAGCCACGCTGCAAATCGTTTGGTCCAGCTGGCTTGAACCCAGTGCATTGAAAAAGCGACGATCCATTCCATCCACACTCAATACACCCATATTGCCATAAAAGCTGTAGGGGAGAATGGATTCCGGTCCATCCGTACGTATCAGTTCCTTGAACCGACCTGTAATGGTATCGATGGCCTCCTCCCAGCTAATTCGTTCAAACTTCCCTTCCCCTTTGGCGCCTACACGCTTCAACGGATAAAGCACCCGATCCGGATCATATACCCGCTCGGTCATATTGCGGACTTTGTTGCAAATAGCCCCTTTGGTGATGGGATGATCGGGATTACCAGTCACCTTGACTATCTTTCCATTTTCCTTATGAAGTAGGAGCCCACACGTATCCGGGCAATCCAACGGGCATACAGCCGGGAAAATACCGTTCTGCTGTTCCGTCATCCGCTGTCCTCTTTGTAAGTTATGTGGAATTGTGGCCCCAAGAGGCGCGCTATTGCGATGATCCATGTTGTTAATGCTCCTTTCATTACCGTTTCCAAAAATTACACTGCTCTTATCATATCTACAGCTTTGGTCTATGGCAAGAGAAGGATTTTACCACACAGCCTCTCTCAAAACATTAAAAAATCCACCTGCTGCATAGAACAAGATGGATTTTAAAAAGCATCACTATTTTTTTATCATGCTGTTTCACCGTTACGTAACCAGGGTAAAAGAGATCAAGGCATTATGGACGAGAGCACACTCATCCTCCATGCCAAATCATGGACCACTCCCAAAAAAATCCGCCATGACAGGTTTCGTTCCCCCGGGCCTGTCATGGCGGATTTGCTTTGTTCATTGCTTCATAAAATAACGTGATTATGCATGATCACTCAACGGCTTGGATGCAACTGAAGAAGTAGTTTGAGATTCATTCGCGGAATGTGCATTGGTTTGAGTTTTTTTCAGATAGGCCAGCCAGTAGGCTCCAGCCACAAACAGGCTGCCTCCTACCAAATTCCCCAACCAGACCGGAATAAAATTCATAACATAGTCTGCCCATGAAAAATGCCCTGCAAAAATAGCTGCCGGAATAAGAAACATATTGGCAACAACGTGCTGAAATCCGATAGCAACAAAGGCCATGGTCGGGAACCAAATTCCCATGATTTTGCCACCAACAGAGTCTGTACTGTACGCTAACCATACAGCAAGTGCTACGAGCCAGTTACATCCTATACCTGATATAAAAGACTGCAAAAAGCTTTCATGCAGCTTATGTCCTGCCATATCCACTACTTTGTCCAGATAAGGACCCGTTTCTGTTAAGCCCAAAACATGCCCAAAGAAAAATGCGACAAATAAGGCACCTGCAAAGTTGCTGAGCGTAATAATCGCCAAATTACGAAGCATAGCTCCGGTCTTGATTCGTCCTGCCCATCTTGCCAAAGGGACTGCCATCATATTGCCAGTCAGTAATTCTCCACCAGCGATCAACACCAATACCAGACCTACAGGGAACACCGCAGCTCCAATAAAGGTTGCAATACTTCCCCATTCTTTAGGTGCACTTGCAATAACGCGTATATCCAGCAAAAACCCGAGTGCAATAAATGCACCTGCCAAAAATCCCAATACCACCGCCACAGTCCACGGGTTGTTCGCCTTGGCCACTCCTGTTTCTACCGTCTTTTCGGCAATTTGCCCCGGTTTATAGCTTGCCATCTGCCCCGCCCCTTTAATATCTTCTAAGCAAAACATTCTTCTTTCATATTTTATTTAAAATCAGTGCTTTTGTTTGTGAAAAAAATCACTTTGTTAGCTATAAAAAAACAGCCCTTGGGAAAGGACTGTTTTTCTGTATTATTCATCTACTGATACTGCGCTGCTATGCGCTTTACAATTAATTATATTCTTCCTTTTCAACAGCTCTCAAGAACCAAAGAACTCCGCCCAGACCGACGGCAGCGACAACTACAAGAAAAAGGATATAAAACAAACCCATTATTACTTCTCCCCCTAATCCTTATGCTCTCTATATTGTACTATAAGGATTCATCTATACGCTTCAGATTGTTGACAAACTTATGAACAATGTCACAGACAAATCGAATTATACAGTAACTGGGTTCCGTTCGGATATTGTAGGCAATGCTTGTAAACCTGCCGCGTTCAGGAAATTCCAAGGTTTGTTATAGTGCGGCTGGAAGAAGAAATCTACAAAGGCCAACTGATCAATGGTCATATGATTTTGAATGGCTACAGACAGCGTGTTAATGGATTGCGTCAAATCGACCTTCGACATAATTTGTGCCCCAACAATTCTCCGTGTCTCCTGTTCATATACAACCTTCAACAATACCTTCTCAGAGGTAGGCATAAACTCAGGACGGTAGCTGTCCTCGATGGTTACAGCTTCTACAGTCATACCCTCGTCCATTGCTGCGGCTTCTGTCATTCCTGTTCCTGCAATATTATCTTCATAAATTTTGATACCCGAGGTTCCTTGTGTTCCCATGTAGGCAATGGTCGGTTGTACCAGATTGCGTGCAACCAGTGTACCCATACGAACCGCGTTAGTCGCCAACGGGATGTATGCTGTTTTGCCCGTCGGATTATACCGAATAGCACAACTGTCGCCTGCTGCAAACACGTCCGGGCAGCTACTTTGCATATAATTGTCTACAATAATCGCACCGTTAGGCAACATATCCACCTGACCTTTGAGCAGGTCCGTTTGAGGTCGGAAACCGATGCAGAGTATAACAAGCTCTGTTTCATATTCTCCTTTGGAGGTCACAACCTTGCTCACTTTACCGTTAGTCCCCTCAAAACGACTTACTGTTTCGCCAAGTACCAGCTTAATTCCGTGTTCTCTCAGAGAGTTCTCAATCCGGTCTGTATACTCATGGTCTAAATACTTATTCAATATACGATCAGCACTATCAATCAGTGTTACGTTCTTACCATTCATTTGAAAAGCCTCGACCAATTCAACACCAATATATCCGGCTCCAACAACTGTAATGTTCTGTACGTGCTGAGCTTTCTCAATGATTTCGTTCGAATGATTATAGTTTTTGCAGAGCAAAATATCATCAAGTTCGATGCCTTCGAGCTTCGGAATAATTGGCCACGATCCGGTAGTCACGATCAATTTATCAAATGTGTCCGTAAATTCCTCACCTGTTTGGAGATTACGTGCATGCAGCGTCTTGCCAACGGTATCCACACTCGTTACCTCATGAAGCATCTTGGTCACTACACCCATATCAGCCAGTTGGTCTGGGGACGAATAAAACAGTCCGTGCGGATCTTTGACGACACCACCTACGTACAGTGCAATACCACAAGATAAAAATGAAATATTGTCATTACGCTCATAGACCGTAATTTCGGCATCTGGATAACATTTAGCTGTATTAACAATCGCTGCCGTACCTGCGTGTGTACATCCGATAACTGCTACTTTCATGTTGAATTCCTCCTTGGTGTGTGGGCATAAAATGTATAATAATTGTGAATACTTTCACTTATATAACTCGTTACTTCTTGTGATTTATTTCACTTCATGCGCTTATTATAGTGTGATATTTTTCACATTACAATAGCTTTTTATGATATTCACAATTTGTCCACATTTTAAAAGGCAAGAATATCTGAACTCAGCCGTTTGCTGAAATCTTTTTTGCTCCATTCAGTTTTCCCTATCTGCCTCTTGATTATGCTCCTGGAACAGACTTTCCCACGATACGTCAATGTTGAGCCAAATGCGTATGTAGGGAATAAAAAAAGGTCCGTTTCCCCGAGACATGAGGAAATCAGACCTTGTTTAAACATATAGCTTGAATTTACACAAAACTATTATAATAACTGCTCAATAGCAGCTTTCATCACTTCTGGTGACTCCTTAGGCTCAAAACGCCCCACAGGCACACCCTCACGATTCACAATGAATTTCGTAAAATTCCACTGAATGGTACCATCTTCCTGTTCTCCAGGCTGCTGCTTCTTCAAATATACAAATAGAGGCGCTGTATCTGGTCCGTTCACATCCACTTTAGCGAATACCGGGAAATTAACCCCGTAATTCAATTGGCAAAATTCAGCCGCTTCCTCGCTGCTGCCCGGCTCCTGACCGCCAAATTGGTTGCAAGGGAAGCCTAAAACAACGAGTCCCCGATCCTTATATTCGTCATAAAGCTTTTGCAAATCCCCATATTGCGGGGTAAGTCCGCACTTACTGGCGGTATTGGCAATAACCAGCACTTTTCCTGTGTAAGTTTCCAGAGAAACCCCTTGATTGGCTGGTGTTACAGCATTATATGAGTAGACAGACACGCAGCATCCTCCTTCATGTCGCTTAGATTAGGTTCAAACCTATTTTACCCAAAACGTGACGGACATGCCAATATCCACAGACTCTTACCGAGATACTGCCACTTGGTGTGTCTCCTAACCTCTTGCTGCTACTTGTGGTCTAGCATCACGTCGCTCGGCAACAGGACCCACCGTTTGTTTCTCTTCCACACTCATTCCCTTTACTGCTTGGCTTACCGCAGGCTGACCAGCCAAAGCATACGGAAGACAGAGTGGTACACCCGTACGAGGATCAGTTACAATATCTGCCTCAATCCCGAACACCTCACGCAGCACATCGGGGGTCATAACCTCCGTCGGGGCTCCTACCGCCTTCGCTTTCCCTTTTTTGATCGCAATCATATGCTGAGCATAGCGGGCTGCGTGGTTCAAGTCGTGCACGACCATAACAATGGTGCGTTCTGCCGAAGTATTCAGATACTCTAGCAGATGCAGCACTTCCAGTTGATGCGCCATATCTAAAAATGTAGTCGGCTCATCCAAAAACAATATATCCGTATCTTGTGCAAGCGCCATAGCAATCCAGGCACGCTGACGCTGACCACCAGAAAGCTGATCAATCGGACGATCGTGAAACTCACTCATTCCTGTTACTTGTATTGCCCACTCTACCATTTTGCGATCGTCCGCTTTCATGGAGCCAAAACCTTTTTGATAGGGGAAACGTCCATAAGATACCAGTTCCGTCACGGTCAATCCTTCCGGTGCAGTAGGATTCTGCGGCAAAATAGCCAACTGCTTGGCTACCTCCCGAGTGGATTGCTTATGAATGGATTTACCATCAAGCAGAACACTACCGCCTTTAGGATTCATGATGCGAGCCATCGTCTTCAGGATGGTTGACTTACCGGAGCCATTTGCACCCACTAATGCTGTGATTTTCCCTTGCGGTATTTCTACATTCAGATCTTCTACAATCAATCGATCTTCATAAGCAATATCCAGATTTGCCGTTTTCAGACGAAACATTTGGAATCATCCCTTTCCCTTATCCAATATATATAGTCACGGGCTTAACGCACGACATTCATCAAAACTTCATTCTATCTTTATATAATAAAGATATTGATAATCATTATCAAGTGTTAACTCACAAAAAAAGATCACAGCCCTCAAGCTGTGATCTTCTGATTCTGGCAAATTTGCATTAAGCCTGTACAGAGGACAGTCCAAATGCTTCAGCCATGAGACGTATAGATTTCATTTTGGCATCGAAGTCGTGAATAATGCTGGCAACCATGATCTCCTGCGCATTATAGTCCTTGGATAATTGTTCAAGCTGACGCTTGACCTGTTCGGGTGAACCAACCATTATACGCTTGCGATTCTCACGAATGCGCATCTGGTCAAATGGCGTATACGGATACGCAAGCGCCTTTTCGACGGAAGGTGTTCCTGCGGAACGCGTTCCCTGTTCCAAAAGCACCAGGGACAAGTCCATGCTGGAAGCCAAGCGATTGGCCTCCTCTTCAGTATCCGCACAGATCGCAAATACGGCGACAAGCGAACGCGGCTGTTCACTATGCTGGGAAGGTTGGAAGCTATCCTGATATCCCTTCATAGCACCTGTGCCGCCTTCACCATTAATGAACTGCGCGAACGCGAAGCCTACGCCACGCTCGGCGGCCAGACCTGCGCTATCGCCGCTGGAGCCAAGCAGCCACATTTCCGGCACAGTGTCAACGAGCGGCATCGCCTGTAGCGAACCGAAGCGATGCTGGCTGCCTGTGCTATCATGCAAATAGGCTAACAGATCATCCAGTTGCTCGGGGTATAGATCAATACCGCCCCGCATTTTCCCCTCCTGCAAAGCTCTGGTCGCAATCGGCATTCCTCCGGGCGCTCGCCCCAGACCCAGATCAATGCGTCCCGGATACAATCCCTCCAGTACCCGAAAGTTTTCCGCTACTTTATAAGCGCTGTAATGGGGCAGCATCACACCACCTGATCCTACTCGGATCGTCCGGGTACGAGCAGCCAGATGTGAAATCAATACCTCCGGGCTGGAGCCTGCAAGGTTAGAGGCAGCATGATGCTCGGATACCCAGAAGCGATGATAACCTAGACGTTCCGCCTCTATAGCAAGCTCAGCAGTCTTTTGTAGTGCCTGAGCATGCGTCATGCCTTCCGATACCGGAGATTGGTCAAGAATGCTGAGTTTTATCATAAAAAGTCTGACCTTTCTATTTTGGAATAAGAATAGGCATTAAGTATAGCACGTAAAGCCACAGTTAACCAAGAGGGGCAAAATAGTCGATTACAGCGCCAATTAGTCATGTTTATTTTTCACAGATCCTTGCCCTTACTTTACTTTATCTGCTTCATAAAGATGTGAACGCTTTTGAAAGAAACTGAACAGATGGGTCACGATGACTTTCAAGACGGCATAGCCTGGAACAGCCAGTACAATTCCCACCACACCAAACAAATTACCTGCTGTCAAAATAACAAAGATGATCGTGATCGGATGTACTCGAAGTGATTTACCCATAATTTGTGGTGAAATAAATTTGCCCTCAATAAGCTGGACGACTGTCCATACGATCACCATTTTGAGCAGCATAACCGGCGAGGTCACTATAGCTACGATTAACGCGGGTGTAATGGCAATTGCAGGACCTAAGTAGGGAACCACGCTCGTAAAGGACGCAATAACCGCAAGCGTCAAGGAGTAGTCCAATCCAATAATCAGATAACCAATATACAGCAATACTCCAATACAGAAGCTGACAATGATCTGTCCACGAATATACGAGCTGACCTGATGATTCATTTCGGTCATGATACGATCTGTTTCTTTACGGAACATAGGGGGAAGCAATTTCAAAATCCACTGCGGCAGCTTGTGCCCATCTTTCAGCAAATAGAACAAAATGAACGGAACCGTAGCGATCGCAAGCACAGTTTCCGTAATCACACCCAAAAAGCTACCGACGCCAGTCCATGCATTGTTAATAAAGTCAGATAACTTTTCAGAAGCTTTGGAGGCCAGTTCAGATGGGTCCATCTGAATAGTGTTCTGAAACTGGTTCACAAAGTTGCTGCCAATCAGTCGCTCAAACTGTAGTTTGACTTGCTCGCTATAGGCAGGGACATTTTGGATAAGGCCCTGTATTTGATCCCGGATTACAGGTACCACCGATGTAATCACAATAGTGATGATCCCTATAATGAGCAAAAACAGGACAATAATGGAGTATACTCGCTTTACCTTATTTCGCTCCAGTACATCTACCAACGGATTGAGTAGATAGTACAACACGCCTGACAAAATGACAGGGAGAATGATCGTTTTCAGCAGCACAATGACAGGGGTAAATATGTATGAGATTTTGGTAAGCACTAAAATATTTAAGCCAATCAGCAGCAGTACCAACAGGAATAACACAAACTTGTTGTTCAGAAAAAACTTCTTAAATCGGTCTTTCCATGCCGGAGTTACTTCCACATGACATTCCCCTTCTCTTTATACAGATGAGTGTACGGCCTTCATAGTTACGATATATTTTTGGAACAAAATATACAAGGTTATACCCAAATAAACACAAAAGCAAACAAAGCTGTACGTTATCGTACGAACTTCGCTTGCTTTGAAAGGTTATGGAGTATCATTTGTCGTGGTGGCAGCCTCTACCGTCGTAGTCACGGGTTTGTTTTCTTGTTCAAAAAGATTCTGTATGAATCGCTTGAGTTTCCGTTCGTCCACACCCAACACCTGTGCGCCCTTGATGGTCTCACCGCGCACCAGTTCATTCGGCGGGATTTGCTGCTTCGCTACTGTTTGGGCATCGATATTAAAACCTAATGAAGCTAACTGCAGCATTTCCGTTGTACTTAGATTTGTTTCAATATAAGGAGAAATGCTATTTAAAATACTTGGCAGTTTAATGAGCGACGAGGTCGATTGTATTTTACTGCCCAGTTCGGTAATGAATTTGCGCTGTCGCTCCGTACGTGTAAAATCCGAAGTCGCATCATGACGGAAACGTACATATTGCAAAGCTGTTTTGCCGTCCATGTGCTGCATTCCCTTTTTCAAATCAATATCAAACTGGTGTTTGTCTGCCTTGGACGTATAATGCATGTCTTTTTCAACATCTAGGTCAATACCACCTACAGAGTCAACCAGTGCAATGAAGCCATTAAAATCTGTATATACATAATATTGAATCGGTATGCCCAGAAGATCGCTCACGGTCTGTCTGGTCAAATCCGGTCCACCGTAGGAAAAGGCAGCATTCAATCGACTTTGCCCATGCCCCGGGATCTTGACGTACGTATCACGAAGAATCGACATAAGTGTGGCCTTTTTCGTGACCGGATCAACAGAAGCAACCATAACTGAGTCAGAACGCCCTGAATCTTCTCCACGGGAATCTCCGCCTAGCAGCAGAATATTCACTCTCTCCGTTCCATCCCATTCTGGTGGGAGTGATACCTCTACAGGTTGTACATTGGTTGAGGTTTGGGATTGCGGTTTGAATTTCGAATCCTGCCCAGAAGCAACAGAAATTTGGTTCGTAAAATGATATATAGAATAAGCATAATATCCGCCCACTAAAAGGACTGCCGCAGTCACAGAAATACCTAGCCATTTTAAAAATTTTCGCATATTTTCGGGTAACCTCGCTTTTATTCATCATCGTTCGGCTTTTAAAAGCATACCCTTCCGGCAAGTTATCTGTCAATTCGCGTCGTCTGTTTTAGGGACGTTATTCGTATAGGCTACACCTAATTTCTAGGGTTATTTTGTGTCGGTTTCACCGTATGAGAGTCGTCTGCATACCACGGATTCAAATGGACAAGCACTTCATATACCCGCGGCTCCTGCTTCATGACAGCCCTCTTGATCAACCGGATAATATCGTGCCCCTGCTGAATCGTCAAAGAGGCATCCACTGAAGCTCGAATATCCACGATAATATAATGGCCGTGCTCACGGGCACGGATACGGTCAATACGCTGAACCTCGGCCACACTCATCGCGGCGGCCGCGTAGCTCTCAATTTCCTCAGTTGCAATGGCTTTTTCCATCAACACATCTATGGATTCGCGGCCCATTTCCCATGCAAGTCTCAGAACCAGCAACGCCACGACAAACCCTGCAATGGGGTCGCCGTAAGATAAAATCGGAATATCCCAATGTTCCCCGATCAATCCTAATCCGATACCCAATACAGCGGCCCCAGAGGCATACACATCAGCGAGGTGATCCTTTGCCGTCGCAATGAGTCCCTGGCTATTGGCTGCTCTGCCAATACGAATTGTATAGATATACAGCCATTGCTTCCAAAGCAGGGAAATAATAGCGGCCACCAATGCCAATATATGCTCCTGCGGGATCGGTTCGAACAGGGCGGCAATAGAATGATAGCCGATAAATATACCTGCCCCGAACAATATAACCGCCACCACACTAGCACCAATGACTTCTGCCTTACCGTGGCCATAAGGATGATCCTCATCTGGCGGCTGGCTGGATATTCTCATCGCTCCCAGTGCCGTTGCTGAAGCAATCACATCCCCGGCGTTATGCACACCATCGGCCACCAGCACCTTACTGTTGAACATGAGTCCTGCGATTATTTTAATGCCGGTTAAGAGGATGTTGCTAATCAGGCTGATCCATGCCGAGACCATAGCACGCTTGCCCATATCCTGTTCCTGCATAATGTATAACCCCTCCATATTATCTTATAAAAATTCTCCTACTCGCTATTCGGTTATCTCAAGGCATCTTTCGTTGCACTTTATCTTATGATGCTGTTCTTTCAGCGGCATAGATGAAGATTACAATAGCCCCGGAAGATGAGCCTCCCCGGGGCTATTATGATAACCATCATGGAGCATTCTATGAGAATACCCCCATTTTATCTATCTGGACCGTCCGCGCCGGCCTCCTTGACTTTGGCCACCACGCGGACCGCCTTTGGCTTGTCCACCGCGTCCACCTTGGCCTCCGCGTGTGGAATTGCCGCTGTTGCGGTCATATCCGCCACGGCTGCTGCTTTGCCCTGCCGAGCGGCCTTGGCCTCCG
>NZ_JBCNHI010000021.1:0-6445 GCF_050482105.1 Paenibacillus jamilae | reverse complement strand
ACTGACGAGATAAAATATCTCATTGTTGATTTTGAGAACAAAATCATTTACTCACTCGTTGTTCAGTTTTCAAAGATCAAATTCTTTCTCTCGCTGTCAAATCAATCTCAATAGCAACTTTTATATAATATCACATTCAAACTAATTTTGCAATAGGTTTTTCGAGAAGTTCTTCTTCCTTCAAATCCATTTCTGCTTATTAGCTGACCGGCAAAACATCTTGTTTAATTGGCCGGAATAATAATATATCACATAATGATATCATTTAGCAAGTGTTTTATTAAAAAAAATTTAAGTTTAATTTAAAATCAAAAACAAACTCCAACACCGATAATGGTTATGCACTTCTACTGCCTTTTAAGGAACCACAAATTAAGAGGATTAAAATCTGAAAAAATATAAGAAAAAAGCCGACGAAAAAATCGCCGGCTTCCCGTTAATTCAACAAAATGTTATGGAGTATGATGGCTAAAATATTGGAGCGTTCCACTTGGATAAGAGTTCCACTCTCCAGGAAGGTTATAAGAGGAGGAACCGGACTTAATCCCCGATTTTCGGATAATAGTCCCGTTATTCGGCATAAATTGCGTTTTACCGTCAGGATCACCTAAGACGTCGATCGTTACGCCGTTCTTTTTCAGAACATAGCCTGTCGTTACGTTTTTATCTGTCTCTAATAACATTATCTCATCATTATAGTATGTCGCAGGAATCATATCGAAAAAGTCATAAAAGATGGAATCGATATATATATATGGCA
The DNA here is from genome assembly GCF_050482105.1 of Paenibacillus jamilae. Lineage (GTDB taxonomy): Bacteria > Bacillota > Bacilli > Paenibacillales > Paenibacillaceae > Paenibacillus > Paenibacillus jamilae_B. The sequence continues at coordinate 5,685 of NZ_JBCNHI010000021.1, read as the reverse complement.
TGCCTTTGTAAAACGAATTAATAGGCTGGCTCCACACTTTAGGAGTATTTGTAGCCAAATTGTATTGATGAATCTCAAGTGAGTATCCTGCATTTTCTATAGGCTTAGAAGTATCTCCTACCGGATTGTAAAACAGCTCAATGGCAGTACGGGTTTTATCCAAGGATAGATACTGAGAAAAATATAGTTCCTCCGGTCCTTGAGGATTTGAGATCACTTGAAATACAGTAGCAGATCCGTTTGCTCCGATTACCCAGAAGTATTGAAAAACATCGCCGTTCCACGTCCAAACCTTCCCATTAAGAGGGGTTGGTCCAGTAAAGGTAGAATCTGCCGTACCCGAATAGACTTTAAATGAAGTTTCACCCGGGAACACTGTTGACATGTCATAAGTAATCGGATCTTTGACCCCTTGCTTAGTCCGGATTTGAATAATTCCATTCGTTGCAAGAGGGGCATTCGTTGCCTGAAAATTATAGGTGGCTTTTCCGCCATGCCCATCATCCGCAGTAATCGTTACCTTGGTACTTCCTGCCTGATTACCCGGAGTAAGAGTTAGCATTGAACCGTTAACCTCGGCATTTACCATACCGCTTGATTCAACAGTAGAAGTAAACGTCAGGGCATCCCCGTCAGCATCACTGAACAATTGAGATAGGTCATAGCTTCTTGCATTCGTAACTCCTGCAGTCAACACTTGTTCATAAATGACCGCTTCTACTTGAGGCGGCTGATTAGAAGACGGGTTAGGCAAGCCGGATGATTGGACATTGACCTGGAAGCTGGTTGAAGTTTCCCCTCCACGACCATCCATAGCCGTAATTTCTATGCTTGTCGTTCCTGCACTTAGTGCCTGAATTTTCAACTGAGCTCCAGCGATTTCCGCCGAAGCAACGGACGGATCAGAAGAGGTGGCCTTAAAAGTCAACGTATCACCATCAGGATCAGTAAAAACGGAACCTAAGTCGAGTGAGTAAACCTCACCACCTATAGTAAGCGATTGGTCGGCAGGTTTAGTTTCTACTGGATTCTGATTCTCTGGAGTTCCAGCCGTGACAGTGGCTTTAAAAGTTTCGATCACTTGCCCTCCTCGGTCATCTGTTGCTTTGATCGATACTAATGTGCTACCGATCGTTAACGGTGTAAGAGTGAGCAAATCCCCATAAACGTCAGCCGTCACAACAGTCGGGTCAGAAACACTAACATCGTAATTTAAAATATCGCTATCAGGACTGGAAAAGAAATCGTTTAAGGACAATTGAATATTGCCTGTATTTATTTCTTTTATCTGGTCCGGAATCCCTGACGAAACTGGGGATTCATTGACAGTAACATCAAAATCAGTAGTGACCTCGCCCCCGCGACCATCTTCCGCTTTAAGCTGAATCGTTGCTGTTCCTGAAGAAATTGCATGGACGGTGACTTGGTTTCCGTTAACGGATACAGCAGCAACTGATGAATTCGACGATTCTACCGAAACATCCACAGGATCGCCATCGGGATCGTGGAATACAGAAGATAAATCCAGGATATAATCTGCATTACCTAAAATCAGTGTCTGATTATCTAGCTTCTGATCTATAACCGGATTTTGGTTAGGAACAGCGGTTACTTCCAATTGGAATGACTGGCTTGTGCTGCCTCCATGGCCATCGGATGCTTTAACGGATACTACTGTGCTGCCAATCTTTAACGGTGTAATGGTAAGCGCGTCCCCATTCAGCACTGCAGTCGCAACCGAAGAATCGGAAATATCAATGCTGTATGATAACGTATCCTGCTCATGGTCGGTAAAGAAGTTGTTTAAAGATAACTGAATGTCGCCTGAATTGATTTGTTTCGTTTGATCCGGAATTCCCAGGGATGCCGGAGGTTCATTAACGGTAATATCAAAATTGGTCTTAACCTCGCCTCCACGGCCATTTGCCGCTTTTAGCTGGATGTTTGCTGTTCCTGAGGAAACCGCATGAACCGTAGCCTGGTTTCCGTTAATAGAGACCGTCGCAATGGACGGATCCGAGGATTCTGCCGAGATAGTTAGCGGGTTGCTATCCGGATCAAGGAATACCGGGGATAAATCCAGGATGTAGTCCGCATCGCCAACAGTGAGCGTTTGGTTGCCTGGTTTCTGATTTACAACTGGATTTTGATTAGGTACTGCAGTTACCGCCAATTGAAACGACTGACTTGCGCTGCCTCCCCGACCATCGGATGCCTTGACGGTAACTTGGGCATGTCCTACAGTTGCCGGAGTTAATACCAATTGATCACCAGTCAAGGTAAAGGTGGCAATGGAAGGATCATCGATCGCAACCTCATAGGTCATAGGATCATTTTCAGAATCCGTAAAAAACGATCCTAAAGATAAGGTTACGTCGCCGCTCCCTAACTGCTTGCTTTGATCAGGGATACCCGATGAAACAGGAGATTCATTGACACGGACTTTGAAATTCGCACCCGCTTTCTTCCCGGCCTGGTCATCTGCGGCGATCGTAATGGTCGCAGTCCCTTTGCCAACAGCCTTGATAAACAGGTTTGTTCCTTCTACTCGGACGGTACTTATTTTTGTACTAGACGACACTGCCGTATATTTGAGCTCAGACTGCTCCGCGTCCGTAAAATGACCAAGCAAGTCAATTTGAAGTTCAGAATCGCCCACCGTTACGGCCTGATCGTCATATTTGGTCACTAACTTCGGCGCTGTATTGGTCACAACCGTAGAACGCGAGCTGCCCGAAGAAGTTGTAGTGACTCCTGAGACTCCTGATACCGTCGAAGAGGACACACCTGCTCCAAATGAAGTATTCGTAACTTGGCTGGAGGAGCTTACACTAATATTTGCTTCAGCGTTATTTACTTGTAAATTTGAAATGGTTCCAGCTACCTCCAGACTGACTGGAGAGGCACTGTTCACAGTCAATGTATTAATGGAGGCTTGGCCTGTCAGAGCTACGGGCCGATCACTGTTCACCGACAATTGCTGAATAGTCCCCTGCAGCTCTACCTGCTGGGCACCGGTAAGAACATTCAACTGCAGTATCGTTGAGGATGAATCATTTTCAATTGTTGTATTGGAAGTCAACGTCATTTGATCCACCGTCGAATTTCCTTGAATGACAACGTGGACATCCTGTTTGGAGACCTCGACATCCTTCAGCTCAGATGCATCAAATAATACGGTGTTCTGGTCACCACCCTGAATATATGTTTTTCCTTGTACCGTAAATTTAGAAGCATAGAAATCATGTCCAAGGCTTGACGTAACTGTAAAGCTATTTTTGACATTCAAATTCATTACTGAAATGTAATCACCGTCAACAGTTAAATCTCCGTCAATCGTAGAGTTATGACCATCTAATACAAGGTTACCACTGAATTCGGAAGCTTGCCCTATCGGGGCTTGCCCGCTCGCATGGATGACTAGTTTGGTGATCGATTCAATGGTCCGCTGTGATGCTACAAATTGAATATCTGCTCCTTTGAGAATCTCCTGGTTAGAGGTTTGCAAGATTCCTTTAACTGAATCCGAAAGTTTATATTCAATCCCGTTAATCCAAGCCTTTCCATCCTCCACTTTTTGGAGTTGGACAACATGGTCCTTAGGGAAAAAGGTAGACATCATATACTGGGCTATATCTTGACGTTGAACAGACGATTTAGGTTTGAAAGCGGATTGATCCGTCTCCATGGAACCCGACTGTAAAGCCGTATTTACGTAAGGCCGTGCCCACGGGCTAACCCGATTCCAATCAGTAAGTTTAGCAGAATCCGTGGCGTCAGCTGTGATAGGAAGCCCGGCGGCCCGCATAAGCAGTACCGCCGCCTCCTCTCTGGTCACTACCGCTTTGGGTCTGAATTTGTTGCCGTCGTCTCCATTCATGAGTCCTGCACGGTGTACAGCCTCAATATAGGGACTCGACCAACTTTTCGAGTCTACATCCGAAAAGCTGCTGCTTGCTGCTTTAGAAATAGAGAGTTGCAGAGCTTGAGTTAATAGAACCGCCATTTCTTGACGAGTCAACAAATCCGTTGGCCGATAAGATCCGGATGGATCTCCACGCAGAAGCCCAGCTTCAATGGCTTGCAGGATGCTTGTCTTTTGCTTAGAAGCAACATTATTGATGTCTTTAAAAGGCAGGCTTGCCAGAGCTGCTCCGTTTGATGCATCGCTGGCAGCAGATGCAATCGTCTGCAAGGCTGTTGGAGCAACAAGTGCAGCCAAAGCTAATGTAATCAGCCATTTATTGGGTTTAGAACTCATGATGTTCCCTCTATTCTTTTTATTCATTATGGTGCCTCACTGCTAAAGACGCCGATATTATCCGTATAATCGACTCCTTCATCAATCCATTCACTTTCCTCGTAGTGGCCTGCATTCCCATGGGTAACACCGGATTGTCTAGCTAGAGTGGTATGAGGCTGAAACACGGCCGTATCAATCAACTGATTATCGTAATAGAGCGATAAAGTGACAGGTGCTGAATCATCGTTATAAAATTCCATGCCCGTGGAGTAATCTACATACACATCACCAAAAAACATGGTTTCTCCTATCACAAAAGTAGCTTTACCTTGAATAAAAGCACCAGCGTCTTGACTTATTTCGATCGGATCTCCACCGCCACTACGTTCAATTCTAATTTTTGAAGCATCCAATCTCTCTGAACCCGCATTATAAAGCTCAATAATCTGCATCATAGGGTCGCCCTCCCCCCATGCCAACTCAGAGAAGAAAAGTCCTTTCTTTTCTCCAACAGTGACTTGGAAAATTGTCTGAACGGTCCCCCCCTTCCCATCATCTGCGGTGACTGTTACTGTAGCACTCCCGACTGCTAGCGGAGTAATACTCAGTTGATCGCCTGTAACGGAAACCGTTGCTACGCCAGGGTCCGATGAATCAGCGGAATACGTTAGTGAGTCCAAATCTTCATCCGCAAAAGTTGAAGCAAGTCCAATAGTTGTGTCCATAGCACCTGCTTCTGTAGAAATATCATTAATTGTGCTTTGAACAACAGGAGCGTGATTAACAGCAGATGGAGGAATCACCGTTAGAGTGAAATTCGTATCCACCGTGCCGCCGTTTCCGTCATCTGCCGTTACCGTAATCGTGGTTGTGCCGGCGTTTACTGGTGTTATTTTCAGGTCGCTTCCGTTTACTGCTACTGTCGCCACGCCCGCATTCGTTGAAGTTGCAGTGAATGTCAATGCGTCGCTATCTTCGTCTGCGAACACACCTGCAAGGCTCACGGTCTTGATGCCGTCTGCAACTCCTGCCGTTACATTGCTGATCGACGTTTTCACCGTCGGCGCATGGTTCACAGCTTCTGGAATCACTGGCGTGGTTGTCACGTTAAACTGCGTATCCACCGTGCCGCCGTTTCCGTCATCTGCCGTTACCGTAATCGTAGTTGTGCCGGCGTTTACTGGTGTTATTTTCAGGTCGCTTCCGTTTACTACTACTGTCGCCACGCCCGCATTCGTTGAAGTTGCAGTGAATGTCAATGCGTCGCTATCTTCGTCTGCGAACACACCTGCAAGGCTCACGGTCTTGATGCCGTCTGCAACTCCTGTCGTTACATTGCTGATCGACGTTTCCACCGTCGGCGCATGATTCACGGCTTCTGGAATTACCGGCGTGATCGTCACGTTGAACTGCGTATCCACTGTGCCGCCGTTTCCGTCATC